>CAWUIO010000005.1:0-121303 GCA_963922455.1 uncultured Microscillaceae bacterium
TTTAAAATAAAGCACTCTCCTCATTCCAAGCTTTCTAGCTTTTCGGACAGTCTTAATTAACTCAGCCTGGAACATTTTTAGATCCTCTGGGGATTTGAGCCCTTGGGTGTGTTTTAAGCTAAGCATCGTCAGGATTTACCGAGAAAACGTCCGGCTATAATTCACTACTTCTCCCCAAATTTTCCGTCCTTCCCAAAAGCGATCATAGGCTGAATTATTCCGGAACCCTAGTAGAATTGCAATAGCCGTTCCCAATGTGCCAATTGGAAGATAATCCAACGCTGCTTGCTTGATATTTAATTCCAAATAGGCATAAGAAACACCCGTAGATAAAAGTAACATGAGGAATATACTCTTCCAGCTAACTTTTACAATATAGGAGAAGGAGACGTATTTTTTGACTACCATACTTTAATATTTACGCTAAACCAGACCTCTCAATGCCCTTAACAAAAGCTGCAATAACACATTCATAAAGGTCTACATAATTAGTGAACTAAGTTATAAAATAGTTTTAAAAGCATCTTTATGAGGGAAGATCGGCTGAATGCCAGAGCATGACTTGTGTTCTATTCAAAGAATTAGTAACTATGTATTCCTAATACGAATGACACCAAAAAGCGCAATTGTAAGGGGCTAACATGTGGCCCATGACTAGATCAATTCCCAAGGGTTGATGTAGTAATATCACTATGCATTACCGAAGAGATGACATTTAAGATGTAGTGCATAAAAAATTCCTCAATCAGATAACTCCTTTTATATATCACGTCAACACTTGTCGGTTTATTCGAGAGTAATTGGCAAGATTAACTTATTCAGATCTTATTCATAAGACTTGAGGTATTTCTCTTTATATCTTCCGATGAGGTAAAATTGATTTAGCATGCAGTTTCGTTTTCAGAAGTTTCGCACCAGACTATTTCTTGCGTTTTTAAGCATTACCATAATTTCACTGGTTTTGGCACTTACGAGTGTTGGTTATTATGCACGGGGGAGTAAATTAACTTCTGTAACTATCGAAATGGAGGAAGTATTTGTTGATATACTCAAGGTACTCCGATACGAACACGATTTCTTTTACTACGAAACGAGAAACCCTCAGTTTTTTAAAACAAAAGAAAGTGCTTTTCAACTAAAGCATGACTCTCTCATCCAAGTAGTCCGTCAAAAACTTTATCGCCTTTTGGATATGCCACTTGTCCGCTTATTAGACTTGGATGAGGTCTATGTGAAGGACTACATCAAGCGAATCATATACGAACTGGAATCTTATGAACGTTCTTTCCTCCTCTTAGCCGATTTATCCTATCGCCGTGGTTTTAAAGATTATGGCCTAATTGGGCACATGCGGAATAAAATACACCGGGTAGAGCAGCTTAATTACGGCATCAACCGAGCTGACATGCTCATGCTAAGAAGGCACGAAAAAGATTACATCATCCGTAAAGATGAGCTATATGCCGGTAAATTAGAAATACTTTGCAACCAACTCATCCAGTCTTTACGGTTAGATCATCAATTAGAAAAAGTGCAAAGAGAAGAGGTAATCCAATTATTGCAGGCTTATTTGACCGACTTCAATAGTCTAAAAAAATTAGAAAAACAGATCGGCCTGAGCAATCACGAAGGGGTTAATGCTCAAATGAGAGCCCATGCTGATCGTACAGCCACTTTGATGGAAGAGTTTTTAAGTCAAATTGACCAAAAAATTCAAGCACTCAAGGTATACCAAAACAATACGCTATGGTTAATCATCGCCTTGGCTATTTTATTAAGTTTAATACTAAGCTATTTTTTAGCCCGTAAAATTACAAGCCCTATTCTGGAGCTTAGTGCTTTTATTAAAGATACAGTCAAGGAAGGTTTTCATCCCAGTAGTAAAAAAGCTCCACTGGTATCCGGATCTTCTGATGAAATTGGTGAGCTAACGGGGCACTTTAACCACATGCTAGGTGAAATACAGGCCCGTATGCAAGAAAACTTAGAAAAAAATGAGGAACTGGCTTTACAGAACGAGGAGCTTAGCGCCATAAATACCCAGATTCAAGAGTCGGAAAATCGTTTGTCCCGCCTCAATCACGTGAAGGACCGAATTCTCGCTATTATTTCTCACGATTTACGTTCTCCTTTGGCTACAGTAAAGGGTTTTATGCATATAATTGACGATAACGCAGAAGCTTTTACCAGTAAAGAGATACAAAACTTTGCCAGACAAAATCAAAAATCCCTGTTTCGGGTCATTGATTTGCTAGACAATTTATTACAGTGGAGCCTATCCCAGACTGGCGAATTGGACTTTAAACCCCAGGGCCTAGATCCTTCTGAAGTTATACGAACTAATATTGACCTGTATGAAAAGTCGGCAAGTAACAAACAGATAACTCTACACGCAAAAGTTATTTCGGAGGCCCAAGTATATGCCGACCCAAATATGTTGGACTACATCCTCCGCAACTTGATTGCAAATGCCATCAAATTTTCCCATCCTAACTCAGAAATATGGATCAAAGCCCAGGAAGCTGAGGAAGATTGGATTAACTTCAGTGTCATGGATGAAGGAGTCGGTATAGGAAAGGAAGAAATTTCCAAAATTTTGTTTGAAGGTGAGCATCATACTTCTCGAGGAACCGGCAATGAAAAGGGTACAGGTTTTGGCCTATTATTAGTCAAAAGCTTCATCGAAAAACACGGGGGGACCTTAAAGTTTGAGAGCGAGGAGGGTAAAGGCACTACGGTAAACTTCCGTTTGCAAAAAATGAGTGTCCCTGAACTAAAATAATAAAGCCGCGGTCTTATAAATTAGACCACGGCTAAATAATTAAATACAATTTAATTTCTTATCTTAATAATACTTGTATCGCTCATCTTTAATATTGGATGACTTCCGGATGGCCTGATCTAATTGCGTACGTACCCGAGCTATTCTTCCACTTTTTTCTTGATCAACGTATTGAGAATATTCGGAGATTGGGGCCGCATTTTCTTTGACTTCCAATTCTAGAATGAATACCCCTGTATCATCTTGTATGATTGGGCTACGTTTACCCGGTATAAGGCCAAAAGATGCCCCAATAGCCCGTGGATTAGCTCCCGTATTCCCAAACGTAGTACCAGAAAGGGTTATATTTTCGGCCGTATTAAACGTAGCCCCTGCACCGTATTCTTTTGATATTTCTTCCAAGGATTTGTCATCTTGACTCAGTTTCTCCATTATTTTTTGGGCTTTCAACTTTTTAATGGCCTCCGGTCTTAACTGTTCCCGGAAAATAGCTACGGAGCTCTCATCATCCTTCGTAGACGATTTCAAACCCGCTACGATATATTTATTTTGATCAATAATCTCAAATACTTCGGATATTTGACCTATTTCGGCTTCATTGAAGGCCCAACGAACAATTTCCCGGGCTCCCGTTAGAGATGCGAGGCGGGAGGTATTGGGATCAAGATTTGCTGCCAATTGTAGGTTGATGGCAGATGTACTTTCGGTTTTGATAGTCATCCCTTCCAAATCACGACACTCTAATCTGAACTCATCGGCCTGGATTAGAATATCATTCCGAGTTTGTTCACTTGGCTCGACTTTCCGAGAAATCGTAGCCATTAAATAGGTATTCTTGGTTTTGGGAGCCGTAACATCAATGATATGATAACCAAAACGAGTTTCTACAAGATTAGGAATCAGACCTAAACCGGGAGCATCAAAAACAGCATTTGCAAATGGTGCTACCATTTCTCCTCTTTGGAAATAACCTAAGTCACCCCCGCGACTTGCCGTTCCGTCCGAACCGTGTTCCTTGGCCATTTCGGCAAAGTCTGCCCCATTTTGAATTTCTTGTAAAACTTCCAAAGCCTTCTGTCGGGCTTCATCTTTTTTATCTTGTGTTTCATCTTCCCGGGCACTAAACAGGATGTGACTTGCCCGGGCAAATACAGCGGTATCTTCTTTTATATCTACCAACTTCACGATTTTATAGTCCGCTCCATCCAGAACGGGGCCATAGACGTTACCTACTTCTAGGGGCCCCTCTTCATTAAATACAAAGGAAGGAACTTCTTTGGGAGACTGATAAGCATAAGGGTTAACATTATCAGATTGTAAAGCAGAAAAACTTGAATCATCCAAAGCCGTCTTAAAATCTTCGGCCAATTGATTCATTTCAGTTATAAAAGCTGTCGTATCAGCTTGGGTTGGAAAAATATCAAAAGCTACGAACTCGACAGAACGAGAATTTTGAGCCTTGTATTTCTCTGGGGTTTCATCCAGAATCTCTTGTAATAGCTCATCAGTAATCTGTGACTCCACCAGTGAATCTGGTATATTCGTGTAGGGCACGTATACATACTTTACTTTCGCCTTTGCATTTTGATTCAAGTACCGTCGTTTTGCCTCTTCTTCAGTGACATAACTAGACAATCGTAATAAGTCTTCGTATTTAGTTTGAGCCCGATTCTTTTTTAGTTCACGCTCAAAGTAAGACCACCGGATTTGAGCTTGACGGTCTTGCCCCATTTGAGCCAAGTATTGGGTGACGAAAGCTGGATCAAAAACTTGGGTCTCTGGGTTTGTGAATTGTTGCTTTATCCAAGGGTGGATAAATATGGAATCTCCTTGCACCATGGAGGTGAGCTCTTCATCGCTGACCTCTAGCCCTAAATTTTCCATTCGGTCTTGGTAAGCATATTTATAAACCAAACTTGACCAAGCTTCTTCTCGTAAAGAACCCATCTGGGTTTCATTGGGCATTTCGCCCCGGCTTAATTGATAATTACCCACGAGTAAATCTAGCTCTTGTTCAAACTCTTGTCGGGTAATGCTATTTCCATTGATTTCTCCGACGTACAGTTGGGTTCGTCCTCCACCTCCTCCTGGGCTAAGAAGATCTGCTAAAACGAAGGCTAAGATAGAAAACCCAATGAGGGTTATCGCCAATGTTGAGTACTTACGGATTGTGTTGATTACTGCCATACCTAATGTCGCTATGTATTTGAGTCCGCAAATATACAACATTAGGCAGTCATGACAAAGTATCAGCCTGATCGTTGTAATTTAAGTGGGGCATTTTCGGAGCTTGCCCCTGAAGCCAGACTTGGGTTTTGAAAGGGTTTATCCAAAATCACTCGGATGGTATCTATCCGCGAATATTCTATGGCTTGAATATAAAAAGTAAAGGGAGGATACTTTATAATTTCTTTTGGTTGGGGAATGTTTTCGTTAATATATAAAATAAAGCCGCCTAGCGTATCATATTCCCCATCTGGTATTTCCCATCCGTACTTTTCATTTAAATAATCTATTTCGTGCCGGGCGCTAAGCAAAAAGGTCCTTTCGTCTTCTTGTCTTTCTATCCAGGCTTCTTTATCATATTCATCTTGAATCTCACCTAAGATCTCTTCTACAATATCCTCCAAAGTAACGATGCCTGAGGTTCCTCCAAACTCATCTACGACCAAGGCTATACTTTTATGCTTCTGTATAAATTGTACCAATAATTCTTGGGCAGGAGTGGTTTCAGGTATAATGATAATATCAGATAAAATTGAGCGTATATCTTTTGGGGTTTGAAAAAGAGCCCCAGAGTGACAGTAACCAATTACATTGTCTATACTATCCTGGAACACTATAATTTTGGAAAACCCGCTTTGTATAAAAGCCTTTTTTAGCTTATCAATAGGATCTTCTATTTCTACAGCTACTAGTTCTGTACGAGGAATCAAACAGTCGCGAACTTTGACATTTTTAAAGAGTACAGCATTGTTGAAAATTTTTGAGTCTATAGGTAGGTCTTCTTCTTGATTTTCATCGTTGAGGCTTCTCTCGAGGTAATTATTGATATCAACCAGCTTATATACGGCTTCTCCTTCCGAATATTTTAAATTGAACCCATACCGAATAAGAAGGTGCGAAAGCGACACAATTAGCCAAACAGGCCAATAAAAAGCCTGGTAAACCAACCAGGCAGGAACAGCCAAAACTTCCAGAAAACGGTCTGGATTAAACATGAAAATAGTTTTAGGAAGAAATTCGGCCGTAATTAAAACTAATACGGTGGAGGCCAAGGTCTGCAAAATTAAAACGATGATTTCACTACGAAAATCAAAAGGCAATAAGGTAAGTATCCAAGGGTTTAAAAGCTCGGCCATGTAGATACCATAGACAACCAAAGTAATGGTATTGCCTACAAGTAGGGTAGAGATAAATTGAGAAGGTTTTTTAATAAAACGGGTGATAATTGCCCCAGCCCAATTCCCTTCTTTCTTTTGGAGCTCAAAGTAAAGCTTATTGGCCGAGACAAAAGCAATTTCAGTACCGGAGAAAAAGGCCGAAAGTAAAAGAGAAAGTATTATAATGATTATTTCTTGATAGTCCATTTAGCGCTTGGGTGGATGGAAGGTTTTCGATTCGGAGGATGATGAATCGTTCTCGGTTTTTCTATTTCCCTTGAGTAGATTATGACCCAATAAACACATAATAGAAAGCATGAATAACCAATAGGTTTCCTTAATTGAGTAGCCCAAACGAGTAAGTTGGTCAACTCCAATAATTAAGCATACAACACTTCCGGATAATAGAAGGACTTCTGGTAGTTTCATATGACTGTATCAGATTGGCTTGGCGGCTTCTGGAAACTCGTACTATCCGTTTTTTGATCTTCACGAGCCGGAGTATTATTTTTCTTTTCTTTATCTTCTTCTGGAATACTAAATTCGCCCCTTGGAAAAGTTATCTTATACTCCGTAAAATCTTGGTTGGCAGTTAATCCTTCTCCTTTTAACAGCTCGTCTGGGGTTGTAATAGTGACAAATTTTTCCGTGTAAATTTTTTGCTCTTCTGGTGACCAGTTAAGTTCTTCTGTATTTAACCTTTCTTGTTTGACAATATTTTCCACAACAACATCTCCAGTACCTGTGTATAAGTTTTCTATCTTAGAATACCGAGCTTTTTGAGCCGTAAGTTGATTATAGCAAAGCCCTTCATCATTATAAAAATTCAATGTAATACCCTTGGGGAAATATTGATCTCCACTCTCATATTCCAACTGGAGAGGTGCTTCCATAATAATCTTTACATTGCCAGAATCCCGATAGACAGTCTGAATATTGACCGTTTTCATAATGGGACCATTATATGGTTCCAAGGCTTTTAACTGTTCTGGGTCTGTTTGACAAGAACTGGACAGTAATATAAAAAAAAAGACATTAAATAAAAGCAAAAACCAGACAAGCCCCCTTTTAACTCGGTAAAAAGGGGCTTGCTGGCTTGAATTATCAATTGCTTTACTCATGAAGAGTTATGGGTTTTATAAGGAAGGGATAGTTACAGTCTCTCCAACCCAACAACCTACATTAACGATAGTACCACCGGCACTACGTTCAAAGATTTCGGTTTTAGTGGGGAAGTACTGTTTGGCAAGAGCTGCTTTTTGTTGATTACCAGCTTGTACGTATTTATTATAAGCGGCAATATAGATCGCTTTTTTGTTGACAGGGTTGGAAGCATCTCCTCCATTACACTGCCTGGCACTATTAAAATACAGATCTCCAATAATCGTATACCCTTCATAAGCAAGACTTGCATCTGTGCTAATTGCTTGCCTAGCATCGGCCCGGGCCCCAATTACATCACCTTTTTTACTTTTCAACCTAGCCCTTGTCATCAAGGCTTCTGCTTTATCTTTTTGAGTCTCAGCCAGTGGCAGGGCTTTGGCGATATAAGACTCTGCCGTCGCATAATCCTTTATACCTAAATAATACTTGATTAAGAATTGATAACGACTCCAAGATGGATCTAGATTAACGAGCTCTTCACTTAACTTGATAAAATTTGGGTCATCTAAGCACTTAGCTTTCAACATACGACCAATGATGTCGTTTAGCATCGAGATCCTGTCTTCATCGGGCACCACTTCTAATTCGGGAATCATTTTATTACGAATAAAATCACAATCTATGGGTATTCGCTTTACAAACTCAGCATCAATGTATTCTTGAGTCTCTTCCCACTCTAGTTTTGCTTGATCCTTAGCGCCCCCTATATTATGCTCAATAATTGAAGTTAAATGCTCGTACTTATCAATGAAGGTTGTCGTATCGATTCCTTTCAATTTATTATCAAACATGATCCCCGTTACGTACATGTTGTATTTAATATTCGCTGAGTACGTGTCATTTTTATTTAACTCAACCAGGCGGGCATATAAATCATAAAGTTCGGGCAGTTTTTCTGGGCGGTCAATCCAGTAACTTACGGCATAATATCCCTTCTGATTTAAGACATCAGCCTCTCCGCCAAAATTTTTAATTCGCTGATCATATAATTTTAGAGCAGCATCTTCATAAGCAGACTTCTGGGTGGCATCTTCTGTTTCTTGAACCAAAGAGTGATAGGTTCTTACTCCTTTGATGTATAGTTGACAATTGAGATCCGGGGTATTTTCAAGAAGCCACTCCAGTGGTTCTACGGCTGTTTTGTAACTTTTAGAGCGAAGATCATCTGAAAACAAGGTGAATTTTTCTTTGGCTCTCTGGGGGTCATCTCCCCACTTATACTCCTCGGTACATTGAGCTGAGGAAACAGCAATGGCCGAAAGAAATAATGCAAACGTTAATAAGAACTTTCTTTTCATTTTTTTGATACGTTAATAACTGTATAATTATTCTTTAATGTTTGGGTTTTATAGTATATTATAAAATAAAATTTTGATTAGATTTGTTCCCTCAAAACCCCAGAAGGCAGTAGATCTATCCTACTTCTACCCGGTTTTAAACCAAAAACACCAAGTGTATAAAGAGCTGAGAGTTATAAAACACATAGCTATTAGTCATACTTTGGTTTAATAAACCACGTATCTCCAATCGTAATACCTAGTGACAATTTCACATATTGTTCGCGAACCAGGTTTTTATCTAATGTACCACGAGAACCAAACTGGGCAGCTAAATTGAGGTTTGTCCGACTTCTTCCAAAAGGTATGGAGGTACCTAAACTAAATGAAATATCGTCAATCGCCTCATTATTAAATCGTAAGGCTGTTCGGTCGAAACGAAAACCAGCCCTGTAAACAGATCTTCTCCAAAAACCTTTCCGAACAGAAGCCAAATCAGGAGTCCATTGAAACCCTAATGCTGCCATATAGGATTGGCCCAATGTATCTACATTGTCAAAATTGCTGAACTCAGACCAGTCCTGCGTGGCTACATCTGCGGATAAAACCCACTTTGCTAAACCACTACGTTTATCTGTTTTTTCCAAACTAAGCCCAAGTTGTAACCTGCTTGGAAAAGTTATATTTTGTTTTGTGCTCTCCGAAACCGTATC
This sequence comes from uncultured Microscillaceae bacterium, assembly GCA_963922455.1. Lineage (GTDB taxonomy): Bacteria > Bacteroidota > Bacteroidia > Cytophagales > Microscillaceae > CAWUIO01. The sequence continues at coordinate 9,320 of CAWUIO010000005.1, forward strand.
AATATCAAAAGAATTATCAATAATGGGATCTAAGAAACTCCGGTTTACGGATGTAAGCCGCTCCCCATCAAAGTCTGTCCCAATTAAGTATACAAACCCCGCATGAAATTTAAAATCATTTTTCATACGCATGGTGTAGGAGATCCCAGGTTCAAATACAAAGTCATTAAACTGATCTCTCCGGTAAAAATTCAGATTTTGCGTACTGACCGCATTTCCTCGATCAAGAGAGGAAATACTTTCATCAATCGTAGAACCAAAAAAGTAATTTATTCTCAATCCTAAGGACAAGCGGTTTCGTAAAGTGTCACGACGTATATTATTTTTACCTCCTAGCAATTCAATTGCATTGGTTAAATACACTTTAGAAAGACCGCCACTCGAACGAAACGTCACATCCGTCATAAAATCTGAGTTTTCTACAGGCAACTTAAAGGTGTTCTCAAAGCGAACACTGCTGTAAGGAGATATCCCAATGACCGAGGTCCAATTCCGGGCCACTGGAAATGAGATGGCCAAATGCCCCAAAGTAGCCCCAAAGTCTTGGAAACTAGATTGGTTATCTTCAACCTGCCGAACCTGCCCAATTACACCAACATCCAGGATGGTAATCCTATTCAAAGAAGACAAAGCTGGGTTAATGTTATTAATAAAGAATGGATACGAAAAACTGGCCCCTGTGCCCCCTGTACCTAATTGATGGGAAAAACCCTCAGGAAAAAGATCACCAAAACCGATTCGAGAGTAAGGAGAGTTGCCTAAATCTTGACTCCATATCGTAGTTGGAGTCATCCATAATATCCAAACCCATAACCAATACCTATATATTCCCTTCCGCATTATATTTCAAAATTCGATTTAAGCCTATTAGAGTGAGATTTTGAACTGCAAATATCTGATCTTTTAATCTACTTTCAAAAAAAATAGCATCCCCACCAGCTATAATACAACGAGTTTCTCCGTATTTTTTATGAAAATGACTAATAAAATACGCAATTTCACCTACTAATCCGTATACTGTTCCTCCTAGAATAGCTTCCTGAGTACTCTTGCCATCCCCGTGTAAGTTTTCTATTTTTTTTTGACTTAAGTCGGGTAAACGGGCTGTGAAATGATGCAATGCTTTCAAACGCATACGCAAGCCCATGCTTATAAACCCTCCGTGATACACTCCTTGTTTGCTCAAAAAATCGTAGGTGATACTTGTGCCCGCATCAATTACCAATAGATTTTCTCCTGGATATAAAACCTGCCCTCCTGCCACAGACGCCAAACGATCAACCCCTAAAGTATGCGGTGTGTCATAATCTATTTTAAAAGGAAAACGCGCGTGGATATTTAGGGCCCAAGCCTTATACGCTGGAGTTAATTCTGCAACCAATTTTTCGGCAGGCCCAGCAACAGAAGCCACCATAACTGTCTGCGGTTTAACTTCTTTTAACCAGGATTTAAGTTGCCGGGCATCGCTTACTTCCCGGGATTCAAGGAGTATTTCTTTGTCAAATAATCCCGCCTTTAATCGGGTATTACCCATATCAATCACAACATTCATGCTTTTGAAAACGTATTTTGATTCATTTAATTATAACTTAGCAAAGTCATTTTTGTAGTTTTTTTGGGGGCTCCCTTGTCCCCATTCCTATAGTAGCGTTTATTTTTTTACAAAATGAAAACACTTTTAAAAAAGTTTGAAGATAGGCTCCCTGAAATTGTATTTGAGTGGAAAGACCGAGAGACCGAAGCCCAAGGTTGGGTTGTCATTAACTCACTCCGTAATGGGGCTGCGGGTGGTGGCACGCGTATGCGAGTCGGTTTGGACCGTCATGAGGTAGTGGCCTTAGCCAAAACCATGGAAGTAAAGTTTACGGTTTCGGGGCCTGAGATTGGTGGGGCCAAATCTGGGATTAATTTTGACCCCCGTGACCCCCGCAAAGAAGGTGTTTTGAAAAGATGGTACAAAGCCGTATACCCCCTGCTCAAAAATTACTACGGGACGGGAGGCGACCTAAATGTCGATGAAATCCACGAAGTAATTCCCATTACCGAAAATTATGGCCTTTGGCACCCCCAAGAGGGGGTGGTAAATGGACATTTCAACGCAAACAAACCCGATAAAATTCGTAGGATAGGTCGTTTACGACAAGGGGTGTCAAAGGTTCTAGAAGATCCTGATTATACCCCGCATACCATTTCCAAAAAATATACCGTCGCCGATATGATTACTGGCTTTGGAGTAGCCGAGTCTATACGCCACTTTTACACGTATTGGGGGGGAGATTTGACTCAAAAAAGAGTGATTGTACAAGGTTGGGGTAATGTTGGGGCTACCTCCGCTCTATACTTAGCCAAAGAAGGCGCCAAGATTGTAGGCATCATCGACCGTATGGGAGGGCTTATCCATCCCCAAGGCTTTGACTTAGAAGCTACTAAAAAACTGTTTACCGATCGTGAGACCAATACCTTAGTTGCCAAAGATTTAATCCCCTTTGAGCAAGCTCAGGAACAAATTTGGGATATCGGAGCCGAAATATTTATCCCGGCCGCAGCTTCTCGCCTGGTAAGCCAAGATCAAGTGGAGCGGTTAATGCAAAATGACCTGGAGGTAATTGCTTGTGGGGCCAATGTTCCTTTTGCCGAAGAGGAGATCTTTTTTGGGCCCATTACAGATTATGTAGATAAAAAAATTGCTTTAATTCCCGATTTTGTGGCCAATTGTGGCATGGCCCGGGCCTTTGCCTATTTTATGTCTGGCGATGTCGAAATGACTGACCGAGCTATTTTTGAAGATACTTCCAAGACCATAGAGTCTGCATTACAAAAAATCCATTTGCACAACCCTAATCCTACTAAACTAGCCGAAACCGCTTTCCAAATCTCCCTTAATCAATTGCTATAAGTACATAGTCTTCCCTTAAGGCCGGGATGCTTCTGGGGCTTCCCGGCTTTACTTCCTCTCTTGTACAAAAAGCCCATTCCTGCCTAAGCCGGTCGGGCCTACCAGCAAAGCCCGAGCCGGCCTACCCACAAACCAGCGGCGGTCTCGGCCCTCCGGGTGGCGTCCCTAAGCCAGTCACTAGCAACTTCTCCCCATTGCTTCAAAATTTTATTTCTGCATTAACTCCCCTGACATGGTTACATAACAGCTAGTCCATTTTACATGCAACTTGTTGTGTGTAGGTTCTCTTCTAGTATAAGAAACTCCCCCTCCGATTATCGACCAAAATTTCTAATAAAATGAAACCTGTTGCCTTGACCTTTGTCTTATTGCTATGGTTCTCATCTTTGCCGCTCGAGCTTTGGGCCCAGCCCGACTCCTCAATAGTTAGCCTATGAGTCCGTAATCTGGGTCTGGCTTTCCTACTCCTCCAACTTTATATCATGCCGGCATGATACGGTCTGGGTAGGCCTTGATGGAAACTTTAAATACAAAATATGCCTCTCTTTTTATACCTTTTACTTATTTTCCACCCAGAACCCAGAGGAAAGGTTTCCCTATTTCAGTTACCCGCTTGTTTTCAAACAATTAAATGCCGATTTGGCTTAGGGATGGAGCGGTCTGTTTGAGCCCGCCGCTGGTTTTGGCGATGGCCGGCGAGTAGCGAGAGCCCGGCCTGCGCTGGCACATCAGGTTTTCGCGTATACTATTTGCCCAAAGCGCAAGTAAGCCCCATGCCCCAAGATTCTGTATAGCTTAAAAACTAAATTAATTTGGTACGTGTTGCCCCCTATATAGAAGTCTTATAAAAGTAAAGCCTCATGGATACTACCCCTATTTTGCACGAATATAATTTAAGGTCTACCCCTAGCCGAAAAGAAATCCTGTCCTTATTTGCTCAACATGATTTTGCGCTATCCAATGCCTTCATTGAAGACAAATTGAAAAACAAATACGACCGGGTAACTATTTATCGTACTTTAAAGACTTTTCTTGAGCGTGGGCTCATTCACAAAGTACTAGACGACTCCTCTTTACCCAAATATGCTCTATGTAAAGCAGGATGTAGTTCACATCATCATGATCACCAGCACGTACATTTTAAATGTAGAAGTTGTGGGCTTACTACTTGCTTAGATGATATTAAAATACCTCAAATACACCTCCCCTCAGGATTTTTCTTAGAGGAATCTAATTTACTCTTAGAAGGTATCTGTAAAGATTGCCCATCTGTCTAATTCTATACTGGACGAATAGCCTAATTTGCTTTCTTTTAAAACTTTTCCTAAAATGCCTGGTTGTAACAATAAATCGAGTGGCTAGAGGCCTGGACCAGGACACTTTATGGAATTAAGTATTCAACCGACATATACCCATCAGAAGCAGGCAATTGCTTTATTATTGGCGATGCACGTTGTAGGGTTTATAGGTCTCCAAACCCCCATAAGCCGTCCTTTATTTGAATTGCTAGTACCCTTTAATTTACTCCTTACCGCTCTCATAGTTTGCTGGCATCAAAAAGGGCCGTATCGTCCTTTTTTATGGTTTTTTACCCTAGCGTTTTTAACTGGTTACAGCATGGAATGGCTAGGGGTACACACCGGATGGATTTTTGGCAGCTATCAATATGGAGCTACCCTTGGTTGGAAGCTTTCTGGAATCCCTTTGGTCATTGGCGTTAATTGGTTTGTCTTGGCTTTTTGCTCTGGAGTAATTAGTGAGCGATGGGCGAGTACCTTTTACTCCAAAGTGATTATTGGAGGGTTTTTGATGGTGGGGCTAGATTATTTTATTGAACCCGTGGCTATCCGACACGATTTTTGGGCTTGGAACCAGATTTCGGTACCCTGGCTAAATTACCTAGGATGGTTTTTAATCTCCTTAGCCTTACTTGCCTACTTTCATAAGTCTAAAACAAACAAGGATAATCCGGTGGCATTTGCCCTGTATTGGATTCAACTCGGGTTTTTCCTAAGCCACAATGTTACTTATCTTAAAATTTTTGAGAAAATTAAAACATAATCAAGGGTATAAAAGTTAAATTCATAATACAAGCTATGTTTTTTCTGCAAGAGAACGTGTGACAAGAAGTTTAGGAAATTATGCAGAAAAATCTCCTTTCCATACTCCTTTCGTAGCTGTCCTACTAAAATTTGAAGCAATGAGTGTATATTCAATAAAAGATCTAGAGCACCTTTCCGGTATAAAAGCCCATACTTTACGAATATGGGAACAAAGATACGGTCTGGTTACCCCAAAAAGAACGGAAACGAATATCCGTTACTACGATGACAAGGATCTCAAACTTATCCTCAATGTTTCTTTGCTAAAAGAAAATGGGTTTAAGATTTCTAAGATCGCTCAAATGAGTGATGAAGATCTTAGAGATACCGTCATAAAAATAACCGAAAAAAGCTCCAAATTTCCCGATCAAATTCAAGCCCTGACCATAGCCATGATTGATTTGGACGAGGACCGTTTTGAAAAGATTATCTCTACCAATACTTTGCAGATCGGCTTTGAGCGTACCATGATCAATATTATATATCCATTTCTGGTGCGCATCGGGTTTTTATGGCAAACTGGGGCTATCAACCCCGCTCAGGAGCATTTTATCAGTAATCTTATTCGTCAGAAAATCATTGTGGCCATCGACGGTCAAGTATTTAGTCCCGACTCAAAAACCCGCAAATTTTTACTTTTCCTTCCCGAAGGTGAGCTTCACGAGCTATCTTTACTTTTCTCGAGTTATATCATAAAATCTCGAAACCATAAAGTGATTTACCTTGGTCAGAGCCTTCCTTACAATGACTTGGTGGAGGCGCATAAAATTCACGAACCCGATTATATGATGTCAGTGGTTACTTCTACGCCAGGTCAGGATTCTATCCAAGACTTTATTGACAAGGTTTCGGCCAAGTTTACCGACACTCAGATTTTATTTAGTGGCTATCAGGTGGTTGGACAAGATTTGAACCTACCCGAAAATACGCATTCTATCAATAAAATTGAAGATTTGATAGATTTGGTAGATGAAATAAGTGCCTAACAAACCACACGCACCAAGAAACCGAAGCTTACAAGCTAGCCTCGGTTTTTTATTCTGGTATCTCGGTTGTAACTCCTTGGGTTGAGACAATCTCAATAAACCCTTCTACCACGTTAATCATATCCTCAATTTCAATCCGAGATAATAAGGTCCTCTCCCGATAAAAGAGTAAGCGATTGTTTCTTGCTTCAATAGATACCCCTTGGTTTTTTTCTAGAAAGTATATTAACCCGCTCGTAAAAAATTGCCGGATTGCATCGGGATTTTCTCCGTTTAATAAGAAATTTTCGGAAAACCCTGGATATTCATTAAAGTCAATATCTTCATATCCAAAGCTTTGCCAGACCTTATCTACCAAATTTTCCGGGCCCAGGGTAAAATTAGGAACGGGCAACTCCAAAAGGGTAAGTAAAATCACCGAAATTTTGTGGCTTTGTTCACTCATTCGAAGCCCTTTGGATAAAAACACATCCGAAAACTCAAAGGTATTTCCATCATAAAATTTCATGAACTTGTTTTCCCGATATCGGATCTCATACCCAAAAGCAAAGGCAAAGCCCTGTAGTACAATTCCATCATAGCTCAGGTTGGGTTCTAAGCGGACATTATTGATAGATGCCAGGGCTTGGATATCAATCTGCCTCTCATTCAATAAGCGCCCCATTTTGCTTTGACTAGCCAACTGTTTACGAGACTTTTTGATACTTGCCAAGGGGTGGCGTGAAATAGGCTGATGGTTTTTTAAGCCTTGTAATTCCATTTTGCCATCATTCCGTTTCTGAAAATGGGCATAACTATATATCAGTTCTAAAAAACTATGATCTACCAAGTAGGTGTCTGAGAGATCTATGATTAGCCTTTGGTGCTCTTCAATACGGTTCATCTGGTTTTGAATCACCCAGAAATTGGAAGCCAGAGCCGCTCCCTTCATCGATAGTTTAACTTTATTTTTTCCCCGGGAGCTTTGTTCTATGGGTGCCCAAAACATGTACTTCAATGGGCTCCCTAGAAAATAATACACTAAAAAATTACTTACAATTCCTCCGATAATCCCGTAGGCTACGCCAAAAACCAAGGTGAAAATTATGGTTGATAGATACACGATCAATTGATCATAGCCAATTTCGTAAATGCCACGAATGAGCTTGAAAGAGTTGAGGCGATAGGTAAGATAAATCATCAAAGCGGCCAAGCAGCTCAGGGGAATATAGGAAATCAATGGGGATAAAATCAAAAATATAAGGGTAAAGCTTATGGCCAAGACAATGCCTGACCATCTCGTTTTAGCCCCATAGTTGACACTCACTGTACTACTCACCATATTTACCAGCAGGGGCAATCCTCCTAATAAGGCACTCAAGCTTGTCCCAAAGCCAATTAAAATCAACTCCCGGTTGGGCTCCGTACTTCTTCTGAAAATATCCAAGCTTTCCAAGGAGCGGTTATTCACCAGACTCTCCGACATAATCACAAAAGCAATCAGAAAAGCAAACTCGATCGACTGCCAAGAAAACAAAATGGAAAAGTCTGGCCGGATAAAAAAACTACCCTTCTCCATAAGTGGGCCAAGCATGGGTACAAGAGGTTGCAGGCCAAAACGGGATTCATAATAGCCGTAAAACATGCCTAAAAGGAAGACAATAAATACCGCTGGCAGGTTTTGTCGGGTTCCGCTCCCCAAAATGTCGGGCAGCATCAAAATAAATAAACTAGCCAGGCCCAGAAAGACATCTTTGGCCCGAATATCTCCCAAAAGAAAGGGGAAATCAACGATCAAGTTGGTAAAATAGGCATAGCCGGGGTATAAGCCAAGTAAATAATACATCATCCGGGTAATAACCATGATGCCAATGGCCGTACTTAAGCCGTATAATAATGCGTCTGGGATGAGGCTGTGCCATTTACCCAATTTTAAAAGACCAAACAGTATCAAGAATGCTCCCGCCAAAACCAAAGTAGCCAAGGTATACTGGATACCCGTCTTGGGGTAGGGGCTCATAACCGAAAGGGCAATTAATACAACCGCACTTAAGTCAATTCCTGGGGCTTTCACACTCAAAGGCGAGCTGCTAAAAATACTCAGAATCCATACCCCCACAAAAGAGGCAATCAAACCGGACGAGGGAGGAAAACCGCTAGCCAAGGCCGCACAGAAACTCAAAGGAAACACCACCAGGGCAACCGAAAGTCCGGCGGCAAAATCTGTTCGGCCAAGGTGGCGTACTCCAGCATAGGATGTAAGGCCCAAAGGAAAATATTTACTATTTAGCATACCGGTATAAATTCCGAAGCAATCGGAGCAATTTTCTTAAAATCTTGTCATTTTTGTGTTTCTAATTTAGCAAATTATTCACGGGCGATCAATGTTCTGTCCAAGCGAATGAAATATGATAGTATTAGCCGAAAGCGGATCGACCAAAACCCAGTGGTACCTTCTCGAGGATGGGACTGCCCAAGCCTTGCCTGAGACTCCCGGAATAAACCCATTCTTGCAAAGCCCCGACAGCATTTTTGAGATTCTGCGTGGTGCTTTTGACGAAGCCATAATTCCCTCGGTACAACACGTGGTCTATTACGGAACGGGTTGCTCCATTCCCGAAAATTATCGAAGGATGGAGCAGGTCTTTCAAAGAATATTTCCCGCCGCTTCGTCCGAAATCTACCATGACCTCATGGGCGCCGCGCGAGGGCTGAGCGGGGATGAGCCCGGATTAATCGGCATTTTAGGGACAGGCTCCAACATTGCGTACTACAATGGCCAAACCATCGATAGCCCCAATATAAATATGGGATTTATTCTAGGAGACGAGGGGAGTGGGGCCCACCTTGGCCGTCTCCTACTAAGAGCCTATATTTTGAAAGACCTCCCGGAGGAACTTCATCAAGCATTTCAAAAACGGTATAGCCTAGACCGCGACCAGATTATGGCCCAAATTTATCACCAAGCCTATCCCAACCGCTTTATGGCCAGCTTTGCCCCATTTGTCAAAGATCATCAAGGGCATGCTTTCTGTCAGAAGCTGATCCGAAAAAACTTTGACCGTTTTTTTGCCCATTACGCGCAAAAAATGCCCGGTTTTGGTCAGCTTCCGGTTCATTTTACTGGCTCTATTGCCTACCACTTTCAAGCCTTCTTGCAGGAAGTGGCCCAAGCCTGGGTTTCTCCCTTGGGCAATATCGTGCAAAGTCCCGTAGAAAACTTGGTAAGCTATCATCAAAAAAGATTAAATTCAAGCAAGTCTTAAAGCTTTCTCTTATTTAAATTATTTGCTATGCCTTCCAGCACCGAATCTGCCTCACTTTACGAGCATTTAGAACACATGTCTACGCGTGAGCTCCTCGAGAATATAAACCGCGAAGACCATAAAGTGCCGGCCGCTGTGGCCCAAGTAATCCCCGCCCTAGAAAAACTAGTAGAGGAAATCGTACCACGCATGGAAAAAGGAGGCCGCTTATTTTATATAGGGGCCGGTACCAGTGGCCGTTTGGGCATAGTAGATGCCTCAGAATGCCCTCCTACTTTTGGCGTACCCGATGATTGGGTGATCGGACTCATTGCCGGAGGTGATTCGGCCATCCGCAAAGCCGTCGAATTTGCCGAAGACGACCGCCAACAAGCCTGGAAAGACTTAAAAGCCTATCACATTGATTCACAAGATGTTTTGATAGGAATTGCCGCTTCGGGCCGGACACCTTACGTCTTAGGTGGGGTAGAAACCGCGCGCCAAGAAGGAATCCTCACCGCAGGGATTACCTGCAATTCCGGTTCGGCCCTCGCTCAACTGGTAGAACATCCCCTGGAAATCCTGGTGGGGCCCGAATTTGTCAGTGGCAGCACCCGTATGAAAAGCGGAACCGCCCAAAAATTGGTACTCAATATGATTACGACCTCCGTGATGATCCGTTTGGGACGGGTGAAAGGAAATAAAATGGTAGACATGCAACTCAGCAACCAAAAACTGCTTGAGCGGGGTACCCGTATGCTTATGGAAGAGCTTAAGCTCGATGCCGAAACCGCCCGTAAATACCTTCTCGAGTATGGAAGCGTACGCAAAGTCTTAGAAAAGATGGCAAACTCTTAGATGCCCCGCCGTGTTATGAGGAGGTGGGTTCAGTATACTATCTTCTTTTTTTATTATGTCTGCTATTTTAGAAGTAAAAAATCTCAGTAAATCCTTCCCCAGTGGGGACCAAAAACTTACCGTCCTGGATCAAATCAATTTTTCGGTAGAAACCGGAGCAACGTTTGCCATTGTTGGCCCCTCCGGGAGTGGAAAAACTACCTTGCTAGGCCTATGTGCCGGGCTAGACCGAGCCTCCGAAGGAAGTGTTTTGTTGAATGGCGTCACCCTCGACACCCTCAACGAAGATGAAAGGGCCAAAGTACGCAACCAGTACGTAGGTTTCATTTTCCAAAATTTCCAGTTGATCCCCACCTTAACTGCCTTGGAAAATGTGATGGTTCCCCTCGAACTCCGAGGCGAAAAAAACATCCGGCCCCGCTCCCAGGATTTACTCGATAAAGTAGGCCTTGGGGAACGCTTTCACCACTATCCTACCCAGCTTTCTGGGGGTGAGCAGCAGCGGGTAGCCCTGGCCCGGGCATTCTCGAATGAACCCAAAATCCTATTTGCCGACGAACCTACCGGTAATTTGGATGAAGAGACCAGCGAAAAAGTTGAAAACCTCTTGTTTTCCCTCAATCGGGAACTGGGCACTACCCTGGTTGTGGTTACCCACGATATGGAACTGGCCCGAAAAACCCAACGCATCATCCGTTTAAAAGGAGGCAAGTTGATCTCTGATGAGATGGTCCCTGCCGTCTCATAAGGCCTATTATGATCCCGCAAAGAAATTTTGGGGCTTGCCCGCGCTATACAAATAAGGGCTAATATGCCCGTATGCGGCCGCGCGGGCCGGGCTTTCGCCACTCGCCGGCCCACGCGCATACCAGCGGCGGGCTCAAACAAATGGCTCTATCCCTAAGCCAATTGGGAAAATACCCTGGCCGCCGAATCCTCTTTCCATGTCACTTCCCTACGCGCTTCCCCCCTTCTTCAGCTTAGGGATGGAACGGCATGTTTGAGCTCGTAAGGGCCCGGGGGGAAAGGCAGCGAGTAGTGACAGCCCGACCCGCGCCGAAACCCCATAGGCTTATTTGCCCCGATGTTCTTGGCGCGGGGAAGCCCCAAAGCTTATGTCTTATAACCCGTTTACGATTATTTTTGTCGGCTAAAAGCCTGGCTAAGAAGGAAATACAGGAGGTGGACTTCCGTGGTAAAATGGCACTCTGCCGCCCAAAGCAATTAGATGAAAACCGTTTTTTAATCAAAAAATTCGGTGCCCCGCGTATCAATATAGCCCCAACGGCCCTGAAACTTCACTCGGGCAAACCCGCCCCGAAATGGGCTGACCTGCTCATAACGAAAAGGAATTACGGGCTTCTCGCGAGGACTAATATAGCCCCATTTCCCCTCTTTTTTTACGGCTATCAAATTATAAGGCCACAGGTCTTCCTCATTCTGGGTCGTGGGAAGGACAATATCCTCATAAACAAACGACAGCAGGACTCTCTCCTTATGATCTATCAAGCCCCAATAATTACCCTTTTTTACTAAAAACAGGTTCTCGACCTGATAAATCTTTCCCGGACGGGCCGGAGGGGCGTAGAGAGGACGTATACTTTCTTCCCCTTGCCGGTTGATAAAGCCCATAAAGCTGCCCGAATCGGTTTTTTGGATAAAGTAAGCGGACCCATTTCTAAACCTTCCAACCTCTGCATAGCCCTCTTCCCGTAGCTTTTTGCCGTGTGGATCGAGCCAATTTTGCCTACCCTCTTCCTTGATCCGAATAAAGCCTTCTTTATAAAAAAAGTCGATCAACTCTTGCCCTTCCTTGAGCCGGAATAGCTCATCCCCTTTGCGGTTGATAAACAGCCAACTGGGATTTAAATAGGAGCTTTCAAAACTGACGGCTGCTACCCCCTCATTGAAGGCTTTGGCCACTCCATATCGAAAAGGAATAACAATTTTATTTCGTTTATCAATGTAACCCCATTTGCCATCTCGAGAGACTTGCACCAGTCCTTCTTCAAATTGGAGAAACTTATATTCCGGGCTAGCAAAATCATAAGATGGGGGAATGACAAATACATTTTCTTGATTAATGAAGCCGGTTTTATAACCCTTGGCGGTTTTTAGTACCACACAGGCCAGGTCATCTTTGAAAGTACCGATAAATTCATACTCAATAGGAATAATAGGGTTGCCGAAGGTATTAATATAGCCCCACTTATTCTGGTAACGCACCCGGGCCTTCCCCTCCTCAAAATTTAGCTTGAGATAGGTAGAAGAAGGTATTGGCAAGAAACGCGTCGTGAGGGAAGACTCCAGCAAAGTCTCGTTTTCAAATTGATGGTCTTCTACCCGCTCGACCTCATAGCGAATTGGGATTTTTACTTTTCCACTTCGGTTGATCATCCCCCATTTACCTCCCTGATTGACCCCCAAGGAATACGGGATATTACACTCCCGGATCAGGTCGTATTGCATTTCCGGGAGTTTCCCCCGGTACCGGGGCAGGTATCCCCATTTGCCGCCTTGGCCAGTGGAGTCTACCCCCAAGGCAACAACTACCCGACCTTTTTTGCTATCACTGTATACCAGGTCAAACTCGCAGGGGAGAAATATATCCCCTTTCAAATCCATGAGTCCCCATTGCCCGTTTTGTTTGACTTTGGCCAGGTCGCCAATAAAAAACTGGGCATCCTCAAATTGGCACGGAATCAAGAGGTTTTTTTGCCGATCACAGTAGCCCCATAAATCCCCAGAACGATAGGGGATGAGTTCTTGAGCTTGGGCTGAGATCTGAATCAAAAAAAACAAACTTACTCCAAGTAAAAACTTTTTATACCCAAGTATTGAGTAAGCGGGACTGGCTTGTTTGGAGTTTTTCTGCTTAAACTCCCAAAATGGAGTATACTGACTTGCTAAAAGCATAGGCTTCCTTGGCATATTCGGTGTAAAACTTTTAAATTTGTATTTGTCTCTTAATTTATCCTTTAACTAGCTGGTTTAGGATTCTTCTAAGGGTACTGATGAAATACTTTTTTGAGTTAGTACACAAGTGAAATTACTATCATGAAACGAATTATTCTGCTGTTTTTATTTATTTATTCATACAATGTGGGAGCCCAAACCCCAAAACCTCCATATACCAGTTCAAAATTTGAACAGTTGGATGAGTTGCTGCCCACTCCTAACACCTACCGTACCGGCGATGGATCACCCGGCCCCGCCTATTGGCAACAAAAAGCGGATTACAAAATCAAAGTCACCCTCAACGATGATAATCAAACCATGGAGGGGACCGAAACCATTACTTACTATAATAACTCTCCCCAAAATTTAAATTATATCTGGCTCCAATTAGACCAGAACCGATATAGTAAGGAGTCCGATTCCTATAAAGCGGAGACGTTTAGTTTGCAGAACCGTATGAGCTACCAGTTTGTCAGCTGGATTTTTGGGATTGGTTCTGAAAATGGTTACGAATTAGGAAACATTCGGGATGCTCAAGGCAAAGCTCTTGAGTTTACCCTGCATAAAACCATGCTTCGCATTGATTTGCCACAGCCCTTAAAAGCCAATGGTGGCACGTTTACTTTTTCCTTAGATTGGAAAAATAAAATCCGTGATGCAGATAAGATGGGTTCGCGGGGTGGATATGAGTATTTTGAAGAAAACAATAATTACTTATACGAAATCGCTCAGTGGTTCCCGCGCATGGCCGTTTATGATGACTACAATGGCTGGCAAAACAAGCAGTTTTTAGGAAGTGGGGAGTTTGCTCTCACTTTTGGTGACTACGAAGTGGAAATCACCGTCCCCGAAGATCACGTGGTAGGCGCAACGGGCGTGCTACAAAACCCCAACGAAGTACTCAGTTCAGAACAAAGACAGCGACTGTCTAAAGCTGAAAAAAGTGATAGTCCCGTATTTATCGTAAGCCCCGAGGAAGCGCTGGCCAATGAAAAAGAAAAAGCCTCCGGCACAAAAACCTGGAAATACAAAGCCGAAAATGTTCGGGATTTTGCTTTTGCCAGCTCCCGAAAATTCATCTGGGATGCCCAAGGGGTCGATATGAACGGCAAGACCGTGATGGCTATGTCCCTCTATCCCAAAGAAGGGAACCCAACTTGGGGCAAATATTCTACCCGCGTAGTTGCTCAAACCTTGGAGACTTATTCCAAATACACTTTTGATTATCCTTACCCAGTGGCCTATTCGGTGCACGGCCCCATTTTTGGGATGGAATACCCCATGATTTGCTTCAACGGGGGGCGTCCTAATCCTGATGGGAGCAATATTGAGCGTACGCGCCGGGCAATGATTTCGGTGATCATTCACGAAGTAGGGCATAACTACTTCCCGATGATTGTAAACTCCGACGAGAGACAGTGGACTTGGATGGACGAAGGGCTCAACTCCTTTTTACAATACCTTACCGAGCAGGAGATTCCTAAAAAAGCGTGGGCGCAAGCCGATTACCCGCCGAGTAAAGCCTATCCTTCTCGCCGCGGTCCCGCCAAAAACATTGTTCGTTATATGCGCTCCGACCCTCGATATTTGGTGCCGATTATGACCAATTCGGAGCAAATCCAACAATTTGGTAACAATGCCTACGGAAAACCCGCTACCGCTTTGAATATCTTGCGCGAGACGGTTATGGGGCCTGAGTTGTTTGATTTTGCCTTCAAGCAATATTCTCAAAAATGGATGTTCAAGCATCCCAAGCCAGCCGATTTTTTCCGCACCATGGAAGATGCCAGTGCCTTCGATTTGGATTGGTTTTGGAGAGGCTGGTTTTATACAACCGAGGCCTGCGATCAAGCCATCGATTCGGTTCGCTTGTTCCAAATCCCCGGTAGTGCCCGTAGTGCCGAAAGTGCCGCTTTTACCAAGATTAACTTTGAGTACCCTTCTGCTGAGGAGCTCATTAAGCTCATTGAGCAAAATGGCTTCCAACTGAGTGAGACAGAAAAAAATAATCTCAGTGCTGATAAGTTTTACTATGAGCTTTCCCTTAGTAATCCGGGTGGCTTAGTAATGCCGGTAATTGTGCAATTAACGTATGTAGATGGATCCAAAGAAATGCGCCGCTTCCCGGCAGAAATCTGGCGAAAAAGCCCAGAAAGCATTCATAAGGTGATTTTAACCGACAAAGAAGTAATCTCCTTTGACCTGGACCCTAAGGAAGAATTGGCCGACATTGACACGAGCAATAATGCCTACCCCCGTAGCAAGGATGATAAAGACTCTCGCTTTGAGCGTTTCAAAAATAATCAAAACGAATAGCCCATTCTGGAGTTATATAGTATACTATCACTTTCACTTCTTAATACCGGATAAGCTCCATGCTTATCCGGATCACATTTAATTTTTTAACCTCAAAAATTTAGTATGCGCATCGAAGTGATATGTATTAATGATAAGCACCGCCCCAATGAAGTTCCTTCCAGTCGGTGGATCAAAGAAGGGAGTACCTACCATATTGTCCAAATTGACAAACTCAATGCCCAAGGGGGGATACTAGGATGTAAATTAGAAGAAATCAACAATGATGACCTAAGCCCCTACGAGTATTTTCGTTTAGATCGGTTTGCCGTACCGGTAACTTTTAAAGCCGAAGAAGAAAACCTGGATCAGATAGATATCAGCGAACTGGAAGAGGTATTGGAAAGTGAGCAAGTGAAAAACTAGGTCCCCTCGAAAAACAGAGAGCCTTTCTCTGGCTAAGAGGCCAGGCATAAGTTGCCCCATCACCAAAAAAGGGAATCGTTATGCACGATTCCCTTTCTTATTGTTGCCTAAAATTTTTTATTGGCCCAAAGCTTCTTTTACCCGGGCGGCTGCATCTTTGAGTAAGATGGCCGAAGTAACTTCAAGTCCTGACTCTTCAATAATTTTAGCTCCTTCTTCGGCATTGGTTCCTTGCAAGCGCACAATGATTGGCACTTGGATACTACCAATATTTTTGTAAGCTTCCACGACTCCATTGGCCACCCGGTCGCCACGAACAATCCCTCCAAAAATATTGATCAAAATGGCTTTCACGTTCGGATCTTTTAGAATGATACGGAAGCCTGCTTCTACCGTTTGGGCATTGGCCCCTCCTCCTACATCCAAGAAGTTGGCGGGCTCTCCGCCTGATAGCTTGATAATATCCATGGTAGCCATGGCCAAACCGGCCCCATTTACCATACAACCTACATTTCCGTCCAGTTTTACGTAGTTTAGGTGAGACTCTTTAGCTTCCACTTCCAAAGGCTCTTCTTCCCGTACATCCCGAAGCTCCGCCAAATCTTTATGGCGATACAAGGCATTATCGTCTAAGTCTACTTTGGCATCTACGGCCAAAATCTTATTATCTGAAGTTTTTAGCGCGGGATTTACTTCAAATAAAGCCGCGTCTATCCCGATATACGCCTGATACAAAGCTTTTAAGAACTTCACCATTTCTTTAAAAGCCTGGCCGCTCAACTCCAGGGCAAAGGCAAGCTTGCGCGCCTGAAAGTCGGTAAATCCAACCCGGGGGTCAATAAATTCTTTGATGATTTTTTCTGGGGTATTTTCGGCTACCTCTTCGATATCCATTCCTCCTTCGGTACTGACCACGACAACATTGCGGCTGGTAGCCCGGTCTAGCAGGATACTTACATAGTATTCTTTAGGCTCGCTCTCCCCAGGGTAGTAAACATCCTGCGCGATCAATACTTGATGAACCTTTTTCCCTTCGGGGCCGGTTTGAGGCGTTACCAATTGCATGCCGATGATTTGCTCCGAGAGGCTCTTCACATCATCATAGCTTTTGGCCAATTTTACCCCGCCCCCCTTACCGCGCCCTCCGGCGTGGATTTGAGCTTTCACGACAAACCATTCCGACCCAGTCTCGGCATTTACTTTTTTGGCGGCTTCCAGGGCAGCTTCGGGAGTATCGGCTACCTCACCTTCTTGGATACGGACCCCGTAACTTTTGAGGATCTCCTTCGATTGATATTCATGTAGGTTCATAAATTCGCTGAATTAGTTTAGGAGGATGAAAAAAAGCAAGCAGATGTATTCCTGATTTCTGCACATATGCTGCCCCGAATCTAAATAATTAATTATAATTTTGAAAGGCTGATTTTCATTCTAAACCAAACTCAGACAATTCGACAGAAGTCCAACCTAATTTAGCCTTCTTAAGCACTTTTTTTTGCCAAATTTTCAAGCCCTATGTTTACACACCAAACCCACACCCGGGTACGCTACGCCGAAACCGACCAAATGGGATATGTCTATTACGGCAATTATGCCACCTATTATGAAGTGGCCCGGGTAGAAGCTTTTCGTCACCTGGGGGTTCCGTACCGGGCCTTGGAAGATCAAGGTATCATGATGCCCGTATATGAAATGAAAACCCGCTTTATCCAACCCGCCCTATATGATGATTTGATACGCTTAGAAGTCAGTATCCCTACCGTACCCTCCGTCCGCATCGAGTTTGAGTATAAAATCCATAACGAATCGGGTACTTTACTCAATACCGGATCTACTACCCTCGTATTTTTTGAACAAGCCCGCCAAAAACTGATCCGCTGCCCTGAGTTTTTATTAGAAAAATTAAAATCACATTTTTAATCGATTAGAAGCAGGTTCAAGCCCCATTGAGAAACTAAATGCAAGGAGCTGAGTTTATAGGATACTATTGTTAGATATCCAAATTTTGCTCTTAAGAATGAATCAAGCTCTACATATTTTTTGGTTTCGCCGAGACTTGCGCTTACACGACAATGTGGGCTTACTCCAGGCTTTACAAAGTGAGCACGCCATACTGCCTATTTTTATATTTGACCGAAATATTCTGGACAAGCTGGAAGATAAACAAGATCGGCGAGTGGAGTTTATTCACGGCGTTATTTCTGGGCTAAAAGCTCAATTACGGGCCCGGGATAGTGATTTATGGGTTTTTTACGGTAAGCCACAGGAAATTTTCCAAGAGCTGATTTCAAACCATCCCATCAAAGCCGTATTTACCAACCATGATTATGAGCCCTACGCGCGAGAACGGGACCAAACCCTCCGAGATCTTTTAAATGAGCAAGGAATCGCCTTCCATACCTTTAAAGATCAATGCATTTTTGAGGAAAAAGAAGTTCTTTCTAAAAGCGATAGTGTTTATACCGTTTTTACCCCTTACAGCAAGGCTTGGCGTACCAAGTTTGGGCCAGCCCAAGAACCTGTAAAAATTAGTGATACCTTATGGCAAAACACACTGAAGCCTGAAAGCTCACAGGGCTTGATTTCGCTTGAAGAAATGGGCTTCCAAGCCACGGGGGAGGACTTCCCCCAGCATACCGTGCAAGAAGACCTCTTAACTAACTACGATAAGCAAAGGGACTTTCCGGCTATACGAGGAACTAGCCGCCTCAGCGTTCATCTTCGTTTTGGAACGGTGAGCATCCGGGAAATGGTACAAAAAGCCCGCGAGCACAGTTTTACTTGGGAAACAGAATTGATCTGGCGAGATTTTTATATGATGATCCTGGCTAATTTTCCGCACGTCGCCCATCGCTCTTTTCGTAAGGAATATGACCATATCCCTTGGCGAAACCATGAGGAAGAATTCCAGGCATGGTGTGAGGGGCGTACGGGTTATCCCATCGTAGATGCTGGTATGCGGGAGTTAAATCATACGGGTTTTATGCACAACCGGGTACGCATGATTACGGCCAGCTTTCTCACGAAGCATTTGCTCATCGATTGGCGCTGGGGAGAGGCCTACTTTGCTAAAAAATTACTCGACTTTGAGCTTTCTTCCAATAATGGGGGCTGGCAGTGGGCGGCCGGCTCCGGTACAGATGCCGCTCCCTATTTCAGAATTTTTAACCCGACCACCCAGATCAAAAAGTTTGATAAAGACTTGCAGTACATCAAACAATGGATACCTGAGTTGAACCAACTCGATTATCCGCAACCCCTGGTAGATCATAAATTTGCTCGAGAACGATGCCTTAAAACGTATAAAACGGCTCTCGAGGAAGCTAAATCTCTCAAGGCGTAGACTTGTTTTTGATTGTTTTTCCCAATTTTTAAATAAAACAAGTAGGGGCTTCCCCGCGCAATGGACTATTTTCACAAAATGAAAATTCTGTGCGCGCGGGTCGGGCTGTCGCTACTCGCCGGCCCTCGCCAAAACCAGCGGCGGGCTCAAACAGGCCGCTCCATCCCTAAGCCATAAAGAAATTATCTGGAGTAAATTTGAAAAACATAGCGAATACCCATTAATTAACCTTCTTACTATATATGGATTATGAGCCCTTCTCATGAGCAACTAGTACACAGCTTAAAAGCCCAGAGCGGAGCGTTTGCTTCGGTAGTTCCCCCCGATTTGCGTAAGGAAAAAGTTTTAATAATGGATTTTACCAGCAAGAATCCCGATCTAAAAGATTTTGACCTGAGCGATGTTCGCCTGATGAGCTCCTATATTTTTGATCTAATTGAGAAAGCTGGGGCCGTAGCGGGAGCGGGTGGCTACAACGAGGAGCGTAGTGTCTATCAAAAAAGTGCCGTTTTTGACCTGGAAGGAGGTTCCCGTTCCATCCATCTGGGCATCGATATCTGGATGCCGGCCAAGACGACACTCTACTGTCCTTGGGAAGCCCGACTGCACAGTTTTCAAGACAATGCCCATTTTGGAGACTATGGCCCTACCCTGATTCTAGAACACGAGCTAGAAACCCAAAGATTTTATACGCTCTATGGTCACCTTAGCCGGGAAAGTTTAGAAGGTAAATCTGTTGGTATGCGTATCCAAAAAGGCGAAGCATTGGGAGCTATTGGAGATGTAGAAGTAAACGGTCATTGGGCCCCACATCTGCATTTTCAAGTAATGCGTGATATGCTGGGTAGGCAAGGCGATTTCATAGGGGTTGCTCCCAATAAGGAGCGGGATTACTGGCTTGATATATGTCCTGATGCCAATTTAATCTTAGAGATCCCAGGACTTTAAGAAACTACTTAACGGTGATCCCCTGGGGCGACAAAGAACCCTTTTTTGCCGACAAAACCCAAACACGAACAATTTCTAAGGTTTCTTTAATTGAATATAGATTTGGATTTAATTACATGATAAACCATTGGTTTCTAATGGCTTAGGGATGGAACGGCCTGTTTGAGCCCGCCGCTGGAAGTGCGTTGGCCGGCGAGTAGTGACAGCCCGACCCGCGCCGGCACATTTTTATTTTTAATTAGCCCCGTTTTTAGCGCGGGGAAGCCCCTAGGAACGTTTTTTTCTGGGATAAAGTACTCCCATTTAATCTTAGGTCCAGGTTTTATCAAAAACTAAAATCCAATTCAAACCCAAACCGGGTAGTGGCTGGGGTATTAAATAAATCCATCCCCAGGCCACTGTCATAGCCTAAAAGCCTATTTAGGGGGTCAATGCCTTCGTAAGCAGTCCATAGCAAAATGTTTTCGGCAAACATTCTGACTTGTAAATCGAAGCTGCCTTCTCCCAATACCTCCTTGAGTTGATACCCTATGCTGATCTGTTTGATTCTCAACCAAGAGGCATCTTGAATATTTTCTTCTCCTACTCCAGCCCATCCGTAACGTGTCCAACGATTGCTGAAGACATTTTGATTGGGATCGGCAAAATCAACGGGGGTTTGATTGGGCAATCCGTCAAAATCAATTCCTGGGAAAACAAAGTCTTGAATATTCCGCTGATCTGCTGTAAGTTGGGAGCGTCCTACAAAGTTTAACACAGCCTGCGTACCGTTCCAAACATCACCTCCGTGTTTATACTCTAAGTCTAACTGAATCCTAAACGCACGCAGATGTAGTGAATTAGATAAAAAAAGTGTCCAATCGGGATGTGGATTACCAATCACCTCCGCATTAAAACTGGATACCGGAAAGCCTTGATCATCGATAATCTGGTTTTCTCCGCTATTGTCCATGGCATACACCGATCCTACAAGCGCTCCGTACACTTCTTCATTTCTAGCCACGGCCAGGACATCGCTAAATCCACCTAGGTTAATTAAGCCTTGTTTTTCAATCCCGATGTCGCGCACTACTGGCCGATAAATACTCCAGGTGATAGCACTTCTAAATTTATCAGACTGTATAGCAAGCGCGAGCTCTCCCCCTTTGGTTTGTAATGTCCCGATGTTGTCAATGGGGCTAAATAAAAAAAATTGTTGGACTACCTCGAGTAGATCCTTTATCGTCTGCTGATAATATCCTGCTTTCAGATCAATTTGCAGGTCCTTTTTTCCTAAACCGAGCCAAATATTAAAATCCCAAAGACGTACCCGTTCGGGAGCTACGTTAGGGTTGAAAAAAATCTCCCGGTCTTCAAAGTAAGAGGAATAGTTATTAACCCCAACAAATTGAGTGTTGTAGCCCCAACGATCGTAGAGTAAAGGGGCTTGCCTAAGACCTCGGGAATAACTCGTGCTCAACTCAAACTTCCGCACCCTCCCTAAGCCCTTAGAAATACGGGCCAAATCCCAGGAAATCTCGGATTTGCCCAGTCCAAACCCTCTACTTGCTTTATCCAGGCTTGGGGTGAAATAACCCTCTGGCCGCAGCAGGGCCCTAAACCCTTGGGCGGGGATTGTCCATTCCCAGGCATAGTAATACCGATGAACCCAACGGTCTACTCTTCCAATAAAGGCTTCTTGGTTGGAGATGGCTTGAGCTCGAGATAAACCTGCGTTGAGCGGAAAGCCTGAGCCATCCCAGCGGTCTAGATAATTATCTTCAAACGCCAAGGAATACCCGTACTCGCTTGACATGCGCCCTTTGCTTACCCGATGCCACTGGATAATACGATTAGACCATTTAATCAAGCGGCGTGTATTATTCCTTTCGGTAAGCCGGCCCTCAAAACTTCCTTCCGACTCGGGTACTAAACCAAAACGATCATTTCTCTTGCTAAAACTGCCTTCGAGATGATGATTCAACCATACATTTTTCCAGCGATAAGAGAAACTTAGTCTACTTTCAAGGGCTTCAAACTCCTGAAAATCAGGCATGGTGTTGATCAATGCATAAGGATTATCGGCTACCTCGGGGGCATAGCTCCGAAATCGGCCATCCGGAAGCCGCCAAGCGCTTTCATTTTCTCGGGCATCCTTAGGGTCCAGGCCATTGGCAATATCAAAAGTTGCCGGGCTCCGGTACACCTCCCCGATGATGCTCGTCCAATTGGCTCCTTTTTGGGGAAGGTCACTCCTGTGCTTTTGATAGGAGGCTTGCAGCCTGACATCCAGGTTTTTACGGGTTTTTGCCTGCCAAAAACCCCCTACTTGTAATCGGTGCTCCTCACTGCCCGGTATAATTTTAGGAAGCCAGGCCTGGTGCAGGCTAATGCCACTAAACGTTTCTCTTCTTCCCATACGAAACAATTGCAGGGTATTTTCTACCAGTCCGCCCAATCGGAAAAAAGACTTTGCATCGTAGGCCCGGGCGGGGACTCCATTTCCTTGACCTTGGCCCACCAAGCGGCCAGAGGCATCAAAATCGGTAGGGTTACCATCAAACTCCAGGCTAGCTAAGGGGGGGCCCCAACTAAACGTTTCCAGGTCTTCAGGGCCAAAATAAGTCAATGAGCCAAAGGAAGGGCGTCCCGAAGCGTAGTCATTTTGTAATTCGGGCAAACGATTTATTTTGTCGAGTGCCCAACGGCTGCGGTAGTGGCCATACCATCGGGGTTTTTCTACATTATTGAAAGCATAATGCATCATGCGTTTTTGGGAAATATCGGCTTGCTTCGAGTTGGGGTAACGATTTCCTTCGTAGACGTTTTGAAATTCGCGGGAGGATTGACTAGGTTTAATTTCTTTTAGTGGCGAACTCCATTCTAATGCATTATCTGAAAGGGCCTCTATTTGGAAACTAATCATCTCAAAACCAGCATACTCCATGTCAATCCAAGTCCCTACATCTCCCTCAACAGCATAAAAGCCTCTTGAGTTGGTAACACTCCCCACTGAGCTTCCTCGCGGATGCACCCAAACCCCCTCCAATGGCAAACCACTTGTTGGATCGAGGACATAACCTTGTATCACTTGTTTTTGAGCAAAAAGAGAAGGAATAAAAAGCCCCAAGGCGAGGCAGAGAAGGGTATATTTTTTCATAGATTTGATTAATCCTTTTAAAACAAGGGGGCTTGTCCACAATTCCTGGATATCACGAGCAATTTTTTCCAAAGGAAGCCTCAGGTCAAGGTCTTCTGGTGTATTTATAAGACTTATTACATCATTGCTCCCCTCAATACAAGGAGGAGCTTGGCAAACTACTCTGAGCTTTTGATTGTCTATAGTATAAGGTGTACAAGATACCTTCAAATTTTAGAAATTCTAATTTTTTAATTTTAATAGCTACTCGAATGCATGCTACTAAAAACGATTTAAGCGAAACTACGCGTCAATCCATGATTACTAGGTTGCAGGCTCATCTGGCCGATGGCATTGACCTGATCTACCAGGCTAAGCAGGCTCACTGGAATGTCAAAGGGCCCAGCTTTAAAGAACTGCACGAATTATTTGATGAGCTATACGACGAAGTGCGTGAATATACCGACATGATTGCCGAGCGTTTGGTTTCACTAGGGGGACAAGCCCACGGAACGGTCCGCGTTTCGGCCGCCAACAGCCGCTTAGCCGAATATCCCTTGGATTTGGTGCATCAAGAAGGACACATCGAGGCGATTGCTTCGGCTGTCGCTCTTTTTGCTAAGCACACCCGGGCTTCGATTTCGGCTAGTTCAGACTTAGGCGATGAAGCAAGCGCCGATTTATTTACCGAAATTACCCGCGGCCTGGATAAAACCTTGTGGATGATTGAGGCTTCTTCTTCCAAAGTGGGCAAGGAAGAGTTCAAAACGGCATAAAATATCTATTTCCCATTTTAAAAAGCTGGATTTCGGTCCGGCTTTTTTTTGTCCTGTATAAAAGGAGCCTCGGAGCATCGAGCCCGTAATTTTCCCTAGCAAATATAAGATGAGATAAAGGTAGCGTTTCATCTGAACCAAAAATACGGCGACGGACGCTTCTCTCTCTTTTCGAGAGGCATAGGGATGGAAGCCCGAAGGGGGGAGACCCCGCAGCCTTGAGCAGCGAAGCGGAACAAGGCGAGGAGGCTCCACGCGTAGCGCGACAGCCCGACCCGCCGGGCAGGTTTTTCCATTTTGCCCAGATCTTGTCGAGCGGGGATGCCCCTAACGTGTCATTCCTCGATATAGGGCATCGATCAAGTTACGTCTTTAGCGTTTTCCATAAACCAAGAAGCATACTTGGGATAGGCATGGGCGATACGCTCAATCTCACTGCTGGTAAATTCGCCGACTGGCTTGAGAAATTTAGCGGGATTGCCTGCCCAAATCTGCCCTGCCTCAATAATGGTGTTTTGCAAGACTATGGCTCCGGCCCCGATGATCGAGCCACTCTTGACAAGGACACCATCCATCACGATGGCTCCCATACCAATCAAAACATTGTCTTCGATGGTGCATCCGTGTACGATAGCATTATGGGCAATGGAAACATTGTTGCCGATATTGGTTTCTGTACGTTGGTAGGTCGCGTGAATTACGGCCCCATCTTGGACATTGACCCGGTCGCCCATGCGGATGGGGCTCACATCCCCGCGCACGACTGCGTTAAACCAAATGCTACATTGCTCGCCCATGCGTACTTGCCCCACTACGGTGGCATTTTCGGCTAAGTAGCAGTCCTTTCC
Source organism: uncultured Microscillaceae bacterium (assembly GCA_963922455.1). Classification (GTDB taxonomy): domain Bacteria; phylum Bacteroidota; class Bacteroidia; order Cytophagales; family Microscillaceae; genus CAWUIO01. The sequence continues at coordinate 34,098 of CAWUIO010000005.1, forward strand.
AATTTGCGGTTCGAAACCCCGCACCGATTTGATAAGTGCCATAAATATTGAATTCAAATTATTTTCTTTAACTTAAAAAACATTCGGCAATTCCAAAAACCAAAGCGAAACCGAAAAAATGAAATCCTATTCTGAAAAAATTCGCTGGGGCATTGTGGGTACGGGGGCTATCGCCCGAGAATTTGCTAGCGACCTCCTGCTAGTTCCCGATGCGGAATTGCTGGCGGTCGGCTCTCGAAAACAAGCTAGTGCCGATGCCTTCGCGCAAAACTGGGGAGTGCCCCGGGCTTACCCTTCTTATGAGGCCTTGGCCCAAGATCCTGATTTGGATGCTCTCTATATTGCCACCCCTCATAGCCTGCATCGGGAAAATACCCTCTTGGGTTTGGACAACGGAAAAGCCATCCTGACGGAAAAGCCCTTTGCCATGAATACATTTCAAGCAGAAGAGATGTTTGCCAAAGCCCGGGAAAATGCATGCTTTGTGATGGAAGCTTTTTGGACCCGTTTTCTCCCCTCTTTTCAATTGGCCGATCAACTGGTGAAGGAAGGAAAAATTGGTAAGGTACAAGCTGTGCTGGCAGACTTTGGTTTTCCGGCTCCTTATCATCCTGAATCTAGGCTTTTTGATCCGGCCCTGGGTGGGGGTTCACTTTTGGACGTAGGGCTCTACCCGGTTTTTGTGGCTTTGCATTTTTTGGGGGCCCCTCATCGTATTGAGGCCCGGGCCAGTTTGACTCCTACTGGGGTAGACAAACAATTAGGCATTACATTTAGCTATAAACGTGGTGCTATTGCCAACCTGTTTTCATCGCTGGGTGCATTAAGTCCTAGCGAAGCCCATATCTGTGGTACAGAAGGGCGGCTAGTTTTAGGTCCTGATTTTTACGGAGGGCGGAGTCGGGTGAAGCTGTACCGCTTGAACGATTTTTACGAACCAGAATTTGCCCACGAGGGCTTGGGCTACCAGTATGAGGTGAAAGAAGTACATCGATGTTTACGGGCGGGACTTTTGGAAAGTCCCCTTAGACGAGCAGAAGATACCTTATTATTAATGGAAACTTTAGATGAGATTCGGGATATATCCGGAATTCGGTATCGGGGTATCGACTCGATGCCCTGATTATTCGAGGTAAAGGAATGCTAGATTCTTATGAATAAACCCATGAAAGACAAAGTCTGCCTCATCAGCGGGGCCAATTCGGGTATAGGCAAAGTGATGAGCCTTGAGCTGGCCCGTCGCGGGGCCCATATTTTAATGCTTTGCCGGAATGAAGAAAAAGCCGAGCAGGCCCGCCGGGAGATTTTAGATGAAATTGGTGAGGGACAATTAGAAATCCTATTGGCCGATTTGTCTAAGCAAAAGGAAGTACGAGGAGTAATAGAGAAGGTCCGGTCCAAAAACACGCACGTGGATGTATTGATCAACAATGCGGGTTTTATAGGCCTTCCCTATCGAGTGGTCACCGAGGATGGTATGGAAAGTACCTTTGCCGTCAATCACATGGCTCCCTTCATGCTAAGCCTTGAGCTCTTCCCCTTATTAGAAAAGTCGGAACAGGGCCGCATTGTCAATGTAAGTTCGGAAGCCCATCGCTTTGTTAGCTTTGATAGTAAGGATTTACAGATGGAAATGGGCTACTCCAATTTTACGGCTTACAATTTATCCAAGCTTTGTAATATCTTGTTTACGCTGGAGTTTTCACGAAGGTTAGAGCAAAGCCCCGTAACGGTCAACTGTTTCCATCCTGGCGGAGTAGCTACTAATTTTGCCAAGGAGTCATCGGGCTTCATCCATCAAGTATTCAAATATGCCCGCCCTTTCTTACTAAGTCCGGAAAAGGGGGCGCAAACGGGGATTTACTTAGCCACTGATCCCGATTTGTCCCAAACCAGTGGGAAATACTACATTAAAACGCGGGAGAAAAAGCCTAGTCGCATTGCCCGTGACCGACTCTTTGCCAAACAACTTTGGGATAAAAGCCTCGAGTGGGGGAAAGTGGAAGATCCTTTTAGTAAAAAATGACCAACCTGTCACAACATACAAGAACAATAAGTGACCAGCCTGTCATTTTAGTAAAATTATACTTAAGTTTTCTTTCACTAGTTTTAATCTCTAAGCAAGAAAAGTGTTTGTTAATGTTATTATGGTTATACAATTTAAAAGCAACACTTCAGGGGTAAAAAGAAGCTCTTTTGAGGGGTGTCCAGTGGGGTGAGGTGATTGGTTTCAGAATAATATCTCTACAAATATACAAAAAAACGTAGTAAGCCAAAGTATATTTGCCATAATCCTAATACGTAAAATTTTCCTAAAGTTTTCGAAATACAGAGATTTAGGGGGGTAAAAGGGCCGCATAGCCCCGATTTTGACTAGTAATTACGATATTTGGTCAAGAAACTGTTCCCAAAAGGCCCGATTATCCACCTTCTGGCTTAGGGAGCGTGATTTACTTAAATAAGATATGGAATTACAGAACGATTTGATATTGCGCGTACTGGCAGGAGAGAAAACGGAGCGAAAGCCTGTATGGCTGATGCGCCAGGCCGGTCGTATCCTTCCAGAATACCGGGCAATCCGGGAAAAACTGAGCGGATTTCAAGAATTAGTGACTACCCCTGCCTTGGCTGCGGAGGTTACCTTACAACCCGTGGATATATTAGGAGTGGATGCGGCCATCATTTTCTCTGATATCCTGGTGATCCCCGAAGCGATGGGCTTGCCTTATTTGATGGTAGAAAAGATAGGGCCGCGATTTGAAAACCCTATCCGGGATGAAAAACAGGTAGCCTCGATGCGGGTAGCCGACCCCCACGAAACCCTGGGATATGTCTTGGAAGCTATTCGCCTCACTAAAAAAGAGTTACACGGAAGGGTGCCCCTTATAGGCTTCGCCGGGGCCCCTTGGACTATTATGGCTTATATGGTGGAAGGCGGGGGTTCCAAAACGTTTTCTTGGGCGAAGCGATTTTTATTTCAAGAGCCTGCCTTGGCTCATCAACTCTTAGAAAAAATCTGCCAGTCTACCATTGCCTACTTAAAAGCTCAGGTAGACGCTGGGGTTCATTTGCTTCAGGTCTTTGACTCTTGGGCTGGGATATTAAGCCCTGAGGCCTATCGGGCCTTTTCTTTACCCTATCTGCAAAAGATCTGTGAGGCCATCCCCGATACACCTATGATCGTATTTGCCAAAGGGGCTTATTTTGCCCGAAAGGAATTAGGCGACTTAGCTTGTCAGGCAATTGGTTTGGACTGGAATATGAACCCACAAGAGAGCCGGGAAATAATAGGCCCGGATAAAGTATTACAGGGAAACTTAGACCCATGCTATCTGTACGCTCCCGAATCCTTTCTAGAAGAAGCGGTAAGTACGATGTTACAAGCTTTTGGGCCGCAAAGACATATTGTCAACCTAGGGCATGGCGTGTATCCCGATACCGACCCCAATCAAGTAAAGCGCTTTATCCAGCTCGTAAAAGAAAAAAGCCTCCTTTAATTTAAAAGGGGGCTTGTACAAAGAAAACCGGAAATTTTAATTAGGATTTCCGGTTTTTTAGTTCTTCCAACATGGTCCGGATATGCCGCTTGGCTCCTAGCATATTTTCATACACTGCCAGGATTTTTTGTTCAGGGTCTAATAAATAGGTTACCCTTCGTGGAATACCAATCAAAGGGATTAAGGCCTGGTAAGCCTTACACACTTCTCCTTTAGCATCCGACAAAAGCTCAAAAGGCAACTGATGCGCTTCCTTAAATTTTTGATGGCTAGCCATGGTATCTCGACTAATTCCGAATACATTCACATCTAGATCTCGGAAGGATACGATGTTGTCCCGGAAATCACAAGCCTCTGTAGTACAACCTGGGGTAAAGTCTTTGGGATAAAAATAGAGAATACACGCTTTTCCTTGCATAGCTTCGTAAAGGCAAAAGTTTTGCCCAGAGGTGGAGGGAAGACAAAAATCGGGTGCTTTTTGTTGTACACGTAATGGCATATTTATTGGAATTAATTGAATTAAAACTACTTCATAAACTCAGTGGGGCAAACAAAAGTTATCCGGCCTGAATATAAGCCGAAAACATCAGAAAGATAGGAGAATACTCCTTCAAGATTTTTAGCCTAAGAAAGTATTAGTATATTCCCGCAAATACGTATTCATGGAAGCGAATCAAAATTTATCATTCCGACGGCTCCTCTTCTTTTATTTCCTTTTGTTCCTCTTGTGTGCAATAGGTTTAGGATATAACTACCTCCGTTTACTCAATTTGCGGAGCTTACCAGAGGAGATTTTAACTCAACATAAATTAATAGAGAAATATGGCCGGGATATCGATGCCGATGTCAACTATATGGCCTACTCTAACCTAAACCATTTGCTCTCCCAGCGGGCATTTCTCCGCAACCGGGCTGATGGCTTATGGAATAATCAAATCAAGCAAAACTTGGATTCATTGGCCAATCTGGGCCAATTAAAAAAGAATACACGCAGCCAAGAGCTCATCAACTCACTGCGAAAAAACCTGATCCGTTTGGATCTCCAATGGCGCAAAATCCTGAAAACTTGGGATCCCCAGGATATGGACCTACTTGATTCTGAACTGGATAAAGACTTTGACCTATTATTGGTCCGAATCAGGAGCCAGATCAAGCAGATTGTCAACGAAGAAGAAAGCGAAGTACAATTCAAGCTCTACGAAATAAATCAGCAAATCAGGCAAACGGGTATTTTTACCAGTCTTCTGGTCCTATTCGCCTTTTTAAGCGGCTTTTTACTTACCTATTTCTATGTCTATAAGCTCTTCGGAGAAACCAATCGGATTACCCGCTACTTAAAGGAATTAATCTCCGGCTCGCTTCCCAGACCTTTAAACAGTGCCCGGCCTGAGTTGATGGATTTGGCCGAAACCGGTAACGAGTTCAACTACACTTTCCAAAGGCTGTCCCACCTGGCCGAAGATGTAAGCAAGGGTACTTTTGATAGTCAAGTTAGGGTATTCCAAGACCAGGGTGTTTTGGGGGAGGCACTCTCTCGTATGCGGGCCAGTCTTCAAAATATTGCCCGCGGTAACCGGGAACGAAACTGGCTCAATGAAGGCTATGCCAAGTTTGCCGAAATTTTACGGGCAAGCTATCCGAGCACTCAGGTCTTTTATGAGGAGATCATACGAAACCTAGTTGACTATCTTGAGATTAATCAGGGGGGTATCTTTACCCTCAACGAAACCCCCGAGCAAGAAGCTAGCATGGAATTGCAAGCCGCTTATGCCTACAACCGGCAGAAGTTTTTAAGCCGCAGTATTTACAAAGAAGAAGGTTTGGTTGGCCAAGCCTGGAGGGAGCAAGATTTATTATATATCACAGATATTCCTGAGGACTACGCCGACATCACTTCGGGTTTGGGGCACGCTCGCCCCAAGGCACTTTTACTGGCTCCTTTGGTCACTAACTACGAAGTTATGGGAGTTTTAGAACTGGCTTCCTTGCAAGATATCCCTGAGTACAAACACCAGTTCATCAACCGGGTGGGAGAAAGTATTGCCACTACCATAGCCCGCCTCAAAATTGATGATGATACCAAACGCCTCCTGGAAGAATCACAAACCATGGCCTACCGGATGAAAGAGCAGGAAGAAGAAATGAAGCAAAACATGGAGGAGCTCATGACTACCAAAGAGATCATGGAGCAAAACACGATTGAGATCAATGCCCAGATAGATGCCATTAGCCGTTGTTTCTTGATGCTCGAAACGGATACCACCGGAAATATTACCAAGGTAAACCCGCTCTTTTTAGATATATCTGGGTATCGGGAGGAAGAAATTTTAAATCGCCATTATTCTGTTTTTTATGGGGAGGATGCTCTGGATGATGGCCGTCAAGAAGATTGGAACCGGGTGATCCAAGGAAAAACAATCGTGGGTGATTTTGTGAGGTATCAGAAAAACGGAGATAAATTTTGGATTCACGAAGTTATGTATCCCTTGGTAAATACCCAGGGGGATGTGTATAAGATCTGTTTGATTGGCCACGATATAAGCAAACAAAAAGAGCAGGAGAGAGAAATTAAAAGCCAGCTCAATGAGCTTTATATGAGCAAACGTGACGTGGTAAACCGTATCCGGGAAGTGGAAGGCAAGGCTCGGGGAAAGATCATGAAGCTCACTTTGGAATACCAGGAACAATTAAAAGAGAAAGAGCGGATCATTGAAGAGCTAAGGCGCTGATCTTTCTTTGCTTATATCACGAGCCCTTTGTTTGAGAAAACGAAGGGCTTTTTTTTGGAAAAGATTTAGGGGCTTCCCCACGCCCAGGCCAAGTGGAGCCTAGTGTACCTAAGTAACCGGCGTGGGTCGGGCTAGGCTGCCGAGCCGGCACGCGCGCATACCAGCGGCGGTCTCGGCCCTACGGGCGCCTATCCCTAAGCCAGGAAAGATGAGAGAAAAGAGACTCATTGCCTACTTAATTCTCCCATCTCCCTCCCTTTTCTCTGTTCTCAAGAGGCTTAGGGATGGAGCGGCATGTTTGAGCTCGTGAGGGCCTGAGGGGAAAGGCAGCGAGTAGCGAGAGCCCGACCCGCGCCGGTACTATATTCCAGCCTGCACCTTAGGATAAAAGCGCGGGGAAGCTCCAAATTATTTTTTAATCCTAATACCAGTTGCCCTGATACGCCTATTGGCTGCTCCTTTTGATAAGCGTAATTTCCAAAAGTCAACGAATATTGTATATTTAGGTAATCGAATTGTACAATTAATAAATTCCTAAATATGGTTCAGACAAAACTCATAACGCGTTGCCCTTCGGCCACCGGATATCCCCTACTCATAAAAGAAATTTTCAAGCAAATTTTAAAATACGAACCCGAGAGAGAAATAGTATATCGTGATTTGTTTCGTTACACGTATCGCGGTTTGGATGAAAGGGTGCGCAAACTAGCCAATGTCCTCGGCGAACATGGCGTCAAAGCCGGAGACACTGTAGCTGTTTTTGATTGGGATAGTCATCGCTACTTAGAATGTTTTTTTGCCATTCCTATGATTGGAGCGATTTTACATACGGTTAATGTACGTCTCTCGCCCACGCAAATTCTGTATACCATCAATCATGCAGAAGACAAATATATTCTTATCCACGAAGACTTCCTTCCTATCTTAGATGCGATCCAGGATAAGATTGAGGGCGTAGAAAAATACATTCTTATTTCGGACAAGGTGTATGAGGAGTCGGCCAATCATCAGATCCCTGCCTCCAAAGTAAGTTTTGCTGGGGAGTATGAATCATTGGTATCGGCGGCTTCCCCCGCATACGAGTTTCCCGATTTTGATGAGGATAGCTGTGCTACTACGTTTTACACAACGGGTACAACGGGCAATCCTAAGGGAGTATATTTTTCGCACCGTCAGCTTTTCCTGCATACGCTCTCCATACTCATGTTCAGTAGTAGTTTTGAAACCCAGGGGCGCTTCCGGTCTAATGACGTCTATATGCCAATTACTCCTATGTTTCACGTCCACGCTTGGGGAGTTCCTTATGCGGCAAGTTTAATGGGGGTAAAGCAAGTCTACCCCGGACGCTATGAACCGGCTATGCTTTTAGGCTTACTCGTGAAGGAGAAAGTAACTTTTTCCCATTGTGTACCCACTATCTTGCAGATGCTGGTTAATAGTCCGGCCGCTCAGCAAGTAGATTTAAGTAAATGGAAAGTAATTATTGGCGGTTCGGCCTTGAATAAATCCTTAGCCAAAGCGGCCCTAGACTTAGGCATTGATGTATACTCGGGCTATGGTATGTCAGAAACTTGCCCCTTGATGGCTTTAACCTACCTCCCCGAATCTGTTTTAAACTTGCCCACCGATGAGCAAGTGGAATACCGAACCCGGGCTGGAAAAATAGCTCCTTTTGTGGATGTCCGCATTGTAGACGAAGCCGGCAACTTTCTTCCCCACGATGGGAAAGCGGTAGGAGAAATAGTTGCCCGCGGCCCTTGGATGACGCAGGGTTATTTTAAAGAGAGTGAAAAGAGTGAGGTGCTATGGAAAGGCGGCTGGCTCCACACGGGAGATATTGCCAGCATCACGCCCGATGCTTACATTATCATCGCGGACCGGTCTAAGGATGTGATCAAAACTGGAGGGGAGTGGGTATCTTCGATTGCTTTAGAAAACCTAATCAGTCATGTGCCGGGAGTAGCCGAAGCGGCCGTGGTTGGCCTCCCTGATGATAAGTGGGGAGAACGCCCCTATGCCGTGGTGGTTCTTAAAGGTGGTTATGAAGACCAAGTCACCGCCGAAACTATCCGAGAGTACCTTATGCCTTGGGTAGAAAAAGGAGATATCACGAAGTGGTACCTCCCGGAAAAAGTTTTATTTGTTGACGAAATCCCCAAGACCAGCGTAGGTAAGCTGGACAAAAAACGCATCCGAACCGAATGGAGCGATCGTTTAGTGCAAGAAGGCACATAAGCCTTTTTCTTCTTACATAGAAGCATTTATTAATTAAAATTAAGGGTAGGACAAATTGTCCTACCCTATTTTTGTCCTATAGCAAAACTCCATACAGCTTTGTTAGTTAATAGTATATTGAAGCCGAACTAATTCATTTAGCTTGGTGTATTACGAGTAGGTCTCCATGATTAGACTAAGAACCAAACCATAACACTACCTTGAAAAACATGTATCACTTGCTTCTGGGGAGCAGTGTGTTTAGGCTTTTCCTGATTGCCGGATGGATAGGGTTTTTAGTAATTCCAGCCATAAGCAAAGCCCAAGTAAACACTTCCTATACCTATACTGGGCAAGTACTCGACGCAAAAACCGGGGAGCCCATTGCCTTTGCCAATGTCTATCCCAAAAAAGATCCCCAAGGCGGAGCTAGTACTAATTTTGATGGATATTATATCCTCAAATCAAAAACCCCTTTTGATACACTCATCGCTTCCTTTATTGGCTACAAGACCGCAGCTATTGCTTTAAATCCCCAAGCCTTCAAACAAGAGATAGATTTTAAACTCACGACCAACACCCAAGAATTAGAAGAGTTAGTATTCAAGGCCGGCGAAGACCCGGCCTATCCTATTATGCGGCAGGTGATTAAAAACAAAAAAATCAATAGCCCCGCTAGCTCTAATTTTTATGAACACGATAGCTATGTGAAGATTGAAATCTACCTAGATAATATCCCTCAGCAATTGGATAACCGAAGGCTTTACCGCCAGGTGGTTGCCACACTGGATAGTATAGGACGTATAGAAGACCAAAACGGTGATCGCTTAATCCCTATAATGATTTCTGAGGCTGCTACCCGCCACTATCAACAAAATAAGCCCTACCGAAGCAAAGATGATGTACTCAAACACAAAGTAACGGGCTTGGGCATAGGGAGAGGCCGGTATACAGCTCAATTAAGTAATAGCAACTTTTACAATCACAGCTTTTACGAGAACTGGATGCCTATCCTAGGAAAAGATTTTATCTCGCCTATCTCCGACAATTGGTGGATTTATTACGACTACTACCTAGTGGATAGCCTAGACATAGATGGCTATTGGTGCTATAAAATAGATATGGAGCCCAAACGGGAGCAAGATCTTGCATTTTATGGTTCTATATGGATTGATAGTGAATCCTACGCCTTAAAGCAGGTGGATGCCCGGGTGAACCGAGGGGCTAATATTAATTTTATCGAAGGAATCGATATTTATCAAGAGCTTTTACCCCAAGAAAACGGAGCGTGGTTTCCTAAAAAGGTGCATACAACTGTTGACGTTACCCAAATAACCAAAAGCTCGGTTGGCTTAATTGCCAAATTCTACGTGCAGAATCAGAATTATGATCTAAATCATAGCAGAGAACCCAGTTTTTACGAAGAAACTTTCTCTCTTCACCAAGATGCTTATGTGTATACCAAGGGCTACTGGGATACAGTAAGGCCTGACTCGCTTAGCCAGGACGAGGAGCAAACCTATGCCATGATTGATTCCTTAAAGGAAATTAAAGGAGTTAAAACCTGGAGCCAAGTGTTTGGTACTATTATTTCAGGATATAAAACCCTCGGCCCGGTTGATTTGGGGAATGTTCTCAAAGCCTATGCTTATAATAATGTGGAGGGCCATCGTTTTGAATTAGGATTCCGTACCAATACTAGTTTTAGTCATCGCTTTGTCTTTTCTGGATTTACGGCCTACGGTACCCGAGATACGGAATTCAAATACGGGATTGGCCTTGATTACTTTATTTCCCGTAAACACTGGTCTATTTTAGGAATAAAACGAACAAAAAGACTAGATAGAATTGGTGTAAGCTCAGATGACTACCGGATCAACCCCCTGATATCGGCTATTTTACGATGGGGAAATCTAAGAGCCCAAGGCCCCTACATGCGAAGGGAAACTTCTATTTATGCCCAAACTGATATCATTAAAGGCATAACGGGTAAAATACAAGTAAGAAACTTCTCGATTGATCCGGTTCTGGATAATTATGGCTATTTTCTTAATCCAGGGCAGGAAAACTCTCCCCTCATTACACGTTTTGGAAGTTCAGAATTAATGTTGGAAGCGCGTTTTGCCCGACAAGAGGAGTTTCTGTACCCAGGAAATAACCGAGTCAGTCTAGGAACCCGTTTATTACCCGTTCTTACCCTCCGTTATACCAAAGGACTACAAGGATTTTTAGAGGGCGATTTGGATTATCATAAATTTGAAGCCAATATCGCCCACAATACCCGCTTAGGAATTCTAGGAAGGTTACGTTATCAGGTTTCAGGGGGTTTTATCCCCTCCCAAGTACCCTTGCCTTTACTTTTTGTACCGGTTGGTAACGAGAGTTTTGTATATAATTTCAATGGATTTAATACCCTTGAATTTTTAGAGTTTGCTAGTGATCGTTTCCTGATGTTAAACCTTCAGCATAATTTTGAAGGATTACTTGCCAACCGCATCCCTCTTTTAAAAAAATTGAAGCTACGTACCTTATTTTTGAGTAATATTTTTTGGGGCGACATAAGAAACGATAACCTCAGCCTAAGCCCTGAAGAGGGGCCCGATGGTACAGCTTTTCTTCGCCCTCAGCCTCTTGATAACAAACCCTTCGTGGAAGTAGGTTACGGATTGAGTAATATTTTCAAATTTTTGCAGATAACCTCTATCCATCGAGTAACCTATAGAAACAAGCCCGGAACCAGAAATTGGGGAATCTTCATCACGGGACGGCTTAGTTTATAAGGTTTTCTTGCCTATTTCATTAAGAATGTAAGAATTTTCTAAAAATTTACTAAGTTTAAAATATGACGATGCAGTCCTGGTTCTTGGGCAATTTTTGTTTTATTTTCTTATTAATCCCTATCATTTAAAGAAAATCGTCTCATGAGTTTTAAAGTTATCTCCATAATTAATCACAAAGGTGGAGTTGGTAAAACAACTACTACGATCAATCTGGGAAGAGCCTTGGCTTTGGAAGGCAAACGTGTGTTGATGATTGACAATGATCCCCAGGCCAATTTATCGCAGTCCTTGGGAATAGAAGATCCGGAGAAAAACCTCTACCACGTGATGTGTGAGGATAGCGAACTCCCTATTTTACATATCGCAGAAAATTATGATTTACTCCCGGCAGATCTAGATCTCTCGGAAGCAGAATTACGGTTACAATCGGATGTAAACGGTTACTTTATCTTACGCAAAGCTTTAAAAGCCTACGAAAACACTTACGATTACATTTTGATTGATTGTCCGCCATCTTTGGGTATTCTTACCTTAAATGCTTTAATTGCTTCAACCAAAGCTATTTTGGTGGTTCAATCGGAGTATTTGGCCGTAAAAGGATTGCAAACAATACTCAACCTCATTGAGAAACTTAAAGAAAACCTCAATGATGATTTAGAGATCATGGGCATGCTCCTTACCCAAATAAACCGTACCGTTTTCCGGAAAAGCATCGCCGAAACCGTTCGCCATATGTATCAGGGAAAAGTTTTTGATACCGAGATTAGACAAAACATTACCCTGGCTGAGGCATCTTCTGTGGGAAAGGATATCTTTAGCTTTGATGAACTTTGTTTTGGAGCGGAAGATTATCGTAAATTAGCCCGAGAAATCATGGGAAGTGAAGAACTCATAGCCCAAGTTAACGATCAATAATATTAAGAAGCAATAGACCCTATGGCCAAGAAATTTAAGTTTGATGGTTTATTAAAAGCGGCCGAAGAGCAAAAAGCCGCCGCCGAAAAAACCGTTAAGCCCAAGGAAGTATCCATAAAAGATCAAATTCAAATTCGGGATGAGTTTAAAAGCTTAATTCCCCCACTAGCCCACGATGAATTTAAAAAGCTAGAAGAAAATATTCTAGCCGAAGGTTGTCGTGATGCCCTCATTGTATGGAAAAAGGAAGATGACTACATCCTCATCGATGGTCATAACCGATACGAAATATGCACGAGCCACGGCCTCGATTTTAAGGTGCAGGTCATGGAGTTTGACTCCAGTGACCAAGTGAGTGACTGGATGGTAAGTAACCAGTTAGGAAAACGAAATGTTAGCGAAGAAACCAAATCATACCTGCGAGGACTTCAGTACAACCGGGAAAAAAAGCGTTTGGGAGAAAACCAATACACACAAAACCGGGTAGGACAAAATGTCCCATCCATTTCTACCGCAGAAAGATTGGCTAATCAACATTTCGTTTCAGAAAAAACGATCAAACGGGATGAAAAATATGCCTTAGCCATCGATAAAATAGCTTCTGGGAATAAAAAACTGAAATGGAATATCCTAAATAAACAAATAAGCCTCACCAAAGGCGATGTAATGAAACTCCTCAATGAGGAAGAAGAAGATATAAAAACAATCGGCGAATTTTTACTGGCCGGAGAAAACCTAGCCCAAGCTCTCAAAAGAATAAAGAAAGTTGAAGTAACTAAAGAAGAACCCAGCCCTGAACAACAAAAAATAAAACGCTTACAAAACAATATTGCTACCGCAGTAAAAGACGCTATCAAACAAAATAGCTCCGAACCCTTAGAAGAAGCTCGTGACTATATCAAAAAACTCAGTAAGTTGCTGGGTGATTGATAAATAACTGGTAATCAATTGATTAGACCTTATATTTTTAATAAAAAAACCGCTTCCCTTTACTACATTAGGGGGAAGCGGTTTTTCTTTATAAACAGATAAACCTCAATTATCCCTATCCTCCTCCAAAAGCTTGCCACTCAATTGTAAAAGGTTCACCTCAGAAACCCGAGTGTTAAACTGCGCTACTAGCAAACGGTTTTCAGCTTCCAGTAGATTGAGCTGGGCCTCTCTAAATTGAGTAGACGTGACCTGCCCATACGTAAATTGATCCCGGGTACGGTCAAAATTAAGCTGGGCCGTTTCTACATTTTGACGCTCTACCCTTAAAATATTACGGTTGGTGTTATACGTTGCGTAGGCATTATGCACATCCCGGTAAATTTGGGTTTCCAGCTCCTTGGTTTGGGTACGACTTATATCCCGATTAATCTTAGCGTTTTGTACTTGTATCTTGCGCTGCCTCCCATTAAAAATGGTATAGCTCACCCGAAAACCCGTCGTAAGCCCGATCGATTGGTTAGAAAGTAAAAAACCGGCATCCGTTGCTAGGCGGGAAAAGCCATAATCGGCATTTAGGTCCACCCGGGGCAAATTGGCCGACTGGGCAATCTGTATGTCCAATTCGGATAGCTGCTCATTTTCCCGGGCATTAAGCAAGGATACATTATTCTCCCGAGCTGAACGCATCATTTCTTCCAATTGCCAATTAGGAAAACGCTCTAATCCTAAACTAAGAGCGAAGTCATCCGCTTCCTCCCGGCCCATAACAAAATTTAAATTACGCTTCGCATTTTCAAGGTTAAGGCTATTATTGATCACGGTGATGCTATCTGTATTCAAATCTACTTCGGCATTCAAAACGGAGAGTTTATTACTTTGTCCAAACTCTTGTTGCGCCTTCGCTCGTTCATATCGTTCTTTGGATATCTCTAAATTACGAAGGCTTAAAACGTAAGCATCTTGCTCTCGGGCCGCATCATAATAAGCCTGGATCAAACTTAAAACCGCTTGCTCAATATTTAATCGGCTTAAGGTACGCCCTTGGGTGGCTAATACGGTCAAACGCTCAAAATTTCTCCGGGCTGAAAAGCCATTAAACAAAGTATACGTAGCCGAAATGGACACATCGTAGTTTTCGGTACTAGCTCCATTGATGGTAGTGGCATCAGCCTGGCCAACAAATTTTTGTTTTGTGTTATTATTCGCATAACTCGCTCCGCCGGTAGCACTCAGGGTGGGGTACATCCCCGCAACCCCTTTATCAGCATTATTTTGCAATACTTGCTCCGATTGACGAGATATCCGGACTTGAAAATTATTTTTTAAGGTCACTTCAATTGCTTCATCTAAGCTTAAAGTATCCTGTGCATATCCATGTAAACCACTGATTATCAGTAGTATAAAAAACATTACTGTATACTTCATACGGAAATACATTGTATTTAATAGTATGGTTTATTGATGTTCGGCTACTAGTTCTTGTACTGCAGGTTCTACGCTTTCCGGCTCGGGCTTTTTGCCTTCCCAAAGCCAAACGGCAAGAATTTTGGCTCGATTAAGAACCGTGAGCATGACTGGCAAGGCAATCAGGGTTACCACCGTAGCTGCGGCAATCCCATAGGCAAGGGAGATAGCCATGGGTACTAAAAATTGCGCCTGAAAACTTTTTTCTAAGATCAAAGGGGCCAGTCCGGCAATGGTAGTTGCTGTGGTCAAAAATATAGGCCTAAATCGAGATATCCCCGCCCGATATACGGCCTCATCAAAGGTTTTCCCTTCTTTGAGATAAGTGTTCATTGCCCCTACTAATACCAAGGAGTCATTGATCATCACTCCAATCAAAGCCACAATACCCAAGCCGGATAAAATACTGATGGGTGCTCCGTGGATATAATGCCCAGCAGTTACCCCCACAAATCCAAAAATGAGTAATAAGAAAATAACCACAGGTTGCCAAAAGGAACGAAAGGTCAATACAACTAGCGTAAACATAGAAATCAAGACGATTGGCATCACCACCGCACCAGAAGCACCCGTTTTGGCCGATTCTCTACTTTGTCCCTCAAAAGAATAGCTTACTCCTGGGTACTTTTCTAGTATCTTGGGTAAGCGATTATTTTCTACATCCGAGGTTATATCGGTTAAAGAGGATTCGGGATTCAGTAAATCAGCTTCTACACGAATTTCTCGGCGAGTATCCAGGTGATTGATAGCAATCACCCCCCTTTCTATCTGAAAATCAGCTAGTTCTTCAAGAGGAAAGGATTCTCCATTGCTTAAACGTATGCGCATCTGGCTTAACTGCTCCACGCTGGCCCTATCTTTTTGCCCATAACGTACCCATACCTTTACTTCGTCTAGACCTCTTTGCAAACGCTGCACCTCAAAACCAAAAAATCCTGAACGAACCTGAGATAAGATATCTTGGGTCTGTAAGCCCAATTGATAAGCTTTGTCTTTTAATTGGATATTGATCTCCCGCAAACCTTCCTGATCTGAATCAGTGATACTTTTTAGCTCCTTGGTCTCTTCTAATTCTCTTTTTAGTTCATTGCTAGCCGCTCGAAGTTCTTCCAAATCATAACTTTGTAAGGAGATTGAGATGGCTTTTCCAAATGGACTAAGCGTACCATAAAGTAACTCTTCTGCCTCTGAAATATCTCCTATTTTCTCACTGATCAGATTGGAAATTTGAAAACCCTTGAGCTTTCGTTTTTCGGCATCTTCCAAAATTAAGCTGACAGAACCTTCATGGGTAGCCGGGCCGAGTTGTGTATTGATGGCTGTGATTACATCAATCCCACCGTGACTTTCTTTTAAATCTTCATTTACCTGCTTCACTCCTTCCTCTATTCGGTCTAAGAGTCCCAAAGAGTATTGTTCTCGGGTGCCAGCCGGAAGTTTAAAAGAGATACTAATACTGTTCTGCTCCACATTGGGGAAAAAAGTAGTCTTCACAAAGCCCCCAGAAATGGCCGAAAAGCTGAAAAGCAGAATAACAACGAAGACCGACATGGTCAATGCTTTATTTTCTAAACAAAAGCGTAATACCGGTGCGTACAATTTATCCCGCATGCCCTCTAAAAAAGGATTGATAACGCGAGCAAAAATATTGGGCTTTTTGCTTTTGAATGATCCTTTTAAAGCCGGCGAATGGGCTACGTGAGCGGGTAAAATCAAAAAACCCTCAATCAAGGAAAAAAGTAAGGTAGCCACTACCACAAAACCCATACTCGAGAAGAAGTCTCCCGTACGTCCATCAAAAAAGAAAAAGGAAGAAAAAGCAAATACCGTAGTCATTACGGCCGTAAATACAGCCGGAACTACTTCCATAGTCCCATCAATAGCCGCTTGGTTGGCCGATTTTCCCATTTCGTAGTGCTGATAGATGTTTTCACTAATGACAATGCCATCATCTACCAAAATTCCAATAACGATAATCATCCCGAAGAGGGAGATTACATTGATCGTTAAGTCCGCCTGTAAGCCAATAATAAACATACCCAGAAATGAAATGGGAATCCCAATAGCCACCCAGAATGCTAAATAAGGATTGAGGAATAAGGTCAACAAGACCAAAACCAAAATAGCCCCAATAATTCCGTTCTCCACCAAGAGATCAATCCGTTCCTGTAAGACCTTAGATTGGTCTTGGATCACTTCGGCTTTAATAGGCGCATTTTCGGCATTAAACTCCACCACATAATTCCGGATATAGTCTGTGATATACAAGATGTCTTCTTCTATAGTACTGCTGAGGTTGATAACCGTAGCAATTTCCTCATCTAAATAACTGCGGCTAGGATCGTCGGCCCAGGCATCCTTAACATCGGCCACATCTTTCAAGCGAATGATGCCCCCGTCGGGAGTCGTTTTAACCACAATATTGCGGATCTCGTCGGCGTAATATCGTTTATAGCGGGCCCGGATCAACATTTCTTCCTGAGGGGATTTTACAGTACCCCCGGTAATCTCCAAATTGGCCTTGCCTACTTGATTGGCGGCTTCTGCAAAGGACAAATCATAGGCCCGGAGATCATTTTCTCTAAAAGCAATCTCAATTTCTTCCTCCGGAAAACCACTTAATTCAACCTTAGAGATTCCTTTGACGGCCCGGAGATCATCTTCTATTTTTCGGGCAAACTTTTTAAGCGTTTTCAGGTCTTGGGTTCCGGTTACGGCAAACTTGATGGCAAAATTGATATTTTCAATTTTGTAGGTAACCGGTGGTTCCATATCCAAAGGAAAAGAACTAATCCGGTCTACCTCATTTTTTACATCTTGTAAAATCAAATCAATATCATAGCCTTTCAAGACTTCAATAGTAACGGTGCCGCTATTTTCCCGAGAAACCGAGCTCACCCGCTCTATTCCGCTCACTCCTTTGAGGTTATCTTCAATTTTGATGACCACCCCCTCTTCAATTTCCTCAGGACTGGCCCCCGGATAGGTTATCTGAATTTTAATCTCTTTTTCCCGTTCTCGGGGGAAAAAAGTAGATTTCAAATTATACAAGGCAACTAGGCCGAATATAAAGGTAAGTACCATAATCACATTCCCTGTGATCGGATACTTTATAAAGTAGGTTATTAAACTTCTCATAAGCTTTTAAGAAGAGGTCGGTTTCCTTAGATTATCAGGAAACCGACCGGTTTTAGATGGTTATGGGCCTGGAAACCTAGGATTGGGTGCGTACTTCCAAACCTTCGTAAAATTCCTTGGAGGACTCGTTTAGAAGGACCGTTTTATTTTTTAAGCCTTTCACTACCGCATCATTGCCCAGGTAGCGGATTACCTCTACTGTCTGGATTTTGAGCTTGCCTTTCTCGATCACGTATATCTTATTTTGGTCAAAAACTAGGTTTCGAGGTATTTTAATGGCTTCTTTAATCTCTTCGGCCCGGATATTACCCGTCAAGAACATGCCTTCCCGTAATTTTTTTCCCGAAGTAGCAATATAGGCTTTGACCGTTTGGGTAGCTGGGTCTAGGCGGCGGTTCACGCGTTTGACTACTCCTGGCCAAGTACCCGATATATCTTCTGAGTAAAGTTCTACTTGATCGCCCACTCCCAGAAAGTCAAGGTCTTTCACACTCATATCGGCTTCCAATTCAAAATTGTAAGGATTGATAAATTCTCCTAATTTTTGCCCATCCCGGACTAGAGTACCCGGATTGATAAGCGATTCGGTGACGACCCCTGTAAAGGGCGCATAAATATTGTATTTCTGAAGACGGGCTTCCTGGCTTTTGATAGTATAATATTGACTGTAAATATTCTGGGCCACCACATAATATTTTTCTTGATTACTCTCCGTAGCCGGTAAGGGGCTCAAGGGTTTTTCTACTTGAAAAGAATCCAAATACGCTTGCCACTTGGGATAGGCTTGAGGATAATCTAGCTTCATATCGGGCATCATACGGGTAAGGGCATTAAACAAAGAGCTTTTTTGAGAAAGTAAGGCAAAATAGTCTTGCTCCGCATTGATCTGAAGGAGTATAGCCCCTTGCCCAAATTGATTGCCCGCTTTAAAACGAGCGCTGGCTCGGCTCAAAACCCCTTTTACTTCGGCAAAAATTTCTACTTTATTGGGAGCGGCCAACTTCCCGGTCACTTGGATCGGGGCCAGAATCGTTTGGGTTTTGACTCTTAGATGCTGCACTAAGCGGGCTTGTTTTACCAGTGCTTGGGTTTCCTGCTTTTCGCTACTGCCCATAAAACGGCTGGCTACAATTCCTCCCACCAATATCAAGACCCCCAGAACGATGGAGATTTTTCTAAAATTCATATCAAAAAAATTATTGTACACATGTGTAAAAGAAAAGCCCAAGATATTGTTTAGCAAAAATAGGCTTTTCAGAATATATCTTTACACAAACTTAGCCTAGCCTCTATATATTCTCTACCCGAAAGCGTTTTCTTTTGACTCCAAAGGGGTATTTTGGGGATAATTCAAGCTAGGGGCTTGCCCGCAGCATCTCATTGGGGGCCTAGATTGAACGATTTGTGCCGCTGCGGGCCGGGCTCTCACTACTCGCCGGCTTGCGCACAGGCAGCGGCGGGCTCAAACATGCCGTTCCATCCCTAAGCCAAGGAAAAGAGTAAGGGGGCAAATGGGTTTTGAAATGTCTATTCCTAAAATACCTTAAGCCAGATCTAAGCTTGCTCAGCCATCCAAGCATGCCAGGTAATTGTTTCTCCGCCCCAAATGGCTGAGGGATAGAGCGGCCTGTTTGAGCTCGTGTAAGCCCTTGCGGGCCAGGCCAGCGAGTAGCGAAAGCCCGACCCCGGCGCCAAATCATGTGCCTAGGGACATTACATAAGACCGCCGGGGGCAGCCCCAATGTATAAGCAATTGATTTATAATAATTTAACAGCTAGGTATCCCAAATAAGCCCGAAAAACCTTTTATTTGCCACTCAATACCAATAGGAGGTACATGCATTCACATCAACGTTATCAAACGCTTCTTTTTTGCTTGGGTGTATTAGGAAGCTTTCTGTTTAGCCTAAGTTTACAAAATTGTGCCAACCGGATTTCTCCCTCCGGGGGGCCCCGGGATACTTTAGCTCCCTATGTTACGCAATCCATCCCGCCCGACCAAAGTCTCAATTATCGAGGAAGTGTGGTTGTGATCACGTTCAACGAATGGATCAAAGACAACCAACTGCGCAAGCAATTATTGATTACGCCCCCCACCGAAGAAGTGGACTTTAAAGTAGTGCGGAATCGTTTTGAATTAGAATTTGAGGAAGCTCTCCAGGAAAATACAACCTACAGCCTCAATTTTCGAGATGGCTTGGTGGATATTACAGAAGGCAATGTAGCGCTTCTGGATACGCTCACCCGGAAAAACCTAAAGATCGCCTTTAGTACGGGATCTATCATAGACAGTATGTTTATCAAAGGCCAATTAAAGTCCCGACTGGTAAATGAACCCATCGGGGGAGCCATCATTGCCTTATATAAAACCGAAGATACCCTAAGCTATGAGGAAGACAAGCCCTATTACTATACCATCAGTGATGAGGAAGGACGTTTTGCCTTGGAAAATATTCAAGCCGATACCTACGAGTTGTTTGCCTTCCAAGACCGTAACCGAGATTTGGTATATCAGGAACCCGAGGCCATCGACTTTGTGGACTCTACGGTTACGCTCATAGGCGATCAAGGCTTTATAAACAATTTAGAACTTTTTCTCACCTCCGAAGACCATCAGGGGCCCAAGTTACTCCGGCAGAGCCCCGTAAATAAATACTATGAATTAGGCTTTGATGAAGGTTTGGCCGATATAGAAGTGATTATTGATACCAATTTGAATGATTCCTTGGTCTATGATATTGTCAATGATGGCAATACCTTGCGCTTTTATAACCCCTTGGATATTTACGATTCGATTCCACTACACTTTACGGCCTACGACTCCATCGGAAATACCCGGGCCGATACTATCAAAATTGCTTTTTTGGACTTAGGAGATAAGAAACGCCGCTCAGTTTCGGTACCCTTTCAAGTAGAAATCCAGTCCTTAAGAGATCGGGGCATTGAAAAACAATTGGAAATAGATTTTAAATTCAGCAAGCCGGTCAAATGGTTTGACCCTAATTCTTTGTATATGCTCCCCGATCAGGACAGTACCCTCTTGGCCCCGCTCTTGCCCGAAGACAGCACTCAATATTATCGATGGAATAAATACCGCACCCGCTTAGAAATACGGAGGCCCATTCAGTTGAAGGAAAATGTCAGGATTATAGCGGATAGTTTGACCTTTATTAGTATTGAGCAAGACACTGCGGCCAAAGCCAGTCGGCGTTTTAGTTTAAAAGACCCCAATAGCTACGGGACCATCTATGGGGAGGTACAAACGGATGAACCCCATTATATTTTGGAATTGATTGACTCACGTACTAGGGTCATAGGAAGGGTTGTGGACCAAGCGAAATTTGATTTTACCTACCTCCCCGCTGGAGAGTATCGGATGCGGGTCATCATAGATCGGAACGGCAACGGAAAGTGGGATGCATCGGATGTAAGCATTCGAGAAAAGGCCGAGAAAATACTTTTTCCAGTGCTTCCTAATGCTGGAAAGATACGGGAAAAATGGGATATCGTGGCCACGATTCGATTTTAACATTTCCCAATATGTGGATAAGCATGTGGATAAACTAAGAACTTATCCACATGAACTTCAGATTTAATGTGGATAAGTATACTTTGGCACGGGGAGTCCATGAAAAGTTATCCACATTTACTCACAATTCCCGTGGATAACTTGTGAATATCTGTGGATAACCCCCTACTTTATCCACAGGACATGTGTGCAAGTAGGCTCTTTTGTGGACTCTCAAAAATGTCTGTGCATAAGTCGGAAATTGATCACAAGTTATCCACAAGTTATCCATAGCTTGGGGATAGCCCAGATTTCGTTTAAAAATTGAGCTCGATAGCAGCCCTGTACTAGATCATGGAGAAGCCTATGTATTCACACTCCGGCACTTAGACCTTAGCTGGCTATCGACCGGATTTTGAGCAAGTAATATTATTTTTTTTAGTTTGAATAGTATTTAGCGGCTTATCCACTTATCCACAGCATGATGATGATTATTATTAATTTAATAAATATATAATAATACTTAAGAAGAAGAGATGTGGAAAAGAACATGCCGTTTTTTTGAAAATGCCTACATCCGGGAGCTGGGGTTTGCTCGTATCGATTTTGGAAAGCTATTCGTTTTTTAAGGAAAGAATTAGTAAATTACTTATCTGCTTCTCTAACAAAATCTATATCCGGTTAATAGACCGGCTCAAATAAAACCATGATTAAAGCGTCTGCATTATCACAAAAAGAAAATTATTTGAAGTGGTTTCTAGCATGTTTCCTTTGGGGCTTGTTAGCCAGCCCAGGATTTTCTCAAATACTGGAGAATAAAGATTATCAACTGGCCGAAGAATACTTTACCCAGCAAGAGTATGACAAAGCGAAATTGCTGTACGAACGTTTAGCCCGGAATAACCGCTATCTAAGTACCCTGTACCGGAATTATCTCACTACCTTATTTCAATTAAAAGAATTCAAAGACGCCGAAAAGCTCGTAGATCGGGCAGTCCGCTTGGATAATACCAGCCCAATATACCGGATTGACCGAGCGTATTTGCACGAAGTACAAGGCCAGCGAAACAAAGCAGAGCAAGCCTATGCCGAGGTGGTGGAAGAGTTTCAAAAAGGCAGCAGTATCCAAGTATTGCAAAGTGCGGAGCATTTTTTACGGATAGATCATTCTTCCTATGCCTTAGAGATATTATTGGGGGCTCGTAAAGGGGACCGGGACCGGTCGCTGTATGCTGTCGAGTTGGCCGATGTATACGAGATCCAGGGCGAATATAGGGCCATGATCGATGAGTATCTTCTCTTGGCCGTTTATCACTCAGATCAATTAGAATTTGTGAAAGGGGCTTTGCAAGATCGGGTCCGGACCGAAGAACAGATGGATAATTTTGAGCAAAACCTCTTACTCAAATTACAAAAGGATTCAGACGAGATAATTTACAATGAATTATTGCTTTGGCTGTATTTGCAGCAAAAGCGATTTTATCGGGCCTTTGTACAAGCCAAGGCCATTGATAAGCGTAAACGTAGTGATGGGGAAATACTATTTGAAATTGGAAAAATTAGCTTGAAGAACGGCGATTATAAAAGCGCAAAGACCATCTTTAAATACATTATTGATACCTACCCGCGTAGCCCTATATATCCTTTGGCTCGTAATAAATACATCAAAGCCCAGGAAGAGATCGTCAAAAACTCCTTTCCTGTGGAAGAGTCGGACATCCACTCCTTAATAGATGATTACAAATCACTCATTCGAGAGATAGGTTTAAACAACAACACCTTCGATGCTTTACGAAGCATTGCTTTACTGAATGCTTTTTACCTAGACCGTAAAGATACGGCAGTACAGATTTTAAACCAGGCAATCACCATTAGTCGGAGCAGGCCCATCCAGATTGCCAAGTGTAAAATTGATTTAGGAGATATTTATTTACTAAAAAATGAACCTTGGGAATCTACTCTCTTGTACTCTCAGGTAGAAAAATTAAGAAAAGAGTCGCCCTTGGGCTATGAGTCGAAGTTAAAAAATGCGCAGCTTTCCTTTTATAAAGGAGAATTTTCCTTGGCCCAAGAACATTTGGATATTTTGAAGGAAGCCACAACCCGGGAAATCGCCAATGACGCTATGGAATTGAGCCTAATGATCCGGGATAATCTGGTTTTTGACACAACCGGAGCCGCCCTCTTGGATTATTCCAAAACTCAGTTGATGATGTTTCAAAATAAAAACTTGGAAGCTTTATCGGCTTACCAAAAAATGTTAGAAACCTATCCGGGCCATACCATAGAAGATGAAGTCTTGTGGAGCCTCGCGCAACTTCACTTGAAAATGGGAAAAATCCAGGAGGCAATCGGAAATTTAGAGAAGATCATCCAGGTACATGGCGAAGATATTTTAGGGGATGATGCTCATTTTTTGCTGGCCAAAACCTATGAAGAAGTGGTGAAAGACCGGCAAAAAGCCATGGAAATCTATAAAGACCACCTCACAAAGTACCCAGGTAGTATTTACACGGCCGAAGCCCGCAAACGGTTTCGGATACTGCGGGGCGATTTCCCAAATTAAGAATTATTCCAAAAGTGCAATTTTTTGTTCATTCCCTATGGGTATGAATCCAATTTAACCTGTATATTTGCATCGTTCAAATTTAGTCCCGACTATTTTGTAAGCGTTCTAGCTAACCAGCCGAAGACAATAGCTTTATATATTTTCCTCATTCTTCATCCATCTGCGATTGATTTTCGTAGTATTGGATAAAAAACAATAGCTGTCTTTAAAATCTTAGCCCATTTAATCCTTACATTATGTCTAAAGTTGCACTATTAACGGGTATCACCGGACAGGACGGTGCTTATCTAGCTGAGTTTTTACTGAATAAAGGTTACACGGTTCACGGTATTAAACGTCGTAGCTCATTATTTAACACAGATCGTATCGATGATCTGTACCAAGATCCCCACGAAGAAAATTTGCGCTTAATTTTACATTACGGTGACCTGACCGATTCTACCAACATTATCCGAATCATACAGGAAGTGCAACCCGACGAGATCTATAACTTGGGGGCTATGTCACACGTAAAAGTAAGTTTTGATGCACCTGAGTATACGGCCAATGTGGACGCCTTGGGTACCTTACGTATCTTGGAAGCCGTTCGCTTGCTAGATATGGTAGACAAAACGCGCATTTATCAAGCCTCTACTTCTGAGTTATACGGTTTGGTACAGGCTGTACCGCAATCGGAAACCACTCCCTTTTACCCACGCTCTCCTTATGGAGTGGCTAAGCTTTACGGGTACTGGATTACCGTTAACTACCGAGAAGCCTACAACATGTACGCTTGTAACGGAATCCTTTTTAACCACGAAAGTCCCCTTCGCGGAGAAACTTTCGTAACCCGTAAAATTACAAGAGCCGTGTCTCGTATCGCAATGGGCTTACAAGATCGTTTATTCCTAGGAAATATGGATGCTAAGCGGGATTGGGGACACGCCAAAGACTATGTAGAGGCTATGTATTTACTCCTTCAGCAAGATGTGGCCGAAGATTTTGTAATTGCCACGGGAGTTACTACTACCGTTCGTGATTTTGTCCGTATGGCATTTTCTGAAGTGGGAATTGATATAGAATTCAAAGGAGAAGGCGTTGACGAGACTGCCGTAGTAGTAGCTTGCAACAATCCTGACTATCAAATTGAAATTGGAAAAACCATAGTAAGTGTTGATCCTCGTTATTTCCGTCCTACGGAAGTTGACCTATTGATCGGAGACCCGACCAAGGCCCAGGAAAAATTAGGTTGGAAGCCAAAATATGACCTACCTATGTTGGTACAAGATATGATGCGAGCCGACTTAGATCTCTTCAAGCGTGACCAGTATTTGAAAGAAGGTGGTCATAAAATCATGAACTATCACGAGTAATCACGAGCAAGCAATAGCTTAATGAATTTTATTCATGGGCTATTGTTTACGCTAAAAAAAGATACACTTGACTATGGACAAAAGTAGCAAAATATACATTGCCGGCCACCGGGGCATGGTGGGATCGGCTATCCTTCGTAAACTAGAAAGAGAAGGATTTAATAATACGGTTTATCGTACTTCCAAAGATTTAGATCTTCGTAGCCAAACCCAAGTTGAGCAATTTTTTGCTGATGAAAAGCCCGACTATGTGGTCCTGGCCGCAGCCAAAGTAGGCGGTATCCTCGCTAACAATACCTACCGGGCCGACTTCTTATACGACAATTTGATGATCCAAAACAATGTGATCCATCATTCATACGTTCACGGCGTAAAAAAATTGATGTTCCTCGGCTCTTCTTGTATTTATCCTAAGATGGCCCCTCAGCCCTTGAAAGAAGAATACTTACTAACCGGATTGTTGGAGCCCACAAACGAGCCTTACGCCATTGCCAAAATTTCGGGTATCAAAATGTGTGAAGCCTATCGCGATCAATACGATTGTAATTTTATCTCGGCCATGCCTACCAACTTGTATGGGGAGAATGATAATTATGACCTTAAAAATTCCCACGTATTGCCCGCTCTCATGCGCAAGTTTGTAGAAGCTAAGCAAGAAGGAAAACCCCACGTGGAAATCTGGGGTACAGGTAGCCCTTTGCGTGAGTTTTTGAATGTAGATGATTTAGCAGATGCTTGCTATTTCCTTCTCTTAAACTACGACGAAAAAGATTTTGTCAATGTAGGTACAGGAGAAGATATTAGTATTAAAGACTTAGCTTTATTAATCAAACGATTAGTGGGTTATGAAGGAGAGTTAAAATTTGATACGTCCAAGCCTGACGGAACGCCTCGCAAATTGATGGATGTTAGCCGTATCAAAAATATGGGTTGGGAACCAAAAATTAGTCTGGAGCAAGGTATCTCCACTATTTTAAAAGAGAAGTTCCAACTCGAGTCTGTATAAACGACCCTGTAAGACTTATCCGGTTATTACATTTTTAAATTAAGGGCTATTCCTTAACTTAGCAGTGTATGTCCGGATAAATTTTTTATGAAAGGAATAATTCTCGCCGGAGGTTCCGGTACTCGCCTTTACCCCATCACCCTTTCCGTTAGTAAACAGTTGGTCCCGGTTTTTGACAAACCGATGATTTACTATCCCTTGTCCATCTTAATGCAAGCCGGGATAAGAGAAATTTTAGTGATTACTACGCCAAGGGATAAGCAATTATTTCGTCAATTATTAGGGGATGGTTCACATTTGGGTTGTAAGTTTGAATACACCATTCAAGAAAAACCCGAGGGCTTGGCTCAAGCTTTTATTATTGGTGCCCCATTTATCCAAGAGGATAAGGTAGCTTTAATTCTTGGGGATAATATTTTTTATGGAACCGGTTTGGAATATACGCTTAGGCAACATACCGATCCCGATGGAGGTGTGGTCTTTGCCTATCACGTCTCCGACCCTCAACGCTATGGAGTAGTAGCCTTTGATAAGGATAAACGCGCTATATCTATTGAAGAAAAACCCCAGAACCCTAAATCGAATTATGCCGTTCCGGGTCTTTACTTCTATGATAATGAGGTAATTGAAATCTCTAAATCTTTAAAACCCTCTCCCCGGGGAGAATTAGAAATAACCGACGTAAACCGTACCTACTTAGACCGGGGAAAGTTACAGGTAGGAATCTTGGACCGAGGCACTGCTTGGTTAGATACGGGTACGTTTACTTCCTTAATGCAGGCGGGACAATACGTGCAAGTTATCGAAGAGCGTCAAGGACTTAAAGTAGGATGTATCGAGGAAATTGCCTACAAAATGGGATATATTGATGCCCCTCAGTTGGAGAAAATTGCTCAACCCTTCATGAAAAGTGGTTACGGAAAGTACTTAATGGGCCTTCTACAAGATGAATCCTAATTAAACTGCATATTTTAAATAATTCATTAGCTTTAGGCTTGATTAATTTTTCAACACTATGCCAATCTTACCTGGAGAAATAAATGGTCTTTGGATCATCGAACCAAGGGTCTTTTCAGACAATCGTGGTTTTTTTTATGAAAGCTATAATCATCGTAACTTTGTTGAGACGACAGGCTTTCAAGGTGATTTTATTCAAGATAACCATTCTTTCTCTCACTATGGGGTGATACGAGGACTTCATTTTCAAAAAGCCCCCCACGCTCAATCTAAATTAGTACGGGTGGTTCAAGGAGAAGTATTGGATATTGCCGTAGATATTCGAGAGAACTCTCCTAGCTTTGGCCAATATCAATCCGTACGCTTATCGGCCGAAAATAATCGCCAATTTTTTGTTCCCCAGGGATTTGCTCACGGATTTGTAGTTTTGAGCAAAACGGCCGTTTTATTGTACAAATGCGATAATTATTATGCCCCACAATCTGAGTCGGGTATTATTTATAATGACCCAGAGCTAAATATTGATTGGCAGGTTCCAGAAGATAAAATCATAGTATCGGATAAGGATAAATTATTACCTCAGCTAAGTGAATTGAGAAGACAATACGCTTAATCTGTTTTGATTATTTCTTGCCAGCTATTTAATTTCAAGAAATCTGTCGAAGAAGGATTTGTCAAAGCACCAATCCCTTCTATATTTGTGTAGAACGTTTACAGATTTTTTATGAAAAAAGCCTTTGTCCCATTCAATATGCCGGAAGTTTCTCCGGACGAAATGCTTTTACGAAGCCAACAATATTATGAGTCCATGGATAAAAGGCGTTCTTTAAGAATGTTTTCAGATCTTCCGGTGGCCCGCGAAGTAATCGAGAATATTATTATGACGGCTTCAACGGCTCCTTCGGGCGCGCATAAACAACCCTGGACTTTTTGTGCCGTTGGCAGTCCGGCAATAAAAAAAGAAATACGCCTAGCCGCCGAAAAGGAAGAATACGAAAATTACCACGGACGCATGCCAGATACCTGGCTCGAAGATTTAGAAAAGTTTGATACCGATTGGCATAAACCTTTCCTGGAAACCGTCCCTTGGCTAATCATTGTTTTTCGCCGTATCTTTGACATAGACGCAGAAGGAAAAAAACAGACTAATTACTATGTAAATGAATCTGTTGGATTGGCTGCCGGATTTTTACTTACGGCCATACACCAAGCAGGCCTGGTAGCGTTGACACATACGCCCAGCCCCATGAATTTCTTGGCCAATCTTTTGAAACGTCCAGAAAATGAAAAACCATTTTTATTAATTCCGGTAGGGTATCCTGCCAAAGATGCCGAAGTTCCTGTACTAAACCGAAAAAGTTTGGAGGAAGTATCGCAATTTTATGATTGAGAATTAGTTTCCTTTTCTTAAGTTTCTTTTTTTATAAAAAGCTAATTTGTAATGCAAACCAATTTAACAAAACCATTCATCGTCTTTGACGTTAAAATGGATTAGAATTTAAATAGGTAAAAGGAACCTTTTTCTTTAAGTATCCGATCAAATCTGTTTCAGAATCATGGAAAACTATATTGTCCAAGGAAATGACGAAGCACCTAGCATACATTTTAATGCGGAAACCGGTGTATTAGAAATCTCCGAAAGCTCCTACCCAGAGTACACCAACGAAATCTATAATCCGGTAATGGAATGGCTGGATTCCTATTTTGAAGAAGAAGGAAGAAAGGTCGTATTCAATTTTAAATTAGACTACTTCAATACTAGTACTTCCTTCCGTTTTCAACAAATTATCAATCGCCTCAACCAGTATAGCGAAGATAAAAAAGGGGAGGTAACGATCAATTGGTATTACGAAGAAGGGGATGTAGATATGCAAGAAAACGGAGAAGATTATGCCAAAGATGCCAAAGTACCCTTCCATCTAATTCAATACGAAGACTAAACCCCCGCACATTATATAAATTTTTAAAGCTGTAGGAGGTATATTTCTTTATTTTATTTCGTCTACTTTTTGTTTTTTAAATTAAAAGTCAATTAAAAATAGCCTCTGTACTATTATCTCCTAAAATTTCAGAAATTTCTATAAAACCCCCTCCAATCTCTAACCAGGCTTCTTGTAGCTACGTTAAATTAAAGAAGAGTGAAGCACAACGTTGATTAACGTATATGATTTTTCAATCATATTATTGACTCTTTTTTAGAAAATTCTTCATCCATCCCGTTTACAATAAACATTGAGTAAGCTAATAGTGGGAAATGACTTCCCCTTTTGGTAATTATTCCCTAAAAAAGATGGCTTATAAAGTAAATCTTTACTACATAAGCCATTGACAAACAGTAGAATATAATTTTTACTTGGATATATATTGGCTAAGGCATTAGATGTGTACAGACTAATACGCACGAGATAACAAGTGACCTAGCACATACATATTGTCCTAGTAATGAGCTTGATATCCTCCATTTGAATTTATGACATCCTTTGTTAAAAAGTACCTAATTGCACGTGCTATACTGAGCAAAACAATGAGAAAGATATTCTTCATTTCAATTCCTGTCATTATTTTGTTGGGTCTTGGGTTTACTTTCGGAAGAAAACAGCTCCGAGAACTTAAAAAAGAAATTACTCAAGCCTGGATACGACAATCATCCAATCATCGCCTTTCCTCAGAAGTTAAGTTTCAAAAATTTCCCCTGGGTGATGCCGCCCGAGGTAAATTCACGAGCTTGCTTATAGGACCTGATAAGAAATTATATGCCGGAAGAATGGACGGACAAATTCATTGTTTTAAGGTGTATCCAGATGGGACCTTAGGCTTAAATAAAATTTACAAGCCCTTCAATTCAGACAAACTACTCATTGGTTTAGAATTTCAGCCCAATATAGAGGGGGACACTTTGTTACTTTGGGCTACTTATAGTGATTATCCTAAGATTTATAATGGACCGGCTTGGAATGGGCGCTTGGCTCGCTTGACCCTCGACGCCCAAAGCGATAAAGTATTAGAAAACCAATTAGTCTTTACCAACCTTCCCCGTTCGGGAAAAGATCACCTTACCAATAGCTTAGCTTTTGGCCCTGATGGAGCTCTTTACTTCAATCAAGGGAGTAACACGGCTATGGGCCGGGCCGAATATGAGAAAGTCTGGGGTTTTCGAGAAGAGTCTTTGCTTTCAGCTACCATTCTCCGGGTTGACTTAGCTAAGTTGCCATCCGATTTACCGCTGGATGTCAAAACCCAAGATGCGGGAGGAAATTACGACCCGTTCCACCCAGATGCCCCTTTGACAATTTATGTAACGGGCTTGCGTAATGCCTATGACCTGGTATGGCATAGTAATGGAGAACTATATGTGCCCATCAACGGATCTATGGGAGGTAAAAACCTACCTACTTCCAACCCTGAAGATGAGCGTTACATTGCGCCCTTCGGAAAATATGCGGAGTATGATGGACCCAAAAATATACCGGCCATTGACAATTATGCTTATTCTATGCCTGATTTTATGTACCGCATAGAAAAGGGTAGGTATTACGGCCACCCCAACCCGATTCGGGCCGAATATGTACTAAATCGGGGAGATGAAGATGTAAACCACTCAAGTTATCGGGGAATAAAACCAGGACCTAATTATCATCAGCCCATTCATGACTTTGGCCTTCACGCTTCTCCCAACGGAATTGTGGAATATAAAAATGATGCATTTGGGGGGAAGCTCCAAGGTATGATGCTTGTCACCCGTTATAATATGTATCACGACCTCTTTCTGATGGAACCAAGCCCTGACGGTAAGGGCATTAAACGAACTTTTGATGGTGAGCATTTGGGCCTCTCCGAGTTTCACGAGCCCTTAGATGTGACCATGAATCCGGATAATGGAATTATATATGTATCGGAGCTAGGGGGGAAAGGACAAATTGTTTTGGTAATTCCCCGAGATGGCCGCCCATTACCCAATGCTATGGCCGCCCGAACACCTAAAGAAAATGTTTTTCAAGACGCCGAAGTTAGCTTGGAAGCTAAGCCAAGCCTAGATGATCCGCTCTTGAGTGGTGAGGTTCTTTTTGAAGAAAATTGTGTTAACTGCCACGGTGAGCAAGGAGAGGGAGGTACCGGTCCTAGTTTGCAAGATGATGAATGGATTTATGGAGGTAGTGTCAACAATATTGCTCAAACCCTTCGCAATGGGGCCCGAAACGGAATGCCGTCTTGGAAGGACCGTCTCAACGATAAGCAAATTTCTAGCTTGGCTAGGTATGTTCATCAACTGAGGCATAAGAAAAAAATATCTATGAATTAAGGGGAGTCCCCCCTGCCCATGAGCCTTCTTGTTGTGTAGCAAGAAGGTTTTTTTTATTAAAAACCTACCCAGAAAGCCTTTCCAAACTTACAAGGAATTAGGATACCCGAAAACCATACATATTTTCTACCAATAGCTTGTTTTGATCGGTAATTCCTATTTTTTTAGGGAGAAAGAACCAAGCTTCGCATTGAAAATGAAAGAAAAAGTTTTATTTGTTTGTACCGGCAATTATTATCGGAGCCGATTTGCCGAAATACTATTTAACCATTGGGCGAAACAGCAAGATTTAGCTTGGGAAGCATTCTCCCGGGGCTTTCGGCCAAGTAGCCGCAATGTAGGAGAAATGTCTGTCTACACTTTTGAGGGGCTCAAAGAACGGGACATTCCCATCGGGGAGGTGCGGTTTCCCTTAAAATTAGAAGAAAAAGATTTGGCGTCGGCTGCTCAAATTATCGCTTTAAAAGAAGCAGAACATCGTCAATACTTAGAGAAGGAGTTCCCCCATTGGATAGAGCAGGTTACTTTTTGGCACGTGCACGATCTGGATGTGGCTAGCCCCGAAGAAGCACTGCCGCAGATAGAAATGCAGGTAGAAAGACTTATCGAGCAATTGACTCAAAAAAAAGATAAGGAGCTTCCCCGCGGTTGAGAGAATGGACCTTTTAGGTAGGTTTTGTAGCCGCGGGTCGGGCTTTCGCTACTCGCTGCCTTTCCCCGCCCGGCCTACACGAGCTCAGACATGCCGCTCTATCCCTAAGCCTTTTTTGAGAGTAGGGACTAGAGAAGCGAGAGGAGAGAATTAGAAAAACGGCATTTCCCCGAAGCATTCCAAACGGGAATTTAGCGGGGCAGGCCGGTCTAGGAATAGTAAAAAATCGTATCATTTCGGCCTCAAGGAGACATCTTGTACTCGGGTACACGTATAATGCGCTTTTATTTTTTGGGGCAATTGTCGTGCTTCTCCGAAATTTAAAGGCATAATGGCCATGACAAATGCCAGAAAAATGCGACTGCAAAACATGGGCAGCCAAGCCGGGTCGCGCTTACAGATCCCGGCGGATAATAAAGGGCTGGGTTTCAATTTAGCCCACGGCAAGCCCCCATCTCTCTTCTCTTTTCTCTGCTCTTTCTTCTTCTTCGGCTTAGGGATAGAGCCATTTGTTTGAGCCCGCCGCTGGTATGCGCCTGGGCCGGCGAGTGGCGAAAGCCCGGCCCGCGCCACTACCAAAGTGGAAAGCGGCCCCCTACTGCCTTGGCGCGGGCAAGCCCCTGATGATATATCTTTGTCTCAGGGGGAAACATACAATCTAACTAGTCGTACCAAACGGGGCTGGCCGGATCTTTGTCGAGTTCCCAAATTTCCCGGATTTCTTCGGCGGTCACCCGGCCGGTAGATAAATCGGGAAGTTGGTCTAGGCTAAAAAACTGGGCATCTAACATATCGACCCCAGCTTGTAGGGTGCCTCCGGTAGGGCGACAAGAAATGAAAATTTTATAGGCGTGATGCAAGGCAGGGGGGTGCCGGTGGAAGCGGTTGTCTAAAACGGCTAATATTCTCTGGGCTTCGGCTTGAATCCCGGCTTCTTCTTCCAGTTCTTTGACGGCAACTTCGGCCGCCGAATAGCCCACGTCGGCCCAGCCACCCGGGAGGGACCAGCGTTGGTCGGTTTTTTCTTGAACCAATAAAATACGGTCGTTTTCAAATACCACCGCCCGGATATCCACTTTCGGATTAGGATAAATTTTCTCGTGTACATGCACTTGATCGATGGTAGGAACATCCAAGTTGCTCATGCGCTCAAGCATGGTCTGAGCTATTTCATATAATTCTTCAAAGCGTTCCAAATCATACGAATTGGGCGTATAATTCATGCCGGTTTTGGCCAAGGCGAGGATTCTTTTTGCCTTTTCAAAATACCAGGTAGTTTCTTCTTGCATAGACATCATATTTTTGGCTTTGCCGCGTGCAAGGTACATAGTTTTTAATCGACAAGCACTTAAATTAGCGGGGATTGCCGTGTATGTTATTTCTTTATAAGCATGATGAAAAGTTTTTTTGGCAGACATTCCCGAGTGATTTGGCTCATCAGCAGTGTATTGATTGGTTTTACAGGGTGTCGACATATTTCTCGCCAGTATACCCTGGCTACGGGTTCGGAGCAGAGCAGGCACTTTAGAGTAGGCAAAGATCTCTCGAGGATTATTGAAGAGAAGTCAGGTTACAAGATCAAGTTGAATACTGAGGGCGAAGGGAGCATTAGTAATTGCCAGAAATTGGTAAAGGGAGAAGTAGATTTTGCCCTGGCTCAAAATGATGTGCCTTTAGAAGATTATAAGGGGAATATTCGAACGATATTGCCGCTTTATCCTCAATTGTTTTTTATCATTCATGCGGATAGTATCCGAGCAAGTTCATTACCCGATTTGGTAAGGGGGAGGAAAATTGCCATAGGACCGGCATCGGGGGGAACCGCGGCATTTACCCGGCACTTTTTTAATCGGATGGGTATAGATAGCAGTGAGTATACCTTTGTATACAGTCACTACGAAGAAAATACATTGTCGGATTCTATCCCGATCAGTATCTCGGTCACGGGGTTTAACAATTCGCGGATTACCGACATGTTGCAAAAGAAAGGAGGGGAAATTTGGAGTTTAGATGCGCTAGAAAATGCTGGTAGGGGAAGTTTGGTGGATGGGTTTTGTCTGCAATATCCTTATGCGCGTCCTTTTATCATCCCAAAGTATAGTTATTATGATTTACCCCAGGAAGCAAAACTGACATTAGCCCTAGATAACGTATTGCTTGCATCTAAGGAAATAGATTCGGAGATTGTGTACGATTTAGTATCTACGGTGCTTGATAACCGAGAGTTGTTGATTAATAGGGATGTTTTGTTTCGCTTTATCTCTGAGGAATTGAAAGAACAAAGCCTGCAATTCCCTTTACACGAAGGCACAAAAAACTACTTGAACCGGGACAAACCATCTTTTTATGAGCGTTATGCTGAGTTATTGGCCTTACTCATTACGGTACTGACCTTATTTTTGGGTGCCTTATCTACCTTATGGCGCTGGAACCGGAGACGGCAAAAAGAAAGGATCGATGCTTATTATTTGGAAGTGATTGAGCTAGAAAACCGGGCTAAACCCATGAAACACGTATCCGACTTGGAAAATTGCTTAGAAGAGCTGGATCAAATCCGTCAAAAAGCCTTTCAGCATTTGGTTAAAGAAAGTCTGGTAGCCGATGATAGCTTCCGGATTTTTATAACACTTATCCAAGATGTCACAGCTATCATAGAAAAGAAAATAGGGGAATTAGAATCCCCCCTTTAAAAAATACAGATCATACTAATTAACGTCATCATTACTCTTCTACTTGAATGAAAGTAATTTTATGAGGGCCCCCACCAAAAATAGTATCGGCATAAGCCGTGTCGACAGATATCTCGAGTTCCTTACCCTCTTTATCTTGTACCTTCCAATTACGGGCAATTTCTCGTTTATCTTTTAGGAATTTATCGTGGAGAAGCTTCATGGTTTCTCGGTTTTCTGGTGGAACTACCAAGGTAAAAGACTTACCCATAAGTTCATCTTTGCTGAAACCATATACTTGGCAGTAGGCATCGTTTACACTTACAAAATTGCCCTCAGCATTGGTAATGCAAATACCGATGTTAGTCTCGGCAATAATGTGTTCTACATTTTGAGGATCCTGGGAAATAGCCTCTTTTATGTCACTGGTCTCGATTAAATTAATCATTTTATATGGGTTTAGAATATTATAAGTTTTTCAGTTTAGTTTTTACGAAGTAAATCGATTTCTTTTTTAAGTTCATCAATGAGACTGTCTTTTTCTTTCAGTTCATGGGTTTGTTTTTGGAAATTAAGGATAACCGAGCGCAGTTTTTCTTCACTACGTTGCATATCCTCTTCATTGACCTGCATCTCTTTAATTACTTTTTGCAATTCGCTTTCTTTACTTTCCAAGGCCTTTTTGTGGTCTTCCATGGCTTCTTGGGTTGTGGCTAGCTCTTCTAAGTTTTGACGAAGTTCTTCTTCTTGGGCCCTGAGCCTTTCGGTACTTTCCTGGGAATCGGCCAAAAGTTTTTTGGTGAGGGTATTATTGGAGATACTTTCCATCATGATGGCGATGTTGCGGCTTATTTTAGCCAGGAGTAATTTGTATCGAGGATTGACAGGCGTGATATAGATTAGCTCCAAGACACCGTAGGTGAAGTCATTAAAGACCAAAGGGATGATATAAATATTACTAATATTTACTTGTACAGAACTCATCTTAAGCTCTATACGCTCTGAGCTTATATTTTCAAAATAAAGTTCTGTTTGTGAATCTGCGGCTTGACCTATGGGGCTTTCTCCCAATTCAAACTGCGCTTGTGATAGCTGTTCGATCACGCAAGCATATCCGGCTAGGGCTATTAATTTTTCTCGATCTCTATCGTGATTGTATATAATACCACTAAAGGCACCGGTAAGCTCACATATATAATCCAAGACAATTTGAGAAAATTCTTCTAGGGATTTATTGTAATTCATCCGCAACAAATCATCGAATTTATGAACATTAGAGTCAGTCCAAGCCTGTTCTTCAAATGCTTTTTCCCGTTCATCCAATGATTTTTGTTGGTGTACGAGGTCTTCATAATTCACTCCAGGTGTATCCTGATTATTTAGGTTTTCCATAGTGTGTTTTGAATGTCTTAGATTAAAATTTAATGCCTAGCATAGTCAGATCATCCCGGTATTCGATACCTTCTTTAAATTTTTCAATGGATTGCTCTATTTGCTGTTTTTGAGATTCCATGGGTTCACCATGGATATTTTCCAGCAAGTTAGTGAGACGTTTAAAGCCAAACTTTCTTCTTTGGGGATTACACAAATCCGTAATACCATCGGTAAACATATATACCTGGTCGCCGAAGTCTAAATGGCAGACCTGGTTTTCAAAATGTAGCTCATTTTTTTGATAAAAACCTCCGCCGAGGTGAAAGCGATCTCCTTTGAGGCGGTGCATTGTATTTTCATGGAAGTAATAAATAGAGTGTTTGGCTCCGGCAAAGGTTAATTTGATACGATAATTGCTATCCAACTCGATACGGCATACGCCAGCTTCCATGCCGTCTTTATTATCACTAATTTCTTGTTTAAGGGAGGAGCGAATTCCTTTATGAAGCTCTTGTAAAATGAGGGCAGGATCTTGTATCCTTCGAATGCTTATGATTTCATTGAGTAAAGTATAGCCGATCATGGTCATAAAGGCTCCGGGCACTCCATGGCCGGTACAATCCAAAACAGCCAAAATACTGACATCTAACTGACCAAACCAGAAAAAATCTCCCGAAACGACATCCTTGGGTTCATAGATAATAAAATGTTCTGAAAATGCCTTGTTCAACTTTTGGGCAGAGGGCAAGATAATTTGTTGGATTCGGTTGGCGTAGCGAAGGCTCTCCATTAAGCGTTCGCTGGTATCTTGGAGTTTGACAAGGGCTTGTTCGGTTTGATTTTTTTGTTTTTCTAACTGATCCTGAACCGATTTCATTTCCTCAATATTTTGCTCCAGCTCCTCTTTTCGGGCCAAGGCAAACTCTCTTTGTTCCTGGGCTTCTTTAAGATAATCTTGATTTTTTTGCAGGTAGTAGATACTCTCGAGAGTTGCTGCAATACTGGGGAGGCCTTTATCCAGAAATTCTTTTACGTGATGGTCTGGGGGTTTGATAAAGAGAAATTCTAATACTCCAAAGACGGATTGATTGAATATCAAGGGCATGGCCCATACCGAATCCAAGACGACCTTTACCGTAGAAAAATCAATATGTAGGGCATCGGGAGATAGTTTTTCATGACGGATCACTTTTTGACTGCGGGCCGCTTGCCCAATCAATCCGTCACCCATATTATATTCGGGGATTAGTAAATCATCAAGGCGGCAGGCATAACCGGCTTGGGCGAGAAAACTTACATTATTTTCTTCCCAGCAAAAAAACAAAGCTTGGTAAGCGCTACTTTCAAGGCTTAAATAATTCAAAACTTGTTGACAAAAAAAAGACAAGTCCATTCCGAAGCTTTGTTTTAAAACTCCCTCTAAACCTTCTAAACGTTTGTTAACCCACTGGTCATGAATTTTTTCGCTAACCCGCTTATGGTTATAAACTGATAAATTCTTTTGTTCAGAGAGACCTCTGCTAGTGGAATGAAGTTGGGTGAGCATACGCAATAAGGTAAAAAATTGGCTTAAATTAGCTTTTACTAGGCGAATGGCGGCTTAACCATTTCTTGTACAAGTCTTCTAATTTTTCAGAGTTCAGGGGCTTGCTTACAAAAGTGGCCACCAAAGGTTCTTTCTGGGCTCTTTGGATATCTGTCCTAGAAATAGAAGAGGTGAGCATACATATCATGGAGTTGCTCTGCTTCCCTTGCACAATTTCTTCGTACTTCTTCAAAAAGTCCCAACCAGTAGCCATTGGGAATTGGATATCAAGCAAAATCATTTCAGGAAAGTCAGGAGTATCCAAATTCTTTTGTAAGTAGACGAGCGCTTCTTCTTGTCTGAGAAAGCATTGTATGCGTTCAGCCCATTGGTCACGAATAATAAGCTGCTCACAAATTAGATTACTGGTATAATCATCATCTACTACGATAACTGAATTTATTTTCTTCATAGCTGTTCGAGATAGTCCTAAACCGTTTGACAAATCGTGTAAAAAGTTTCTAACTAAATATGAACCAAATTATCGAATATACCCCCAACAGTCGAATGAATGCTATTTGCTTTCTTGCAGTGTAGGTTTTGGATAGAATTTAAGGGCAATTGCTTAAACAAATTATGGAGTCAAGACAAGATACTCGCTCACTCCAATCGGTGAAATAGAGAAAATAAAAAAACTCCGGCGGGAACCGGAGTTTGTAAATAAGTGGAGTCGGAGGGAATCGAACCCTCGTCCAGCAACGATAAACCTCGTACCTTCTACACGCTTAGTCTATTCTTGGGTTTTCGAGAAAAATAAGGTGAACGACCAAGTCGAGCCCTGGCTTGCTTGTGTAATTTTGTCTCGGATGTCCAAGCATACCGAGTCTGGCCCGACGGGCGAAATGTAGGAAACGGAATTAAAATTAAGGCATAATTCCTGAATACTTGCCTGTTCACTAAGGAGCATAGATTGTACACGAGCGTTCGTTTTTATTTTAATACGATTGTACAGTAGCTTGAAAATGAGTAGATTAGCGCTTGGCTACATATTTGTTCTACAAAATATGAAATAATAAGTAAATCCATGAGAAGGACATATATCGGAGAACTAGAAGAAATAATCCTACTCTTAGTACTGAGGATGCAGGAAGAAGCTTATGGTGTGGCTATTACTAAAGAAATGCAAAATCAGTTGGGACGCAAGATAAGCGTAAGTGCCGTCCACGCTACCTTAAACCGTTTAGGCAAAAAGGGCTTGTTGAGCTCCTATTTAGGTGGGGCCACAGCCGAAAGGGGAGGGAGAAGAAAGCGTTTTTTTAAGGTGACCTCAACCGGAAAACAAGTGTTGCAAGACATTCAAGAAGTGAGAGAATTATTGTGGAGTCAATTGCCCCCAAATGCTTTTAGTACATGAAAAGGAAAACATCCATTACCGACCTATGGGTAAACAAGCTTCTACAAAGAGTTTGCAAGCCCGAGTTGCTAGAAGAGATAGAAGGAGATCTTCTAGAACTATACCAAGAGTGGGTCAAAAACTATGGGCCCAAAAAAGCCAAAAGACTTTACTTATTCCATGCCATTAAGTTTTTAAGACCATTTGCTCTGAAAAAAACAAGCCCATTAGACAGTTTAAAACCTAATTTTATGCTACAAAATCATCTTAAAATAGCTTGGAGACAGTTATTTCGTCGCCGTAGTCATGCTTTTTTTAATATAAGCGGTCTTGTTTTAGGAATACTATCCTTTATTATGATTTCTTTATGGATCTGGGATGAAGTATCATTCGATTCATACCACGCCAATCAATCCCAGGTAGCCCGGGTATTACAAAATCAAACCTTTGATGAGGGAGTAGTCCAAACCTGGAGAGCGCAAGCCCTCCAATTGGCTCCCGTACTCCGGAATACCTACGGGAATAATTTTAAGTATGTATCCATGGCAAGTTTTCAGAATGAGTATACCCTTTTTTTTAAGGAAAATGGCTTGAAACAAATGGGCATGTTCATCGAGACATCGGCGCCATATTTACTTTCTTTGGAGATGCTACACGGACGAAGAGAAGATTTTGATGGAATTAATTCCATTTTTATATCCGAATCTCTTGCTAAGGCTTTCTTTGGAGAGAATGATCCCATGCAAAAGATACTGAAAATTGAAGATTTCCCAGAGTTACAAGTAAAAGGGGTTTACCAAGATTTACCCCACAATTCAACATTTGCTGGGCTGCAATTTATAGCCTCTTGGGAGGTATACCAGAAAAGCCTACCTGAATGGGTGGGCTGGGGTAATAGTTGGTTTCAGGCCCTCGTTCAAATTGACGAACACAAAACCATGGAGGAAGCATCACTCGCCATCCGGGATGCTAAGCTAGACCATATGAGTAAAGAGAGTGGTGAGCGGTACAAACCTCAACTATTTTTACACCCCATGACCGAATGGCATCTGTATAATGAGTTTAAACATGGCAAGAACATAGGAGGAAGAATTCAATACATTTGGATGTTTGGTGTCATAGGGATTTTTATTTTAGGAATTGCCGGAATTAATTTTGTTAATCTTAGTACAGCCCAATCCGAAAAAAGAGCCAAAGAAGTCGGAATTAGAAAAGCAATCGGCTCAAGTAAATTTCAATTAATTAGTCAGTTCCTAGTAGAGTCCCTGTTTTTAACAACCATTGCTTCTGTGATTGCCTTGCTTCTGGTTCAAATTCTCTTACCCATTTTTAACTACATTACCGGTAAGGAATTGGGAATACCTTGGACCAATTACTTCTTTTGGCTCTCAATGATCGGTTTTACCTTTTTCTTGGGTTTATTATCAGGGAGCTACCCAGCATTTTATGTCTCCTCTTTTCGGGCCCACCGTATTCTGAAGGGCTCCATTTACGTTGGCAAATCCTCTCGCTTGCCTCGTAATATCTTGGTATGCATCCAATTTACCATATCCCTGACGCTCATTATCGGAACGGTATTCGTTTTCCAACAAATACAACACGTAAAGAACCGCCCCATTGGTTATGAAGTTAAAGATCTCATTACCATCCCTATTGTGAGCGGCGAAATTCAAGACAGACGAGATGTTTTTAGAAACGATTTGTTGCAAAGCAAACACGTGCAAGAAGTGTCTTGGTCTTCTGCCCCAATCAACCTCACCTTGGTTACCAATAGCGGGATGACTTGGTCGGGGAAAGACCCTGAACTAAACGAAGAATTTGTAACCGTTAAAGTAAGTCATGAATTTGGAAAAACGGTAGGGTGGCAGCTCACGAAAGGGAGGGATTTTTCCCGAGATTTTGCCAGCGATAAGCTAGGTATGGTGATCAACGAAGCCGCCGCAACGTACTTGGGTTTTAAAGAACCCATCGGAAAAAAAATTAAGTGGGGAAACCATGGCACCTATACTATACTGGGAGTAGTAAAAAATATGATTAGTCAATCACCTTACGAGCCAGCCAAACAAACCCTTTTCTTCCTTGAGTACAAAGGCCCTTCTCAATTAAATTTGGCTAATATTAAACTAAAGCCATCAAGCAATCCTAAAGAAGCCCTTCGTAAAATAGAAAGTACCTTCCAAAAATACCATAAGCAAAACATCTTTGACTATCAATTTATCGATGAAGCTTTCGCTCAAAAATTTGTAACGGAAGAAAAAATTGGCCAACTGTCTAGCATATTTGCTATCCTAACTATATTGATTAGTTGTATGGGCTTATATGGTTTGGCGGCTTGGATTACCCAATACAGAAACAAAGAAATTGGGGTAAGAAAAGTCCTAGGCGCTTCTTCTCTAGGCATCTGGATACTTTTATTAAGAGAGTTTTTACTGATCCTACTCATTGCTTGTGGCGGGGCCACAATACTTGCCAGTTACTTTGTAAGTCAATGGTTAGACCAGTTTGAGTATCATACTTCTTTATCCATCTGGGTATTTGTAATGGCCTATCTGATCATCTTAGGCATCACCCTAACTACGGTAAGTTATAAGACAATCCGGGCCGCTTTACAGAATCCGGTCAAAATACTGCGGACGGAGTAAATGGACAACTCCATTATGCAGGCCAAGAGTTTAATCAAAAATGGGAGAGTATTAGACAGATGGGCCATTAAAAAACCTTTCATATTTTAACATGAAAGGTTTTTTATAATAGTAAGAAAATAAGTGGAGTCGGAGGGAATCGAACCCTCGTCCAGCAACGATAAACCTCGTACCTTCTACACGCTTAGTCTATTCTTGGGTTTTCGAGAAAAATAAGGTGAACGACCAACCTGGGTTTTTCCTTAGTTGCTGAATTTCGCCCCGGATGCGCAACCTTACCGAGACTAGCTCAACGGGATGAAGCCTCGATTACCAACTCAGTTGAGCAAGGAGTTGGAGAGACTCAAAGCTACTAAGTTCTAAACTAGGCAGCTAGGGCGTAATTTTTTTCGCCAATTAAGAGTTTGAAAGCCTTATTTCCGGGAGGGACTCTCAACTCCCGACGTGCTTATACGTGCTTACACGAACTGTCAAAACCAGTCGACCCCAATCGCAGGGAATGCCTGAAAGTTATAAACCCCTTTTCAAGTGAAATAGTTTCCCATATCTTCTTTTTTTGGGGCTTGCCCGCGCTAATAAAATAGGGGGCTAATAGGACCAAGCTACCGGCGCGGGCCGGGCTTTCGCTACTCGCCTGCCCCCCACAAACCCCCAAGGGGCTCAAACAGGCCGCTCTATCCCTAAGCCAAAGTAAGAAAACCCGTATGCCTAAGCCTTTATCGACGTTTTAAAACGCATGGTAGTTGAGAAATTTCAGATATTTTTCTTAATATTGCAACACTATTGCATTTATTTTCTTATTAAATACACAGACCATTATCAAACCAGAATTTTACCGAATCGGTATTTTTATTTAAAACTAATATGTACACACTAATTTGTTTCACCCACTCATACCATCTCATCGCCTTTTTATTTGACTGATGTTTTGCCAGAAACGATTTTAGGGAGAAGTATTTTGAAACCCAGTCAACCTATACCAAGCACCTTGTTTTTTAGATTGAACTGCCCTTGTCATACGGATATTATACTCCTAATCCAGGAGAAGCTTGGCCTTCCCCTCTTTCTTGGCTTAGAGTAAATTTTTGATAAGGTTATGAAGGTGTTTTAAACAATTAAAGGGGAGTGTATGGCACTCATTAGAAATTTAAGTGAAGAAAGATGAAAAAGGTCTTTTTTATAATGTTCTTGCTTGGCCTCAATACGAGCATGTACGCTCAAAATATAGACTCCTGCAATTTTGAGTTAAAGGGTGTAATCCTAGATGTGGATACCAAAGAAGCCTTACCCTTTGTGCAGGTAAATGTCAAAGGAACAACAAATTATACCCTTACAGACAGTAAGGGAGAGTTTTATATCAAAGAACTCTGTAAAGAGTATAATACGCTTTTGATATCCCGCTTAGGCTACTGTGATACTACTTGCCATCACTTCCATCATCCTCGTAAAAGTCTCCCCATTTACCTGAAAAAAGAAGAGAGTGCATTAGAGACGGTCACGATTATTGCCGAAAAAAGTAAAGAAAATGGTACCGAATCCATCGCCCAGCAAAGCCTAGATAAGGAGTTCCTATCGGCCGACCTTACCCAATCCCTGGCTTCTGCCTTATCCGAAGTGGATGGTGTCACTTTTACCTCCGTCGGTACTAATGTACAGCTCCCCGTAATCCATGGCTTATATGGTAACCGGATCCTTATTCTAAATAATGGCATCAAACACGGATTTCAGAACTGGGGCCGGGAACACGCCCCCGAAATAGATGTGGCAAGTGCCAATACCATAACCATCGTGAAAGGAGCAGCCGGCGTTCGATACGGCCCTGAAGCTTTGGGAGGGGCAATCGTTGTCGAGTCAGACCCCTTACTCCTCAATAAGCCCTTGCGGGCCAAGATTGGTACCGGCTTCCAAACCAATGGACGGGGCTATTTTGTCAATTCTGATGTCGGGCAAGGATTCAAAAAGTGGAGTTACCATCTGGGAGGCAATTATACCCGAATAGGCGATAGGCATGCTCCAGACTATTCGCTTAGCAATACCGGTAAAATTGAAAAATCATTTAATGCGGGCTTCCGCTATCAATTGGGTGATATAAGCTTTAAATTGTATTACAGTTTTGTAGACCAAAACCTAGCCCTCCTAAGAGCCTCCGTTGCCGAAAGTGCCAATGCCTTTGTAGAAGCTATCAATGCCGAAGAGCCTCGATTTATTAAGCCCTTTTCGTACGACATAAATGAACCCAATCAACTAGTTCAGCACCATTTAGGGAAGGTAGAGATTGATTGGTGGTATTCGGATGACGCGAGGCTAACGTTTAGATACGGAAAGCAATTGAATAAGCGACAAGAATTTGATGTCCGAAGAAATGCCGATAAACCGATCATTGACTTAGACCTCATCACGGATGATTTTCAATTAGAATGGAAACATCCTAGTTGGTCCGGACTAG
This sequence comes from uncultured Microscillaceae bacterium, assembly GCA_963922455.1. Taxonomy (GTDB): domain Bacteria; phylum Bacteroidota; class Bacteroidia; order Cytophagales; family Microscillaceae; genus CAWUIO01. The sequence goes on from CAWUIO010000005.1 coordinate 78,161, forward strand.
ACGGTTTAATGGGTTTACAGGTATTCACCCAAAATAATGACAACAACCCAGGGACAGGCACCACCGCCTTCATTCCAAACTACAACTCATTTCGCTTCAGTGCTTTCCTCGTGGAAAGTCTGGAAAGAAGCGGAAATACCTATGAAGCCGGTATTCGGCTTGACCATGAATACAACAATATACGGGGGAGAGAAACTTCCCAAGATATATTCCGGGACGAGTACCAGTTTACCAACCTCACGGCTTCCCTGGGCTACATTCGTCAAATTTCTATTAATACCACCTTCCGGTCCAATTTTGGGCTGGCATGGCGCACCCCCAATGTAGCCGAGTTATACATTTTTGGGCAACATCAAGGGTTCAAGCTATCCTATGGTTTACTTCGTTACAGTCCTAGTGTGGAAAACGGACTGAATACCGACACAATATTTACCGTAAATGCCGAAAATGCCCCCCCCGAAAGAGGGTATAAATGGATCAATGAATGGCGTACGCAAAAGAAAAGCAATACGTACACGCTCACAGCTTACGCCCACTATATTCAAAATTTTATCTACGACCGCCCGGTTGCCGTTGTAGGGGGCGTTCGGGGGCCCCTGCCTGCTTTCATATTTGTGCAAGCCAATTCCTTATTTCTAGGGACCGATTTTACCTGGCAGAAAAAGTGGTGCGAATCGCTTCAAGGAACCTTTGGGTTTAGCTACCTGTGGTCGAGAAATGTCCAGAAAGATGAGGCCCTGATCAATCAAGCCCCCATTACGACGAGTTATAAACTAGCTTGGAGCCCTAAAAAGTTGTGGAAGTTCCAATCTTCGCAACTCTCCCTCAAACCAAGTTACACTTTCCGACAATTTCAAGCCCCCCGGACCATACCCCCAGAAGATTTGGTAAATGGAACGGTAAACCTTACACCAGAATCAGAAATTTTTGACTTCAAAGATGCTCCCGCCGGATATTTTCTGCTTGACATTGCTTGGCGGGTCCAGATAAAACAATTTGATGCGAGCTTCGCCGTACAAAATCTATTCAATGCCCGGTATCGGAACTACCTTAATGAGATGAGGTATTTCGCTGATGAACCCGGCCGAAACTTTCTCTTTACAATCAATTATACTTTTAATTCCAAATCAAACTAAAATGAAAACAATGGACTTATTAAAAAAGTACAGTCTCTATGCATTTCTTGCTTTAGGTATTTTTGTTACCGCTTGTGACGACGACGACGAGCCGGCCGCCGAAAATGAAGAAGAGGTAATCACCGATGTAACCCTCGTTTTCACCAATGCCGCCAATGCTAGCGATGTAGTACGAGCCAGTGCTCAAGACCCCGATGGAGAAGGAGCCCAGCCCTTGGCCATTCAAGGATCTATTGACTTGGATACCAGCAAAACCTATACCCTAACTTTTGAAATTTTCAACAATCTCGAAACTCCGGGTGAGGATATTGGGGAAGAAATAGCCGACGAAGATGATGAGCACCAAATCTTTTTTAGCTTCTCCGATAATGCCTTTGCTAATCCTACCGGAAACGGAAATATTGATAATGCCTCCGATCCATTAAATTACAGCGACTCAGATGATGATTCAAACCCCGTAGGTTTAGTTACCTCTTGGACCACATCTGCTACGGCATTAACTGGAGGAACATTCACCGTAAGGTTACAGCATCAACCCGATATTAAATCGGCTACTACGGGAGCAAATGATGGAGATACTGATTTTGATTTGACTTTCGTATTAAATATCCAATAAGCTAAAGGCCTTGCCTGGAAAAGGCAAGGCTCTTTCCACGTTTCCCTCAAGTAATACGAGAATCCTGGGAGAAAGAATGGCTATCCACCCTCCACACAGACAGCCGCTTTCTTGAAGTAGTCTCTTTGTAAAAAATCTCTGAATTTTTCCCTGCCCAAAAGATTTAGCCCTCTTCCCTTTCTGTGGCAATAAGCTAAGGGGCTTCCCCGCGCTAGATAAGTATGGCTCTTCCTTCAAAAAACGGCCCCGGCGGCACCTGCTTCCCTAGGGATAGGAGGGGACTTCGCCGGGGGCTGCCCCAAAATTTTGCTTTATTTTCCTTGAAACTGCGGGGGACGTTTTTGCACAAAGGCCATTACCCCCTCAATAAAGTCTTCGGTTTTAAAGTTTTCGCCTTGATTTTGGGCTTCCATTTCTAAGGTGGAGGCCAGAGAGCCATCCCATGCTTCCCGGAGGTTACGCTTGGTATTTTTGAGGGCAATGCTGGGACCCTTCGCTAGTTTTTGCGCCACTTCGGCTACAAAGGCATCCAGTTCTTCATGGGCCACTACCCGGTTGATCAAGCCCCAAGACTCCGCTTCACGGGCCGAAATGCGGGCGGCCCCACTCATCAACTCAAAAGCCCGGGCATAGCCCAATTTGCGAATCATAAAAAAGGCGCCCCCAGCATCACTTGACAGGCCGATATTGGTAAAAATCTGGCTAAACATAGCGGTCGGGCTCGCATAGATCAAGTCACAGGCCAAGGCAAAATTGAGGCTCATCCCGGCGGCTACCCCTCTTATTTTGGCAATAACCGGAAAGGGGGCTTGGTGTATTCCCATCACAATGGGATTAATATCTTCTTGCAAGTGGCGGACAACATTGTATTCTTTGGGGTTTTGCATGTTCCCACTTAGATCGGCCCCACTGCTAAAATCTCCCCCAGCCCCGCAAAGTACCATCACGCGGGTTCCGTCGTGATAACTAGCCAGGATTTCATCTCGGAGTAACAAAGCACTGGCATCATCTACCGAATTTTTGCGCCCAGGGTTGTTAATTGTAATGGTTTTGATTCCGTTTTCGGATTCAACTCGAATTTTCTTTGGATTTTCTTCCATAACCCGTATTTGATTGTACTAAATAAAGACCTAATATACCGATTCCTCTGTTAAATCAGCCATGAGAGGGGATTGCTTCCTCGTATTTTTTAAGTGCTTTGCAACACCATTGCATTTGCCCGTATTTATAATATATTTGCATCGTTGTTGCTTTTAGGGTTTTGTGAAATGGAAAAATAGCTCGGGGCTTTATTTTGACTTGTTCGTGGTAAATACCCTTAGCTGTCCATGTTGGGAGTGTTTATGAAGGTTTATTGGATAGCCACTTTATCTTCTTTCAGCGCCTTAGAGATCTCCTTAAATTTGAATACACATGTCAAGATGTTCTGTTAGACATCGTGACATGCTTTAGCAATTCAGTCAAAAACAAGGTTTTCCTTGTTTTCTTATATAAAAAAGTTTGTTTCCTGATGCTCAGGACCTAAAGTACGCATGCTTGCAGAAAGCACCACGTAAGCGAGTTTTTTAGACCACTTGCTACCTTCGAAAAATCCATTTCCGAAAGTGCCTCTTGGAGGGGCTTGGGAGATTGGATTTTTTTTATTTGCTCATAATTAAAACATGTTAAAGGGTTTTGCATAAAAATTGATCATGTTTTGTTACAGAATAGAGCGGAAATGTTGTTTATCCCCTGGTTTTTCCTAAGCAATTCAGCATCAAGCCTTTATTAAAAATCACAAAAAATATTGGATAAATACCAAAAAATGTCAGATATTTTCTGTAGTTTTGAACATGTTTCTTTTTTAAAAACCCTAACCAAAGCGCATTTTATGGAAGTAATCAAACGCGATGGGAGACGTGAAGCCGTAAAGTTTGACAAGATCACAGCTCGCATCGAGAAGCTCTCCTATAGTTTAGATCGCAATTATGTAGACCCCGTACAAGTGGCCATGAAGGTCATCAATGGCATCTATGATGGTGTAAGTACCGTCGAATTGGACAATCTTGCCGCCGAGATTTGTGCCACCATGGCCACCGTGCACCCAGATTATGCCAACCTGGCCGCCCGCATTGCGATCTCAAACCTACAGAAAAATACCTACAAGTCTTTCTCCGAGACCATGAAGGTACTTTATAATTATATCGACCCGAAGACCGGAGAGAAAGCCGGTTTGATTTCGGATGAGACTTATGCCGTAGTTAAGAAATATAAGGATGAGTTAAACTCCGCGATTATTTATGACCGGGATTTCAACTACGATTACTTTGGCTTCAAAACCTTAGAGCGGTCCTATTTGCTACGCGTAGATGGGAAGGTTATTGAGCGCCCTCAGCATATGCTGATGCGGGTGGCCGTAGGGATTCATCAGGATAATATTGAGAAGGTAATCCAGACCTATGAACTCATGTCAGACAAGTGGTTTACCCACGCCACGCCTACCCTCTTCAATGCCGGAACTCCCAAGCCTCAAATGTCTTCTTGTTTCTTGCTCACTATGAAGGAAGACAGTATCGATGGCATTTACGATACCTTGAAGCAATGTGCCAAAATTTCCCAGTCGGCTGGGGGGATTGGTTTGGCTATTCATAATATTCGGGCTACCGGATCGTACATAAAAGGAACAAACGGATATTCCAACGGGATTATTCCTATGCTCCGGGTTTTTAATGACACGGCCCGGTATATTGATCAAGGCGGCGGAAAGCGCAAAGGAGCTTTTGCCGTATACCTTGAGCCTTGGCACGCCGACATCATGGAGTTTTTGGACTTGAAGAAAAATCACGGGAAAGAAGAAATGCGCGCCCGGGACCTTTTCTACGCCATGTGGATTTCCGATTTATTTATGCAGCGGGTAGAGGCCGATGGTGAGTGGTCCCTCTTCTGTCCTCACGAGGCACCCGGTTTGGATGAAACCTACGGAGAGGAGTTTGAAGCACTCTACGAAAAGTACGAACGGGAAGGTAGGGCTCGTCGTACCGTTAAGGCCCAAGAGCTTTGGTTTAAAATATTAGAGTCGCAAATTGAAACGGGTAATCCTTATATGCTCTATAAGGACCACGCCAACCGCAAGTCTAACCAGAAAAATTTAGGAACCATTCGCTCTAGTAACCTCTGTACCGAGATTATGGAGTATACGAGCCCCGATGAAGTAGCCGTTTGTAATTTGGCATCTATTGCCCTCTCAAAGTTTGCTACCGATGGCGTTTTTGATTTCCATAAATTATATGAGGTTACCAAGGTGGTTACCTATAACCTCAACCAAATCATTGATTTGAATTATTACCCAGTACCCGAGGCACGCAACTCTAATATGAGACACCGCCCTATTGGTATTGGTGTACAGGGATTGGCCGATGCGTTTATTATGATGCGGATGCCATTTGAGTCAGATGAAGCCAAGCAACTGAATAAGGATATTTTTGAGACCATTTACCACGCAGCCCTTACGGCGTCTATGGAACTGGCCCAAAAAGAAGGCGCTTATCAAACCTTTGAAGGCTCTCCTATTTCTCAGGGTATCTTCCAGTTTGATATGTGGGGAGTTGAGCCAAACTCTGGCCGATGGGATTGGGAAGCCCTAAGAGAGCAAGTTATGGAGCACGGAGTACGTAACTCGCTATTATTGGCACCTATGCCCACCGCCTCTACCTCGCAAATTTTAGGGAATAATGAGTGTTTTGAACCTTACACCTCCAATGTCTACACCCGAAGGGTATTGTCGGGTGAGTTTGTGGTCGTGAATAAGCACCTGCTGCGCGATTTAGTAAAACAAGGACTTTGGGACAATAAGATGAAAAATAAACTGATTGCCGCCAATGGCTCGGTTCAAAGCATTGATGAGATTCCTCAGGAATTGAAAGATATTTACAAGACGGTTTGGGAAATTAAGCAGAAAAGCATCATTGATATGGCGGCCGACCGGGGAGCCTATATTTGCCAGAGCCAAAGTATGAACGTGCACTTGCAAGAACCCACCTTTGCCAAGCTTTCCTCCATGCATTTCTATGCTTGGAAAAAAGGACTAAAAACGGGAACCTATTATCTACGCACCAAAGCTGCCGCCGATGCTATCCAGTTTACAGTAGATAAGAGCGAAATAGAGGATAATGATGCCCATGTTCCGAGTCCTCAGCTTGTAGAAGAAAAAGCCCAGAAGAATATGGCGGCCGACATGATTGCCGACAATGGGAACATCCGGATTGACCCCAAACCCCACAGTAATGGAAATGGACAAGCCTGTGATTTGGATGACCCAGACTGCGAAGCTTGCGGAAGTTAAATATCATTAGATTTGGAACATATACAAGCTATGACCTCCTGCAGAGCAGGAGGTTTTTTTGTGTTAATAGAAAACATGTTTGGAAAATACGGCATAACCTCAGCCTTAAGGAAGTACATTCATTGAATGCCGGGAATGCCAAAATATTCTTTGGGAGGGATGTGATTTTATTGGTTTTTTAACATATTGTAAGCGAGCTTATGAAAGTCATTTTCCCAGGAAAAAAAGTGAAAAAGTCGATTAAAAGCTATGTTATTATCTTAAATTTCAATCAAAATAAAAGTTGATTTTAAAAGGAATAAGGCTGATTTGTTATGTCTCAAGGTGTAATTTATACCATTTATAAATAGGAATTATTAATTCAATATTCCTTAACATTGAGGTAATATATAAAAGGCTAAAGCTTTCTATCTTTATAACGAATTAACACCATTGTTTAACACTCTTACCTAAACATTACACAATTTCTTATGAGAAAGCTTTTCACTCTTGCAATTGTATTGCTTGTAGCTTCTGCTAGCTACGCGCAAAAAGTGCAGTTCCCTGAGTCTATCGATCCAGGAAACTACCTACCTGAAGAGGTGCTCTTGCCTCAGTCTCCATTGAGCATGCAAATCTTGTTCATTGGCGAGGCTGACACTGTACAAACTCGTAAAGGACCTGCTGCTGCTAAGCAATGGCATGATTTTATCGGTTTTACTCCTTGTGCCGAAGGAGATGACTGTGATGACAATGACCTAGGATGGGTTTCTGTAAACCACGAGCGTATCGTTGCTGATGACCGTATCGGTGATGGTGGTGGAATGACTGTATTTAAAGTTCAGCGGGAAGAAGATGGTACTTTGGGTATCGTTGAGCAAACTTTAGAAGATGGACGTTCTGGAAAATTCTTCAACGTAGATTTCGTTGGAACGGTTGGTGAAACCGGTATGAACTGTGCTGGTATTACTTCTTTGGCTGACGGACGTATCTGGACGGCTGAAGAGTGGTTCCGTTACAGCACTAACTCTTACTTCTCAGACGGTAATGGAGTTCGTGACACTACTGACTTCACTGTAGATGCTCCTGAGTTCCCTTGGATTGACGGACAGACTATCAACAAAGTTGATAACTTCAATTACATGGTTGAGATCGATCCTCGCAAAGCTGAAGCGATTCGCAAGCAGTACAACTGGGGACGTCAAGGGTTTGAAGGTGGAGTTGTTATGCCTGACAACAAAACTGCTTACTTAGGTGAAGATTCTCGTCCTGGTTTGTTCACTCGTTTCGTAGCTGACACTCCGGGTGATTTCACTCAAGGTACTTTTTCTTACTACGCTTACGACGAAGAAAACGAGCAAGGGTACTGGCAAGAATATGAAATCAACAGCTTGAAAGATGCAGCTGAAATGAACGCTTACAATGGTAAAGCTCCTTTTGGAAACTTCCCAACTGCAGCTGATACTTCAGGACAACCTTTCCGTGGTGAAAATGCGGCGGCTATGTTCATCCGTAACGAGTGGGTTGCTGCTTACGACGGACGAGTATATTGGGCTGAAACAGGTAACGATGGTTTCTGGGATGAGTTTGCTTTGTTCCGTCCAGGTAACGACTTGTATATCGATGGTTTTGATTACAATGGTAAAATCGGGAAATATCTAGTGGATGCTGCCCGTTTCCGTTTCCCTGAGGTATTGAAAGATTTCACCAATGCTGAAGTACGTCAGTGGTTGGTAGAAGCGCAAAATTTCAGAGATTCTCACGGTCGTGTATTGTGCTACGATCCTGAAACTTCTCAAACCTATGTTTTCTTTGAAGGTGGTCCTTACCCAGGTGATGATAACGGTACTTCTCTTTCTATCGATGCTGGTTATCCTGAAAAACACTTGACCAACCCTGATGGATTGAACTTCATCACTACTCCTCAAGGTAAGACGTATATGATCATCTGTGAAGACTTGAACGGACGTTCTTTCAACCGTGTACCTGCCGAAGCACAAAGCAACAGCACTTGTGAATTGTGGGCTTTAGATATGGAAGTTGCCGGACCAATGTTCGCTCAGGCTGTAGCTAATGGCGAAAACACGGCTGCTCTTGCTCCTCAATTCTTGGATCTTGCCGTTCGTATCTCTACTACTCCTCTTGGATCTGAGGTAACTGGTGCTCAGCAAACTTCTGATGGAAAAACCTTGTTGGTGAATTCACAGCACCCTCGTACTACGAACCCATTCCCTTTCAACAACTCCTTGACTTACGCTATCAACGGATGGGAGAAATTGGCAGAATTGCAAAAGTACCCGGTAATCGGATACGAATTGTGGGATGCCGGAACGGATACTAAAGTGGCTGATATTCCTAACCACGGGGTACTAGAAGTTGACAACTTAGAAGGCCGTCGTTTCAACATCTTCGCTGTATTGGGTGGAGAAGAGACTCCTGGTTCTATGAAAGTTTCTTTGACTGGTCCTGCCAACTTTGAAGCTACTATCAACGGTGACGGTCCTTACGGATTCAAATCTAACTCTTTGAACAACATCAACGGGGAAACGCTTCCTGCTGGATCTTACACTATCAACGCTACTCCTTTCTCAGACGTAAGCGCTGGTGGAACTGAAGGTATCGGACGATTCTTCAACTTTGAGTTGAAAAACGCTGACCAATTTGTTGACGCTTGGAAATTGATCGACGCAGATACAGATATGGAAATCGCTACCATCACTGAAGGTGCAGTAATCGCCGTTGAAAACTTAGGAAGCCGCAAGCTTTCTATCGTAGCTGAGTCGGATGCTGAGTTAGGATCTGTTCGTTTGTATGCTTACGGACCTACCAACACGACTAAAGCTAAATTGGAAAACCAAGCTCCTTACAGTTTGATTGGTGATGTAAACGGAAACTTCATCGGATCTACATACAATGCTGGTCCTTTGACTGTAAAAGCTATCCCTTACTCTATGCCTAACGAAGCTGGTGAAGCCGGTCCTGCTAACTTGGTACGTTTCACTTTGGAAGATGCTACTTCTGCCTCTGAAGCTGGTGTTGTGGTTGAAAATTCTGTAAGCGTTTATCCTAACGCTTTTGAAGAAACCATCAACCTTAGCTCTGCTCAAACATTTGCTTTGTATAGCGATGTAACAGGTGAAATGATTACTTCTTCGGATGTAGCAGTTAAGTTCATCTCTACAAAAGGACTTAAAGGAACGTATATCCTTAAATTAGGAAACGGACAAGATATCCGGGTAAAATCTGCTAACTAAATCCAAGCAGGAAAAAGGATTTAAGCGAAGCCGGCCAGCAACGCTGGTCGGCTTCTTCTTCAAAATATCTTTCAATTCTTTTCATAATTTAAATAATCATGAAGCGGACGTACTTTCTATGCTTAACTTTATTGACCTTTGGGCTGGTCATTCTGACCACAGCCTTCCGAAAGCCTGCTCACCCCTCAGACGAGATTATTGAAAATATCAAACTAGAATACTTCAGGGGCTATTCCGATCTCCTTAAATCGGTTGAAGAACTAAAAGTGAAGGCTGAGGGCTTGAGTGAAGAAAGCCTTCAAGAAGTACAAAAGCAATTTGAGGTTTGTCGTTACCATTTCAAAGAAATCGAGTTCTTGATGGAATACTTCGATCCAGAATTTGTAAAACTTCATATCAACGGGGCTCCCCTACCCCGCATGTCTACCGACGATAATGCCAACAAAGTAGAACCGATTGGCTTTCAAACCCTAGAAGAATCCTTGTTTGGTGAGGAAGCCTTAGAACAAACCGAGGCTATTCAAGCCTTGCTTGCCGAATTAGCCGGCGATCTGCAAACGGGTCAATCTTCTTTCAAATACAAAACATTAACCCATCGCAACGTCATTGAAGCAGCCCGGCACGAGATCATCCGGATAGTTAGTCTAAGTTTGACTGGTTATGATACCCCTGTCCGATTGGCTGGTATACAAGAATCTGTCGCCTCATTAAAAGGCCTTCACAAAACCTTTCAAGACTATTACCCTGGGTTGAATGATCTGGGCCAAAAGGATCTGGTGTCTCAATTAGATACTACCTTCCTGGGGGCAATTGATTACCTGAAGAACAACCCGGATTTTGAGACCTTTGATCACTTACATTTCCTCACGCATTATGGCAATCCCCTCTATGCCCAACTGTATGACCTGCATCGAGCTTTTGGATTCCCGACCATAGACCAGACAAGCCCCCAAGGGATTCAACACGCAACCAACTACCAGGCCCGTAACATTTTCTCGAGTGAATTAATCAATCCTTTTTATTACTCAGAGCTTGTAAAAGCTGATTACAGCGATCAATTGGTCAAACTGGGGCAATATTTATTTTATGACCCCGTCTTGTCTAAAAATTTGGAACGAAGTTGTGCCTCTTGCCACCACCCAGATAAAGCCTTTACTGATGGCCTACCCAAGAGCTTAGCCACCGGAAAAGATACAAGCCTACAAAGAAATGCCCCAACCCTCGTCAATGCGCTCTACTCTCCTAAGCTCTTTTTAGACCTAAGAACCGAGGCTATGCACCGACAAGTACAGCACGTTTTAGTAAGGGAAGACGAATTCAATACTAGCTTTTTTGAAGTCTACGGCCGGCTGAAACAAAGCCCAGAGTACGTAAAGATGTTCGAAGAGGCTTTTCCCCAGTATAAAGGGAAGTACTTGTTTAACAACTATACCTTCGGAACCGCATTTTCGGCTTACTTAATTGCCAATAGTAGCTTCAGCTCTCCTTTTGATAAATATGTGCGAGGAGAACAAGCAGAAATTGAAGAGTCCGTAAAACGGGGCTATAATATATTTATGGGAAAAGCGGGCTGTGGTACCTGTCACTTTGCGCCTACTTTTGCCGGCCTAGTTCCCCCTCTTTTCCACGAAATGGAATCAGAAATTTTGGGAGTTCCCGCCAACAATGATTTTGAGAACCCCGTACTAGATAATGACCCAGGAAGAGTGGCCGGGAAGATCAAAGACCGGGCCGAGTTTTACCACCGTTCCTTCAAAACCGTTACCGCTCGAAATTCTGCCAAAACAGGCCCTTACATGCACAATGGCGTGTATAATACCCTCGAGGAGGTTATGAAATTTTATAACTTAGGCGGAGGAGCCGGTATGGGTATGGAAGTTCCCCACCAAACCCTTCCCCCCGATCCCTTAGGCCTAAACGATCAAGAAATCCAAGACTTAATTGCGTTTATGCACGCCTTGACCAATACCCAGAAAGTTCTTGGTGCCCCAGAGCGACTCCCCGAATTCCCCGAAGAAAGTGGCTTTGCGAAAAGAAACATCGGAGGAGAGTACTAAAAAACCTACTGAGTAAAGCGTGAAAATAAGGGACTTAGTCCCTTATTTTTTTCGATAAAAACTGCTAAGAAAGCCTATTTTACGAAAATGTTTCCCAAAAGTGAAGAAAATGCGAAAATTTAATTGTATTTTTTTTGGCAGAAGTGTAATTTTTTGTATAATTGACATATGCTCAAAGGAAAAAAGTCACAGGAGTGAGGAAATGGAGAGATTTAGAGCAACTTATTTCATACCCAAACAGACATTGGTTTACCCAATAATAGATGTATACTGCACATAGCAAGTGATAATGTAAGCAAAGACTCTCGCACCTTGTGAGAGTTTTTCTTTTTTACCCTACCTTTCAGATCCTTCTTTTTACAGATGGTTTAAATCATGGGGGCTTCCCGGCGCTAGAAGTAAGTACCCAGGTTTGCCTAGACTGCCGCGCCGGTCGGGCTGTCGGGTTTCACCCCGAGCCTCCTCATTCCGCTGCGCTCCATTGCGGGGTCTCGGCCCTCCGGGCTTCCATCCCTAAGCCATCTTGGGAACCGGGAACCGAGAACCGGGACGAAAGAGGAGAGAATAGAGAGGAGAGAGGAGAGAAAGGAATGGGGACTTTTTTTAGCGTAGAGGACATTGCCCTTGCTAGCCGCCTGACATCCCGTCCCGGTTCCCATGTCCCGTATCCCGGTTCCCGTATTCCGGTTCTCAAAATCGGCTGAGGGATAGAGCGGCCTGTTTGAGCTCGTGTAGGCCCGGCGGGGAAAGGCAGCGAGTAGCGAAAGCCCGACCCCGGCGCAAGTACCCGGCCCTAGGGGCAGGACCTGTCAACGCCGGGGGCAGCTCCAGAAATGCTTAATTACTGAGGGTCTCTTTGAGCACGCCCAATTCCTTTCCGGACTCGATAAATGCTTGAATCGCCCGGTCTAGGTGTTCCTTTTCGTGGACGGCCGAGAGTTGTACCCGGATACGGGCCTGACCCTTAGGCACAACCGGATAGTAAAAACCAATCACGTAAATTCCTTTTTCGAGCATACGGTCGGCCATTTTTTGGGCCATGACGGCATCGTAGAGCATGATTGGCACGATGGGGTGCTCTCCCGGTTTGATGTCAAAACCGGCCTTGGTCATTTCACTTCGGAAATACTTCGTATTATTTTCCAATTTGTCGCGAAGTTCGGTGGTTTCAGATAGCATATCCAGCACCGCCATAGATGCTCCCGCAATGGTAGGCGCTAAGGTATTGGAAAATAAATAAGGGCGGGAACGTTGTCGCAGCATCTCCACAATTTCCTTGGGGGCGGCTGTAAAACCTCCGGAAGCTCCGCCCAAGGCCTTGCCGAGGGTGCCCGTGATGATGTCTACCCGCCCCATCACATCACAGTGTTCGTGGGTTCCCCTACCGGTTTTCCCTAGAAAACCCGAGGCGTGGCACTCGTCTATCATAACCAAGGCCTTGTATTTATCGGCCAGGTCACAAATTTTATCCAGTTGGGCGATGGTGCCATCCATAGAGAAGACCCCATCGGTAACGATGATTCGATGACGCGCTCCCTGGGCTTCCTTGAGTTTTTCTTCCAGATCGTCCATGTTGTTGTGCAAGTAGCGGTAGCGCTGGGCCTTGCACAAGCGGATGCCGTCAATGATGGAGGCGTGGTTTAATTGATCAGAAATAATGGCATCTTCAGCGTTGAAAAGGGGCTCGAAAACGCCCCCATTGGCATCAAAGGCGGCGGCATATAAAATAGTATCTTCTGTACCCAAAAACTCAGAGATTTTCTGCTCTAAGGCTTTGTGAATGTCCTGGGTTCCGCAGATAAAACGGACAGATGCCATCCCGAAGCCATGGGTATCTAGCACATTTTTGGCCGCGGCAATAACCTTTGGATGATCGGCCAAGCCTAGGTAATTATTGGCACAAAAATTAAGTACATCACCTCCTTCTTGAGTGGTAATATCGGCCCTCTGCGGGCTGGTTATAACTCTTTCGGATTTGAATAGCCCATCGGCCTTAATTTGATTGAGCTCCTGCTCGAGTACCGGCTTTAAGGTTTCGTACATGGGGATTTACGTTTAGGTTCGTAGATTAATTCTAATACATATATAAGCAGGACAGGGCCCTACCTGTTTGATTTAGGGTTTAGTCTTTGGCTAGACCGCCAACCACCAGGCCGGCAATTTCTTCTGGCTTGAGATATTTTTGAGCTATGTTTCGGATGTCTTCGGCTTGTATATCTCGTATAGCTTGAATGTAGGTATCGTAAAAGCTATAATCAAGCTTACTAAAGTAAATAGACTTGAAGATATCGGCCAAATCAAAAGCCGTATTGAGTGAGGCGGCAAAGGAGCCTAATGCGTAATTTCGCACCGTTTCCAGCTCTTCGTGAGGGATTAATTCATTTTGCAGTCTGTAGGCTTCCTTGCGGATTTCGTCAAGAGTATGCTCTACAAATTCACCTTTGACATCGGTGGAAATCATCCAGTATCCCTCTTGGGCAAACATAACGAGGCTAGAATAGATACCATAGGTATAGCCCTTATCTTCCCGGATATTTTTCATCAAGCGAGAGCCAAAATAACCGCCAAAGATTTCATTGGTTACCGTAAAGTGAAAATAATCGGGGTGATTTTTGGTAAAGAGTAACCTGCCCAAGCGGATAGAAGATTGCAACTGTTGGGGCCCTTCTATTTGTTGGAGATTGCCCATATGTTTAGGTAGGGAATTTAAAGTGAAATTTTCAGGCTCCAGGGGCTTTTGTAGTGGGTAATTACCAAAGGTTTGAACCGTGGATTCTCTTACCTCACGATGAATCTTCCCTACCAATAAAATGTCAATTGGATGGGCCTTAAAATGTTTTTTAAAATATTCCTGCAAAGCCTCTCGGTCGATAGCCTCGATGGCTTCTTCGCTTAAGTTACGCCCATAGGGATGGTCCAAACCAAAAAGGATCTCCCTAAATTTTCGGGAGGCGAGGTAAGCGTTTTTCTGTTGATTAACCCGGAGGTTTTGACGCGTGACCCGTTTTAAATTTTCCAATTCCTTATCTGGGAAAATAGAGTCCTCGATAAGCTCGCGGATAATCGGGAAAACTTCGGGGGCATATTTATTGAGCGTATACAGTCCGATTCCGGCCCGGTCTACTCCGTGATTAAACTCAATAAAGGCTCCGTACTGATCGATACTTTCCGAAATATTTCCAGCCGAACGTTCTGAGGTACCCTCCCCTAGCATTTTCACGGTAAAATATGAAAGAGCCGTTTGGCTTTCGTAATAATTACCCGCGGGAAAGATGAGCTCGATTTTTAGAATTTCTTGTTGACCGGTATTAAGAATATGGAGGCGGTTTCCATTGGGTAGTACAGAGCTTTCAGCCTGGGGTATATCAATGTGTTCAATGGTATGATAGGCAGGAGCAGTAGATCGGTCAAGCATATAGATGGCACATCAGAGGTGAAAAATCTAAAATACAAAAATAAGCCGGGCATTCCAGAATGCCCGGCTTATTTTAAATCCTTTATGAAAAGAGAATCTCAGATAATTAGTCGCCTAGATTAACCCCGGCGTCACTACCAGCAAAGTTGAGGAGTAAGGTAAATCGGAGGGTTTCGGCCAAAGGACTGTTACTTTGTTGATTTTGGGGAATCAAATAAGAAATATCCAAGCCTAAAGTTTTGTAGTCAAACCCGGCACCGACGGTAAAAAACTTGCGGTTACCTTTGTTTTCGTGCTCATTAAAATACCCTATTCGCGCGGCAAATACTTCTCTACCGTCTTGGCCTTTGTACACATACTCCAAACCGATAGAGGTAGTGATTTCTTGTAATTCCTCACTAAAACCATCGGGTGCATCCGAGAAAGAACCAAAAATACCACTCAATACTGTTTTGTCTCGGGGGTCGGTACCTTCAATGATATTACCGTTGGAGTCGCGTAGTGGGGGGGTAGGAACGAGTAACTTGTTGAAATCCAAGGCTAAAGTTAAGGAGTTACGGTCAAGCGGATCTAGACTTGTACCAATAGCCCCCCCTAAGCGAAGGTTGGTAGGGATGAAATCTTGTTGATTATCATCCGAATAAGATATCTTAGCGCCAATGTTGGAAATATTAGCCCCAAAAGCCAGGCGGGAAGGGCGAGCGGCAATTTCAATATCAGTATTCTCGTAGAAGAAACCTAAATCAACAGCTCCACTGATACCGGGTTTACTTTCTTGTCCGCTAATAAGGGTAAGGTTGGCCGAGAGGTTAGAATAGATAAAACGCCCCGTTATGGCAAGCCCGATGCGCTCCCCTAGTTTACGGGAGTAGGTCCCATCAAATGCCATTTCGTAGGGATTGAAATCTCGGATTGGGGCTCCGTTCTCATCGGTAAATTGAATATCTCCCAGGTTAAAAAACCGGAGCGAAGCGGCAACGGCTTGGCGGTCGTCTAAACGATAATAGCCATTCAGGTTGGCTAAGAACATATCATTTACCAAGTTGGCCAACCAAGGACTGTAAGAGAAAGAAAAACCAAATCTATCTTCAATAAAAGTCAATTTTGCGGCATTCCAGTAGGTAGCATTCACATCCGCCGAAGTAGCCACCCCCACATCACCCATAGCGGTATGACGGGCATCCGGGGCAATGGCTAAAAACTGTACTGTAGGAGTGATAACCCGCTTGCTCGTATCTTGTCCGAGAATGACGGAGGTCTGCGCGAAGGATTCTCCGGCACTCCCCAAAATCAGGCAAAATAGCAGGCCTGAGAATAATAATTGATTAATTCGCATTGTTCGAGATTTTAAATTTCGGATTGTGTTCTTGTTTTTTGACTAATTTATAAATAGAATTTTTTCGATTAGCTCGGTACTAGCATTGTTTTCTGGGCTGCTCAAACGGACTTTTATCCAATAGATACCCCGATCGAGCCTTCGGCCCGAAAGGCCTCCGCCATTCCATTGGAGTTCTATGGTTTCTTGGCTGTTTGGTAAAGTTTCTTGAGTTTGATAAACCAGTTTGCCGTGACTGCTGTATACATCGATGAGCACATCTAGGGCCTGATCGGGTAGCCCGTGGTTTATCCGGATAGAGGTATTTCTACTACCATCGCTCGGGTTAGGGAAAACCCGAAAGTCACTTACCGGAAGTACGGAGTTTGATTCTACTCTAAACGCAACCTCGGCTTCGCTGGAATTATTATAAATGTCCCAGGCTTTAATCGTAAGGGTATAGTTACCAGCTTTTAGAGAACTCATAGGGAAGGTCACGGTTCCAGACTGATAGCTATCCAGGTCGGCCTGGTAAAAGTCATTTAAAATGATGGGTTCGCTCCCATCATCCAAACGGGCCGTTATCTCATGCCCAATGTTATTTCTAGAAATATTTATGCCACTTTCGTCAGAAAGCTTTACAATCAGGAGGGGACGGGTTCCTACGACATCCCCTGACTGAAAATTCCCATTATTCAAAAAGATTCCAATACTGGGAGGAGTCCGGTCTTGGCCGATATCAGGGGCACTCCCACCGATGACAATATCATTGATGCCGCGGTTGGCATCTAGGTTTTGGGTGTTGCTCAAGGCATAAAGGCTTAATTTTCCCTTTCCTAAGCGGTAGTCAATATCTTTGGGTATGGGGAAAGTGGCAGTAAATAGGCCCTCATTTACGCTAACTTGGCCCCGGAACAAGACCGAATTTCGTACCAAATAGTCCATGGGTTGGTCAACGCTTCCCAAGGTTTGGTTTACTTGCCTCTTGTCGAACACGCTGAAGTCCATCATGCCGGAGAAACCATTGAGCAGTTGGCCGGCGTTATTTTGTACCTCCCCTTCCAAGGTGACAAGGTCCAAGGCTCTCAGGGTATCGGCCTGGGCCAGTTCTTTGCCATTGATACGGGTCACGACCGCTTGGTGGTCGGGGTAAGCGAGACGCATAGATGGATCACCGAGCAAAGAAAAGTTTCGGTTTACTTGACCACTTAAACTATTATTTTTTGTTACCCGAATTACATCTCCAAGCCGGGGATATCCTCCGGAGTCTCGGGTAAATACCGTTTCGTAAAAAGCTTGGTTTAATTGAAAGTTGGTGCTGGCAAATACCGGGCGGGTGGTGGTAATCAAAGCAATTCCTCCTCCTTGGGGGTTCAGGAGTACTTCTTCTGCTCCCGAACGGATATTCGGGTCGTCATAGCGGCCAAATTCGCAAGTTGCCGTCACAAACAAGGGCATATTATCCAAGTTTGTCCAGCTCCGTATCAGGGAGATGTCTACCACCCGCTCGTCGGTAAGCCCGAGTTCTCCTCCGTGGCCACTGTAATTTAAAATCAGAACGCCTTCTTCAACCGCTTGATTTAGGGCATTGACCAAATCGGGGACTAATTCGCCACTTGGGGTAGCTTCTTGTTCAAAAGAATCGAGATATAATTTGATAGAATTGAAATCACTAAAACCGTTTTCTACGATTTCGGCAATGCGGTCGGCATCTCTTTGGTGGATATTAAAATCCCCATCATCGGCCACAAAACAGACCTTATTGCGCCAATCCCCATAAGTGTTTTGATTTTGTTCGTAATGTATGATTTTATCTACCGCAAGTTTTGCTTCGGCCAAACTGCTCACGGGCAAGCGGCCTACGCCAACCTCAAGAGAATGATCCCCCTGGGTATTTTCATTCCATTCTCCTTCCCCTATTTCTAAAAAGCCGAAATAGTCATCTGAAGAGTAGCTAAAAATCGGATGAAGAGATTCTCGGGATTCATAAATCGGAATGAAGTTGGTATTGTTGGCCGTTCGGTCTTTGTAATCAAAAGAAGCATCACCAAAAAGTAATACATACTTTAAGGAGCCCGCGGGCTCGTATGCATTATACACAAAGTTGCGTATCGCTGTAATATCCGGTCTGCCCGCCGAATAGGCCCAATAAACTTGCTGCAATGGAATAACGGTCACTGGCAAACCATCTTGTTGAAATCTATGATCGGCTAGTCTTTGGGCTTCCGACAAAAACGATTGAGGAGAGAATATAAGCATCTCAGTACCCGAAGGGATTCTATTGCTAAAACTAGGCAGTTGGCCATTTGCAATAGCACGCGGAACTTGCTGCGGATCAAAAGCAATAAATTTTTTGACTTGATCCTGGCTTGATACGGCAAACTGGGCTTCCTCCCCGTTTACGTTGTATGCTTGGATCTTGGGGTTCATCGCTTGGCTAATATCCCAAATTTGGGTCGTGGAAGATACCCCTCTTAATCTAAATTCACTCACAGGATGATTTCTAGATTCTCGGTTGAGGAGAATAGTTCCTGTAGGGTCTAAGACTAGCTCTTTTTGATAGTTAATTAATATATTATCTAAAAAGCCTCGCCCATTGCCCCCTTGCTGGTCAAAAAACAAATCCAGATTGAATGCATTGGAGCTAATATTCAAATCTTGGGTAGTGCTCTGGAAGATCCCAGTTCGTGGGTTTCCTTGCGGGTCATAAATGCCATCGGGCAAGGGGAAAAACTCTTGGGTACCGAGGTTTACGCCATTGATAGAATAATCAAACGAGGTTACCCGAGTATCTTTGCCTATTACTTTGATTTGAAATTCAAGAGCGGCATTGGCAAGAGGATTCTCTAACTCAAGGGCTACGCTACGGTTGGTAATCAGACCAAACTCCTCACCATACCAGTTACGTCCCGACTTCAACAAGTTGAGGCGTTCGTTTTCATAAAACACATAAGCATCCGAATAATCAACTGGATAACTGGGTGATTCAAGACTGGCTTGGGCTTCCAAGGTATAGGAGGTTTCAGCAATATCGAGCGGGCATAAAAAGACGTAGTTTGTATCGGCGTAGAGGTTGGTTTCGTATTGCATAAGGCCAGAGCTGGGATCAAAAAAATCACGGTCAGGGCCTTGGGCATAAAAAACGACAAACCCTCCCTCTTCAAAACTACTCGCTGTTGGGTTGATAACTAAAGATGGGATTTCTGAGGTATATTGTGAGCTAGTCTCTGAAGTAATAACTTGCTCAAGCATACCTCCCGGCATGGTATAAAGCTTGAGGGCTCCCGGCTGTATTTGGGCGGGGTTTAATCCAAGACTTTGGATTACCTGGGCATCTATTTTATAGACACCTTCTTCCAGAATGGCTAATCTGTAATATTCAAAATCCTCGGAGTTCGGAAACTTTGTATCCTGGGGAAATAAATATCCGCTTGTGATGCTTAGCAAAAGCATCAACCACAACTTTTGAATCATCATCATGATAATTAATTATTGGGTAAAATTTAAGCCTAATATAGCAATGTGTGATTCGCTAAGTAAACTTAGATCATAAGCGGAGAGTTAGGTTAGCTTGTCGATATATGCAAATCTAAATAAAAAAGTAACCCCTCTGCAAGAAATCAGGCAAAAACTTCAAGAAAGAGCGGTAACATGTCATACATTAACAAAATTAGGCAGGTCGATACTTATCGGCTCAATTCACTAAGCAGTTCTTTGACTTCTTCGGTCTTATGGGCTTCTCCTAGCTTTTCAAAAGATAAGACCAAATTCCTTAAAACCCGCTGTATAATTTCTAGATGGGTACAAGGTTCGTAGTAGCGATCGGAAGGACTCAATTTTAACTGGGCAATGTAATTGTCTATATCATTTTTTGAAAACACCAGTCCTTTATTAAATGGGTTGATATAAAACTGGGTTTCGGGTGATTTATAGGTCAACACAAACAGGTTGGGCAGGTTTACCCCAAAAACGGGCATTTCTAGTCGCCGGGCCACCAGCATGTAGATAATACACAAGGCAATCGGGTTTCCTCTCCGGGTTTCTAGGACAGTATTAATCATAGAGTTTCCCGGAGCGTGAAAATTTTGGGTGTTGGAAGTAAACTTGAGTTTATTAAAGAGGACGTGATTGAGATTTTTGATTTGGTCGGAGGGGCTTGCGTAAGCGCGATGGCTTAGCCAGGCTTCGTAATAAATTTTGTCAAAGTCTTTTTTTACTTTTTTAAAATCCAAATCTGGGTATTGATACGTAGCCAGCAGCCAAACTCCTCGGAGTAGGTCATCTTCGGAGTCTTCCTTCCATTCGTTTAGTCGGTAACGTAAGGATTGTAACTGTAAATTATGGATTAAGTCCTCAATGCGGCGTTGTACATTTCCATCAAAATTGGTTTCCCATTCATTTTCAAGGAAAGGGATCATCACATCACCCAGAGATAAGATCTTATGCTCTACCAAGGAAACTACCTCATTATCTTCATCATCAAGAAGGGAAACTAATGCTCTAATCTCCTTAAAGTCCATACCATTAAACAATTATTCGATCCTTACATATAACCCGATTCGGAAAAAATAGGAGAGAGTTTCCGTGCTTTTTGCCGAAAACCCTATCCAAATATACTAAATTAAGTTTGAATAACCCCTACCTTGTAAGGTTCTCCCTGAGGGCGATGATTTGCGGCCTCAATCCCTTGCGAGATTACATGGCGAGTTGCCTCCGGATGGATAATTCCGTCTACCCATAGTCGGGCAGCGGCATAGTAAGGGGATAACTCCGCTTCATAGCGCGAGCGTATTTGCTCGAGTAATTGTTGTTCTTCTTCTGGGCTCACTTCCTCTCCTCGGGCTTTTTTGGATGCCACCTGGATTTGTAGCAAGGTTTTGGCTGCCGAGTTACCACTCATGACCGCAATTTGAGCACTCGGCCAGGCAAAAATCAAACGAGGGTCATAGGCTTTTCCACACATGGCATAATTTCCGGCCCCGTATGAATTGCCCACGATTATGGTAAACTTAGGCACCACCGAATTGGCCATGGCGCTTACCATCTTAGCTCCATCCTTAATAATACCGCCTTGCTCCGACCGGGAGCCCACCATAAATCCGGTGACATCCTGTAAAAACACCAAGGGGATATTTTGCTGGTTACAAAGCATAATAAACCGAGCTGCTTTGTTGGCCGAATCGGAGTAGATCACCCCGCCCATTTGCATTTCGCCTTTTTTGGATTTGACTACTTTACGTTGGTTGGCCACAATCCCCACAGCCCAACCATCAATCCGGGCCCGCCCACAAATAATGGATTGGCCGTACTTTTCCTTGTACTGATCAATTTCCGAATTATCAACCAAGCGTTTGATAATTTCTACCATGTCGTAGGGCTTTGCCCGGTCTTCGGGAAGAATGCCTAATAGCTCAGCGGGATTAAGCTCGGGGGCTTGGGCCTCGATGCGATTGAAGCCAGCCTTGGGCTTATGCCCTATCTTATCCACAATCCTGCGGATGGCCTCTAAGGCCGCCTGATCATTAGGGTATTTATTATCGGTAACCCCAGAAATCTCACTTTGAGAAGTGGCTCCTCCCAGCGTTTCGGCATCTACATCCTCACCAATAGAGGCCTTCACTAAGTAAGGGCCCGCCAAAAAAATAGAACCCGTTTTGTCGACAATTAAGGCTTCATCCGACATAATGGGTAAATAGGCGCCCCCCGCCACGCAGCTTCCCATAATGGCTGCGATTTGCACAATCCCTTCGGCCGACATCTTCGCATTGTTCCGAAACATCCGTCCGAAATGCTCTTTGTCGGCAAAAATTTCTGACTGAAGCGGGAGGTAAATTCCGGCACTGTCTACCAGATAGATCACCGGGAGGTGGTTTTCCATAGCAATTTCCTGGGCTCGCAAATTTTTCTTACCCGTAATCGGAAACCAAGCTCCCGATTTGACCGTGGCATCATTGGCGATCACCATGCATTGTCTACCTTGCACGTAGCCAATCCCCGCAATTACCCCTCCGGCAGGACATCCCCCTTCTTCGGAGTACATGTCATATCCGGCCAAAGCGCCGATTTCTAAGAATGAGCTATCGGCATCTAGCAAGTAGTCAATCCTCTCCCGGGCACTTAGCTTGCCTTTGTCGTGTTGCTTTTTGATACGTTTTTGGCCGCCACCCTCATAAATTTTTTCCAGGCGCTTATCTAGTTGAAAGATAAGCTGCTTGTTCACATCTTCGTTCTTGTTAAACTCTAGATCCATATTCAGTTTAGGTTTTCCCGGATTGCCTATCGGGATATTAAAAAATGCTACATACTTTTCTGGGGGCTGCCCCCGGCGTTTCCCATTTCTTTTCCCTAGGGGCATCAGGTGGCGCCGGGGTCGGGCTTTCGCTACTCGCTGCCTTTGCCCACTGGGCCCCACGAGCTCAAACAGGCCGCTCTATCCCTCAGCCATTTTTAAGATCAGGGAGCAAAGACAATACGGTATGCCCACTATGGCTGGCCCCTTATTCCAATCGCTCTTCTCTTTTACGGCTTCGCTGCTTTTCCTCTGGCTTAGGGATACCCACCCGAAGGGCGGAGACCGCAGTGGGATGGCGCGGGGGGCGGCTCCGGCTTGTCTGGGTAGCCCGACCGGCGCCGGCACCTTAGCGCATCTTGGCCCCTACTTTTGGCGCCGGGAAGCCCCAATCTTAAGCCTCTTGACCGTTTTCTAGACTATTTGTTCCAGGGAAAATTTTGTTTTCTCTATTTTTGTGAACAAATTTTGTCATGAAGTCAAATATTTTCGTTGTGAAATTAGCAAAAGATTCTAAAACCAAACCATGATCTACAGGTGCTATGAGAAAAAAACTTCTATGTATAATGCTATTTTGGGCTATTCTCACGAGTTCGTCCCTACAAGCCCAATGTGACTCAAGCTATTTCTCGACGATGCTGAAAGCGGGAAGTTGGATAGGCTCAACGGTATTGGGTATGGTTGAGATAAGTCCCGAACAAGAGTCGAAAATAGGGAATGAGATGTTTTCTTATGCCAGTGAAAACTTTGATTTAATTGAAGAGGGCGAGCAGTTTAATAAATTGCAAGAAATCCTGGCACGCCTGATCCCGTATGTAAGCCGTAAAGAGATTGCCTATCGTATTCATTTGGTAGATGATGACGAGCTGATCAACGCCTTCTCCATTTGTGGGGGGCATATTTTTGTCACGACCGGAATTATGCAATGGGTTGAGAGTGAAGATGAGCTCGCCTTTATTGTAGGCCACGAAATATCGCACATTGACTTGGAACATTGTGTCCGCAATGTTAAAAAAAGTGCGGCTATCCAGTCTTGGGCCGACTTTTTTGAAGTAGGGGAATACGCAGGGGTCATTGAACAGGCTCAAACGGTACTGGCTACCCCTTTTGGCCAACCCGATGAATACGCATCCGATCAAATGGGGGCCTATCTTTGTAAAAAGGCCGCTTACAATCCTAGCAAAGGAATAGATTTCTTTAAAAAACTGAGTGCCGAAGAGGATAAGGAGGAGGTCCCTTACCAACTAGACTTGCTCATCCGCACCCACCCTTATTCCGATCAAAGGATAGTATGCTTAGATTCGTTTATTAAAAATGGATTGAATGAATAAGGCCCGGGATAAGAATTTGTTCCTCCTTTATTATCAAAGCGTTTATGAAAAAAGCTATATGGCGGTTTATTTTGTTGTTGGCAGTCGTGTTTCTGCTTGTACCGTATTTGCTAGGAAAGTTTCTAAGGCCTTTTGAAATTCAGGGGATCGAGCACCTTACCTTGAGGGAAGTCAAAGATTCTACCCTACATTTTGAGGCCCAGGTGCAGGTATTCAACCCCAATAGCTTCAACTTTAGCTTACATAACTTCCGGGGAGGCATTTCTTGGAAAGGAGAAGAAATGATGCAGTTTTTCCGAGATGAGGGAGCCATGCAAATTGCATCCAATACATTTAATAAACTTAAGCTGAAGGGCACATTGCCTTTGACGGTATTAGATAAAAATTGGGATAATTTCCTGGGTCATAAAAATGCTGAGGTTGATTTTTGGACCCGGTTTAGCCCCTTTCCCTATATACCTCCCTTCATTTATTATAATCAAAACCTCAAGGTCCAGCCGGAACAGATGTTATGGAAAGCGCTACGTTTAGGTTCTGGTTTAGACATCCGTAATTTTAAAATTCGCCCCAAATTAAAATCAACCCTCGTTACCTGTGATGTGAAGTTTAAAAATAACCATGCGGTCCCTATTCACGTTGAGGAGTTGAAAATCCGGATGAAGATGAAGGACTCGAGAGTTTGGCTGTCTGACTGGAGTATTTCGGAGCCTTCTAAAATACAAGCCCATGACTCTCTCTTTCATCAGGTAGAAATACAGATTCCTCACCATAAGCTAATCCTTGGAAGTTTAGGTCAGAATAATATACTAGACTGGGATATTGAAGTGAAAGCCAGTTTGCGTGTAGGTGATCAGGCCTTGCCCAGAGTCCGTTTGCGCTTAAGTCCCCGCGAACTACTGTAATAAAATACAATCACCCTAGGAAAGTATTTGATTTAACCTTCCCTTTAAGACCCTTAGTTTTTGCTCAAAATTGAGCAATAAAACAGAGTAACTCCCTCCGGCAAATACGGCTAGTAAAGCAAAGCTGAAAAAATTACTTTGCAAGAATAAAAAGACAAGGGCTAAAAATAAGGCGATGGCTGTTGATAAACCCAAAAAGAAACGCGTTCCCCCAGGAAGGCGATACCGGATGAAGACAATAGAGCCTTGGGAAGTAGCCTCAATCCTGGCGTGGGCCACGGGCATGAAATGTTCGGGCATGTGACGAAGTAAACTAAGCCAGAAGCCGTTTTTGAGCATCTTTCCTTGCAATCTATACCCTAGATTTTCTCCCGACCAGATTTTGGCCCTACGGGCAAAAGGGTCTGCTACCGTTTCGGTTTGTAAGGCCTTCTCGAGTTTGCTTCGGATAGTCTCAGGAGTATAGGGAGAAACTACGGTTTGTCGGTCGTGAGCAAAAAATCGCATGGTGCGACCGAATTAATTCATATAATCCTGATCATTTGAGTAGGCCATACAAGAAATTTCCACATTGACCCCCTTGGGTAATTCACTTACCTCTACCGTTTCGCGGGCAGGAAAAGGGTCAGAAAGATAAGATCCGTACACCTCATTAATTTTTTGGAAGTTACCCATGTCTTTTAAGAAAATACTGGTTTTAACCACGTGAGAAAAATCCATGCCAGATTCTTGTAGGATCGCTTGGAGGTTTTTCATCACTCGATGGGTTTCCTCCTGGATTTCGTCGGCAAATAAATTACCTTCAGAATCAAGGGCAATCTGTCCGGAAATAAACAAAAAACCGGCACAAGAAATGGCTTGATTATAGGGCCCAATAGGTTTGGGGGCATTGCTTGAGGTAACAGCTTTTTTCTGATGCATACAATAAATCTTTACGTATGATTATGAGATACTATAAAAAGGAAGTACTTAAATATCTGTACAAATCAGGGAAAGAAAAAATAAGAAAGGGAGCTATTTACAAAAGAGCTTATATGAGCGTATCGGCCAATTGCTCATGAGTATCAGAAGTCCCGTTTATATTATACTTATGGCGAAGTTGTAATAACATATCTTGGGTCAAAGATAGCAGATCGTAGCTTGGCTGCCAAGCCCAGTCATCACGGGCTTGTTGGTCATCAATACTAGCGGGCCAACTATCGGCAATCTCTTGCCTGAAATCAGGGGCATAATCTATCTGAAAATTGGGGAGATGTTTTCGGATTTCCTGGGCGAGTTCTTCCGGAGTAAAACTCATGGCCGTTAAGTTATACGAAGAACGGATGCTTATTTTTTCGGCAGGAGCTTCCATTAAGTCTAGGGTGGCCTTGATAGCGTCTGGCATATAAATCATGGGCAAGCGGGTATCCCTTTTCAGGAAGCTGGTATACGATCCATGCTGGATGGCTTGGTGAAAAATATCCACGGCGTAGTCGGTCGTACCGCCACCGGGTAATGTTTTGTAACTAATGATGCCGGGGTAGCGCAAACTGCGGGCATCAACGCCAAACTTTTGATAGTAATATTCAGTCCACCGTTCCCCGCTTAATTTGCTAATCCCATAGACCGTGCTGGGGTTCATAATGGTATGTTGAGGCGTGTTATGGAGTGGGGTATTCGATCCAAATACCGCGATAGAACTAGGAAAATAGACCTTATCCAGATTCTTTTCCCGGGCTATTTCCAATACATGAAGCGTTCCGTCCATATTTACCTGCCAAGCCCAGTGAGGGTCTTGTTCGCCTTTGGCCGATAAGATTGCGGCCAAGTGATAAATTTGGGTGATTTTATACTTGTCAACTATTTCTCCGAGGCGTTTGTCATCACAAACATTTAAAGAGATATAGTGAAGATCAGATTCTTGTCGATCTGCCCGAATATCGCTGATGAATACGGAATCTTTTCCATAGATGCCGGCAAGGGCAGGGGCTAGCTCAGAGCCTAATTGACCCAAGGAACCCGTGATAAGAATTCGATCTTTACGCATAGTATATAAATTTTACTGCAAATATAACAAAATCAAGATGGTTTAGCAATATAAATAGATAATTGGGAATAAGCTATGATTTTGCTAATATTGTTTGGCCTCTTAGGTCATTTTAAAATAAACAAGAAGAATAATTCAAGAAGCACAAATGAGCTTTGAAGAGTACTTACAAAGTAAAAAGATTAACTCTACCCTATTTTTGGCTCAGGAACCAGAGGAGTGGGAAGAGATGAAGCGGCTTTTTGAGCAGGTACATCCCAACAGTTTTACGGCTCAGAAAAAGTTTTTATTAAATGCCTGGCGCCGTAAGTTTCCCTTTTCAAATCCTGAACTTTAAACTAGACAAAAAAATTGGCCGTTTGTTACAAACGGCCATTAGGTTTTACGAGAGGGAATTAGTAAAAGCCTCACTACATAGCTTACACGGGTTTAATTTTCTGGGCTGGGCGGAGTGACCGGGATTTGACTTAGAAGCTTGAGATTAAGCGGATCATTGTAGTCAAATTGATAGAGCCCGTCATTTCCAATCATAAGCAGTACATCTTGAAAAGGAATCACATCATAGCTATGCATATCTGTAAAATGCATTCTAAGGTTATCCCCGATAGCAAAAGGGTCTTCGGCATCAAATACTTTCAAACCGTGTTCTCCCTCGCAGATAAATAAAGTTTCCTGATCAATACCTAATCCGTGTGGATTAAGCATAGGGTGTATAGCAATACGCTCAGGGTTGTATAAGTCGCTGATATCAATCACTTCCAGTTGATTACTGAAACCTTCACATGCTGTCCCTGAACGCAAGGTCACATAGGCGTAATTGTCTTGTACAACTACCGGGTCACAGCTGCGCGCATGCTCAATAGAGGAGATGTGAACGGGTTGTGAAGGATCTTCATTGTCCAGGATGTGCATCCCCGCTTGGGTGCCAATAAAAAGGTGATCTTGATAAGGAAAGATAGTCTCGACACCCCAGTTGAGATACACCGTGGTTTCTTGGCTAGGCTCTTTGGGGTCAAGCAGATCAAATACGTACAAATTGTTCCAGTCTACAATGTAAAGGTGGTTTTGACTTATCGTGAAACGGGCCAGGGAACCTCCTATTCCAGCTACTCCCCCGGAATTGGTGGGGGCGGCAGAAGGAATAGAAGCCGCTAGATCCCCTTGGGCAAATGGTAGAGGAATACCGCCATTGTTTGGCCCCACCCCTTCATCACAAGAACTTTGGGTTTCGGTGGTGACAAAATCCAATTGCCAGTCTACTAAGATATTCTGTTCAAACTCGGGAAAGGAGTTATTATATACACCTTCCAAACGAAATACTTCCCGCGCATCAGTTGGGTTGCTAATATCCAAAACCACCAGGTCAGAATAGCTGTCGGCATACAAGTAATTACCCAAAACGGCCATGTCCACATTGCCGGGAATATTGATAAAGGCAACATTTTGGGGAGATTCGGGCTGGGTATTATTAAATATATGAATACCCTTATTGAACTCATTGATAAACAGGAAAGGAGGGCTATAGTAAATCTTTCCCGGAATTTCCAGATTCTGGCCTTCCTGTACTCTCACCGAACTTCGCAAAGAATCCAGACTTACATATACAGGGTTATAGGTTTGATAAGTAAGCGAGTAAGTACAATCCTCCTGGCATGAAGAGAGAAATCCGATACCTAATAGTAAAAAAAGTAAACGTTTCATCATTAGCTTTTAAAAATTCATGGATTATTTAATAATGGGATGATCTACCACTACCGCAGCGGGTTTTTTTATCAAATTGGGCCCCTGAGGGCGGCTGGATGGTATCAAAGCAATGATATGGCCTAGTATAATGAGATAGATCCATATCTTCAATAAAATTTTTCTAGTTATCACAGGATGGTTGGCAAACATAAGATTTCCGTTAAATTTTGAGTCAAGACGGGGAATTTTCCCTGAGGGTTGCCCAAAATTTTTTAATTTTAAAAGCAACCGAAGAAGCCTTTTTATCGTGCTGCTTTTGATTTAAATGAAATACTGTGGGAATTCCATCGGATAAAAACTTACAGATCATGCTGGATGCGTGCTGTAAAGGGGATAGAAGCTACCAAAAAAAGCTCTATCAGTCTTTTTACAGTTACGCTATGAGTATATCTTTAAGATATGCCACTAGCCGGGAAGAAGCCCAGGAAATTCTGAATGATAGCTTTTTAAAGGCATTTATGAATTTAAAAAGTTATAAGCGGGAAAAGCCTTTTCATCTTTGGCTTCGGAGAATAATTATCAATACCTCAATTGACTATTACCGAAAAGCCAAAAAATACAGCAATCATATTAGCTTAGATGAGGTCTATGATCTCGCTTTTACAGAACAACCCACGGATGCTATTAATGAGCAAGAGGTGCTGCAATTTGTCCAGCAATTGCCCCCAGTATACCGAATGGTGTTCAATTTGCATGTGATAGAGGGCTATAAGCACGATGAAATCGCCAAAAAACTTGGAATTCAAATTGGGACGTCTAAGTCCAATTTAGCGAAGGCACGAAAAAATTTACGTCGAATGATGCACAACTACATTTATCAAGATAACTTATGAAGCCGCATGATGAAGACAATAAGCATTTTGACGATTGGGTTCGTCAAAAAATGAGTCTGATTCAGCCTGAATTTGATGAGGAAGCCTGGGCGGGTATGGAGGATCGCTTAAATGCCGTTCCGGCTTCTTATTGGATTAACTCAGACTCCTATTGGAAGGCAGGAGTATTTTTTGCCCTGATCATCATTATTTCAGGCCTGATTGGGCTATGGATCATATTGGATCAAGACTTGTTACTCAAAGAAGCAGCCGGCTCTCGTCAAGAACAAGGACTTTCCCCTACTCAGGACTCCGCTGCGCTATCGGATAAAACCTCCGAAACCAAGCGGTTTCATTCCCGAAAACAGCTAGATGCTCCTCAAAGCCAAAAACAAGTGCTGAATCAGGAGAAAGCGAAACGTGAAAATCTGGATAAAGAAGACCTTACCCAGGATAATTCTCCAAGAAATGAGCTGGAAGTCCGTGGTGGGATGCCTCTCGAAAGCAATTTAGTTCCAGAAGAAAAGTCCAAACTAGACTTCCGAGGAGGGGGGCAACCGGTACTCGCAAAAGAGCTCAATAAACCAAGATCGCAGACTTCCGAGAAGAAGGAAATGGATCAAGTCTTACTTAATTCTCAAGAAAGATCGTCCTTACCGGTCCTTGTCGGCAGTACAACTCCCCTTGAACCAAATCAACTCTTGAATCAAGACGTATCTCCTGAGCTTCAAACGGATAAGAAACAAATGTTTGCCTCCGGCTTACAAAGGATCAGTCCTAAGGGCTTTCAATCCAATAAGCCTGCGGTTCCTGAACTAAAGGCCAACTCTCAGCCTTTTCTAAGCTTATCTAAGCCCTACGTACACAAGAAACGTAGATTGTATACCGGTCTGTGGTTTGGAACCGAATGGGACCAGATTAAGGGAGGTAATAGCAACTCTTCTTCCTGGTTGCTCGGCTTATCAAATGAATTGGAAGTAAACTCTCGCTGGTCTTTAAACCTAGGGGCAGCCTATACCCGAAAATCGTATAATGTATCCGAAAGTGCAGATAAAAGCCTGGAGGTAGATTTTCCGGTGATAGCGGCCACTTTAGAAATTGACACCAATCTCAGTACTTTTAGTCAAGATTTCTTTGAGTCCCAATTGAGCCAAGTACAATCAGATCTAATAGAAATCTTCGTGGGGGCCAATTACCGTTTGTCTACGGGCCTTCGGAACCGCTTCTTCATTCAAGGAGGCGTATCCAGTTACTTGTTTTTGAAACAAGAGTTTATTCAAGATTATCGGGCCGTCAACGCCCAGGGGGCGGCCACACGTTTATTGGCTACCCTAAACCTGGAAGAAAATAGCAATCAGGCCTTTTGGAGCAGTAGCCTCAATTTGGGCATAGGCTGGGAGCACAAGTTGACCAGCCGGACAAAAGTCCAATTTATCCCGTATTTCAAGCTGGGCTTAAGGGACATAGGCAAGGAAAACACCCGTTTAGACTCCTACGGCATCCGAAGTCTGATCTTATGGGGCTGGTAAGCTAAGCAGGAGAGCGGCTCGTATCAATTAGTTTTTGAACCATGGGTACGAGCCTCTCTACTCCCTCCTTCAATGGGCGTATTACCGGAATGCCTAATCGGCTTTCTAGCTCCCTTTGATACCTTTCCATTTCTTTCTCTTCCATTTCTTCCTCACTTAAAGTCAAAGCAAGAACGGGGGCTCCATACATAGCCATGAGCTCAATTTCTGTGGCGGGATCTGGGACAGAGCATTGCAGCGCTTCGGTACCTTTATAGTATGCCCTACCCGGGGCATGTTGTAAAATAACGCCGTGCACTTTACCTGAGCAAATGATTTCGGACCCACAAGGGCCTGTGGGATTTCTGAGGGCCGATTGCCCCTCGATCAAGATCACATCAGGCTGAGCGTCTTGGGCACAATCTAGTATGGCCCGCTCAATTTCACCACTTACAAAATCATTTAAGGTCGAGTCCAAAATAAAACCATACTTCCCACTTTGCATCCATCCGGTTTGTCCGGTATAGATCATCTCCGCTTTTATGTCGGCTTCTTGGCAAGCATCCAAGAGGAAACGAGTTGTCGTTCTTTTGCCTATGGCACAGTCGGTGCCCAATATCGCCAGGCGAGGGGTTTGTAAATCCATTATTTTTCCGGTCCAAAATTGTAGCTCCTGGGCGGGACGCGGGCGGCGGATATCTATCAAGCGGCAGTTATTTTCGCGGGCCAAACGGACAAATGCTTCGTCATCTTGCAAATAGGCGTGCAAACCCGAAATTAAAGAGATGCCATGTTCCAGAGCCGTTTGGAGCTGTCCCCGGAAAGAGTCGGGTAGCGTCCCTCCGGCCATCGCTACTCCAATCAAACAATACTCGGCCGTACCGGGATGGGCTTGCCCGAAAGCCGCCACACTTTCAAAGATGGGTATGCCTACTTCTTTACCATCTAAGATGAATCCCGCATCTTGTCCGGGAAACTTATAATCGATAATGGCTAAAATCTCAAAACGCTCACTACCACGGATTAAACCATGGGCTGTTTTGGCCGAATCTCCATCGAGCCAACCGTGGGTCAATACTATTGCTTTTTCTTTATTCATAGGTAATAGGCTAAGAACCTGTTCGTGTTTATTTTTTGTCGGCGAAAAGGGTCGTATACCATGGGAATACGGGGTTCTGATGAAATCAACAAGGAGCGCATAGCAGCGCTACGGGCGATGAATTGGATGAAATCAGGTTCCCGAAATGGCCCTTTGCCGTCCATATGATTGAATTTAAACAGTTTTTACATGTTCAAAGAAATTTGGGCTTACAGAAAAGCCTATGAATACCCAGCATGCGGAGGGGCTTGCCCGCGCCAGACAAATGGGTCTTCATGAGACAAATACTACCGGCGCGGGCCGGGCTGTCACTACTCGCTGCCTTTCCGCCCGGGCCCACACGAGCTCAAACATGCCGTTCCATCCCTAAGCCAAAAGCCCCCAACAATTTTATAGCATACCCTACTAAGCCGGGATAGACGCCGAAGATGTAAGCTTTACCCCAAGCCCTGGTTCATTCCCCGGGATCAAGGCTCCTTCTTCTACCCGGAAGCCCCCCTCTACGAGGTCCCGGGCCAGGTCAAAACTTCCATCTAGGTCTAAAAATTTAGTGGCTGGGGAGGCAAGGGCGGCATGTAAAGCGGCCGAAATGCTAACTTTACTTTCATCCATACAGCCCCACATGAGCTTAATTCCGGCCAAATGGGCCATGTCGGCGATTTGCAAACCTGGTAATATACCTCCGCACTTCATAAGTTTGATATTAAAAATACCAAAAGGAAGGGGCTTTTGTAGTAAGTCTAAAGCATCTTCGGGGGCACGAAGTGACTCGTCGGCGGCACATAGCTTACGGATAGCGGCCTCTACTTGTAGCATGTTTTCGGCCTCATTTTGGGCCAGGGGTTGCTCAACAAACTCGACTCCCAAGCCTTTAGTTTTTTGAAAAAAAGCCTCAAGCTCAGCCGCTTGATAGGCTTGGTTGGCATCCACTCGGATTAGGATATGGGGGCCCGCTTTTTCTCTAACCTTGCGTAGGCACTCCAAGTCGGCCTCTAGCCCTTGCCCAATTTTTAATTTTAAAATTTTGAACTGGCGGCCCAGGTACTCTTCTACTTCCTCTAAGGTTTGCTCAATGCTTTGTATGCCTAAGGTTATGGATGTCAAAAAACGTTGGGCTTTCCCCCCAAAGTAGCGGTACAGGGGAATATCCAGCATTTTTCCAAACAGGTCTAGAAGGGCCATTTCGGAGGCGGCTCGGGCGGCCGGATGAGTAGGCCATAAGGAAGCCATTTTTCTTGAATACAACTTAAATTCTTGAGGCGGGGCATGATGGAGCATGGAGGGTAAGTGTTCTTGTAATATCTCCAAGGACTTATCTAAAACTTCACCACAAACCATTGCTGAGGGAGAAGCGGCTCCAAGGCCATACCGGCCCACATCATCTTCCAGATAAACAAAAATATTTTCAACCTGCGAAACGGTTTTGTAGGCAATGGTATAGGGTCTTTTCAATTCCAGATCTTCTTTCCAAACGACTACTTTCTTAATCATAAGAGCGGTATTTATAAGGCGTATTCAAGTAGGTTAAAAGCAATACTTGGCTTAGGGATAGAGCGGCCTGTTTGAGCCCGTTGCTGGCTGGCGGGAGGGTGGCGAGTAGCGAAAGCCCGGCCCGCGCCCACAATCACTTTTTAAATTGGGCATTTCTTAATAGCGCGGGCAAGCCCCAAAAAATGAAAAACGAGTGTATTTAATCAAAATTCTAATAAGAAATGCCGGGATTAAGGTAAGAAGGGATGGAATCAATTCCAAAATAGCCAAATAAAAAAGAGCCGGAACAAGGTAATCCGGCTCAATATTGTTTCCTAAACAATGTGCCCCAATTATTCATATAACAAGGAGGCGAAGGTAGTGAGAGTTACGAGTTAGTCGTGAGGAATAAAAATTACTGTCTCGTACTCTCACTGATGACCCAAGCTGGTAATGAGGATTTTGGTTAGGTCAAACCTTGTTTTCTTACACAGTTCAAATGAATTGAATTCAGACGGCAATTTCAAAAAAATGCTACGAAGTTGGTATTTTTGCTACAAGTAGAGAAGATATAGGCATATTTTCCTAAGAGTTACGTGTATAAACTATGGTGACCCAATAGTTTCTTCAAAAGAATTAGGAAAAAAAGGTGGGCATAATTAATTTAACGTGGAGATATTTCAGATTTCTTACATTAATTTCTAGCACTTCATCTGGCTTCAACCCAAATAAGCAAATCATTTGCGATACTATGATTCCTTGACCATGCAAAAGGACTCGATGGAGGTCTGCCCGCCTTTATACAACACGTATGCCCGCTGGGCAATTATATACTTTATAATTGCCCTATCCTGCATGGTACCCTTGTCTGCTCAATCGGTGCGATATGTAGCCGGTCGAGGAATAGGTGATGAAAGTAAAGCGAAGTATGCTCCTTTAAGCCCCGGGGCGCTTTATAGTAAAGCGGATGGTCGTTTGTACTTTACCGACCTGGGCAATCAAAAGATACGGTATATTCGTTTATCTGATGAGACGGTTCACACATTACCTAGGCACATCCCTGCTTGCAATGAATGGTCTGAAGAAAATCAGTCGTGCTTAGAAACCCCCCGAGGCCTTGATTTTTCCCTGGATGATGATATTTTTTTGAGCGACCTGAGTAAAGGGCGTCTATTTAAGTATTCTATCTCCGAGCAAGAGTTTACCCAAATTTACCCTCCTTTGCTTCAAAACGCATACCCCGAAGGGGTGGTACCAGAATTCCAAAATCTTGTTCCTTATGGACTGGACATAAGCCAGGACCAAAAGCTCTTGGTGTGCGACACTTCCCTGCATCAAGTGTTGCAATGGGATTTTCAATTAAATGAATTCACTCTCTTAGCCGGTACCGGGATCAAGGGTTTTAGTGGGGACGGTGGGCCTGGACATTTGGCAAAGTTGAATACTCCCACGGAAATACTGGCCTGGGACGAATCCAAATTATTGATTTTAGATGGGGGCAACCATTGTATTAGGTTATTAGATTTGGCCTTGGGAACCATTGAGACGATTGCCGGTAAATGTAAAGACGCAGGATATACTCCCGAATCGACTAGTTTGGAAGAAGCTCGATTTAAATCTCCCGAGGGCTTTGGAATGGATAATGCTGGGAACTTGTACGTGGCAGATGAATGGAATCATGTTGTCCGGAAGATTGATTTTTCTGCTGGAACGGTAAGTACCGTTGCGGGCAACCATACACCCGGTTACTCAGGTGATGAGGGATTGGCCACCGAGGCTCAACTGAGGCGACCCCAGGATGTAGCGGTAGATGTACATGGCAATTTATATATTTCTGATTTAGGGAATAAAGTTATCCGGAAGGTGGATGCCCAAACCCAAAAAATGTATACACTAGCTGGTACGGGAAACCAATTTTATTGTCAGGATACAACATCTTGGCAAAATGCCTGCTTCAAGAATGTATCCTTTTTGGCATTTGCGCCCGACGGAGATTTATGGATTAGTGATAGCAATAACCATCGTTTTGGAAGGCTTGACCAGCAAACGGGCCAATTTGTACCCAGTATAGGATTGGGAGTGAAATCCACTCAAGCGGGAGATCCCTCGGCAAACCTAGACAGGCCCAAGGGCTTTGCTTTTGACTCGGAGGGAAATCTTTTCTTGGCCGATACATTTAATGCCCGCGTTTTGTATTGGGACGCCCAAACCCAAAGAAGTACAACCATCCTCGGAGAAGGGGGGCTTATCAACCGCGATACGCAGGGGAACCGGATAGAAGACATCATTCAAAGGCCATATGACTTGATTTTTAATGACTCTATCTTGTATATATCTGATGTAGTCACTCACCACGTGCTCCAATTAGATTTAAAAAGCTTTCAACTCCAATCTCTCAATAATCCTACGGACCGGCCCATCGGCCCAGATACGAGCTCGAATTTATACCGGCCCTTAGGGATCGAGTTGCAAGAGGGGTATATCTACGTAGCTGATGCAGGTAATCGTAGGATAAGCCGTATTGACCTGGCCACCAAAGAAATCGTTGGGATATTGGGAGGAGGGCAACACGTAATTGGCCAAGAGTTTAGCCCTAGTTTGGAAGCGAAGTTAAACGAGCCATTTGATATTTGCCGGGATGGCCAGGGAAATTTCTTTATCAGCGATTCAAAAAGTGCCAGCTTATATTTTTTTAATCCGCAGGAATTACAAGTGAGGCTACTAAACACCTTGGGATCATTTAGAGGTGATCAAACTAATCAAGCCTTACAAGAGACGATTTTGTTTGAGCCCAAGGGCCTAGCTTTAAGTAAACAAGGGGAGCTATTTATTGCCGAACAAGATGTGATTCGGAAGGTAAGCCAGCTAGATGAAGTGTTTATTACGGGGCCTGACACCGTATGTACCCAAGAGGTTTACGAATATACCTCCTCTCTGGGGGTAGAAAAGAATTTGCAATGGGATGTTCGAGGGGGCGAAATGTTAAATGACCCCAGGGAAAAATCTATAAGGGTAAGGTGGTTTCCCGGAGAAACCCTAGGAAGCATAACATTAGAGGTCAATTCGGGACTTGGGTTTCCTTCTAGTTATTCTCGAAGTATTCATATTGAGGGGGTGGCATTAGCTGAGCAATTGATATTGCCTCAGACAGATTTTTGTCCTCAAGATGCTCCTTTGTTTTTGCCGAATATCGCCCCAAGGGGTGAGTATATTCTTGAGGGTAAAAGCCTTGGAGTCTTTGATCCAAGAGATTGGGCCCCAGGGGAGTATGTTCTATCCTATCAATCGGTGCCGGGCCTTGCATGTACAGAGGTTGTTGTAGACACGCTTAAGGTCTGGGAGATACCTCCCGTGGAGGCTTTACAAATTACTAGCACAACTCAGCTTTTATGCCCTGGTGATAAGGGTTTTATCCTTACTATCCCCGGTTACTCTAACTTAGAATGGAACTGGTTTCGAGTGGGACAGGCCGAAGCTTTGGCAGAAAAAGGAAATTCAATTACACTAAATCAGGCAGGGGAATATTGGGCTCAGGCTGAGCACCCGTGTCTAAACCTGCGTACAAACCCTATAAAAATCAAGGAATTACAGGTCTATGTTCCTGAATTATTTACTCCTAATGGAGACAAAGTAAACGATTGGTTTACGGTTTGTGTAAATTATCCAGAACAGGTAGAAGCATTACAAGTAGAGATCTTTCACCCTAATGGGCAAAGGGTATACAGTACAAATGATCCTTCCGAAGCGCTTTGTAAAGAAAACCCTCAGGAAGAATTGGGATGGGGAGGGGATAATCAACCCACGGGTTTGTATATTTGGAGGGTAAAACTTCAAACTAAATACTGCTCAAATCTTATAAAATCAGGTAAAATTTATCTGAAGAGATAATGATCGTATGAATAAAGGGGGGTATATCAAAATAGTAATTTTTGCTTTAAGCTTCTTGTGGAGTTATGTAGGACTATATTCGCAAGATCGCACCTTTAGTTTTTATCAAGAAAACCCAATTTTAGGAAACCCTGCTCGGTATACAAGTTTTGATATGATACGGGTAGGCATGCACCTTCGTTATCAACCCTTAGTAGAAAATCAGAGTTTGAGCACAGTCGTATTAGACGGCTCAATTCCTATATTTCCTAGGAGAGATTCTAGTTTCCGGGCATCTGTATCCCTTGGGTTTTTGTATGATCAACAAGGGCAATTTTTCAATACCCAAGGGATCATGTCGGGTTTTGCCTACCAGGTGGGAAGTGATAAATTGCAGTTCAGTTGGGGAGTCCAAGGAGGTATTTTTTGGGAGCAGCTTTCAAGCACAGATTTAGACACCCGGTCCAATTTTAGTTTTCCGGATGGATACGATCCTATTGCAAGCAATGCCGAGACGAGCTTAGGTAACCAAGGTTCATATTTGAGTTTGAGTGCTGGTTTTAGGTTAAGGCAAAGATTGCAAAATGGACGGGAGAAATTTCATCTGGGGCTGGCCCTACGGAATGCAAACCATCTAGGGAAGGATGGAAGTTTAGAGGATGGGACGCAAATTGTACTGCCTTATCATATAAATGTGAGTGCGGCTTATCGTTTCTTAACTTTGGAGAAAATCAGCCCTACAGTGTATAGCCGCTTTATTAGAAGAAGCGGATTCAATTATGTACAGTCGGGAGTTTTTATTGATTTTCGCCCCAAAAGCCGTTTTAATTTGAATAATAACATTCGCACGGGGATATGGTATAACTCCAACCGAGCTTTGGGAGCGCAATTTCAAATACACTATCCAAACTACAGCTTACGTTTTGGTTATGAGTTTGGTATTGGAGAAAGGGAACAGGTTTGGTTGGGAAATGGGGCCTTCGAGTTTGGTATGACCATTCGCTTCAAAAGTTCTCGGGTCAAAAAACCTGCCGAGCCAATTCTCCCCCCCTTACCCATGTATCCAAAATCCTATACCAATTTTAACCTTATTAAGCCTAATGAGCCGCTCCTCTCCCCAGGCACCATAGACTTGTATGTACCAAGAATTAACTATTTAGGCCCTACCTACACCCTAGAGCCAGAACAAATGCAAGTTATGTTTTCTCCTATCAATATTCCTTTTCAGTTTGGAGAGATTGAGCTTTCGGAAGCTTCCCTGCAAAGACTCAAACCTTTAGTACTCCAATTAAAAACCTATTTTGGTAGTAAGGTGCTTATTTCCGGATATACTTGTAACTTAGGAGAAACAAAAGCCAATAAAGAACTATCCTTGAAAAGAGCCCTGATGGTCAAAGAATACTTGGTCAGACAAGGTGTAAATCCTGAAAATGTACGCGTAAGGGGGCTAGGGGAGGCCAATCCCCTAAATCAAAATGCTACCGAGTCGGAGAGAAAGATTAATAGAAGAGTAATTATAGAGCCAGATTCCTACTAGCGTGTGCTGGGAAAATAAACAAGATACTTTAACCAGTAAAAATTTCTCAAGCACAGCTTAAGCTTTTTAAATATGATACGAGTGATTGATTTCCAGAGATGGTCTAGTTTAGTCTATCTTCTACTTTTTGCTATGCCCCTCCAATCTCAAACGCTTAGTGGACAGTTTGTCTATCAAGATAACCAAGAACCGGTTCCTGGAGTTGAAGTCTCTCTACCTGCTTTTGGGATGCAAGCCCTGAGCAATGAGGATGGTATATTTGGGATACTCCTCCCGGATACCATCAACTTGAAAGATTCATACCGTATTACCGTGCAAGTGCCTGGATCTATCGCGCTAAGCTTTACTATCATTCCAGATAATATGGCTGTTATCCCCTTAGCCCGGATTGAACTACCGGGCGTTCAAGAAGAGCAAACAAATGACCCCCTGCTCCAAGAAGAAGAACCCTCAGAAAGCAACCCGGATGATTTTATAGAAGACCCTGAAAATGAGGAAGACAGTACCTCGGAAAATGTCATTGAAATACCTACCGTGACAAATCCTAATCCATCCAATATCCGAAAAGCACCGAGCACAATTTCCAAGGAATATGCCCAAATCGATCAAACCCTCAATCGAGTTGGGGACCGCCTGGCCCAAGAGAGAATGCGTTTAATAGAACGGAATCAAGCCATTAAAGAAGAAATTAGCTCCCTGTACCAAGTAATCCAGGAGGAAAGTAAAAGGGGCCCAGGCCTGGGTAATCAAAAAGAGTTATTGATGAAAAAGTTGGCGAAGTTGGAGCAAGATTTACAAGAAAACTCTAAATTATACGCAACTTTATATGAGGAAACGCAAAAGGAGCTCAACCGGGTACGCGACGTGCTATCTGGGGGACAAGATGTTTTCGTTACCAATCTCTATAATCAAAAAGTCATTTATACACTGGTAGCCACCTTGATAGGTTTGCTCCTAATAACCCTGGTAACCTATGTTGTTTTAAGGAAAATCCGTAAGGAAAACTATAAACTGGCAGACTTGTCCTTACAGCTTCAAGAGTCTTTACATCAAAGAGACCTTTTGTTAAAAGAAATACACCACCGGGTCAAAAATAACTTACAAAATATAAATAGCATCCTGAACCTGCAATCGGATACGATTGATGAGCCCAAGGCGATGGAAGCCATACACGATATTCAATCCCGGATTGCCTCCATGGCTTTAATTCACAAGATTTTGTACCAATCCCGGGACCTCGAATTTATTCCTCTGGGAAATTACCTAAAAGAATTGGTCAACTATCTTAAAGAAATTTTTGTCCGTCAAGACGCTAATATACAGACCTTGGTGCAATCTCCCGATGTTTATTTGGATATTGACACAGCCAGTAGTATTGGCCTTATCATCAACGAGCTCGTGTCCAATTCATTCAAATATGCATTTCCCAATAAAAAGAATGGAGAAATCCGTATATTAGTCATCGAAAAAACCAGCCAGTCATATCTATTGGAGGTATCCGATAACGGAATTGGCCTCCCTCGGCATTTAGATTGGACCCAGAGCCCAAGTTTGGGTCTTCAATTAGTAAAATGCTTCGCCGAAGAAATCTCAGCTACAGTTTCCCTAGACCAGCAAAAAGGTACTCGTTTCTTTATTCATTTTGACCAGAAGCATAAACCCCTTCCTAAACCTAATACCGAACTTGTGCCTACACAGCAGTAAACGACTATGGAGAAAATAAAAATTTTAGTAGTAGAAGATCAGGTTTTACAGGCCAGAGACCTAGTTTCTGCTCTCCAAAATATGAACTACGAAGTGGTGGGGGAGGCCCGGGATTCCCGGCACAGTATCCGATTGCTGGATGAACTTCGCCCCGATTTGGCATTGATTGATATTCGTTTGGCCCAAGGAAATAGTGGGATTGATGTAGCCGAATGGATCAAACAAGAGCACCCCATTCCCTTCATTTTCATCACGGCCTCCGAAGAAATGGCCATTTTTGAAAAAGCCAAAAAAACCATGCCCTATGGCTATTTAATAAAGCCTTATACCCGAGAAGACCTATACCGTACCATTGAGTTGGCCCTTCTCAATTTTAGTACAGACCGGGGCCAAAATGGCTTAAATAATTCCGAGCGAGAATATATTTTTCTAAAAGATGGCCGCTCCTATCGCAAGTTACGTATCCACGAAATTTTGTGGATTGAGGCCGATGGAAATTATAAAAAATTTTATGGCCTTGACCGTAAGCTCATTGCCAACCCACGTTTGAGCATGGAAGAGATTGAGCAAATTCTTCCAGCCCAGTCTTTTATTAGGATCCACAAGTCATTTTTGGTCAATATGAACAAAATTACCCGCTTAGAAAGCGACCAGATCTGGATCGAGGATTTTGCCCTACCTATAGGCCGTAACTATCAAGACAACATCCAAAAGCTTATGAACCGAGGGTAAGTTGTTTATTTCTCTTAGTCTATGTAATAAGTAGGAGCTTCCCCGCGCATGCACACCTTGCTCAGTTTTGACAATAAGGAGCTGCGCGGGTCGGGCTTTCGCTACTCGCTGCCTTTGCCCACGGGCCATCACGAGCTCAGACATGCCGCTCTATCCCTAAGCCAAATTTTTAAGAATCAGAAAGCCCAGAAGTAGTACCGTATGAGTTCCGGGCCTCGCCGTCAAGTGACAATTTTAGGCCAGCCCCCATCATAGGTTTTGATAGGAAAAGGCTATTTTTTCGGCTCTTAGTTTTAATTGGTTCAAGCTTTTACGAACATCCCGAATATTTTCCTCTACGATTTCACTTAGCTTAGGATGTACAAATAAGTTTTCGGCCAGCGTATCCAAAGCCTCGGGCCTTTCTGTATCCAGGCGCTCTTTTTGCGTATGGATGTAATCTTCTAAAGTGTTAATGCGTTGGTCCCAGTGTTCACGGATAATAGGGTGAGGGGCCTTTTGGATAATCTCGGTTTTCTCTATTTGTTGGGTTTTTAGAGGATAGTGCTTGGTTTGGGAGTTGTAGGTGATTTCAATGCTAAATTCTTGATCGGCCTTTCGGGCATTGACGCGATTGGTCAGGTTATACTGAGCATCATAGAGACTGATGGAGTTATCATCTTCGCGAGAGAGGCGGTTAAAGTCGCTCATTTTTACAAAAAAGCCATCAAAGAGCTGTCTTAATTCAGGGATTTCGTAGTACTCTCGGTCTTGGACATAAAGTTCGTTTTTTAGCACTTGGTTAGGGATGCGGGTTTCTTGGTGCACTTCTTTTTCAAAATCATCCAACTCCTGGCGAATGGTTTGGATGTTGAGGGCTATCGTATACCCATGTTTACGAATGGTTTCACTTACGATCTCCATAACCCGGTCAAACTGCTCGGGATGAGACCAGAGGCAGTGAGCGATGAGGAAACAGTCCATCAAATCGGCCTGTTGTCGCCCATTAAGAAAAGCCGAGGTCCTAATCAAGCGAATAATTTTCTTCCAACGTCGGTCATATACATGAATGGCTTGCTCACTATCGCCTAGGTTTTGATTGTACTGTTCCAGTTTAAACTTTACCAACTGAATGGCATTGAGTACCTCCGGAGGAAGTTGTATTTCCTCAATTTCTTGGCTCCAAGAATCGTACTCCTCCATGCTTATTTTTACCTCTTCCGGGATATTATCCTGGTAAATATCCTCGGTGGAGGTAATCATTTTTAGAAAATTGCGACTGCTTTGGATTTCCCGGATATAATAGCGAACTAGAAAACGGTCCCAGAGGGCTTCTACCCCTTCGCTTGAGGAAGGGACTTCATTGGAGGCAGAAATTATTCCACGGATGTTGACTTTTACCTCTTGTTCGCCATTCCGGTATACTTTTTCATTTAGTATGGTGAGAAGGGCATTCTGGATGGACGGCCCGGCCTTCCAGATTTCGTCTAGGAAAACAATATTGGCTCCAGGCAAATATTTTTCGGTCAGGCGTTCGTAGCGGTCTTCATCTTTAAGTTTTTTGATGGAGACCGGGCCAAAAATTTCGTCGGGAGTGCTAAAGCGGCTCATCAGATACTCAAAAGAATTACCGTCTTTGAAGGCAAACTTAAGTTTGCGGGCAATCAAACTCTTAGCTACTCCAGGAGGGCCAAGAAGAAAAATACTCTCTCCGGCGAGAGCCGTCAAAAGAGCCAAGCGAATAACTTCCTCTTTCTCGTAGATTTCTTTACCAAGGTGCTCAAGTATCGATTGAATTTTAATACGGACCGACATAGCTTTTTTGAAATGATGGTTTAAGCCTAAAAATAATTGCTAAGTCCTATATCAACTGCTTGGCAATATATAAGTTTTCAAGAAAAGAAGCGGTGGGTGCCCAAAAATATACTCTTAAGACTGTCCGAAAAGTCCATATACTCTCTTAGAAACTGAGAACTTCCTCATGTAAAGACAAACCTGGCTACCTATGACATTATCTGCAATGCGCTGATAGTAAGCTACTTACTTTCAAT
>CAWUIO010000006.1:0-100019 GCA_963922455.1 uncultured Microscillaceae bacterium
AAGAAGCTGAGATTGTATTTTGCTAAGATTAAACCCTTTAACTCACGTTAAAATAGATAGTTATGGCGAAGGAATGTATATTATATATACAGATTTATTTGAGATTATTTCACCTAACGCGTTGATTAATAATGAAATACAAATCAAGCAAAACAATTTAGATATAAGTTTTCACACACTTGAAAGTAACTTAGTCAAAGCATTAGAAGACATTGAAGAAATGTACTTTTCTGGACTTCTGACTGTAAAGGAGAGAGAAAATCAAAAATATCATCACTACGGATTAGCTTTTGACAGAATGAAGCAAAAGAATAAATGGAGCTTGATATAAATTCAACCACCAAATTCTACTGATAT
The DNA here is from genome assembly GCA_963922455.1 of uncultured Microscillaceae bacterium. Classification (GTDB taxonomy): domain Bacteria; phylum Bacteroidota; class Bacteroidia; order Cytophagales; family Microscillaceae; genus CAWUIO01. The sequence continues at coordinate 358 of CAWUIO010000006.1, forward strand.
TTAACATTTACTTGTATTTAGGCTTTTCAGGTTTCCGTATAAAAAAGGGCTTTTCCAAAACCCAACCATAATGATTGATAAGATAGTCTAAACAAGGTTTTTCGTATTTAGGCATGTCTTTGAAATCAAAAAAAAGCCCTTCTCCGTGTTTGATAAGGTTATGGTGCATTTCTGCCCATTACTCAACGTTTTCTTCAAAGGTATTTGTAGGTGAGAAGGTGAACGTAGATTTTGTAGGCATATATTACAAATTATTGTTATTCAAGGCTTTAGTGAAATCCTATGGGGCTGGGGAGTCCTTCGCTCCAAACCCTCCCCGTTGTTAATTAAGCATCGGGTCTTTATTTTTGTACCAATTTCGGTTCAAAATAATTACGTTCCCTAAGTTTTATCCCAATCTACTATGCTATGGCCCTAATTCTCAGTCTCGAGACTTCCACTCCCGTTTGCTCTGTGGCCCTGCACCGGGAAGGCACTTGCCTGGCCAGCATGGACTTGTATATAAAACAGTCTCATTCTGGGCGCTTGAGCCCCATGATTGAGCAAGTACTCAAAATCAGCAATTGTTCCCTTCATGAGGTGAAAGCCCTAGCCTTGGCCAAGGGCCCAGGCTCTTACACCGGCCTACGGATTGGTACTTCAACCGCCAAGGGTTTGGCCTATGCGCTTGATATTCCCCTGCTAGCTGTCAACACCTTGGAAGCCCTGGCAGCTCAGGCTAGACAAGTAAGCCCGGGTTATGATTTGTATTGCCCCATGTTGGATGCCCGGCGGATGGAAGTTTACTGCGCCTTGCTGAATGCAGAGGGGCAAATGATAGCCCCAACCCAGGCCAAAATAATCGATGAAACCTCCTTTGCCGAAGAGTTGTTAAGCAATCGTATTCTATTCTTTGGAGATGGGGCCCCTAAGTGCCGGGAGGTCTTAGGGGCTTCCCCACAGGCTTTCTTTTTGGAGGCATTCCCCCCCACGGCCCAAGCCGTGGGGCGCTTGGCCTACCCAAAATTTCTGGACCAAGCTTGGGAAGATGTGGCTTATTTTGAGCCTTTTTATTTAAAAGATTTTGTGGCTACCATCCCCAAAAACAAATTTTTGAAGCGCTAATATCAACTTATGGAAGAAATCGTCAACCGGGTAGCCAATAGTTCCCTGATTAGTCTTGACTTAGAAGAATACTACCCCCAAGGAGAGCGGGTTTTGTATGACCTGAAAGACAATCTGTTTCAAGGTTTAATTTTAAGGGAAAAAGATTTTCGGGAGTTTGTAAAAAACCACGACTGGAGTGCCTACCAAGATAAGAATGTGGCCCTCACCTGTAGCGCCGATGCCATCGTGCCAACTTGGGCCTATATGCTTTTGGCCCTTAAACTTGAGCCTTATGCCGCCCACGTGGCCTTTGGCACCTTAGAAGATTTGGAAAATATACTTTTTCAAAAGGCACTGGATCAAATAAATCCGGAAGCGTACCAGGATAAAAAAGTAGTGGTGAAGGGTTGCAGCAATTTACCAGTGCCCGCCTTTGCCTATGTAGAACTTACGCGCAAGCTCCGCCCCTACGTAGCCACCTTGATGTACGGAGAACCTTGTAGCACGGTTCCCCTTTACAAAAAGCCCAAAAACAAATAATTGCGTGGAGCCTCAAAACATCCATTATCTTAAGGGAGACGCTACGTCTCCAATAGGGAAGGGCCCTCGCATAATTGCCCATATCTGTAACGATATAGGCGGCTGGGGCAAGGGATTTGTCCTGGCCTTATCCAAAAAATGGAAAGCCCCCGAACAGGAGTACAGAGCATGGCATGCCGAAGGGAAAGACTTTGCTCTGGGAGCTATCCAAATGATAGAGGTAGCGCCTGAAATCTGGGTAGCCAATAGGATAGCCCAGCATAAGGTCCGGTCTCAAAACGGTGTTCCTCCTATCCGTTATGATGCTTTAGAAAAAGCTTTGGGCCAACTGGCTCTATTTGCCCTAGAACATAAAGCCGAAGTTCACGGGCCGCGTATGGGGGCTGGGCTGGCCGGGGGAGATTGGGAGAAAATTGAAGCGCTTTTACTAAAAAACCTCTGTCAAACAGGAATCAAGGTATTTATTTATGATTTTATGCCCTAAATTCAACTGTTACTTTAAGGGTTTCGTTTTCAATATTTCTTGCCTCTTATCTCTGTTACCCATTAGTCCCGGTTCCCGGTTCCCAAATGGCTTAGGGATAGAGCGGCATGTTTGAGCTCGTGGGGGCCTGGTGGGGAAAGGCAGCGAGTAGCGAAAGCCCGACCCGCGCGGCTACTCACGTTAATTTGTCAATCTTTTTTGAGCGCGCGGGGAAGCCCCAATTTTTAATGACTAGATGAACGTATTTGTTCCTGTATGTACTGCTTGAGTATTTCTTGCAGCCTTTGGGTCTTAGGGCCAGGAGTTCCCTTTCCGATGCGGGTACTGTCCACCTGGACTACCGGAATAATCTCCGTACTCGTACCCGTTTTGAAAGCTTCGTCGGCCTGGGAAATCTCCTCTGGAGACAGCGGACGTTCTTCTACCGACATCATATCTTGAGCTAGGTCTAGAACCAACTGTCGGGTTATGCCCTTTAAGATATCGGTGTTGGGGGTGATGAGAGTATTTTCCCGGATGAGGAAGAAGTTACTTCGTGTACATTCGCTTACCTTTTGATCGTGGACAAAAAGCAGGTCTTGCGCTCCTACTTCGTTCATTTGGGGGCGCATCATATAGACGGGCAAGTAATGCGTGGTTTTGATTTCTGCTAGGGGGCGTACGTAGGCATAGCTCATCAATTTAAGCCCTTGGCGGTAATATTCCGGGGGTATCCTAGGAAGGTCTTCGCCTAAAATGAAAAAGTTAGGGGTGCCGGCAGAGCCTCCATCGGGGGTATAGCCCCCACTCAATACCATCCTAAAGCCCATCTCTTGGCTTTTATCGGCTCTCAGATAGAGCATTTCGTCCAGGATCTCCCGGATTTCTTCTTCCTTGTACATCAAATAGAGCTGGGTAGCCCGGGCGGAACCTACGAGGCGTTGCCAGTGCTCTTCAAATTTGAAGGGTAGCCCCGAATAGGTGCGCAAATAATCAAATACGGCCCAAGCCCGAAGCAAGCCTAATTCGTTTAAACCAATCTTAGCCTCTTCTTGAGGTAGGAGCCGCCCATTGAGAAATACAAATTTTTGATCCATGATGACATTAACGGTCTACCTCGCCTAATACCAAATCCAGGGAGCCTACGATGGCTACCAAATCGGCAATCATGACACCCCGGCTTATTTCGGGTAAAATGGATAAATTATTAAAGCAGCAGGAGCGGGCTTTGCACCGGATGGGAACATCCGACCGGCCATCGCTACGAAAGTAAAAGCCCAGCTCTCCTTTGGGGTTTTCGGCCCGAGCATAAAACTCCATGGCTTTGGGGCGTATTTTCTTAGGCACGAGGGCCTGGGGGTCAAAATCAGGGCTTCGTTGGTGTTCTTTGCCCAACTTCTCCAAGCACTGCTCCATGATGCGCACCGACTCATAACATTCCCGCAAACGGACCCAGGTGCGGTCCCAACAGTCTCCGAGGGTGCCCATAGCTCCTTCGCCAATAGGTACTTCAAATTCTAAATCTGGATAAACCGAGTAGCCCTCTACCCGGCGTAAGTCATAACGCAAGCCTGAGGCCCGTAGAATAGGGCCACTCACGCCATAGTTAATCGCCATCTCCAGAGGAATGGGGCCTACCTTGCCGGTTCTTTGAATAAAGATTTTGTTCTGTATGAGTAACTCTTCCGACTCTTTAAGTTTGGGCTTTAAATAAGCGCAAAATTCCTGACAACGTTCTTCAAAACCCAGGGGAAGGTCATAAAAAAGGCCCCCAACCCAGATATAATTATATAGCATACGGGCCCCACACAGCCATTCCAGCATACGCAGGATATGTTCCCGGTCCCGCATCATCCACAAGAAGGGGGTTACGGCCCCAATATCAACCCCGTAGGTGCCCATCGCTACAAAGTGGGAGGCGATGCGGTTCATTTCGGCTACTAGTACCCGGATATATTCCACCCGGGGGGGCAGCTTTCCGTCCAGGCCCATCATTTTTTCTATCCCCATGACGAAGGCGTGCTCGGAGTTCATGGCCGCCACATAGTCCATGCGGTCTACGTAAGGAATAATTTGATTAAAGGGAAGGGATTCGGCGTGCTTTTCAAAACAGCGATGGAGGTAGCCCAAATGAGGGACTACTTCTTGAATATATTCCCCATCGGTCACGACTTCTAAACGTAGTACACCATGGGTGGAGGGGTGTTGCGGACCGATATTGAGGATCATCTGCCCTTCTCCCAACTCCTCGAGCGAATATTTTAAGGGCTCAGAACGGGCCATATGCCCCGGCTCGAAGGTGTATTCAATTTGCGGAGTTTGGTGTCTTTGATCAGGGTCTGGCCCTAGGTCAAGTGTGTTTGGCATGGGCAATGTTCGGCAAAAAGTGCTTAATGTTGGTATGACAAAGCCAAATATACATAGGTTTTTTGGGTTTGGAACAGGATCTGGTAAGCAAGTGGGCCGTTCTGGGATGGGACAATTCCCGATACATGCCTTGGGGTATTTATGAATTGAACTTATTGCATAACAATTTGCCACCCAAAGCATTGGATATTATGTCAATCCTTTTTATTTTCGAGTAATGTCAAAGTGCTTCAAAAAATACCTGCTCTACTTTTTCATTTTGATTTTGGCCTTAGGTTGCCACGTAAGGTCGTACAATCATTATTTTAACGCCCAAAAGCTGTTGTATTTCCAAAAACCCGATTCAGCTTTAAAGGAATTAAATCAATTGGAAGAACTCCAACCCGAATGGCCCCGGACCTACACTTTACGTAGTGAAGCGTATTCCATGATGGGAGATTATCAAGCAGCCCTAGAGGATGTAAACAAAGCCCTTTCTTTGATACCAGATAATCCTCAAAAACAGGCAGAATTATTAACTTCACGGGCTTTTTTCCGTCAAAAAACGCTTGATTTAGAAGGAGCTGAACGAGATTATAAGGAAGCTAGCCGAGTAGCCCCCAAATATGTAAGTGCTTTCCTGGGCTTGGGTAATTTATATTTTCAGCAGAAACGATATGACCAGGCTATTGAAGCCTATGACCAGGCCATTGTGGTAAGACCCCATTTTACCGATGCCCTATTCAACCGAGCCATTGTGAAGTACATTCAAGGCAATTTTAGTGGGGCCATTGATGACTGCGACGTAGTCCTTAAAAAAGACTACAAGTATGATGCAGCCTTAAACTTCAGGGCTGTTCTCAAAATGCAATTAAATTTTTATAAGGGAGCCATCCGGGATTTGAACCGGGCCTTGGAATTAAATCCTCTGGCGGCACCTTACTATTACAATCGCTCCAGGTGTTACATGAAAATCAATAAATCTAGAAAAGCTTGCCGTGACTGGAAAAATGCTAAAAAATTTGGCTATTCTAGTATCGATCTTGATTTATCCATCCAATGTGACTAGTGGCTACAGCGTGTTAGAACCTATACGTCAATTGAATACTGGCATATTTATGCGTTTCTAAATCTTGCACTTCTCCTTGGGTGAGGTGCATAGCGTATCGAGAGCCTAAGCGACCCCGACTAAGATTTAATCCTGAAGAAAAGCCATACCCTAAACGCCGGAGATCCCAATTGGCCCCAAATGCTTCTTCTAAATCTCCTCCGTGTACCGTTGCATGATTGGCTAAAAGCTGAGCGTGTCCTTCCAAATCTAAAAACACCTCCCATTTTCTTGATCTAGCTTCTTGCTTAGATCCTAAATCTACCTGATAGCTTATGGATTGATCAAACGCTTTTAAACTTCCCAATCGTATCCTAAATCCGGGCTGAATAAAACTTGATTCTAAGCCTAACTGGGCCTTCATCTCGCTTATTACTTCCAAAAAACTACTAGAAAAAACGGGCCTTATCCAATCGAGCCTTAAGTTGAAGGCAAAGTGGTTCGGGATTTGATTTTCCCAACCTTGTGGCAAAGGCATAGAAAAAAGTTTGTGCACCAATCTTTGGGATTTTTCGGCTCCAGAGAGTGGCCCCACTACCCCAAACTCGGCCGAAATCCTCCACAATTGGCCTTCCTGCAGAAGGACCAGCTCGGGTTTAGCGTAGAGCCAACCCGCATGGGGACGGTCCAGGTCCCTTACTCCTTCGGCTTCTTCAAAATTGCTGGAAGTGTAGCCTTCCTGGCCAATCCCTAAACCCCAAATAATCCTTTGGGTCTTCCGCGAATTAGAAGCATATAAAAATCTCCCTACCCTGGAGCGGGGAGAAATGTATTGACGATATTGAATAAAAGATCCAAAGGAATAATATCGATCAGTCCAAGAGCCCAAAAAAAAGAAATCATTGTCAGAGATCACCCGAAGGCTACGGGTATACCGAGGTGCTTTCTGCTGGGACGGCAAAGAGCGATCTTGGCTGTAAGCACTGTGCCCTCCCCAAACAAAAAACAATAAACTTGAAAACCAAAGTATGTAAAACTTACCTGGCATGAATAAGGTAAATGGATTATAATGCTAATGTTTGCTATCACGTGGGGATAGGAGAACTTACATCCCTAAATTTAAATAGTAGGCTTAGGCGCTGCTTAAAATTGTGTAGACTCAACCAAGAAACTAGATAAAGGAAGGTGGCTTTCCCCAGGTGTATATTAATTTAATCGGGAATAGGCTCCTAAGGTTTCAGTTTTGGCTACTTTAACAAATAAACGTACCTTGTGGATATAATATGTTATGATCTCATATCAGGCAATAGAACCTATACCTTCTGACAGATAAATACGAAAGTACTTTTATAGGGATAGAGCTCCCAAAAATTACGCATCCAATAGCGCTTGGTTTCTGATTGCCCTGGTCGGACGTGGTGGCCGTTTCTTAAGTGTAAAACCTTAAAGTTGTAGTATTTTTCTATGATTTTCCGCAACATAGAAGGCGTATAATAAAACAAATGGTGATTGGTATCGTAATACTTGCCCACATTTTTTTTCCGAATACCAAGAACTTCAGAATAGTGCTTCAAACTACTCGAGAAGGACCGAATATTGGGAGAATCAATAAACAGAATCCCTCCGGGCTTGAGAATGTGATGAATTTTCCTAAGATAATCCGCCGGATTTTTTGGGTGCTCTAAAACGTGGTGCATATAAACGGCATCGTACTTTTCGGCCGGGTATTCTACCTCTTCAAATTTTCCGTGACGCACGGTAATCCCTAAGCGTTTGGCAAGATCTGCTGTCGTATCTGGGTCTACATCGTAGCCCTCAGCATCCCAACCTCGCTCCAAAGCGGCTTCCAACTCCATTCCATCCCCACAACCAATAGAAAGCAGGCTCCCTTTGTTGCCATACTTCTCAATCAAACTCAAGTAAAAATGGTGCCCCGCCAGTAAGGCTTCTCGCCAACCTACATCATTATCCCGATTGGTATCCAAATCAGTATAACGGCTATAATAATCGGCTAAGTGGGCATCGGTGTATTGAGGATTCATAAATTGAAGCCGGCAGTTTCCACAACGGTCAATCCGAATCCCTTTAAAATCTACTTTGTAAAAAGATATATTGTTTGATCCGCAAAGGGGGCAAGCTTCCAAAGCTTTATCAAATTCGGGTTTTGGGGAGAGTTCTTGTGTGTTCATAATATAAAATGGGACACCATATTAAGAATTTCTTTGGGATTATTCAATAAAATTGCTTGGTAACCGAGTCTTATCAAGCCTTATAAAAAAACCGGGAGCCTTGGGGCTCCCGGTTTTTCGTAAATCTAGGTTAATCGCACGTTTTCCGATTGAGAGAAAATCTTAGTTATATGGGTATTGCTGTATGAATGGGGATCAAAACCCCGCTTATTATTTAAAAGTGATATTTCCGTACTTGGAATTAATATTGACTTGGGCATTTCCCCCGTTCCCTACCGTTCCTTCGTAAGAAGCCGAAGTATGGGTTTTTATTTCCTTGCTTAAATTGCTGTTGTTCAAATAGTTTTTGAAGTTGGCAAAATTTACGTCTACGTCAAAGCTAAAACTGGCACCCGGAGCAAAGCCAACCTCCGTTTTGGCAAATTGCCCTTCAATATCAATGCTTTCAAAGTTGCTAGATACCGATTTGATGTTAAAAGGGCTATCATACTTCGTCGTGATATCCATACTTTTCTCGAGTGACCCAAGGTTAAATTTGGAGAAACTAGTGCGACCTTCCATACTGCCTACTTTATCAATCGTAAGAGAACCGTATTTATTGGCCAGCTGAATGCTTTGGGCTTCTTTGAGGGTCACATCCGAGAAGCTGGACGTTAGATTGATCGCTCCCGCCCTTTCCATATTCATAGAAGAATACGATACGACTACATCGCCTTGTTGGATAAAATCCAATTCTCCTTTACCAAAGCTAACTTTTACGTATTTCTTCTGGGCCCCTTCTACTCTTTGCAGTTTGAGGTTACCGTACCCTACTTGGACATCCAGCCTCCCCTTGTGGTTTCCTACGTAGGCATCGCCAAACTTATTACTAAGCGTTAAGGGCACATTTTCGGGCATAGAGATGGTATAGTTGATCTCAAACTCCTGGCTCTTTTTGTCCTTAACCTTAACCTTATCTTTTGAATTAAACATGCTAACCCCATTAGACCAGCTGTTTTCTGCTTTTTCATCAATCTTGGTCACAAATTTCAAGTTATCCCCCCGGGTGATGTCTATTTGCACTCTTTCCAGGGTCTTAGCCACCGCCTCTGGGGTATTGGCTTTGGCGGTGATTACGGCCTCTACCAAGATTTCCCGGCTATTGTTGGTGTTGATGTGTACCTTTCCAAATTTATTGGCAATGGTCAAGGTCGTATTGGCATTCACGGGGAAGCGGTCGCTCACTTTTCGCTCCCGTTCTAGCTTTTGAGCTTGCAGGGTATGAGCACTTACTAGTAGGCAGATACCCCAAACTAAACCGATTTTAAATTGTATCCAAGGTTTCATTTTCTTCGGTATTTTTTAATTCCTGAATTTGTTTTAATATTTCTAATTGGCGATTTAGTATCTCGATTCGCATTTGCAGGTTTTGGATCATGGCTCCCATCACTTCCTCGTCTGGCATTTCAAAAAACTCGGCTTTGAGTTGGGTGTACATAGAATCCAATTCATCCATACCGATTTGAAAATCGGGTGGCAGGTCACTTATCTGGGAAGCAAATTGGGCAATTTCCTGTCTTTTTTGCTCAATCACTAAGGTATAGTAGCTCTCCGCTTCGGCAAGTTCTGGGTTTACTTCGGCCAGGGGAACCGTATTTTCCTGGGCAGCCAATCCCCCCCCTTCATTCGTCTGGGAACCCTTCATTTGAAAGACCCCGTATACCCCCAGTAAGAGGAGAACGGCGGCGGCAATCCGCAAAGTAAAGGCCCGGCGAGGCTTCATCGGTATGACTTTGGCTTCAGATTCGAGGCCAGCATCTTCGTCGGCCTCCAATTGATCGGCAATCTTCTCCCAAAGCCCGGCGGGCGTATCAAAGCGGTCTAATTCTCGCCGATTGTCCCGAATAAATTCTTCTAAGGCTTTTTCTGGCTTCTTCATGTCAAGATAAATTGATCATTTTAACTAATTTCTTTTTGGCCCGGTTGAATTGCGATTTGGAAGTAGACTCGCTAATTCCCATAATTTCGGAGATTTCGCGGTGGTCATAGCCTTCCAGCAAGTATAAGGTCAGTACCGTACGGAAGCCATCGGGCAAATTTTGTATCGCTTCGTGTACTTGTTCTACTTGCATTTGGATTCCGTCGTCGCTGCCTGGACCCTCGTTGGAGTCATCTCGGAAATCCATTTCATCTACGGAGACCAAGGGTAATCGTTTTTTCTTTACGTGATTAATCGCTCGATTGATCACGATCCGTTTGAGCCAGGCTCCAAAAGTGGCTTCCCCTTTAAAGGTGTGCAGCTTTCGGAAGGCGTCAATAAAGGCCTCTTGCAGTACATCTTCGGCATCGTCGGCATTGTTGGTAATCCGCATGCAGATATTGTACATCGCCCGGGAATACAGCTTATATATTTTATATTGCGCTTTCCGGTCTCCCTGTTTACAGGCCTCTACCAGCTCCTGGTTAATGTCTTTGTATGGTGTAGTCAAAACTCTAAACATTTTCGCGCGCTTTCCGGTGTTTCCCAATTGCTTTCAGTGGAATGACCGAGGGAAAACGCCATGGTTGCATATGGTTAAAAAATAAATTAAAAAATTCTTGGTCGCAATCCCACACCCTAGGAAAAGACTTTGGGGCTGCCCCCGGCGATTTCCGAATCTTTCGGATAGCCAGGCCAGTGCCGCCGGGGTCGGGCTTTCGCTACTCGCTGCCTTTCCCCGCAAGGCCTACACGAGCTCAAACAGGCCGCTCTATCCCTCAGCCGATGGGGAAGAGAGAGCAGAGAAGCGGGAGGAGAGATTTTGGAGGGAGGAGCCGGAAAGGGATTGCTAAGACCATGTGGGAAAATAATACCCCACCGCCGCGAGGCCCTTATCTCGTCAATGCAAAAGATAGCTATATTTGCCTAGATAGTCTAGGATAAACCAAATCTTGAAGCAGCTCACCTACCTAAAACCCAATCTCTTAAAATGGGAGGAGGTTCCAGAACCAATCCTTACTAAGGAAAATGATGCCTCAGTAAGTCCCTTTCTGGTGGCTAGGTGTGATATAGATGCTGCATTTTTGAGAAGTGACATCTTCAAAAGGATCTCCATAGGTAGGTTTCTGGGCTTAGTAGGTACATCCCTATCCGATTTTGCCCGAAAAGATTTTTTAAAGGGCCCTTTTCCCTTTGGCCACGAATGCGTGGCCGAAATTGTTGCCTTAGAAAAAGGCGTGAGAAATTTTAAACTCCGGCAAAAAGTAATCATCCCCTTTCAAATTTCCTGCGGTGTATGCCCTATTTGTGAATCGGGACTAAGCAGCCCATGCCAAGAAACGGGCAGCTTCAATATGTATAGCGGCATTGGAAAACACGTGTCCCAAGGGGGCACCCTCTCCGATATTTTGAAAGTACCCTACGCCAATAAGATGCTCATTCCTGCCCCCATGACCTGAACCTTCAGGGCTTAGCCAGTGCCAGTGATAATTTACCCGATGCTTGGTACCGGGTGGCCCCTCATCTACTCCATTCTACAAATAAGTCAGTACTAATAAAGAAGTCATGCAATTGTGTGATATGAAATTTGTTTCAATCCTTGTTTTGGTGGAATAGGCTCGTGAATTTCGGACAAGCAAGCAATACTCGTCATCAGGATGGAGTTTCAATCCTTGTTTTGGTGGAATAGGCTCGTGAATTCGGGCTCTCCCTCGATGGCTACTTCTTCGCTACCTATGACACTACTTGTAATTTTCTGATTTTCAGCACTTTAAAAAAACACGAATTCAAGATTAATTACCAGTTTGAAATGTCATTGCAAAGACTTGTGCGCCTGCGCATACCCCTTTAGGGATAGAGCGGCCTGTTTGAGCTCGTGGGGGCTTGTGCGTCATGGCAGCGAGTAGCGATAGCCCGGCCCGCGCAGGCACATAGGTTCACGGGATACCCCTTGATCTTGCGCGGGCAAGCCCCTCTTTTTATTTTTTTTTACAATTCACAAAGGACTGATTCGGAAAGATTTCTTATTTTTAAGAAAGAATATCCTATTCCTTGAAGCGACGAAAATTTACCCATACCCTCCTCCAAAGTATTAGCTCTTATGCCCTGCTAGACAGTCTTTTTCTGCACCAAGCTTGGGGGAAAGCCCTGGATCCTTTGGCCAAGCATTGGGCGGTGGCCCTGCACGAATATTGCCAGGATTTGAAGACGCAATCTATTTCATTGCCGGAGTGGCAAGCCCAGGTAGAAGGCTTGTACCGGCAAGTAAATATGGCCGATATCTTGAAGTTTATAGATTTTGACCGCTTACAAAAGGGGTTTAGCTATCCCGATTTGGGCGTGGCTACCCGCTAAGTGGTTTTCCCGAAGCTCCAGGGCCTCCCTCCCCAAACGGCTTTTTTTAAGAAGATTTTTGGCATGCAAAAAAACCGGGCGATCATCCCCCACGGGCACAGCCATATGGTCTCGGCCCATTTGATTTTGAAGGGCACCATGCACTTGCGCGATTATGACCGCCTGGCCATGGAAGACCAGCATATGATTATCCGGCCTACAGTAGATAAAATGATGCGCCCCGGCTCGGCCTCTTCTATTTCGGATGATAAAAACAATGTTCATTGGTTTATTGCCAGCTCCCCCACGGCCTTTACATTTGATGTGATTATGACCGACCTCCAAGAAAAGCCTTATGACATCCATAACTTAGATATCGAGAAGAAGGAAAAACGGGGCGATGGCACCTTGAGGGTACCCTTGATGGATGTAAAAGCTGCCCTAGCCAAGTATGGTAAAGAAAGTCATCACGACTAGGTAAGCCCGTCTTTGCTGAGGATAAATGCCCAAAAGCCCCTATTTTTGCGGCTATGGATGGAAAAAAAGTCTTTTTGCGGGAGCTGAACATACCGACCCAGCTGTTTCGGCAAGGGATTATCGCACTTATTCTGGGGACTTTTTTGGCTTTTATCCTAATCACCCTTCACCCTCGGGATACGTACACCTCTGATATACCCTATAAAAATCTCAAACTGGCCGCTTCAAAAACCCCTCCCCTACTTTTAGAAATCAAAGGACAAAATAAACCGGATGTGTTATGCATAAGGCTTGAACAATTCCTTATGGCTCAATCCCAACAAAACTATACGGAGATCGACCATTGGGACGGATCGGGAAGCCTCCAAAAGCCCCGGCCCCGCCTTTCCCTTAAGTCAACTTAAAAAGCAAATCCCCGGGATCTGGCAAGTCCACCGCTCCTATCTGATAAGCCCTTTGCATTTGGACAAGGTGGAGGGGAATGCCTGCAAGCGAATTATTCGCCTAAAAGGGCTGGAAGAAGAGATCTCACTTTCACCTGGGTACTTGGGTAGGCAGTCCGACGGCAGGCGCTATGTTGAGTGGCAAGTTTTTTCCCCTAAGCGAGGAGTTAGGTTTGTTTCTCCCCGCAGCCGATTACTTTACGGCCCACGGCAAGCGCATTGATAAAGTGGGAGTTCATCCCGATTATGAAGTAGAACCTGCCCAAGCTTTAGAATACGTTTTGGAAAAGCTAATTCCTTAATGGAAACAAGTGGGGCTTCCCCCGCTCCCCCCAAAGCGGGGGAGCGGGGTCGGGCTCTCGCTACTCGCTGCCTTTCCCCCCAGGCCCCTACGAGCTCAAACAGGCCGCTCCATCCCTAAGCCATCAGAAAGCCAAAATCTTCATAATAATCTACCTCAGGTTCTTTATGTCCATGGTTTTACTTAATTTTAGTAAAGATTATCTCTATTTTTCTTTTAGCTGGTAAGACTTTAAGGATGATTTTTGAAAAGCTAGCACATAAGGCATTTGGGTTTAGTTTTGCGTATTTATTCCTATTGGTAGAACATACGGCCCTGATCGCCCAAGCCAAAACCCCGAGCATGATTTTGGGCGAGCCCAGGCCCGAAGAAATGGTGTATACGTCCCTATCAGAAGCCCAGTCGAAAGGGATGGAGGTTTACAAGCTGCGCCTCGATTATCAAAGCAATGCCCCCTTGGCAGAGGTTGCCTGGGAACGCTTTCGTAATTTGCGCAGCCTTTCCTTGCGTCACTGTCGTTTGAGCTCCCTCCCCCTCTCCATGGGACAGTTGCCTCGATTGGAAGTACTCAACCTGGGCAGCAACCCTGAGCTAGACGGGGTGGCTTTGCTGGAAGTACTCCGCCACCTGCCCCAACTCCGCCACTTGATTGTAGACTCTTGTGCTTTGCGCTACTTACCCGAAACAATTAGCCGGCTCTTGCCGCTCCGAGAGCTCAATGTCCACGGTAATCGCTTGTACGAATTGCCCGCGAGCCTATGGGAGATGCCCCACTTACAAAACTTGGATGCTTCGGGCAATTTGATCCAAAATCTACGCTTGCCTGGTGAAGTTCAGGCTCCACTCCGCCGGGTGGAGCTTTCCGTGAACTTGCTCGATGGTATCCCGGGGGCCCTTTTGGCTTGTCCAAGCTTGGAAAAGCTGTACCTGGATTATACAAATATTCGGGAGCTGGGAGATTCGGTACCCGCTCGGGACAGGCCCCTCCAAGTGTTTCTTCGGGGAAATGATCTGCGGGGTACATTCCCCCCATCGGCTAGCGTAATTTGGCAGGTGGAGTGAGAATTTCACAGGAAGGTTTTTAGGTCTTTTTTTTCCAAGATGCTTCAAGATTTGAAAAAAACCTGCTGAATTCAAGGCTTAGGGATGGAACGGCATGTTTGAGCTCGTGTAGGCCCGGCGGGGAAAGGCAGCGAGTAGTGAGAGCCCGACCCGCGCGGACAGATTTTTTCTATGAAAAACTTTTGGGAATCGCGCGGGGAAGCCCCTGATTATTTTTCTAAAATATAGCCGCCGAGCCTATCATAGCCACCCAACATGGGGCCGTCCTTCCTCTAGAATGTCTGGGGCAAGCCCTATATTTTCTGGCAAAATGCTTATTTTTACCCTTATTATTCCGTTGAAATTCTCCATGAAACTCAGCTTAACTGAAGAAGATTACCTGAAAGTGATCTACTATCTTTCAGACCCAAATTTGGACAAAGGCATCAGCACCAGTGAAATCGCCAAGAAAATTGACTTAAGTGCCGCTTCGGTGAGCGATATGATCAAAAAGCTGTCGCTGAAAGGCATGATTAATTATGTAAAGTACCAAGGGGTCACCCTCACCGAGGCTGGGAGGGAGCAAGCCATTCATTTGATCCGCAAACACCGGCTCTGGGAGACTTTTTTGGTGGAAAAATTAAAATTTTCTTGGGACGAAGTGCACGATATCGCGGAGCAATTAGAACACATCCACTCCCACAAGCTCACCCAACGCCTGGATGAATTTTTAGACTACCCCGAGTATGACCCCCACGGAGACCCCATCCCCAATGAAAAGGGAGAAATTGTCAAACGAAAGCGGGTGAGTTTGAAAAACTCCCCTTTGAACCAGTCGCTCAAGGTGATTGCCGTAGAAGAAAATTCTCCCCTCTTCTTGAAACATCTGAGCAAACTACGAGTGAATATCGGGACCCAAATCCAGGTTTTAGAAAAGATTGAGTACGATGAGTCTTTGGAAATTCAGATAGACCAAGAGCGGGTGCTGATGGTTTCCAAAGATGTCGCCGAAAATATTTACGTAAGCAAGATTTAAATATAGCCCTCCGGGAAAATCCGCTATGCAACATGCTGCCGCTTATCTCCAAAAAGAAGATACCATTTTGGCCCTTTCTACCCCACCTGGGGTGGGGGCTTTGGCTTTGATCCGGCTATCGGGCAAGGAAGCCCTGAGGGCTTGCGATGCCATTTTTTACGGAAAGAAGCTAGCCGAGCAAGCCAGTCATACCTTGCACTTTGGGCAAATCCGTCGGAAAGATGGGCAAGTCTTGGATGAAGTCGTGGTGGGCCTCTACCGGGGGCCCCGCTCTTATACCCGGGAAGATACCCTAGAAATTTCCTGTCACGCCTCGGAGTATATCATTCAGGAGCTCATGCAATTGCTTCTGGATCAAGGGCTTCGCTTGGCCGAGCCGGGAGAGTTTACCCAAAGGGCCTTCCTTAACGGACAGTTGGACCTGGCCCAAGCTGAGGCCGTAGCCGATTTGATTGCTTCCAACTCGGCCCGTTCTCACGAATTGGCCATGCAGCAAATGCGGGGGGGCTACTCTGAGCAGATCCGGAGTTTGCGGGAGCAGTTTATCAAGTTGGCCGCCCTCCTGGAGCTGGAACTGGACTTCTCGGAGGAGGATGTGGAGTTTGCCGACCGGACGGAGTTGAAGCGGCAGTTGGCAGCTTTGAGCCAACTAGTAGACTCGCTTTTGGATTCTTTCCGCCTGGGCAATGCCATCAAAAATGGGGTCCCGGTCGCCATTGCCGGCCGGCCCAATGCCGGGAAATCTACCCTGCTCAATGCGCTATTGCAAGATGACAAGGCCCTGGTCTCCGACATCCCGGGCACCACCCGGGACAGTATCGAGGATGAACGCATCATCGAGGGCATCCGCTTTCGCTTTATCGATACGGCCGGTTTGCGTAACACCGAAGATGTGGTGGAGCAAATGGGCATCGCCCGCAGTAAAGAGAAAATTGCCGCTTCCTCCCTCCTGCTCTATCTGTTTGATGCGTCCCAGACTTCCCCCGAATTACTCGAGGCCGAGATCCAAGAAGTAAAGGCTTTCAACACCCCTTACCTCTTGTTGGGAAACAAGTTGGATTTGCTGAGTAGAGAGCAAAGCGCGGAATTTGAATCTTTTGAAAATCTTTTGTTGATTTCGGCCCTGGAACAAGCCGAATTGGATCAATTGGAAAAGGCCCTCCTCCGGCATGTGCAAGAGGCCGTCCCTTCGGAGCAGTCGGTCATCGTGAGTAATTTGCGGCACTATGAGAGTTTACAAAATACCCAGCGGGCCCTCCAACTCGTGGAGGAGGCGATGGCCCAGGGACTTTCTACCGAGCTGGTGGCGAGCGATATTCGGGAGGCGGTTTATCATCTGGGCTCGATTACTGGTGAGGTCACAAATGAGGATTTGTTGGATTTTATCTTTAGGGAGTTTTGTATTGGGAAGTGAATACAAGCCATTCAGGTTCTGGCTGGTTTGCGGTAAAGTAGCCTATCGGCTAGCCGTTCTGATAACTGTTATCTATTGAAAAGTTCGGGATGCCCCTTTGGAAAGTACACACATCAAGGGGAAACCTGGAGCTTGCCCGCGCCAGAAAGTTAAGTTTTCTAACAAACATAGAGCGGCGGGCGCGGGCCGGGCTCTCGCTACTCGCCTGCCCCCCGCTAGGCCCTTTCGGGCTCAAACAGGCCGCTCCATCCCTAAGCCTAAGAAGAAGAGAGAGCAGTGAACAGAGATTTGGGTTATGGAGCCGGGAACCCCATCAGTACAAAATTAGCTTCGCTGGGCCCTCCTTGCTCGCTGCTAAACCAAGGGGCACTGAAAGGCTTGCTCGTTCACCCGCTAATTCGCGGCAAGCTAGCCTCAGGGCTGAAAGCGGGGACGCTTTCGGTAAAAGAAAAGGTCCAAGGACCGCGGCGCTTATCCTTGAACCAGATCAATTTTCTACATGCTTGGACTATATGGGGGCTAAGGACTTAAAGAAAATCTATCAAGCGGATAGAAAAGAACAAGCAGAGGCAGCTTTACTAGAAGTAGAAGAAACCTGGGGAGCCAAATACCCCCATATCTTCAAGAGCTGGACGGAAAACTGGGAAACCTTATCTATTTTTTTTGATTTTCCCTCCGAGATCCGAAAAATGATTTATACCACCAATGTGATTGAAAATGTCAATCGGGTCATTAGAAAGTATACCAAAGGAAAAACTATATTTCCCAGTGATCAGGCGGTCACCAAATCGGTATATCTAGCTTTACAGCGTCTGAGTGAAAAATGGACGATGCCGCTAAGAAATTGGCAAAAAATTATTGCCCAGTTGGCTATACTCTATCCGGATAAAATTAAACTTGATATTTAACCATGTTTTTACAGACTTTATGAAACATTATCCTGCTCATCGAACTGCTAGCTCTAGATTGAAAAAGCCCCGCATTCGCGAGGCTTTTATTTTAATTAATAGGTGTTTTTATCTAATTCAGAGTCAATTTTTGCTTCTAAAAATTCAACAGTAGCTACTTCCTTCTTATCCGGCTTTGGTCTGATTTTAATATCAAATACTTGTCCCATTGCCATATGAATTTCACTTGTATACTTTACTCCTCCCATTTTGTATTTCACGTATGCCAATCGAAACTCTTCTGTTCTACCAAACAATTGCTTCTTTGGAATAATCCCATATTGTTCAGGGTACATCTCTGTAACAAGGTCATTTTTATATTCTATCCTCTTTATTAGAGTCAAATACTTTAGCTGCTCCTTTACTAATAAAGATTGATGTTCTGGTAGCTGCGAAATCAAATATTCAAAAACAGATTTTTCCAGATAAGTTAATTCACCTTTTTGAGGGTCCTTTATTCTCTTTTTCCAAAACATAGGCCTACCTTCCAAACATGTTATAATTTAAATCGCCTCCTGGTACAAGTCGAAGCTTAATTTCACAAGGCAAGCGCCTGTATCTAAATGGATCATGACCAGCATGTCTCAACGTGTTTGTCTTAATAACATTGAGCCTATTATTAACCATCCAGTTTGGCAAATTGTACTTTCTTTGAGCCGCCTGTGTAATCCATCTATGTGAGTATTCTACTCTGACAGGGAATTTGGTTCCGTAAAATTTATGTGGAGTTTTTAGCGTAATGTTTCCAATCAATCCACCACCACCGTTTGCAGCTTTGAATTGAGAGAATGTCTTACCCCCCCTAGCGGCTACACTCTATTCTATTCCATACATTTTTTATACTTCAAAATCTCATCTTTCAAATTACCCTTACATATTTCTATTTTGACCCCATTAATTTTATCAAACCCATGAGATTTTGCATCAAAATATAAAGCCACATTTTCAAAGAAGTATTCAAAACTTTCAAAATTTTTCTGTTCAAAGAGGTCTACTTCTTTGCGTTTGTTTGCATCATCTATGTACCAGTCTGGTCCTGATACACTAAAACCATGATTTACATTATCGTTTAACAAGGCTTGCTCTAAAGCTGGTATATACTGGTGAAAAAACTCTTTTTCATTCATAACCGATCAGTTTAAAATCTATCCCAAAAACTTTTGTCATTCCATCCTTTTTCCCACGGTCTGTGTCTATGAAGATTATTTCCTCTACCTCTATGATAGTGAAGGAGTTTTTTGTTTTGTAAAGGCTTAGGAATAGTCATAGAATTACTTGCTTTAGAGGCTTGTCCTAATTTATGAAAATCTAACCTTGGTTTTGCTCCATAACCAGAACCTTTAGAAATTGTAAAACCATTTATCTTTCCGCCACTGGCTCGTAACCATTTGAATTGAGGTACCCACTTAGCGGCGTTATTTTATCTCCTCTAGCAATAACAAGTTATTTTCATAGTCATCAATAGATAAATTATACTTAGGGCTAGTAGATAGCTCTCCGGTTATTAAACATTCAATTTTCTTTGTACTCTGATCGAAATAGAAGAAACCTGAAGACAAAAGCAACTCATCGTTACAATAAAACTCGATTTGCACCAAATACTTTGCTGCATTGAATAGATTGATTCCTTTCCTCTTCCAGCCATATATCTTGATTTCCGATATTGCTTTATTCTCAAATTTTGAAATGGGTTTTTCAGAATATCTGTTCTTTTCAAATTTTAAATCTAAATTTCCTTCACCATAAAAATGAGGAATATCATCTGTGGTAATTTCTACTGTCTGATCATCCGAGAAATATATCCTTAGCTCTTCCCCAAATAGTGTGCTTTCGTTTTCATCATCTAAAATCTGACCATCCACACTAACAGCTAATATTAATCTTTGAAGTAATGGTTTTAGCTGTTTTGAGATTTTATCTATAATCTTTTCCATAAGCTCCACTTAATTTAATAAGGTCCTAACCAACCGTTTCTTAATTGAGACCCATTAAGAATCTTGTTCCCTGAGCCGAATTGCATATGGTGGGCTCCAGTTTTCCCTCGACCCCAGTGATAATGCCAGAATTTCTGATTGATAGGTGTTTGCCCTGGTTTTCTTAATACCCAATTATGTCGATCAATCGCACCTTGGAATTTACCATATTTAAACCCTATTACTCTGTGCCCAGACATGCCTGGTGCCTGAACTTTCGACATTACTGAAAATTGAAACTTCTTTCCAACATTGAAATTACCGCCCCATTTTGGCAATCTCACCCCCCTAGCGGTTTCTCTCTACACTCTATTCAACTTTATAAATTTTACCCGAAAACTTTAGCTTATTTTCATCAATCATTTTATTTAAGAATTTTTCAACCAAATCTTCATTTGTCCCAGCAAGTTTATCTTTTAAGAAAAGATAAAAACTCCAAGAAGTAAACCCTATCTCACCATCTTCAAACTCAATGTCTACTTCAAAATTTTTAAATTGGAAACCACAACCATTACCATGAAATGCATAACCAGTAACAGACGAACCTTTCAAATCATAATTTCTGGCAGGAATTGTTCCGGAATTTTTCATCTTCAAATAATCACCATCTCCAAAATTATTTTTTAGAAAAAGAATTATCTGGTTAATTAAAAAGCAATAATCTTTAAAAAAAACATCTATTCCATTCATAATCATTATCTTAAAAGCATTTGAAGCATTCTACCATCAACCTTAAAGGAACTCTGAGCCGCTCTTTGAGCGGCCATCTGTAGTTCAAAAACGTTAGCATAGTTTCCAGGAGATGACAAATAATTTACTGGGACTTTTTGACCAAGACGCATCGCTGCATGAGCTCTGTGATGGCCATTAATGATATAATCTTTGCCTCCATGTCTAAAGACATCAATTGGTTTTTGGATACCTGTAGACTTTGCAGATTTCATGATTTCAGCAACACTTCTTGTACTAACTTTCCAAGTCCTACCTACCTCTGTTCTTATCAATGAACTTGGATTCACCCCCCTAGCGGCAACTTACGTCAGCTTACCATAAAAAGATCCATATTCACCATCCTTAAAGTAGAACTCATCTTCGTCAGCTCCGTCAGGTTGACACGTAATCATATCAAAATGATAGGTCAACCCAAAATCTTTAGCCCAAGCTATTAACATATTCAGAGATTCTTTGTGTGTTTCTAAATGAACATCTTTTAAATCAAGAAAGAACAATAACTCTATTTTTTCATTGTCTAAAACAAGGTTTACAAAAACATTTGACACTGAATTCAATTTAAAAGAATCAAAAGCTATGTCAACATATTCACTACTTTTTAAAAGGTTGATAATAAATCCGTATTCATTATTTTCTGCTTCAGGAAAATTAAACCTTACTCGGCCACTCTTAGAAAGTAAATCCTTCAAAAACTGAAAGTTAACTTTAGAGATAATCCCTGTGAAAATAATTTCCGTCAAAGTCAAAACATTTTTCATAACTAATCTAAAAAGCCTTTAAACTGCCAGTTTTCTTGAAATCTAATTCCTCTGCCATCAGGTAATCTCTTTTCAATAAACCCACCTACTCGTTTGAATTTTCCTGGTGCTCGCCAGATTTCTTGAAAAGTTTTATAGCCCGCTTGATTGAATGTTGCAGGATTCAATTTTGCTCCCGCAGGTATGTTACTTCCCCATGCTGGGTTTCCTCTTCCAAAGTGTTTCTGAAATTAGTAACCGACTTCACTGAACCCTCTTTTGCCAGTTCGGTTTGCTAAGGCTGATCCTACTGCCTTAAATGTATTGGCACTTGCTCCCCTAGGGCCAAATGGATTGAACCTTCTTTTGATCTTGTTTAGTAAATTTTTACCCTTATTCAAAAATTTACCCCCAGTAGCAAATACTCCTAATACGGGCACAGCCGCCAATCCAGAACCAAGCGCTGAACCATAATCCCCTCTGGCTGTATATATAAATGCATTTGTAATATCCGGGATAATTCCAATAGCTGGTACGAGTCCTGCAAAATCCAAGCTTGATTGAAATGCATCTAGGGCTTTTCGCCAGAAATCTCCCAACTGGCGCAAGCATAAGCATAGCGCTGCTTGTGCCTGGTCTTAGCGACAGCCTCCCCACTGTCGGCCGAAGGGAAGGGAGCTTGGGGCATATCATCTATCCTTACAATTTTCTCTTTAGGTTTACTTCCTCCATTCATCCCATTTCCCAAAGACTTTTTGGCTCGGGATGACCTAGGTCGCAGCAAGCTAGCCTCAGGGCTGAAAGCGGGGACGCTTTCGGTAAAAGAAAACGTCCAAGGGCCGCGGCGTTTATCCTGGAACCAGGTCTATTTTTTTACAGGCTTGGACTAGGTGGGGGAACAAACCAACTTCACATTTCCTCCCCCTGGCTTAGGGATAGAGCCTCTGTTTGAGCCCGCCGGGGGCATGCGGGTGAGCCGGCGAGTGGCGAAAGCCCGGCCCGCGCAGGCACTTGTGGACTCCCATTTCGCCTCTCCCATTGCGCGGGCAAGCCCCTACATATAGGGAGATACCCAATCACATTTAGCCCAACTCTTACAATAGGTAAAAGGACCATGTAGTTTTTTTAATCTCTTACTAATTCAATTTAAAAAAAATCAACAATTTTCGTAGGCTATAATATTAATAGTTAAGGCCCAACTTGTATGTATCAAAAATTTTTTAGAGGAAAAAAACGCCCCCCTAAACCCATAAAAAAACCTCCTGTAACCTATTGGTTATCAGGAGGAAAAAATGAACTTGTGACCTTGCTAGGATTCAAACCTAGAACCTTCTGATCCGTAGTCAGATGCTCTATTCAGTTGAGCTACAAGGCCAGTGTTTATTTGGGTGAGCAAAGAAAACAACTAGACTTCAAAAATAAAAGTTTTGTTAAGGAAATTTTAGGTTTTTAGGCTATTTTTTAAAAAAATTCAGCATAAGGGCTTTCACATCCTCCGCTTTTTCCCAAATGAGTAAATGGCCGGTCTCTTCCATCAGGTGCAATTCTCCCTGGGGCAGGTGACTAGCCGCCTCCTGGGCTAGGGTTTCCGTTTTTAGACTGGGGTTAAAGTAGGGGTTGGGGATCAATTTATCCTCTTTCCCAAAAATCAGTAAGGTAGGCACTTTTATATTGGGCAATTCTGCTTGCATGGGGTCTGCCAACATAGCTTTGACCGACTCAGCAATGGCGTGGGCATAGCCCGAAAAGTCGGCTTTGGATTTAAACCGAATACGGTCTTCAATAAGGAATTGGGCATCCTCAGGCATTTTATAGAAGGTATTCTCGATGTCCGTGCGGATTTTGGCATCAGAGGTGCGCTCAATCTGCCCCGTATTAAAAAAATTACCCACCAAGCTTGCCTGACTGGCCGTAAAGGTTTCTAAACCAGAGGGGGCCAAGAGTACCAAGGCCGAAACCCGGTCGGGATGGTCCAGGGCGCTACGCATCGCCACCTGCCCCCCTAGGGAATGCCCTACAAAAATAACCTGATCCAGCTTGAGATGACTAAGCAAGGCATCTACACAATCGGCGTAAAAACGAATGCTATAGGCATATTTATCTTTGCCTGACAAGCCGTGGCCGGGCAGGTCTAATGCCACACAGCGATAGCTACTTTTTAGGCTATCTTGTAATTTTTGCCACACCGGGATGTAATTGCCCAAACCGTGGATAAATACCAAGGTTTGCTCCCCTTCTTGGCTATCGGTATACGCTACTTTAATTCCGTCTTGAAATGTAAAATAAGATACCCTGTCCACATAGCGGTCTTCCAGGTTTTGGGCCAAAAGCGATACGCTTAGGAGGTGTAGACTGAGGGTGATGAACCCGTACCGGGATAAGCAACTTGAGATATAGGTGTACATAAACTATAGTTTACCTCCCTAAAACGAAGGAGAGCTTAAACAATTGTACTCAGGGTACTTTCTTCTACTTCATAGCCCAAAGCTTCCCGGCTCTCGGTATCAAAAATGATAAAACTAGCCATGGTGTCTTGTCCCCGGGCCGGGTCATAGCCCATCAGGTTGCCGGGGTTGAGCAATTGGGCCGATTGTATCTGTTCGATAGCAAATTGGTGGTTGTGCCCATAGCAAACCAGATCAAAATCGCCCGATTTCACCATGGCGTGGGCGAGGTCTGGATAGTGATTGGCGGCACATCTTAAGCCTCCCAGCTCAGTTATCATATACTCTCCGTAGAGCGTTACTTGGGGGTGCCGGGCCGCAATAGAAGTCATACGGTACTGGTCCCCATCATTATTGCCGAAAACAATATGGATATCCCGGCTATACAAGCGCGCCATTTCACTTAAAATAAAAGGAGAACACAGGTCTCCACAACAAATCAAGGCATGGGTGTTTTGTAGGTGCCCCATGGCTTTTCTTAAACTCCAAATATTATCGTGAATATCAGAAATGATCCCTATTTTCATACCGCAAACTTAGGAGAAATTACCCAATTAAGGAGAAGGAGGATCTCAAAAAAGAAGGGAGCCTTCTAAGACTCCCTTAATTATCCTAATAATACCTTGAAAGATTAAGCTTCTTGGTGTAACCAAGCCTTTTTGGCCAGTAGGTCTTCTTCGCTTTCCCGGTAATCGGGGTCGTCTACGCAGCAATCAACAGGGCAAACCGCCGCACACTGAGGCTCTTCGTGAAAACCGGTACACTCCGTACACTTGTCGGGAACAATGTAGTAAAACTCATCCGAAATGGGTTCCATCGGAATATCGGCACTCGTGGTAGTTCCATCTTCCATTTCCACCTCTTTGAGGGCATTTCCCCCGCCCCAGGTCCATTCAACCCCTCCTTCGTAGATAGCGGTATTGGGGCATTCCGGCTCACAAGCCCCACAATTGATACATTCGTCTGTTATGATAATTGCCATGAGTATTGTCTATTTTATATGCCTTAATAATAATTAGTACACTAATTAAACAGGATTCACCACAAATATAAAATAATCTTGACTTTTTTCAAATAAGCTTCCCAGGAAGATTTTGGGTTTTTTGTAGAACCCAGCCCCATATTATTTTGTAGGTGCACTCCCGATAGCCCTTGGTTTTTATTCTGAGGAAAATAAAGGCATAGGGGCTTCCCCGCGCTATTCCCTAAAGTGCTCATAACAAAAAAACTGCCGGCGCGGGTCGGGCTGTCACTACTCGCTGCCTCTACCCTCTGGCCCTAAGAGCTCAAACAGGCCGTTCCATCCCTAAGCCATCCCAAATCAGGGCCTAATTTTAATAGCTAAAGTGTTCCTTATACTTATAAAATGCCCTCATAATTTCGGAAGGTAGGGCCCGTAATCCGCCTTTCTCCGTTTTATCCTGAATGAACAGCCCCTCTTTGGCTTCGTGGAGATGAGCCGTTTTTTCCATGAGATCCAGGAGGCTAATATCTTCCTGGCAAGGTACCCAGCGACGCTCCCCTGTATCCTCTTGGGAGCTCACATAGGGAAGGATATCCCGCAATTGGCTCACTTTGAGTTCTATTTGGAAACGGTTGCTGTCAAAAAACTCTTTGACAAATGTATTCTTGGGCTTAAAAATTAACTCGCGGGCCTCCCCCCATTGTTGAATTTTTCCTTGATCCATGAGGCAAATAAAATCTCCCAGATCTAAGGCCTCAAACACATCATGGGTGACCATGACCACGGTCTTTTGGGCAAGACTTTCAATACGTTTAAATTCTTCCACGATTTGGTGTCGCGTGATGGGGTCCAAAGCCCCAAAGGGTTCATCCAGTAACATCAAAGGGGGATCGACCGCCAAGGCCCGGGCTACGCCCACTCGCTGTCTTTGCCCCCCACTCAGTTCCCGGGGGTAGCGGTGCAGCAATTCACTAGGGTCCAAATCCAACATTTCCATGAGTTCTTGGGTGCGGGACTCAATTTGAGGGGCCTCCCATTTTAGCAGCCAAGGCACCAAGCCAATATTTTGGGCTACGGTATAGTGGGGAAACAAACCGGCATTTTGGATAACATAGCCAATATTTTTGCGCAACTCAACGGGGTTTTGTTGGTTAATATTGACCTGATCAATGAAAATATTCCCGGTAGTGGGCTCTACCAAGCGATTGATCATTTTGAGAGTAGTCGTTTTACCACTGCCACTCGTACCGAGCAGGATCAGCTTTTTCCCTTTTTCCAGTTCAAAGTTTACCTGGGATACCGCCGTGGATTCGCCGTATTGCTTACTTAAATTTTTTACGAGGAGCATGCAAGAACATTTTGATTTAAGGCTTGCTTTAATTTGATGAACTCTTCCTGGAGCTCATAGTTTATTGAGGCTTGTTCACCCGAAGCAAGACTTGTAAAAATTGCCCACAGCCCAGACCTTTTTGCAATTCAAACTCAAGATTCCGGAGGGCATAGGCAATATGAGGCTCAATAATATTGGCCCGTGTATCTCCATAAGCAATCCATTGGGTATCTTGAATCAAACGATCCAGGGTGAGAATCCCAAACTGAAGGGCCGGAGGAAATTGATCCCAGTCTTGTAGTTCTTGTGGAATCAAGGGGGTTTCAAATCGCGTAATGGCGTATTGCACAAAGAGGTTCCATACTTTGGCAAAGTATTCATAAAAGGCCATCACTTTTTTGGGCATGGCCTGGGGCAAGTCTTCCAGGTTGATCAACAATTCGCGTAGGTCCGTTCTTTGAAAAGGGCTTAGCAAACGGTTGATATGACTCCGGGCGGCCGGGTGAATATCCGGCCGGTCTCCCGAATTAATTAGGATGGAACGGTCCCGGATAGCGAGGGTCTCCAAACTACCCGAAGTTTGTTTATTGATTTCCAGTAAGAGCTTGAGCATTTCCCGGCGCCCCCAAAATACTTGAGTTTTTTGCGATAAGGGTTTGATGGGGTTTAAGGCATATTTTCCCTTCACATCAAATACAATCAGGCTCCCATTCTGGGCATGATCGATAAGGTCAACAAGTATGTTGGCCAACTGGTCTTTCTTTAAGCGAGACCAACGCCCGTAATGAGAAAGGTAAATATCAAAAGGAGATTCCAGCTTAAACATGCCCAGGCCCTGCGAATAGTCATGCCGGATAAAGCGTACTTTCTTTTGGTGCCTATACACGTGATTGGCCTGCTCCACAATAGTATAATCTTTCTCAATACCTAGGTATAAGCCCACCTGCTCGGCAGGTAAAATATAATCTCGATCAAGGTCCAACTGAGACCGGTCTTCAGGCAACTCGCTCAACAAGCGGTAACCCCGTAAATTGGGTAAACCTAGCTCCAGAACTCTTATTTGGGGAGTTGTATTTTCATCTTTTCCCTGAGTGAGCTTTTTGAGGTGGGGTTTAAGGGTATACTGAATAAGCTCATCTTCCCATTGCAGTCGCACACGGTCTGGTTGATGAAAACCTGGTTTGGTTTGGGGAGGGATATTGTGTTCCCGGTAAAAGTCTACGTCACGCAGCTCTCCCATAAATGTGAATCATTATAAAGGTTCAAATGTTCCGTTTAGCTTATTAAAAGCAATTCTAAAGATAAGAAATCCAGACCAAGCACCTAAAAAAGGGCTTTTTTTGTCCATAAACCTAGTGAAAGGTCACAAAATTTTTCCAAAGAACGGAAAGTGGGGCGATTTGGTCAAGAAAAGGAGAAAGTGGGCTGCTTGGCTACGTATTTTACAAAAAAAATGCTGTCTAAGAGGAGACAGCATTCGGACAATTTTATTCTTCCCCTTCTTGGGGCTTCTTGGATTCTTGGGGATTACTACCGGAAGTGCTAACGTAGGTCTTTTTTTTAGGTCTAGGCCGTACGTTTCCGTAGGTTCCGCGAATGATCTTTCCTCTTTTAGTCCTGATATCTCCTTTACCCATTCTTTAAAATTACTTTATAATAGTTATTATAACTGTAAAGCAAAAATAAAAAAGGATAAGGAAATATGGAAGCGAAGTACCATATTTCCCAGAAATACCTCAAAACTTAGGGTTTAGGCTCTTGAGCTAGGCTGCGGTGCTACCTCTCGGTACATATCCAGAAGCTGTGGTTTGATGATTTCCGGATGAAAACACTGCTCATAACACTTGCGGGCCTGTCGGGCCATGCGCGCGTATTCTTCAGGCCCCATAGAGTATATTTTAAACAAGGCTTCGGCCGCTTCCTGATAATTTGAAACGACAAAACCAGCTTCATGCTCCAAAACCCGATCTTTAATAGGTACTTTATCGGATATAATTACCGGTTTGTGCATCGATAAAGCTTCCACAATGCTTAGGCCAAATCCCTCATAACGAGAAAGTTGCATATACACATACGAATCTCGCAAATAACGGTATTTATCCCGGTCACTTACCCGGCCTGGAATCTGGATGTGCCCCCCCGGATCCAATTGCATATCTTGGATCAAGTTACGCACCGTACGTAAATCTTGGGCACTATGTCTCCCAATCATAACCATCGGAATCCGGATGCTACTATGTCTTTGAAATAACTGATAGGCCTTTAATTGCTGATCAATCCCTTTTTGGTAAATATCAAAACGGCCTACAAAACAGATATGTCTCTTACGTGGGTAAACAAAATCCCGAGAATAGTCCGGAACAAAGTTGGTTACCATCGAGATCTTATTGTCGGTAAAACGACGGATATCTTCCACCCCTTGATTGCTGATGGCGTGCACCATACTCGCATTTTTCAAGATGTGGCCTTCTAAGGTTTTCAAGAAAACCAATTTCAACCATTTTTTCTTTTGAAGACTTTCGCTGCTGTACGAATCGTGAGGAGTAAAAATGTAGGGTATATTCTTTTCTTTAAGGATTTTAGAAAATTTATAATTGCTGATGCGAAAAACACTGTGGAGGTGAAAAATACAATTGTCTTCCTGGGACATCTCATCGAGCCAACGATAAAAACGCTGAGGAAAACGCATGCCCATCATTTTAAGGTAGGCAAAATGATGAATGGTAACCCCTTGTTTACGCTCTTTATAGTAGGCATCTTGATCCACTTGGTCAAAGTTGATAAAATGCATATCCAACTCGTGACGCAAAAGATTGGTATTCTGATACAGATATTGATTTACGCCGCATCCAGACTCCGGACGATAGACACCAAACTGAAAAACCTTGATCGTAGCCTTAGTTTTTGGGGTCGAGCACATGCTTGGAAAGCGTTCCATTACCGGGTAGTTGTTTGTACTCATTGTTAATAATTTTGAATGATACCTAATAAATTTCTGTAAAATCAAATGCTCTTATGCTTGACCAAACCTTTTAATTTTGGAATTATCAAGAAACATTTGAAAGTAGATGAGATTACACTCTACTAGTCTTGTAGTGATGAAGAAACAGAAATATGTGGATCACGCGGCTATATACGACCCTGGCAAAGCTGTAAGAAATATCTTTTTGGTTGGTTGAAGCTCGTGTAGAATTGAGCTTTCTACTATTGTTTACTCCACTTACCAGGAAAAGGTTGCACTTGTAGGAAAAAAATTATTTACGGCTACCTTTTAGCGAATCTTTCTTGAAATTGGTCAAATCCAACTTATTTTCTTTAAAACCTCCCCCCTTCTGGCGTGGGAGCTTTCTGCCGAGCCCGGGCCATCAATTGATGAATGTAATTGCTGGTATGCGTGGCATGGTTCAAAAAACTTGTCAGGCTCTCTTCGCCCCGGATGCTAAAATCCTGCCCCGAATGATGGGCAATTGCTTCACTCTTGAGTTTGATTAATTGGTTCCGCATCCGGATCAATTCCCCCATCTCCAAGTCGGTATGCATTTCTAAGTTGAGGACGCGAAGTTCAATTTGGTTCAGTTCCACCAAATACCGCACAATACCCAAGCCTTTGCGCCGGGCATACCACTGCCAGATAAAAAAGCTGGCAATAATGAGCGAAAAGACAAAACTCCGGAAGTTTTCGACGTATTCCACAAATTCACTGGTAATTGCGGGGTTGTCCCGGTTGCGGTACATTCTTGCCCCCGGATGGATAGGGTACTCCAGGGCCCCCAGAAAATTGTCTTCATCCAAGGAAGGTAAATTGGCTTTACGGGCAAAGTCCCCCCCGTAAATGACATTCAGAAGTTGATTGATGGCCTGTCGCGGGGTACTTTTATGGGCAATCAGGATCAATTGCGTCCCTAAAGTCTTGAGCCGCTTTTGAGGCACGGAGGGCACCAAACCATAGGTATAGGCCGGAATCCAATACTCTTTGACGGCAAAACGCTGGTTGGAAAAAGCCGCCCCAAAGGGAATTTCCATGAGCCGGTAGCCATACTCTTTCACCAATATTTCGGCTTGCCCCGAAGGCAGGGAAGAAACCATAAAAAATGCATCGGGCAATTGCGACATGCTACTGTCACGGGGCAATTGGGCAATTTGGGAGTAAGATAGATTGGTCTCCGTATACGTTTCCTCGCTCAATCCGGCAAATGCCAGCACTTCCTTGCTCAGTAAGTTAGACCCACTCCCCGGCGAACTCAAATTGAGCCGTCTACCCCGAAGCCCGTTCAAGCCTAAGCTGTCCAATCCGGGTTTTACCAAAACGTGCAGGGGTTCTCTTTGCAAAACGGCCACTTGTTGCACATTGGGCAGGGTCTCAATCCCCCCTTGGATCAAAGCAATATCCAAGCGGCCCTCCGAAACTTTTTGGAGCGCTTCTCCCGAACCTTGAGTGCCTTCTATTTCGATAAAAATACCGGGGGCATTGGCTTCTTCTACCAAAGCCCGGGCTATATCGGTACGGCGGCCGTGTAAGCTCCCCGCACTCATACGCAGTTGGTAGGTATTTCCCTGAATTCCTCGCCAGTAAAAATAGATGGATATCCCCAAAGACAGTAAGATTAACACAATCAATACATACCGGGTCGCAATGAGTTTGCGAAGCAAATGAGTGGTTTGAACCGGAGCCATAGGTACAAAACTTGGTGAAGGGGCGGTTTGTGCAGCATATTCTTCTTTCCGAGCAAAATTGCCTTTGCTTTATAGCGGCAATATACATAAAAAGTGCCTAGCAATCCAGCAATTTCCCGGAACTTAAGCCCCTAGTTCTAAGGATTTTTCTGGGGCTTCCCCGCGCCAAAGGAGGCACTACCCATTTGCCCTTCGGTAGCCGCGCGGGTCGGGCTTTCGCTACTCGCTGCCTTTCCCCGCTAGGCCTGCACGAGCTCAAACAGGCCGCTCTATCCCTAAGCTGATGAAAAGAGAGCAGAGACTTAAAACCAGGAGGCGATAAGCGGGAGTTGGGATGCATTGTCATCTCCCAGGGTATTGCTCGTGTTTGTTAGATACTGCTCTTCGGAGACCAATCTACTAGAAAAGACCGTCTGTTAAACCAGAGAATAAACCCATTCCATAATTCTTTGGCCATGTCTAAGCGAAGTGCTATTTTGCTAGCCATTAAATTTTACCCGATATGGTTTACGAAGTCATCAAACCCCTGGGCCAGGCGGCTATCCAGTTATTATTTAAGGCCCTGGGACTTTTTTTGGGGCTGCTCTTATTTAATTGGGGGCTGTTGATTTCCTTTTTTTGGATCATTCCTGGCTCTGGGGCGGCCTACTTTTCTTACTGGCTGGTAATCATGTTCTTTTTTGGGGTGATTGTCCCTATCTTCTTTTTGGTATTGCTAAGGATCTACCTGCCCCAGATGGTTTTGTTTCATGTATATGAAGAATACCAAGAGGTGATACTCGAGATGCTGGCCCAGCGCATCCTGGAAAATTCGGGCAAATTAGACCCGGCGGCCCTGATGGACTGGGCGAAGGAAATTCGCCCCCGGATTTTGGCCCGGCTCTTTAAATACTTTTTAAAAATATTTCCCTGGGAAGAAATCCCGGAAAAATTGGCCGAAGCCGAAGAGGGCCAGCCGCTCCCAGTAGAGGAGCTTACCCAGCTCCTCATAGATACCGTCGAGGAGGAAGTACCTACTTCTTGGCTGGCTTTTAGCTATTGGCGTTTCTGGAGATGGTTTTTGGTCAACCTTATCCTGTGGGGCTTGGCTTTTTATGGGGCATATTCCTTATATTCCGGTTAAGTGCCATCATAAAGCAAAACGTGTCTATGGAAGAAGAAGTAAAATGGTATACGACCCAATTAAGCGGGGCTATTTGGGGATTGGTCGTAGGTGATGCCTTGGGAGTACCGGTAGAGTTCAAATCGCGGGAGTATTTGGAGCAATACCCCCTCCAAGAAATGACGGGCTATGGCACCCACAATCAGCCCCCAGGTACTTGGTCGGACGACAGTTCCCTGACGTTTTGCCTCATGGAGAGCCTTTGCTTGGGCTATAATTTGAGCGATGTGGGGCAAAGGTTTGTTCGCTGGCTCTACGAAGATTACTGGACACCCCACGGCAAAGTCTTCGATGTGGGGATTGGTACTTCCCAGGCCATTGCCCGTTTCCGGTCAAGCCAAGACCCTCATATCAGCGGCAATACGACCGAATCGAGCAATGGCAACGGTTCTTTGATGCGTATTCTCCCTTTGCTTTTTTATATAAGCCAACTTGCGCGGGACGAGCGCTTTAAGAAGATTGGAGAAGTCTCGGCCCTTACCCATGCCCATCCCCGGTCTCAATTGGCTTGTGTACTCTATCTTGAATACATACGTTATCTATTGGCAGGCAAGACCAAAGAAGAGGCCTACCAAGAGTTTCGGAAAGACTTGCCCTCTCAGCTCTTAGAATTTCCCGCATTAGACCGGGAAAGAAGGCAGTTTCATTTGCTTTTGGAGGAGGACATCCGGCAGAGGGACTGGAGCGAAATTTCGGGTTCGGGCTATGTGGTAGATAGCCTGGAAGCCTCTTTATGGTGTTTTTTAAAAAAAGACAGTTACGAAGCTTGTGTAAAAGCCGCCATCCATCTGGGTGAGGACACGGATACAACGGCTGCCATCACGGGGGGCCTGGCCGGACTTTATTATGGAGTAGCCGCCATCCCTCCGAGCTGGAAACGGAGCCTAGCCCGGCCCGGAGATATTGAAGATCTTATCCGAAGGTTTGAGCAGGCCTTGCGCAGGGCTGGGGTTTAACAAGTCAATATAGGTTTTGGCTTAATAAGTTGGAGTTTTTTTGAGCTCATCGGGGTTATAAATCCACGTGCTTCTGGGCACAAAATGAAATGGCATAGGGACGGAAGCCTGTAAGGCCGAGACCGCCGCTGGTTTGCGCGTGAGCCGGCTCGGGGCTTGCCCGACGGCCCGACCCCCTCCCCGGCACTTATTTTGAAGTTGCTTATACTTTTGGGGGAGGGGGGATGCCCCTTATTTTTAGTTTGATGAGTAGTTGCGAGAAAGATATGCAAGAATTGGCAAGCAAATCTCCCGATGAACGCTGGGAGGAATTGATGAACTTTATTGAAAATCACTTTGGGAAACGCCCGGAAAACCTGAAAGCGGTGCTTTTTTTGATTGGCGTACAGGAGCTGGGCCAGGGAGTGAAAGTTTTTACGAAGGAGCAAAAGCAAGACCTGATGCACATAGCAATCTGCCGCTTACTGAGCAGCAGTGGGGTGTATGAACTGGAAGGGCATGACGAAGACGGATGGCCCCACTGGAAACTTGTGCAAAATGTACCCCATCTGGACATTTTAAGTCAGGAAGAACTACTCAAAAGTCATATTTTGGAGTATTTTGCCGAACAAGGTATTCCCGAATAAACGCATGGTATGAAGATTATCACGTATAACATTAACGGCATCCGGGCCGGGATTAGAAAAGGATTGATCGATTGGCTGAAGGCTACCGGGGCCGATGTGGTGTGCATTCAAGAGACCAAGGCCCAGCCCAGCCAAGTACCCTTGGATTTGTTTGAAGAACTGGGCTACAAAACCTACTGGAACTCTGCCCAAAAGAAAGGATATAGCGGTACGGCTATTTTTAGCAAGATAGAACCCGAACGCGTACTGGTAGGCTACGAACCAGAGACGGGTTTGGAAGATCCCGAAGGACGCGTCTTGAGAATGGACTTTCCGGAGCTCTCTGTTATGAGTGTGTATATGCCCTCGGGCTCCAGTAGTGTAGAACGCCAGGTTTTCAAGATGGAATGGATGAGGGTCTTTTATACGTATATCCAGAATTTATTGCAAGAGAAGCCTAATTTGCTCATCAGTGGGGATTATAATATTTGCCATAAGCCCATAGATATCCATAATCCTAAATCCAACGCCAAATCCTCAGGTTTTTTGCCGGAAGAGCGGGAATGGTTGAGCCAGTTTATGGAATTAGGCTTTATTGATACCTTCCGGCATCTAAACCCAGAGCCCCATCATTATACGTGGTGGAGTTCGCGCTCCAATGCCCGGGAGAAGAATTTGGGCTGGCGCATCGATTACCATATGATATCCCAAGCCTTGGAGGAAAAGTTGGCCAGGGCCTTGATTTTGAAGGAGGCTTATCATTCGGACCATTGCCCGGTTTTGGTAGATTTGAAATTTTAGGAAACAATATTGGATTTATGGAGTACTAAAACACACCAGGATTTAGCAATTTTTCCCCTTTTAATTGTCATCCGAAAAAGATATATTTGAGTTTAGGATAATACTATACCCATGAAAGTTGAAAATACAGCCCAATCTCTTTTTGATCAGCTTAAAAGCTATAAGAAAAAATACTATACCAATCTCCTAGTCCGAGGCTTATTGATTGCCTTGGCCTTGGTAGGCAGCACGTATATCCTCTTCAATGCCCTCGAGTATTTGGGAAGGTTTAATACCATGGTGCGCGGCTTATTCTTTTTTGGCTTCCTGGCCCTTTGCGCTTATGTGCTGTTTAGTTGGATTATCGAGCCTCTCAGCCGCTTGTTCAAGCTCAATCGCCAAATTAGCGATGAAGAAGCGGCCCGGCAGATCGGAAAATATTTTCCTGATGTAGATGACAAATTGCTCAACACCATCCAGCTAAATACTTCCTCAGGCCAAGATAATTCGCTTTTGCAAGCGACCATCCAGCAAAGAACCCAAGACTTGAGTGTTTTCAACTTTTCGGAGGCGGTGCAGCTTTCAGAAAACCGTCGGTATTTGCGCTACGCCCTCCCCCCGGTATTGTTCTTATTTTTCTTTTTCGTGATTGCCCCGCAGTCTTTCCGAGATTTTTTTGGGGCCAGCTCCCACCGTATTATCAACTACCAGTTGACTTTTGCCGACCCGGCCCCTTTCACCTTTAATCTGCTCAATGAAGAATTAGAGGCTTTCAAAAACGAAGACTTTGTGATCCGTTTAAAAATGGAAGGGCAAGCCATCCCGGCCGAGGTGTACATTCATAGTGGAGAGCGCCGTTACAAATTGAGCTTAAATGAAGAAGGCGATTATGAGTACCGCATCTCCAAGATCCAAAAGCCTATGGACTTTTACTTTGATGCGGCCGGTTTCCGTTCTAACACCTATTCGGTAGAACTTATCGAGCGTCCTACCTTACTTTCCTTTAAAGCATCCCTCTCCTACCCTGCCTACTTAGGCAAGCCCAATGAAAGTTGGGAAAACATTGGGAACTTGGTAGTCCCTGAGGGTACCCAAATCCAATGGTTGTTCAGCACTAATCAATCTGACAAACTGGAACTTATTTTCTCCGGGTCAAAGGATACCATTGCCGCTCAAAAACAAAGCAGTACGCAATACGCCTATCAAAAGCCCATCCGTAGCTCGGAAAACTATCAGATACGACTCGAGAATGAGCATAGTAGCAATAAGGAAGAGATTAGCTACTATATCAGCGTGGTACCCGATCGCTACCCTAAAATTTCTATGCAAGAATATGAAGATACAGCTACGTATAATTTCCTAAGCCTGGGAGGCAGTGTTTCGGATGATTATGGATTGAGCCAACTCAAACTTTTCTACCGGATCAATCGGGACGAGCAAACGCCCGCTTGGAGTACGGCTCCCATTCCGCTTAATAACAATCAGTCTATCCAAAATTATTTCTTTGAAATGCCTTTGCAAAACCTCAATTTGCAACCAGGGGATAAGATAGAATACTATACCCAAGTATGGGATAATGATGGGGTAAATGGTCCCAAAAGCAGCCGCTCTACCATGCGCCAGTTTAATATACCTACCCGAGGCGAGTTAAAAGAAGAAATTGATCAGTCGGTAGCCGAGACGGAGAATACTATTGACAAAACCCTCAAAAAAGCCCAGAATCTTCAAAAAGACATCGATAATCTAGAAAACAAGCTCCGAAACAAGCAAAAGCTAGATTATCAGGATAAAAAACTCGCCGAAGATATCCTAAAAAAGCGGGAAGACTTAATGCAGGAGATTCAAAAGCTCCAAGAACAAAACCAAAACATCAACGAAAAGCAAGAGCGTTTCTCCGAACTGGATGAGCAAGTGGCCGAAAAAATGGAGCAACTTCAACAGTTGATGGACGAATTGATGGACGAGGAAACAAAGAAACTCTACGAAGAACTCAAAAAACTACTCGAGCAAAACCGGAACAACGATGCCGTACTAGACAAGCTGGAAGAGATCAACCAAAAAGAAAGCTTCCTGGAAAAAGAATTGGAGAGGGCCCTCGAGATGTTTAAGCAATTGCAGTTTGAGCAAAAACTAGAAGAGACCATTGATGAATTAGAAGAACTGGCCGAAGATCAAAAAGAACTTTCGGAGCAATCGGAAAAGCTAGACGAACAAAAAGGAAATGACGAAAGCAAATCTGAAGAAGCCAAAGAAATAGAAGAGAAGCAGGAAGATATCAATGAAAAATTTGAAGAACTGCAAGAAGAGATGGAGGAACTGGAAGAGCTAGACCAAGACCTGGAGAACCCGAACGGGATGAAAGAGAATAATGAAGACATGCAAAATGAACAGATGGAGATCTCCGAAGAAATGAAAAAAGCCCTCGAGCAACTCCAAAAGCAACAAATGAACAAAGCCGGAAAGTCCCAGAAAAATGCCGGTGAACAAATGCAAAAAATGGCTGAACAAATGGGCCAGATGCAGTCCAGCATGCAGATGGAGCAAATGATGGAAGATATGGACGACCTTCGGGCCATCTTGGAAAACTTAGTGAAGCTTTCTTTTGACCAAGAACAACTGATGAAAGACTTCAAAAACGTTAACTTGTCCGATCCACGTTTTATCCAACTGGCCCAACAGCAGCTCAAACTACGAGACGATGCCAAAATCATTGAGGACAGCCTCCAAGCCTTGGCCAAACGCGTATTTCAAATACAGTCTTTCGTAACGCGGGAAGTTGGGGAAATGAATAATTATATGGACGAGAGTTCGGATATGATCAAACAACGCAAATTGGGCAATGCTATTTCCAAACAACAATTTGCGATGACTTCTATGAACAACCTCGCCCTGATGCTGAGCGATGTCTTGCAACAAATGCAGCAAGCTATGCAAAATGCCATGGCCATGCCTTCGCAAGGCAAGGGAAAACCCCAAAAAAGCCCTAACTTGAGTAAATTACAACAGAGTCTTGGCCAAAAAATAGATCAATTGAAACGAAGTGGCAAAACAGGTCGGGAACTTTCCGAAGAATTAGCTAAACTTGCCGCTGAGCAGGAACGTATTCGCCGAGCCTTGCAAGAATTACAGAAAATGACGGGAGGTGATGCAGCGCTAAAAGAAAAATTAGCCAAGCAAATCCAGGAGATCCAAAAGGAAATGGAGAAAAATGAAGAAGACCTGGTCAACAAGCGAATTCAAAATATAAGCAAAGAAAGGCTGAAAAAAATTGAAACACGCCTCCTCGAATCGGAAAAAGCCGTAAAAGAACAAGGGGAGGAAGAACAAAGAAAAGCCGATCAAGCCAAGGACAAAACCAAAAAAGTCCCCCCAAGTCTTGAGCAATACCTGCGTAATAAAGAAAAGCAAATTGAACTTTTAAAAACCATACCTCCGGCTTTATCTCCGTATTACAAAAAAGAGGTTGATGAATATTTTGAAAAAATCGATAAATAAATTATACACATAATGAGCCTATTTAAGCTAAAATTTCCCTCCCTAATGGAAAACATTAGAATTGTGGAAAGCTTTATAGACAATGCCAAAGATAAACACGATATAAACGACGATATCTACGGCAATATCATGATTGCCGTCACCGAGTCTGTTAACAATGCCATCAAACACGGTAACCACGAAGACGAAAAGAAAAACGTCAACCTGTTTATGGAATTGACCAACCATCGGATTCGCTTTGTGATCGAGGATGAAGGCCCTGGCTTTGACTTTACCGACTTGCACGACCCCACGGCCCCCGAAAACTTAGAAAAACCCGGTGGCCGGGGCATTTTCTTGATGAAAAGCCTATCCGATGAGGTAAATTTTGATAATAATGGGAGTATGGTGGAGCTGGTATTTTACGTTGACTAAGCCTCTCCCTCTCTTTTTCTGCTCACAGGCTCCCAACCCCTAAGTCATTGCTTACTTACTGCTTTGAAGATACGCCTTTTACCCTAGACCACTCCGAAGAGCTCAATCCCTGGATTGAAGCCCTCATCCAGGAAGAAGGACATGAATTGGCCGAGCTTTCCTATATTTTTTGCTCTGATGACTACCTGCTTGAGATCAATAAAACCTACCTACAACACGATTATTACACCGATGTAATCACCTTTGACCACAGTGAAGAGGATCATCTAGTCGAGGGAGATATTTTTATTAGTGTAGAGCGGGTACACGAAAATTCCCAAAATTTCCAAGAAGAATTCTGGCAAGAGCTATACCGGGTGATGGCTCACGGAGTCTTACACCTTCTGGGATACCAAGACAAAAGCAAACAAGACACCCAAACCATGCGGGCCAAAGAAGATTACTACCTCAGCAAAGCACCCCACCGGCCTTAGGGCGTAGCAGGTCCTTTTTCTTCTTGTTCTCGTAAATCAGCCTGCCTTCTCAAATATTTCCGAAAAATAGACCAAGACACAAAAAATGAGATGAAAATGGTGACCAGGATGGCTTTGAAGATGGGATAAAGACAAAACAGCATTTTTCTTTTTAAATTACAAAAAAGAATCCTTACGCCGATTACTGTATTCATTTATTTTTAGGAAAAGCTATGCTTTCCAAACAAGCTATTTTCTCTTCCCAGCCCTTACTTAGCCTAGAAGTAAGCCACCAATATTATTATCAAGCCACGGCCCAAGGCTTTTGTGAGTGGATGCTCTCACCGTCGAGCCAGGAAACCCTTCCCCGTTGGGGGGTTTATGCTCAAAAAAAAGGGAGCAAACTCCTCCTTTTCATTCGGGATGATCGCGAAGCTGCGTTTACGCAATGGCTAGCATCCAAAGAAGAATCCCGCTTAGCCATACAACTGAAAGCCCTAAACCCTCACTGGCTTCACATCACCGAACTCCCTCTTACGATCCAACCCGGGCAGGGCATACTTTACTTCCACAATCCCGCTAGTCCAGGTTCGTATAGCAAGCAGATGGATTCACCACAATACTTAAAAGTGGTCCCCATACAATCGCTTCCTGCCCAAACGCTTAAGCAGCTCATGCACCAAACACCCCCTGGGGAAGCCTTCAAACTTCCAGGAGATAACACTTCATACCCTCAAGTCCAAGAAGGGGCCTATACCTTGCCTAGCCCCGAGCCAACAAACCCTTCCTACTTGCTTCTCCATCGGCCCTTGCCCCCAAAGCGTTTCGCTTGGATAGACCTCGTTTTGCATCCCTACATGAAAGAAAGTTGGGCCCAAGACATCAAAGCCGGGACCCCTCCGCAGACTTTCAGCTACCAAATCCGCTTTCCTAACCGCAAGGCCTACTGGCGTTATTGGTTTATCATGGCCCCGCATCGCCCCTTGCAAAGTATCCAAGATTTGACAATTTACTCAGAGGATTCTCGTTTGGCTTTTAGTGAAAAAAAGCCCTACCGGCATAAGTCGGGCAATTGGGCTTGGGTTTTGGAATCAAACCAAGCTCTTGACTTATACGAAAAACCTCCGTATCGGGTCCAGGTCGACATTACCTGGAACCCCCAATACCGCTCCCAAGAAGCCCAATATGCAGGAAGAAGGTCCGATACGATGAGCATTCCTCTCCCCGTTCCCCGCCCAGAATCCTTATATCCCGAAACGCAGCAAAATGAAACCCGTCTGTATGCCGATATCCCCGTTAAAATCCCTTAGAAAATAGCCTAAGGCCCCTAGGGTTTGGGGCTGCCCCCGGCGATGGTCCTCTACTGCCCAACAAGTTCTCAAGTACCGCCGGGGTCGGGCTTTCGCGACTCGCCGGCCAGCGCACAAACCAGCGGCGGGCTCAAACAAACGCTCTATCCCTCAGCCGATTTTGAGAACCGGGAACCGGGACGGGAGTTAAGTGGTGAGAGGGTTTTGTTGCCTGCTTGCTCGCAAATGTTTAGCGCTCACCTCTTTCGGGCAGTTGTCTTGCCCTTTCGGCCTTTAAATATGGAGAGTAGCATTGAAAATGCCCGAAGAAATACAGGCACTTGGGAAATGCACCCAGCACAAAAAAGTCCCGCCTCCCGGTTCCCGTCTCCATATCTCTCCTCTCTCTTCTTCAGCTTAGGGATAGAGCGGCATGTTTGAGCTCGTGCAGGCCTGGT
Source organism: uncultured Microscillaceae bacterium (assembly GCA_963922455.1). Lineage (GTDB taxonomy): Bacteria > Bacteroidota > Bacteroidia > Cytophagales > Microscillaceae > CAWUIO01. Next base: position 40,445 of record CAWUIO010000006.1, read on the forward strand.
GGGGAAAGGCAGCGAGTAGCGAAAGCCCGACCCGCGCGGCAACAGATGGGCCCATGGCTAGTACCTGCCTTAGCGCGGGGAAGCCCCAAAAATGCCTTAAATTTTTTTAATCCGATGCCCTGAAAGACAGAAAATGCCCCGTTTTTTGCTCCTATAATTTAAAACTACGCACACCATGAGTCAAAACCGGCAAATCATGCACGTAGACATGGATGCATTCTTCGCCTCGGTAGAGCAGCGGGACCGTCCCGAACTACGCGGCAAACCGGTAGCGGTTGGGGGAGGTAGCGAGCGCGGAGTGGTAGCGGCCGCAAGTTATGAAGCCCGGAAGTTTGGCGTATTCTCGGCCATGTCCTCCCGAAAAGCCAAACAAAACTGCCCGGAATTGATTTTTGTTCGCCCCCGCTTTGAAGTGTATAAGGAAGTATCCTATCAAATACGCGATATCTTTGCCGAATACAGTGATTTGATCGAGCCTCTATCCTTAGATGAAGCGTATCTAGATATCAGTGAAAGGAGCCATACCTGGGAAGAAGCCTGGGAAATAGGCCAAAGCATCAAATCGCGGATCAAGGAAGAAACCCAACTGACGGCCTCAGCCGGTATTTCCATCAATAAATTCCTAGCCAAGATTGCCTCCGACTTCCGCAAGCCCAATGGCTTGATGCTCATCCGCCCCGAAGAAGCTGATGGTTTTTTGAAAAAACTAGCCATTCATAAATTCCACGGGATCGGAAAAGTTACAGCCGCCAAAATGAAAGCCTTGGGTATCCATAGTGGGGCCGATCTTATGAAATGGTCAAAACCTGACCTAGTAAGGAAGTTTGGCAAAATGGGGGGATTTTTTTATCACATCGCCCGGGCCGAAGACTTTCGCCCGGTCAACCCCCATCGTATCCGTAAATCGGTAGGGGCCGAACGCACCTTTTCGGAAGACCTCGTAGAGCTGCCCGAATTACAAATTGCCTTGAGAAATATTGCCGGTATTCTTTGGGAAAGAATGAAGAAAGGGGGATTTTACGGCCGCACGCTAACGTTGAAGATCAAATATCACAATTTCAAGCAAATTACGAGGGCCAAAACCATTCACCGCCTTCTGGACGATGAAGATATTTTAAGAAAAATGGCTGAAGAATTATTAGTTGAGCACTGGGGCGACCAGAAAAGAGTAAGATTGCTAGGTTTACAAGTTTCTAATCGGGAATCAGAAAAAACAAAGTCCCCCAAAGGGGTTCAATTAACACTAAATTTTGATGGCGAATAATTTTCTAAGACCTAATCCCTTGGTAGCCTGGTTAGTACAAAAACACCTTTTCGTTACGGAGGTAGCTTTCATTGATCCACATAATGGCTCGTGATTCCGTTTTGAAGTTACGGATCCATTTAAAACCCATGTCTTTCAAGGTTTTTTTATTTTTGGCTAGATAAGCATTAACGTTGGACTGCGCGTCCTTAGTGGCTACGTAAATCATACTTTTATAATAATTAGGTTATAAAAAAAAGGAATCTAAAAAGTAGCAGGAAATGATGGATTGAAGAAGAAGGTTCTGAATGCGAAGCGATGCATTTTACTCCATTACTCAGAATAAATAGTCTGCGCTTTTGTTAATATATACGCAAAAAATGAACATAAGTTTCATACCTAAGTTGATTGGGTATCACGGAAAACTGTTAATTTTTTGCCAGTATGGGTAGACGGGCTTACTTTTTGAACAAATTCCGTAATTATAACGCCTCCTTAGGGAACATTGTTTGCCAACATCTTAGGCGTGTTTTCTTTATTAGCCCCAAAGCCTACCTCCGCAATATTTGCAATACGAAGCATTGCTGTCATGGCCAGGCATGCCACAGTCTAAACAAGATTTTGACGCCATGGTCTTTTTCTTCTCTTGGTTCTTGTATATCTCCGCGCTGACAATACTAGAGAAAACTACGATCGTACTAAAGCCCAATAACATCAGCAAAGAAGCCAAAAATTGCCCTAAGGTAGTCTGGGGGGCTACATCTCCGTATCCAACCGTGGTGAGGGTTACAATAGCCCAGTAGATACTTTTCGGAATACTGACAAAACCATTCTCAGGCCCTTCAATCACATACATAAAGGAGCCTATAATGGTTACGGAGATAAATACCGACAAAATGAAAATAGAAATTTTCCGTCTACTATTCCGAAGGGCTTGTACCAAGACCTGCACTTCTTTGGTATATTTAGTATACTCGATTAAGTCAAATACCCGAAATAACCTGAAAAGCCGTACCAGGCGGATTACCATGATATAATTTACATTGACTACCTTCATCAAGCTGAAATAATTGGGAAAGATGGCAAAGAAGTCAATGATGCCCATGCCGCTAAAAATATAACGCTTAGGATCTGGAGAGGCAATCACCCGTAATATGTATTCTATGGTAAAGAGGACGGTCACGCCCCACTCGATCGTAGAAAAGGTAACTGTGAGACTCGTCTTCCATTCCGGGATGGTTTGCACGATCACAACTCCTGAGCTGATCAGGATCATGATAAGCAAAAAAATAGAAAAGCTCTTCCTTCGGTATAGCATCTTGTACAAACCAAACCGCCACCCTCCTTTGGTGATAAAACGACGAGCTAGGGTCGTAAATGGCTTAGGAGAGCGTGATTTGCTTGACTTAGCAAGACTTTGTTCTTCCAATAGGGCGAATTGATTCATAGAGCTTTAACCCGATTAGTCGGTATACCAACTTGTACAATATTCTTACCAATTCCTCTTCCAAGTGCGGATGTTTTAGGCTTTTCCCCAAAAGAGGGATATAAAGGTATGATGCTATATTCACGAAAAATCCTCGGTGTGTAGCGAGGGCGTTTAAACGTTTCACCCGGATAAACTTTTCTTTATGTACGAAAGCTCAACCTAGCTGTTAGTCCAGGGTAATGTTTTAGGCCAAATTAAATCTTGCCTCCCCGCTTCATTTTAAAAAGCATGCCTTAAAAGGCCTATCTAGCAGTTTAATCAGTATACGCCCGGGCATCTTTAAATTAATTAGAAGCCCTGTGCAACCCTCGCCTAGCCAGCTTGGTCTATACTTATGAAAATAAATAGCAAAAGCTTGTAACAAAAGCCCTAGAAAAGATACTAACATAGTAACCAGACACTTAAAAAATCGTTAAAAATGGTACAAGGTATGAAAATAAATCAGGTTAGCACAACAACCCATTCTTCTATAATTAATAAAGCCATGACCTTTTTCTCTAGTCCAAACCGTAATAAAAGAAAGCACAAGACCATCTACTGGGTCATTGATGAGCCTGAGCAGCCGGTTTCGGATACATTAGTTAAATTTTATGATGATAATGACCGTCTTCTCTTCAAAAAAATATTTCCAGAGTACAAAGCGGGGGTATTAGATGAAGTACTTATGCAACAACTAGACAAAATTAAAGACCAGATACGTCGAAAAATGTCACTGGGTAAGCTTTAACAATTTGGCTTACCCTATATTTCTCCATTACCCATCCATTTCTCCCCATATATCCCTTATTCCTTCAATTTCTAACAGATACCAAGCTTTTTCTTTACTTTTGCATGATACAATTGCGAACGTATCGAATGAGAAGAGAAGAAACGATTGATTACAACATCAAAGCAACCTGGCACGCCATAGCCAGGATGTACAATGCAGAAGCAGCCAAATACAATTTAACAGTATCTATTGGGTATATTCTACTCAATATTGATATAGAAAATGGCACCCCCGCAACTCGGATTGCCCCCCTGATGGGGCTGGAAGCACGTAGTATCACCCGGACACTTCGTAACATGGAAAAAGAGGGCTTTATTTATAAAAAACAAGATGAGCACGATCGGCGATTTTTCCGGATCTATCTCACGGATAAAGGAAAAGAAGCCCGTGAGGTCTCACGCCGTACGGTAAAAGTTTTCAACAACGCTGCGTATGAACTCATTTCAGAGGAAAAAATGCAAATTTTCTTTGAAGTGATCCAGAAAGTAAACCAAGTCATCCAAAGCGATATTTACGGTCAAAATATAAAAGATTCCTTGGAAGAAAATGGCCAAGTAAAGGGCTAAGTCACGGCTGGCAATACTGTTCCCGAATCAATTGTGCCCCACTATACCCCAGGTCGTCGGCGAGCCACCAGTCTTGGCAGGCTTCAGTCCGTTTGCCTAAATTAAAGTGGGCCCAACCCCGGTTTAAAAAAACCAAGGGATCTTGGCTTCCCAAAAAAACCGCTCTATCATAGTCGGGTAAGGCTTGGGCAAAGTTTTTTAGACGTGACAAACACAAGGCCCTCATGGCATACACTTGGGCATGAGAAGTATCTTGTTCAATGATCTGACTGAGTAGCAGTATGGCCTCGCCACAGTCTCCCTTGGCGCGAAGGGCGTGGGCTTCCCGGATCATGTCGGATACCTGTTGCCCCGGTAAATTGCTCAAGCTAGTCGCCCAAAAAAGCAAGCAATAGCCGAAAATATTGACTATTCGCATAGGCATGTATCTTAAAATCTAATTAGCGCAATATTTCTCCAAATACCGTTTGGCCTCTTCACTCCCATTTTCCCCCGCTTTTGACCAATCCTCACAGGCTTTTTCTTTCTCCCCTTCGGCTTGATAGATCAGGCCCCGGTACGTACGGGCCTGCGTTTGATTCCATTCCTTTTCAATGACCCTGTCCAAAAACGGAAGCGCCTCCTCTCCCCTACCCACTTGATAGAGTATGATACCTTTATGGAGATGGGCCTCCCAATTGTAAGGGTTAAGCTTTATCAAGGAAGAATAGTCTTGGAGAGAAGCATCAAACTCATTCATTTGCATCAATAAACGGGCCCTTAGCTGTAAACCGTTTTCAAATCCGGGATTCATATGCAAGGCTTTATCTAAGGAGTACAAGGCCCTTTGTCCTTGGTCATTCTCTTCGTCTATCAAGGCCAGATAATAATAGGCATCCAAATTTGAGGTATCCATAGCAATACTTTGCAGCAAGTCGGCCTGTGCCGATTTCAGTTGACCTAATTCATAATAGGTCTTGCCCCGAACAAAAAAGACTTGCGGAACCTTCCTACGTTCTAAAACATAGGTAAAATCGGCCAGGGCCCCATTTCTCTGATCAATCCCCAGGTTGATGAGCCCCCTGTTATAATAGGCCTCCAAATAATCAGGCTTATAATAAATCGCTTGATTAAATTTTTGCAAGGCTCCCATGGTATTTTCTAGCTTAAACTCAGCCATGCCTTGTAAAAAATAGGCAGGAGCATATTCAGGCTTAATTTCCAGAAGCTGGTCCAACTCCCGGATTACTTCAAAATAATTCCCTTTTTGAAATTTTTCCTGGGCAATCCTATAGGGAGCCGGTACCTCTTGACTATACACCGGCCCGTGGGATAAAAAACCACCCACTAGGCAAAAACCCAATAAAAGCTTCTGTACTTGATTCATATTATAATGCTTTCTCCTTCAAACGATTATCCAAAAATAAGGCATCAGGCTTTATCTACAATATAGAACGAATAAGCCGAATCTATCTGCATCAATAATAAACAAAAATTAATCATTTATATTCCCAGAATATGTAAAAAGCCCGGTAAAGTTGCTTCTTATTGCCCCAGCCACTAGCTCCAAACCCTGCATTTAAAACGAAAAGGGCTTATCTTTAAAAGGCATTGCAAACCTTAAGAATATTTTTTTGGCATGGAAATTTTAGTGATTAATTGCGGCAGTAGCTCCCTTAAAAGTGAACTCATCCGTACCAGTGACGGAAAAAGGCTATTAAGCCTCAAAATAGAGCGCATCAACGATGCCCAACCCCTGGTACAGTTTTCGGATGAAGACGAACCCCTCCCTTGCTCGGTGAGTGGGCACGAACCAGTATTACGCTTGGCGCTCCCTAAACTTGTAGAAAAAATCAAACCCTATGCCTTAGAAGGAGTAGGCCACCGGGTCGTGCACGGGGGAGAAGAATTTGACGAAGCCGTCATCTTAGACGAACACGTAGAGAAAAAAATCGAGGAGTTTTGCTCCCTTGCGCCCTTACACAACCCGCCAGCTTTGAAGGCCATCCGTCTGGCCCGGGAGTTTTTTCCCGCTATTCCCCACATTGCCGTATTTGACACGGCATTTCACGCTACCCTCCCCAAACGGTCCCGGGAATATGCCCTCCCCCTCGCCATACGAAACAAACACAATATTCGGCGCTATGGCTTTCACGGTACTAGCCACCAATTTGTCGCCGAAAGGGCCTCAGAGTTTTTAGAAAGCGATATGCGTAACCTTCGAATCATCACGTGCCACTTAGGCAACGGGGCAAGTGTATGTGCTGTGGAATATGGCCGCTCGGTGGAGACCAGCATGGGTATGAGCCCCCTAGAAGGTTTGGTAATGGGTACCCGAAGTGGCGACCTAGACCCCGGTATCCTCCTATATCTTATGGAAAAGGAAAATTTAGACTTTGAAGGCTTAAATGACCTACTCAATGAACAAAGTGGCCTCCAGGGTATCACGGGTACGACCAACGATATGCGCGATATCGTAGAACAAGCCGCCAAAGGAGACGAAAGGAGCCGCTTAGCCATACATATCTTTGCCCACCGCTTACGAAAATACATTGGGGCCTATGCCGCCGTTATGGGGGGAGTAGACGCTTTGGTATTTACGGGCGGGATCGGCGAAAATAGCGCCATCATCCGGCACCGGGCCTCCCAAAGGTTAGATTTTATGGGGGCAGTCATAGATGAAGACAAAAACCGGGATTTGGACTTTGTGGATAACCAAAAGGTGGAAGACATCTCGGCCCCCAATAGCCGTTGTAAGATCTTGGTCGTGGCTACCGATGAACAATACGCCATCACCCGGCAATCCTATCACTTAATACAAGAAAAATACAAAGTCAACACCCTACCGGCAATTCCGATTGCCGTATCGGCCCGGCATATTCACTTAAGTCAGGAAACGGTAGAGGAACTCTTTGGGGAAGGGTATCAACTTACGCCTTACAAGCCTTTATCCCAACCTGGGCAATTTGCTTGCGAAGAAACCCTCAGCCTCATTGGGCCCAAAAATAAAATCGAGCGGGTGCGTATCTTAGGCCCGGCCCGGAGCAAAAACCAGGTAGAGATTTCGCGTACCGATGAGTTTTTCCTAGGCATCGACGCGCCAGTCCGCGAATCGGGCAAGGTAGAAAACACGCCGGGCATTACCTTGCTTGCCAACAACGGTAATAAGGTAGATCTCAAAGAAGGGGTGATCTGCGCGTGGCGCCACATCCACATGACTCCCGAAGATGCCGAACTCTTCCAAGTAAAAGACCGGGATATCGTAGAAGTCCGCATCGAGAATGATGAACGGAGCCTTACTTTTGGGAATGTGCTCATCCGGGTATCGAGCAAATACAAGCTCGAGATGCACATCGATACCGACGAGGCCAATGCCGCCGAGCTCAACCAAGGGGCAGAAGGCACCCTGATGGCTGCCGATTTGGATGGACATCTTACCCGCCGGGCTACCAAGTACGATCAAGCAAAATAAAATACATACGTAGAGGGGCTTGCCCGCGCTAGAGGGGCTTGTATCCAAATTATACATACTACCCAGCGCGGGCCGGGCTTTCGCTACTCGCCTGCCTCCCGCCGGGCCCTCACGGGCTCAAACAGGCCGCTCTATCCCTAAGCCAATACTTACTTGGGTCATAGAACCCTCCGGTATAAGCCCCGTGACAAAGGGAAATAAAAAAAGTGCCCCCTGAAAACAGAGGGCGCTCCCAATTCTTTTCTAAAATTTAGGCCACGAGGGCAGGATTGTCCAAATAGTGGTGGAGCAAGCGGGCACATTCATCACGGCTGCCTATTGTATGCATGAGAACATAATATCCATTTGCTTCTTTTTGTACGGCAACAAATCGATCAAAATATCCAAACAGTAACTGCCGGTCTTTATCACGGATATTGCGGGCTTTCTTAATTAATTCGTAGCTGATTTGTTCAATTAAAAAATTTTCTTTCATAAAACCTGGTATGGTGGTTGTTTTTATTAAATATACGCAATTACATGAGCCAAGTTGCTTAACTAGCCAATAATACCCTTTCTTACAAGGTAATAGGCATTTGCTTTTCGCTGAAAGCCATGCATTGTACCATTTAAGGGCTATTTGTTTATGATGGCTTTGGGCAATTATCTCAAAAGTACTTCCTCCATGGTGCCCATGCGCTAGATATACTGGAAAAAAGAAAATCTTAAAAAAATTCTAGGCCCTAACGTACTGTAGCCGTTCCGTAGCCAAAAAATGGAGGTAGCCCTCTACCCAGAGGAAAGCAGATTGAAGAAAAAAAACAAACACTTTACATAAAAGTAATTAAAGGGCGCATTTTATGCCGCTTTTAGCTCATTTTCAATACATTTGCCCGGTGAAATTAACCTGAAATACCCTCTGAAGGCCAACTAAAACGTATGGCTTTTCGTATGCCTAAGAGAGTATTCGTGAACTCTTGGATTACGATTACACAAACTATTATCCATTAAAATATGTCCTTGCCCCGGAATTGTCGCTCGCAGACAATACTACGTAAGCTTATACAACAATTTCCCGATAACACGGACCTCATGCAAGAAATAGGTAACTTGTATCGGGAAGAAGGCCATTACGCCCGGGCACTCAAGTACTACCACAAGGCCAAACGCCTCCGAGGCGTCTACCCCGAAACGGAAAAGGCCATGGCCTACTGCTACCTCCAGTTATCTCAATTTAAAAAAGCCGCTAAGCACTATCAGGCTGCCTATGGCAAAACTGGATTTTCCTTCAGCGATTTAATCTTGTATGGGAGTAGTCTGCAAGGTATTGGGCAGTACCGCAAGGCCTTACGCTTCCACCAATTAGCATTTGAAGAAAATCCGGCATCTGTTGACAATTTAAATGCCCTGGCTTATTGCTTACAAGAGCTTAGCCATCCTTACCGGGCCTTAGACTATTACTTAATGGCGCATCACCTGGACGGCCAAAATGATTTGACCCTCCTCAATATGAGTTGGTGCTTTTTGCAAATCAAACAAATTACCAAGGCCCGTCGCTATGCCCGATTGTGTTTGGAGCAAAATTCACAAAATAAGTTGGCTTGGGTCAATCTAGGGCACACCTATTTATGCGAGGGGCGGAGCGACATTGCCAGTATGTATTATAATAATAGTTTGGTTTTGTTTGAGGATAAAACCGAATTACAAAAAATTGTGCAGTCCGACATCAAAAACCTAGGCCACTATCCCATTGGCCGATCGCAGGTAAATCAAATCATTAAAAATCTCCATATCACCTCTTAATTGGCTTAGGGATGCCACTCGAAGAGCGGAGACCGCCGCTGGATGCGCGGGGGCCGGCTCCGGCTTGGCTGGCAAGCCCGACCGGCCGGCACTGAGTACCCTAGGTATACGTACGCTCTAGCCGGTAAGCCCCAAAAACTACATGTCTTTTACAATATACTCAAACTCCATTTTCAAAAACTTCCCGGTGTAACTCTCAGGCACCTTCGCTAGGTCTTCTGGGGAACCTTCAAAAATAATGTTACCCCCATTTTGTCCCCCTTCGGGGCCAAGATCTACAATATGGTCGGATACTTTGATAACGTCCAGGTTGTGCTCAATGATGAGGACGGTATTGCCCTTCTCAACTAATTTATTGAGTACCCCCAAGAGGATGCGGATATCTTCAAAGTGCAGTCCGGTAGTCGGTTCGTCCAGAATGTATACGGTCTTACCGGTATCCTTGCGAGAGAGCTCGGTACTCAATTTAACCCGCTGGGCCTCCCCTCCCGACAAGGTTGTGGAAGATTGTCCTAAACGGATATAGCCCAAGCCCACATCTTGGAGGGTTTGGATCTTCCGTTTGATGATGGGTTGATTTTCAAAAAACCCGATGGCTTCGTCTACGGTCATATTGAGCACGTCGGCAATGGACTTGCTTTTGAACCGGACCTCTAAAGTTTCCCGGTTATAGCGTTTCCCTTTACAAACCTCACATTCCACATAGACATCGGGCAAGAAATCCATCTCGATGAGCTTCATTCCCCCTCCTTGACACTCCTCACAACGCCCTCCTTTTACATTAAATGAGAAACGGCCAGGTTTATAACCCCGAATCTTGGCCTCGGGTAACTGAGCAAATAAAGCCCGAATATCTGTAAAAAAGCCTACATACGTGGCGGGGTTGGAACGGGGAGTACGCCCAATCGGGGATTGGTCTACCTCAATCACTTTATCTACGTGCTCAAGCCCCTCGATCTCTTGATAGGCCAAGGGTGAACGCTTAGACCGATAAAATTTTTGATTGAGTATGGGGAATAAGGTATCGTGTATGAGGGTCGATTTACCGCTGCCCGAGACTCCCGTGATGCATACCATCTTACCCAGGGGAAGGGTCAAGGTGACATTTTTAAGATTATTCCCCTGCGCTCCTTTTAGAATGATTTGCTGGCCATTGCCTTCCCTTCTTTCCTTTGGAATTTCTATTTGCTTGACATTCTTGAGGTAGTCGACGGTTAGGCTGGTTTGCCCTAAAATATTTTGAGGTGAACCATGGGCAACCACCTTCCCCCCGTGTACGCCCGCCCCTTTTCCGATATCCAAGATATAATCAGACTCAAGCATCATATCTTTATCGTGCTCTACCACAATGATGGAGTTGCCCAAATCTCTTAAATCTTTCAAAGATTGGATAAGACGGAAATTATCCCGGGCGTGTAAGCCGATACTGGGTTCATCAAGAATATAGAGAACCCCGACCAATTGTGTACCGATTTGAGTGGCTAAGCGAATACGCTGGGCCTCTCCTCCGGAGAGGGTTCTCAGCGGCCGGTCTTGGGTTAAGTAACTCAAGCCAATATTGAGTAAGAGCCCCACCCGCTTACGGATCTCTTTAAGAATATTTTCGGCTATGATAACTTGCCTATCTTCTAGTCGATCTTCTAAATTTTCTAGCCAAGTATACAAATGCCCCATATCCATGATGGCTAACTCGTGGATATTTTTGCCGTCAATTTTGAAATGCAAGGACTCTTTTTTGAGCCTACCTCCTTCACAAGTGGGGCAGACTGAGGTTTTCAGGTAATCTTGCAGCCAATTTTTTGACTTATCGGTCCCTTCTTCTTGTACTCGTTTCAAAAAGGGGATGACTCCTTCAAACTTCGTATCATAGGAACGTTTAAAGCGATCGGAATAGACTTTATGGCTACGGTCACTCCCGTATAAGATTTGTTTCAGGAGATCTTCAGGAATCTTGCTGAGGGGGGTGCTCAGACTTAACTTTTCACTTTTTAAGATGGCTTCTATCTGTTTGAAGGCCCAAACATCCCGGTACTCCCCTAAAGGAGCAATGCCTCCCCGGCTGATGCTGAGAGATTTGTCGGGCATGATGGACTCTTCGGTAATTTCTTGGATAATGCCTAAACCATCGCATTGGGGGCAAGCGCCATAGGGCGAGTTAAAAGAAAACATATTGGGCGCTGGCTCGTCATAGGAAATTCCGGAGGTGGGGCAAACCAATAATTTAGAAAAGAATACTGGGGTAGTTGTGTCTCGGGAATTGATGGGATTACTGACGATGCGGCCATCAGGTAGGGGGTCAGAAACCCGAAGCAGGGATTCTTTTTCGTCTGACTCGGTATATTCTAGGACTGCCATCATCCCTTTCCCTTCTTTGAGCGCTGTTTTTACCGACTGGCTAATGCGGTGTCTCTGTCCAGCCTCAATAATTAAGCGGTCAATGACGATCTCGATATCGTGAATCTTGTAGCGATCTACTTGCATTTTGGGTGCCAGCTCCCGAATTTGACCGTCAATCCGTACTTTGCTGTATCCCATTTTGCGTAATTGGAGAAATAGCTCCCGGTAGTGCCCCTTCCTTCCTTTTACGACTGGGGCCAGAAGGATTAGCTTCTTCGCCTCAAATTTATCTATCAACTGATCAATGATCTGGTCTTCAGATTGTTTGATCATTTTTTCTCCACTGATGTAGGAAAAGGCCGTTCCGGCCCGGGCAAAAAGCAGACGAAAAAAGTCATAAATCTCGGTGGTAGTTCCCACAGTAGACCGGGGATTGCGAGAGGTCGTTTTTTGCTCAATTGCAATGACTGGGCTAAGGCCATTAATTTTGTCTACGTCTGGCCTTTCCATTTCTCCAATAAAGGATCGGGCATAGGCCGAAAAACTTTCCATATACCGTCTTTGCCCTTCAGCATAGATGGTATCAAAGGCCAGAGAAGATTTACCACTACCACTCACCCCAGTAATCACTACAAGTTTGTTCCGGGGGAATGAAATATCAATATTTTTGAGATTGTGTTCTCTGGCGCCAAAAATTTCTATTTGCTCATCCATGTTGCAAAGTTGAATACAATATTTCAACCCGCAAGCAAGGATTATAGTTTTCCTTCAAAATATTTAGGAAAGTAAGGGCCAAACTGGGCTTTTTATTAGCGAATAGAACTGAGCCACTCCCACTCAAATCTGTTTAAAGAATCTACTTGGTACGTATACTGGTCGATCCCCGATTCTCCCGTAAAAATAAAACCAAAATCCTGAGGGATCACATCGATGGCTTTTAAAGAACTGAGAGTACCTAACTCCTGGGGATAGGCCGGATCTCTTAAGTCATAATACTTGAGTCCATACTCTTTTTCGCATACGACCAATAGCGTATCTCTCACACCTAGTCCGTAGGGTTCAAACATCCCATAATTGGTGACCATGAAGGGAGATTCTACATGGCTAATATCAATCACTTCCAAGCGGCTAAAACCATTACGGCAGGTACTGCCCCCTCTTAACGTGGCATAGGCATAATCTCCTTTGACTACTACGGGATCACAGCTGTATATGTGTTCATAAAAAGAAATAAATTGGGGAACCCCTCCCGTAGAGGTCTCATAAATATACATACCCGTAGTTGTCCCTATGAATAAGCGGTTTTCGTAAGGAAAAATGGTTTCAATTTCATGCTCAAGTTTGTGGGTATTGATAAATTTTGGATCTTGAGCTTGGCTCACATCATAGCTTATCAATTCGCTAGGCCCTACAATATGGAGAAAATTGCCCTGGATAGACATCCGGGCCAGAGACCCTCCTTGGCCCTGAGGGTTTTGGGCTAAGGCAAATTCGTCGGAGCCCCCAACATCGGAGCATGCTCCCAAAAGGCACCATAAACCTGTATAAAAAAGTACACGAAGATATTTCTGGTTCATTTTTTTCATTTGCAATTAATTTAAACAAAGGTCCCCTTGCAAGTCATTGGTCCATTCCCAGCCCACCACAACTCCCCTATCGGGATTTACACACTCGAAGTAAACATTATTTTGAGGGGGGGCACTAGGACTTAAGTTTTGAGGAAAGGCATTCTCAATGCGCTTAACAAATTGAATGTTTTCTGGCTTACTCAGATTAAAAACCAACATATCTCGCTGGTTGTCAGCATAGAGTATAAAATCCTTTACGGCAATATCTCTATTAAGTGGTATCGAGATAAAAGCTTTCTTTACGGGATTTTTCGGATCCTGATTATCTATCAAATGAACCCCACGGTTTTGGTCATTGACCAACAAGTAGGCCCCAAAGACATATATCTTTCCAGGCTCTTGAATTTCTTCCGGGGGAAGGATCGCGTAGGACTTTACATCATCTACCTTGAGGTAAATAGGTCTGTATCCTGAATCTTTGGGAGGATCTTCGTTAATTTCCCAGTTAAAACAAGCCGTATTGCTTAGAAGAAACAGGATACATACAATGAGAGGATACAGATGTCTCATGAATTTCTTATTTTTCATTCGTTGACAGCACGTGTAATTTCTTCGGACGGTTGCCTAGCCAAAATAGTATACCCATTTGAACCTCAATATTACATTGCATTGCATTAAAAATATTAGTAACTTAAAATAATAGCGGGAAGCTTGTATTGGCCGTATAGTTATAAAAAAACACAGCTAGATTTTGCCATGAATATGAAGGCTAAGGAAACATTACCAGACATACCCCCTCCCTCAAAACCTCATAAGAGAGCGTTTTTTGGGCAAATGCATATACTTCTAGACCGTTCTGGTAATATTGTAAAACTATACCACGCTACGGGAATATTTGAAAAATATATTGCCTCTTTTGCCCCTGTTCAAAATTACTTTTTACTTGATCTGTTTGACACCGCGCAGCATCCCCGTTTATTGGGGCTTATTCAAGAATCCTTTAATCAAAATAGCTTAGAAGCTACCATACCTTGGGAAGGCCACCTCCTCAAACTTTCTTTTTACGAAGGTCAAAACAAAGGCCTGTCGGGGATTAATCTGAATATATCAGCCCAGTCCACGGAGGATTCTTATATCACAGACAAACTGAAAAGTTTGCTTATGCCAGATGAAGCCCATCCAGATGAAGCTATGGCCGAAGAAGAAGCGCAATTTATTATTGATCAAGAAGGGCATTTACATTTGACCAATGAGCCAGGTAAGCAGTATATAGGCGCACAATTAAAAAAATGTGAGGAGGATAATCCTCACTTTCTAAGTATGTGGCCATCGCAACTGCAAGGGTTTTGGAAAGAAAAAATGCAATTGATCCAATCGACTAATAATTCCTTTTTAAAGGTATCCAAAAGTCAATTGCCCCAGCACCCCTTGTTTGATCAGATTTCTCAGATAAAAATGAATGGCTTAGGAACTGCCCAAAACCCCTCAGCCAGTCTACATATACAATGTATTTTATCTAGCAAAAGATCGTATCTCAGCTCCTATACTTTTTTACAAGCTGTTTTACAAGATAACCAAATGGGTTGGGCCATTTGGGCCGTCGATACTGATTTAAATATTCTTTTTGCCAATGATGTGGCAAATAAATTCAAATTGAAGGCATCGGGAAATGCCTTGATTCCGGGAACCGATTTAAGGAGCTACTGGCCCGAAGCTACTCGAGCCCACAACTTGGCAGCCTATCAAAAAGCTTTAAGAGGAGAAACCGTGGAGGTGGAAAGGCAAGAATTAACTAAGTTACCCAACTCATGGGCTAAAATTTATTTGCAACCCCTTATCAGTGATGGAAAGATCCTTGGTATATTAGGGAGAGGGCAATTTATCGATGAACAAAAGAAAACAGAAGCCGATTTACGTAAGGCTAATGCCTATAAAACCACCTTATTAAATAGTAGTAATCAAGCAATTTGGGCCATAGACAGAGATTACAAACTGCTGTTTTTTAATACCTACCACGCTCAAATGCAAAAGAGAATCCTCGGATGTGAGCCTAAGATTGGGGATTCGGTACTTGATTACATTCAATCTAGTGAACTCCGACAAAGCTCCATAAACCTATACGACCAAGCTTTAAAAGGGCATCATACCAGCCGAGAGAAGTGTATTATCGACTTGGAAGGAAAAGAGCTTTGGTCTGAGTTTGAGTTTAATCCGATTTTTGACGGGGACAAAATTTTGGGTGTGATGGGCGTAAGCCGGGATATCACAGAGCGAAAACTCACCGAAAAGAAACTCAAAGAAAGTGAAAACTCCTTAAAAGAGGCGCAAGCCATTGCCAGCATTGGCAACTGGTCTTACGATCACTTAGAAAACAAGCATTACTGGTCTCAGGAAATGCGCTCTATCTTTGGAGTTCCCCCAGAGGAGCCAGTGCCTGACTATGAGCATTTTGTTGATTTTATCATCCCCGAAGACCGCCCGAAAGTCCAGAAAATTATCACCCGTCTCATGAGTAAGGAAATAACTACTCGGGAGAATTACCGAATAATGAGCCGGGAGGGAAAAGAAAAACATGTAATGGGCCTGGCCAAATCGATAGCCAATGAAGAAGGAAAAATCATCAAGATAGTTGGCGTCGTACAGGATGTAAGCAAAACCCGGCATATTGAGCTTGAACTCCGTAATCAAAAGGAGTTTCTGGAAAATCTGATTAATAATCTGCCCATTGCTGTATTCGTAAAGGATATTAAAAATGACTACCGGCTCACTACTTGGAACCGAAAGTGTGAAGAGATATACGGAATAAGCAAAGAAAACGCCTTGGGTAAAAACGACTTTGAACTCTTTGATTCGACTACCGCTCTCCAATTTCATCAGACTGACGAAGAGGTGATGCATCAAGAGTCTGTACACTATCAGGAAGAAGTCTTAATACCCCGGAATGATAAAACCGTATATGTCTACCAAGTTAAGGTGCCTATCAAAGATGTAGACGGTCGCCCCAGCTATATATTGGGTATTGAAGAGGATATCACAGAACGCTTACAAAGAGAAAAAGAACTTATCCTTGCCAAAGAAAAAGCCGAGGAAGCCACCCGGGCCAAAACCGATTTCTTGGCCACGATGAGCCACGAAATTCGTACGCCCATGAATGCCGTAGTCGGAATCACCAATCTTCTTATTGAAGAGAGCCTGAGCCCTGAGCAATTGAGCAAAATACAAGCCCTCAAATTTTCGGCAAAAAACTTACTGGATATCATTAATGACATCCTTGATTACAATAAAATTGAAGCCGGTAAGGTAGAGTTAGAACAAACCGAGTTTAGCCTTCTAGAACTGTGTAGAAACATTAAACACACCTACGAATACCAAGCTCAAGAAAAAGGAATACAGCTTAAACTTATCCTAGATGATGATATCCCTGCCACGCTTTTGGGAGACTCAACCCGCATATTCCAAATTTTAAATAACCTGGTGAGTAATGCCGTAAAATTTACTGAGCAGGGGATGGTCAAGTTAACTGTGCACTTCGAAGACGATTATAAAGATAAAGTTAGGGTGTTTTTTAAGGTACGAGATACCGGTATTGGCATCCCTCCCGATAAGCAAAAAATCATATTTGAACGCTATACTCAATCTGGACAGGATACCACCCGGCGTTTTGGCGGCTCAGGATTAGGCCTCGCCATCTGTAAAGGGCTATTAGATTTACTCGGGAGTGAAATAGAATTAAAGAGTGAGCCTGGGAAGGGATCTCAATTTGCTTTTTACTTAGATCTGCACAAATCGGATAATCTCGCCAAACAAGGCGAGCATAAAAAAGAGATAAAAGACTGGAACGGCCTAAAAAACGCCCGCGTATTAGTAGCCGAAGACAACCCGGTCAACCAATTTGTCATCCAGGGCTACTTACATAAATGGCTTATTGATTTTGAATTTGCCAATGACGGGCAAGAAGCCATCCATAAACTTCAAGAGGGTTCTTACGATTTGATACTCATGGACCTTCAAATGCCTAAAATGAATGGACTAGACGCAGCCAAGAAGATCCGAAACATGGAAGCCGAAAACTTCCGTAACATTCCGATAATTGCCTTAACCGCTTCTGCTTCGAGTGAAGTACGCAACAAGGTGGACCAAATCGGCATGAATGATTATGTGTCTAAACCCTTCCAACCCAACGATCTTTACTGCAAAATGCTTAAGTACTACACCCAAAGCGAATCTATTGTCTCAAACGTTCCAGAAACTCAAACCCAGGCTTCCAATACTAGCTCTACCCTAGCCTCAGACTTTAATTTGGCCAAGTATTTTGAGATCACCCACGATGATCCAAGTATGTACCAAGATCTTCTTAAACTTACTTTTAGAGAGTTTAACAATTTCATGATGGATTATCGAGAGGGTATGGAGCAAAGAGACTTAAACCGAATCCGCTCTCTAGTTCACAAAAGCTCTCCCACTATGCAATTACTCGAGTTCAATGGGCTCATACATGAAAGCAGTCAGGGTAAGCATATCTTACACCACCCCAACCCCGAAGACAATTGGATCAGTAAAAATATCAAAGAAGTCGAAAAACATTGTTTAGCCCTCCTCCATGAACTATCTCAGAGAGCCAGTATTAGTGCCCATCCCGATATGATTAAAATCTAATATGTATTTTGGGGCTTGCCCGCGCCAGATAAAGTGATTTCCCATAAGTAAACAGATTGCCTGCGCGGGCCGGGCTAGGCTGCCGAGCCGGCTCACCCGCATCCAGCGGCGGTCTCGGCCCATTCGGGCGCCTATCCCTAAGCCAAACAGGAAGAGAGAAGAGAAAGTAGGAACTAGCGACCCATTGCTTGCTTCACCCTCCCTTTCCCCTCTCTCTTCTCTCTTCTCTATTCTCTGCTCTCAAGAGCCTACCCATGACATTATTTGTAAAACGCTTTATTAGGTATTTCACGGGAAAAACGTGTCTACTCTTAGGTTTTGATCGGCATCCTTAGCATATTTAACCTTTCTCTTATGTATACAAGCTGCTTAAGGATGCAAATTGTCACTCGTTTACTTCTACTCTTTCTAGGTTTATCCCATCAACTCCCGGCGCAAAGCCTCCTCAGAGGTAGAGTGCTCGACCAAACTACCCAAGAAGCCTTGGTGGGGGTTACTATTCAAAATGCTCAAACCAGCACCGGAACGTTTACCGATGAGCGGGGATATTTTGAAATAGCTTGGGCAAGCGAATTACTCATAAGCCATATCGGTTACCAAGCCCTTCGCTATCCCCCATCCCAGGAAGCCCAAGATCTCATTATTTACCTAAAACCTCAGGCAGAATCATTATCTGAGATCATCGTTCAAGCGGCGTCTTCCCCTCGTTTTTACCGTCATACCGCAGGGTCTGTAGCATTGGTTGACAGCTTAGCCTTAGTGAGAGATGCCGAAATTAATATTCAAGATGCCTTAAACCGAATTCCGGGTATTTATTTCCACAATGGGGCCTTAAACACCAATCGCCTCACCGTGCGGGGTATTGGGTCGCGCTCCTTATTTAGCACCCGAAACATACGGGCCTACCTAGACGAGATCCCCTTGAGTACGGGTGAAAACGAAACCACCCTCGAAGATTTAGACTTGGATATTTTGGATAGAGTGGAAATTCTCAAAGGCCCCGGGCCCAGCGCTTACGGAGCCGGATTGGGAGGTACTTTGTTGCTTCGCTCCCGGGCTCAAAAAACCGAAGGTACGTTTGCCCGCCATCAAAGCCAATTTGGCTCCTACGGCCTTCGAAAAACCAAGCAAAGCTTCGGAATTCAGCACCGCAAATTACAATGGAATGCCACGTATACCAACCTACACAGTGAGGGATACCGGGACAATAATCAATACGACCGCCACAGTGTCTACCTCCTCGGTCAAGTAAGGCCCAACCCTTACCAAAAACTGAGCTTTTTGGGGATTTATCAATCCTTGGTAGCCTTTATCCCAAGTTCTCTCAATGCCGATGACTTTAGGGAAAATCCCCGCCAGGCTGCCTTTACCTGGGGCGCCTCTCAAGGAAATGAAGATGCCGAGCGGGGCACCTTTGGTCTTTCTTTTCAAAATCAGGGCCCGGATGCTTGGGATTGGTCGGGCAGTATTTTTATGAACTTTCGCCAGGCCCGGGAAATTCGGCCATTCAACTTACTCAACGAACAGTCTCAAAACGCGGGTTTACGTTTTCAAGTAGGCTATAACTTCAAAATCTTGGGCTTTCCCGCCAGTGTCCGCTTGGGAGGAGAGTATTTCAGGGAGCTCTATGAGGCCGAAACCTTTGAAAATGAAGACCGAACCTATGGAGCCCAACTTAGCAATCAGGAACAAGTACGACAATACGGCAATGCCTTTCTTATGCTGAGCCAACAGGTCACTTCCAAATTATTTTTGGAAACCAGTTTGCATAGTAATAAAACCTTGTACGAAGTACGTGACTTTATTGATCCGGACAATGAAGGGAATTACACCTTCGAAACTATCTGGTCACCCCGCTTGGGCCTCCGTTACCAAGTAAATGATTTATGGAACCTTCAATTTACCTTGAGCCACGGTTTCTCACAACCCGCCGTTGACGAAACCCTCACCCCCGAAGGCCAGTTTAACCCCGACATCCAACCCGAAACCGGCTGGAATTATGAGTTAAGTAGCCGTGGCAGCCTTCTCAAAGGACGTTTTTGGTATTCCCTCAGCGTGTATACCATGCGAATTAAAAATTTACTGGTAGCCCGACGCACGGCCTCCGATGCATTTGTAGGCGTAAATGCCGGAAGTACCCGTCACAACGGTATTGAGCTGGAAGCCAATGCCTTACTCTGGCAAAATATGTCCAACCAAGGCCGTTTCTTTGTCAATTATACCTTGGCCGATTACACCTTCAAAGATTTTGTCGACCTAGAAGATGACTTTTCCGGCAATGATCTTACCGGTACTCCTCGCAATACCCTCAATGCGGGACTAGATGTAAATCTTCCCTGGGGCTTTTTCACCCACCTCAATATCCAGTGGATTGACCGTATACCGATCAATGATGCCAATACCGTATATTCTGATTCTTATTTTCTTACTCATGTAAAATTGGGCCATCGACTCCAATGGAAAGGTGGCTGGACCTTGGAAACCCAGGTGGGTATCCGTAATCTTTTTGATGAGCGCTACGCTTCTATGTTGCAGATCAACGCCTTAGCCTTTGGGAATGCTTTGCCCCGGTACTTTTATCCGGGTCTTCCCCGTAACTATTTTGGGGGTATTAAACTCTCCTGGCAGCTTTCTAAGTAATTCCAGAAAAGCTTGGATACGCTCTATTTGGCTTGCCAAACTTGGCAAAATTTGAGTATTAGCCTATGAACCAGGGAGTCCTGCTTATTTTTTAGAAGATAGAAATACATTCTCCAAACTTTCTTCTAAATTAGTAATCTGAAAATTTTTAATTAACTCATATCATCTCCAGGATTCCATTCCGGTTTTACGTCATGATACCTCGTTTGATAAATCCTCCATCTATCCGTCTCCTCCTCTGGATTCTTTTATATCTTTCCTTTCCTGCCTCTTCGCAAGAAATCCAAAAAGTGGAGCCAGCCAATTGGTGGGTAGGCATGAAAGACCCCAAATTGCAAATCATGCTCTATGGCCAAGATCTAGCTGGGGCCCAGGTTAGCCTGGACTATCCGGGCTTCCGTTTAGATCAAGTGGTTCAATTGGCCAATCCCAATTATCTACTCCTAGAACTGAGCCTTAGTACTGACTGCGCTCCCGGACAAGCCCAAATCAAATTAGAAAAAGGGCGCTGGAAACAAACCATTCCTTACGAACTGAAAGCCCGCAGTCAGGATACCCGCCGGTACCGTGGCTTTTCCCCCGCCGATGTGATCTACTTACTCATGCCCGACCGCTTTGCCAATGCGCTTCCTGAAAACGATGAAATAGAAGGCATGCGGGAATCTCTTGACCGGGAGGATGAGTACGGCCGTCACGGAGGGGACATCCAAGGCATCCGTGACCATGTAGATTATTTTAAGAACATGGGTATCACCACGCTCTGGTTGAACCCTTTGCTCGAGAATGACATGCCCAAGCAATCCTACCACGGATACGCCATCACCGATTTTTACCAAGTAGACGCCCGGTTTGGGAGCAATGAAGACTACCGTAAACTAGTGGATGACATACGAGAGCAAGGTATGAAATGTATTATGGACATGGTGGTAAACCATTGCGGCTTAAACCACTATTTTATTGCCGACCCCCCAGGCAAAGGCTGGGTACACGAGTTTCCGGAGTTTACCCGTAGCAATTACCGGGGCGTAGCTGCCTTGGACCCTTACCAGGCCCCTTCTGATTATACCTTAGTCCGACAAGGCTGGTTTGATACCACGATGCCCGATTTAGATCAGCGCAACCCCCTGTTGGCGCGCTATCTTATACAGAATTCAATCTGGTGGATTGAGTATTTAGGCCTAGATGGCATACGAATGGATACGTATTCCTACCCCTATCGTACGTTTTTAGCCGATTGGGCGGGAGCCATCCGGAATGAATACCCAACCTTTAGTATTGTAGGCGAAGTATGGGAATATCATGTGCCCACTCAAGCCTACTGGCACGATGGACAGCCTAATCAGGATGGATATGATAGTAATATCCAAAGTGTCACCGATTTTACCTTACAAAAAGCCTTAGATTTGGCCTTTAAGGAAGAACCCGGCTGGGATGTGGGCTTGGCCCGCATTTACTATACCCTGGCTCAAGATCATGTATATCCCGATCCGAGTCAGAACTTGATCTTTGTAGACAACCACGACATACCCCGTTATTTTACGGTGGTGGGTGAAGACATCCGTAAGTACAAGATGGGCTTGATTGTCACTCTGACCACTCGCGGAATTCCCCAGTTGTACTATGGCACCGAATTGGCCTTAGGCGGCGAGACGCACGGTCAGGTGCGTCCTGAATTTCCCGGGGGCTGGGCCGATCATAGCAAAAATGCCTTTACCGGAGAGGGATTGAGCGCCGAGGAAAAAGATATACAAAACTTTTGTGCTAAGTTGATCAACTGGCGTAAAAACCAAAAAGCCATCCATGAGGGCAAATTGAGACACTATATCCCCGAGGATGGGATATACGTCTATTTCCGCTACCTAGACGATGCCTGCGTGATGGTGCTTCTCAACAACAAGGAAGAAACGCAGGTGGTAAACACCCAACGTTTTGCCGAAAGCATGCAAGGCTATACCCAAGCCTGGGACCTTATCCACGAACGTAATCTTAGCGATCTTTCCAAAATCACCCTGGCCGCCAAATCCGGTCTTATCTTAGAGCTAAAAAAATAGGTGGAATTTAGTCTGTGCATAGCCAAGCGTAATCCATTAAAAAACTCAAGCAGCCCGGGCCGGACTTTCCTTAGCCACCTTCCCTCGCCCCAAGCAGCGTGGGGATCACGTTGGCCTCAAGATGAGATCTATCTCTGAGCCAGATAGTATATAAAGTCTAGCCTTACGTACGTCATGCCCCCCCTTATTGCCTTGAAACTTCATTCTTTGCCCCACAGTAGGAAAGAATAAAAAGCTAAACCCTGTATGAAAAAAGAACTGCGTAATAATTCGGGCTTTATGTATTATACCTTAGAGTACAAACCCGAACAAGAATTAATTATTTCAGCTTGGTATGGCGAAGATCTCAGCCTAAAAGAAATTCAAGAAGCCTGCACTTTAGCGCTTGACTTAATACAGGCGCATCAAATCCCACTTATTTTGAATGATAATAGCCAACTCACAGGAACCTGGGACAACGCAAATGATTGGATTAATGACTATTGGATGCCCGAGGCTATCAAAGGAGGCTTAAAACGCTTTGCCCACGTTTTGTCACCAGAGTTTTATGCGCAATTATCGGCCGAACTCATGGAGGATGACAATCAGAGCATCGCCGCCGATTTTGAACTTGTCATCTTTGAGGAGGTACAGGAAGCTGAGAATTGGCTGCTAAGTTATCAAGGAAAAGCGGCAGAAAAGCTCTCTTAGACCATATTAACCTTCTTAGAAAAAAAAACCCAAAATTCCTTCTCAAACTTAGCAAGTATGACAAAAGAACTCTATAAGCAAACGGGCTCAGTGTATTATACCTTGGAGTTTAAACCCGAACAAGAACTAATTGCTGCCGCTTGGTATGGCGAGCACCTGAGTGCCGATGAAATCAAAAAAGCCTGTATGCTTTCCTTGGATCTTATCAGAAGTCAACAAATCAGCCTCTTCATCAACGACAATCGCAAGCTAGAAGGGACTTGGGACAATGCAGAGGAATGGATTACGACCTACTGGATACCCGAAGCCCAAAAAGCAGGGCTTAAACGCTTTGCCCACGTGATTGCCCAAGAATTTTACGCCAAGCTTACCGCCGAATTGATTGATGACGATAATCCATCTTTTTCCCAAGATTATCAATTTCGGATTTTTGAAGATTACGAGAAAGCCCTGTCTTGGCTGGAGCGGTATCACGAGGAGAAGCTCACTGAATAAAATTTTAATTCTTTGCCCCCATATACAGTATAGGTATGGAGAAGAATTGGAAACGATAAAATTAGCCCCCAAGCCTGTTTAAACAATCGTTTTCAACTCAAAGCCCCGGTCCTTTCTAAACGCGCCCTTCTTTCTTTGGCTTAGGGATGGAGCGGCATGTTTGAGCTCGTAGGGGCCTGTGGGGAAAGGCAGCGAGTAGCGAGAGCCCGGCCCGCGCTGGCACTATTTGTACTAAGCTAATACAAAAGGTACGGGCGCGGGCAAGCCCCAAATCTTTATCCTCTATTTAAAACAAGAAGCCAAAACGGATTAGGATGATATTATCGTCATCCGAAGTGGTATAGGTCGCGGTGATACTTAAGGCATCGGCAGGAGTCAGCCAAATCCCTCCCCCATACCCTTGGTGGATTTTACTGGAGGTTTCGCCATTTTGCCAGACCCGGCCCCAATCATAAACGCCCATCAAGCCAACAAAACCGTTAAAAAAGAAGGTACGTAGTTTAAATAAACGAATGCGCAGGTCATTATTTTGGTAGAAACTACTTCGTCCTGAGAAGCGATCGTTACGATACCCCCTCAAATTACTACGGGCTCCCAAGGTATGGGCTTGGAAAAACTGGAAGTCGCCAAAATTGTGCCCCCCTCCAACCCGGCTCGCCAAGACAGCGCCCTGACTAAAAGGTAGGTAAAAGGAAAAGTTACCGGTAAACTGAGCAAAATCGATGGGCAGCTCATCTGAGTCTTGGGTATTTCGAGAGTACCTACCCTCCAATTGTAACAAGACCCCCCGACTAGGAAAGAGGAGGCTATTCCGCGTATCCAATTGATAATTGAGGGCGACACCCCCAAAATTGAAGCGTTTCCCTGGGATGTCTGCGGGGATTTCACCTGCGCGGCTGGCCTCACCCACAGAGCGGTCTACATTATCCTCACTGAGTACCTTGACCGATTGATAAAAACCGGCCAAACTTAGAAATGTACGGTCGTTTACCCAAACTTTGCGTATAGCGGGCTGAAACAAAAATTGGTTGTACCGGATTCGGTAAAAAGTAAGCCCTCGCTCATCTACCTCATTGACGGTTTCATTTCCGAGACCAAAAAAGTTACGAACATAGTTTGGGGCACGAATATGGGCATCGAGCACCAAGTCAAAAGGCCCCAAAAACCCCGTAAACTCGCCTCGGTAGTCAAAGTTGAAAGAATTGCTAGAGAAGGCTATATTTCCCTTCACGGATTGCCGGGTATGATAGGGTTCTTTGCGAAAGGCGTGGGTCGTACTGGTGATCCCCCCACCTATGAAGAGGCCATCATCCGGGTTGAAACCAAAGAAAAACAAGGGGCCGAGGTAGTTATATTTAAAGGCGTAGCGGTCATAACGATTGATTCCTTTTTGGTTTTTCACCTGAAGACGGGTATCGGCTTCGGCGTTTACCTCCATCCCTTTGGGCTTGTCATAGACAATCGTTTTTCGGCTCAGTCCCTTTACTTTAGACTCATTGCTTACTTTATCATCGCCCCCGCCGCCAATAATACGAATGCGGGGCCCTTTGTTTACCTCCCCACTTAGTTTAAACTCATCGTCTCCTTTAAGGCCATAGAGACGAATTTCACGAGTTTCGTCCCGTTTGAAAGTGCGTTCGTAAATCAGCCCACGTATTTCCCGGGATTTTTTCTTCACTTTAAATATTTTAACCCGGGTTTCCTCATTATTGAGCCGCTCTACCGTAAAGAGCTCATGCTTATTACTCCCCAGCACATTTACTTTTTTAGAGATAAAGCGATAATATTCTTCGGCATATCGGGATAAGTCTTCCCTTCTTTGCTGCAACTTTTCCCGAATGACGGGATTTTCATATTTGGCTACAGGGTCGGGTACTCTGCTCAATGCCTCATCGATGACTTCATCGTTCAGGTTTTGTTTCAGGGTATCGGCCAGCGCCAACCAATCTTGCAAGTCGGGCTCCGTCATAAAGTAGCGATCGAAGTAGCGGGCATTTTGGTTTAAGCCCCCCACGTCGCGGAGTTTTTTCCAAAAGCCCTGAAATTTAGGTATCCCCCAGCGATGGGAGGCTAGGCGAACCAATTTCCCATCCGATCGCCAGTAGGCCTGGTCCCGGTCACGGGGTATAGGGCGGTAGATCCGTAATCCATTTTCTTTATAATCTCCCCAGCGCCATTGGTCATCGTGACGGTCCCAATCGCCTACCCATATATCAAAGAGCCGGTGCCGCACTACCGAAAGTTGGTCTACTTGGTTATCATTGTCTTTGGTCAGATTTTTAATTACCGTTGGCGTACCATCAATATCTTTGGGATTTCCAAAAAAGTCGGCATCACTCCAATCGGCATCGGGCCGCTCTTCAAAAAGATAAATATCTCCTCCCAAGGTGTATTGGTACTTGCCTAAACGGGGGTCGGTAGGCAAGTAAACATAGCGGGGATTGGTATGGTTTATGCCGACGGCATCGGCCAGGGGAGGCAAGGTAAGGGCTCCATAGGGGTGGGCCGAAGAAGTCTGGTCTTGTACGATATCGGCCAGGAAAGTTCCTTTAAACGCATCCCCTAGGGCTTTTTCGGCTTGTTTATCTACCGAGCGGAGTACGTATTGTTTTCCATTGGCAGCTTGGAGCCTTAGCGAGTTGGTAGCTTGCCCTCCCCCTCGCTTGATCACTTCCAGTCCGCCTTTTTCTGTGGCCATATTGAGGTAAGGAAATTCTACCTCTTCGGCCCACTCGTTTCGGTAGTTTTTTCCAAAAAACAATTTTTTGAAGCCCGATGCTTTTTTATAATCCGGGTTGATCGGGAGCACTTTTATACTATCAGAATAATCGATAGAAGTAATCAGCTCGGTTTTTTCTTGCGGTTTGGGAACCTGTTGAAAGAGCTTTTGGCGATACACCACTCGGACGCTTTCTCCTTCTTGGGCCCAAAACTCCGTCCACACTTCCCCGTTATCGTAGATATTGATGCGGGCATATCCGGGGTAGTTGGAAGCAAATTCGGTCTTGGGCTTGTTTCGGATATATTTTTTAGGCCCCAAACTTCCGCTCAGTATTTGGTGGGTGGAATCCACTTTACGGTATTCCATGCTGTGTTCGTGGGAAGTGGCATAAATCAAGTTGGGGTGGCCTTTAAAAATCTGCTTTAAATTATTGACCAATTGCTTGTAGCGTACATTCGCCCGGTCTTGGTTGCCTCCAATAAGTTTGCGATAAAAAACATAGGCCGATCCTAAACCGGGTAAAGGAAGCCAGACATTTTTATCGCCTCCCGGAAACAAATGATCACTTGCCGGGAAATGCCCACCCAAACGCCCAGCACTGGCCAATGGGTGATGACCGGCAACAATCACTTTTTTGTTGGGATGGCGAAAGACCGCATCTTCTACCAATAGTAAAAAGTCATAATCTCCTTTGGCCTCACAGGGCGACTCGGGTCCTCGGGGTTTGTCCCACTGATGCATCCACCACTGTGTATCAAGTACCAAGAGTACCACATCCTCGGCAAGCTCAATTTCCACGGGGCCTGGGCAGCCCCCATCGGGCAAAAACACATTTTCTTGTTGGAAGAAATCTTCCAGGAAAGTCTCCTGGCTTAGGAGCGACCCTTGCCCTTTTCTTTGTCCGTTATCCCAATCACGATTTCCCGGAATAAAAACCAAACGCCCCGGATATTCTTTTAAAAACCCCAGGTTTTGCTCTACCATCCTGGCTTCTCGACTAGTGGTATCGGCCAAACTCCGCGGATAAAACTGATTGCCTAGGGATAGCACAGTAGAGGCTTTGCCTGCCTGAGAAATTTGTTCTTGTAAATGCTTCCATATGGCGGTTTGGGCACCTTTTTGAGGAAGGTTGCCCCACAGAAAGATAGCGTGTGCCGGAGAGGCACTATTTTCTTGAATAGCTTGAGCAGGTGATTGTTGGTATACGTGTTTATAACTAGTACAATGACTCAGAAATACGAGTAGTCCGAGGAAATAAGCTATTTTCTTCATGATATGCGTTAAGAGAGTTTAAGCTAAGTTGAGGATTTTTATTGAATTTAAATGTATCCTAATTAACCTTGTTTTTGCAAGGAAACATGTAAAAAAAACGTTGCTCTTCTTAGCCAATACGGGCGCTCAGGCCCCTATTTTTTTAATAAAAATTCATGTATTCCACCTCGGCAATCCCAGAAATGTTTGTATTTCTCATACAATATGCTGGAAATGAAGATGTAAAAACCAATTTATCAAGCATTTTGCAAAATATTATTGAATAAGTCTAAGTGCTAAAAAAATAGCCCTTGTCTGTACACTATCTTGAATAGTCTCAATAGGGGGGCTTTAAGCCGTAAAAAATAATCA
Organism: uncultured Microscillaceae bacterium; assembly: GCA_963922455.1. Taxonomy (GTDB): domain Bacteria; phylum Bacteroidota; class Bacteroidia; order Cytophagales; family Microscillaceae; genus CAWUIO01. Next base: position 68,527 of record CAWUIO010000006.1, read on the forward strand.
TAAGGGGCTTCCCCGCGCTAGAAAGATTGGCGTATACAGGCTATTGGGTTGTGGCGCGGGTCGGGCTCTCACTACTCGCCGGCCAGCCCACAGGCAGCGGCGGGCTCAAACAGGCCGTTCCATCCCTAAGCCTGGGTTATGAAAAAAGAAAAGGCCCCACATATTACTTAGGTGAAGCCTTTCATCGATCTAATTTTGCCCTAAGATTAGGGGAAGCCCGTCCTTGCCCGACCCGACTACAATTACTTTGGCATTGCCCGATTTTGCCAAATCCAAAGTCGCTTGGATTCCTTTTTCGCGTAAAATATTGTCGGTAAGGCTTTCGCTGATAATTCGGTTGGCGGCCGCCTTCCCTTCGGCCTGGATTTTTTGGCGTTCGGCTTCTTTCTTCTCTTTCTTCAAACGGAACTCATAGGCTAAATCTTCTTGCTCTTGCTTGAGTTTGTTCTCAATGGCCGTTTTGATCGTAGGTGGCAGCAAAATGGATCGAATCAACACCTCATCCAAGGCCACATACTTCCGCTCGAGAAGTTTTAAAGTTTCCGCATTAATTTCCTGCTGGATACGGTCTCGCTTGGTTGAATAAATTTCCTCGGGGGTATAACGGCCAACCACTTTACGGGCCGAAGAACGAATACCCGGTATGACTACCCGGTTTAAGTAGTCGTCTCCCACTTCTGCGTGCAAAAAGCCTAGCTTGGCCACTTCGGGATGATATAAAAGGGTTACATCTAGTTTAATCTCCAAACCATTGGAAGAAAGCACCTCCATGGTCTCAGTCAGTTCTTGTTGGCGAACCTCATAACGGTACATGGTATTCCAGGGAGCAATGAAGTGCAAGCCTTCTCCATAGGGCCGCTCCTTCTGAATCCCTCCCCCAAATTGGCGGAATAAGACTCCACGGTATCCCCCCGGAATGCTTACGGTGATACTACTCCAAGAAATCAAAAGGATAAACAATAAGAAGAGAATAAAAAATATAGGACGAAATTTTCTGAGGTTAATTTCTACTTGTTGGCTCATAACTATAATTTTTTTTGACTTAAACCGGAATATAAGCCAATTATGCCAAAAATCACAAAAAGCCTAGCGATAGCTGAAGCGGGCCAAACGCGGTTTTTTCCCAGAGGCCTCAGTAGCGATAAACAAGTGGGCTTCCTCATCAAAACATATGGATTCGGCTTGAGGAAATAGGTCCTTGTCTAAATCTAGCAAGTGGACTATGGCCCCTTGATCATCTAGCACCAAGAGGCTTTGACTGGCACCCGAAAGAATATAAAAATTTCCATCTTTTGGGTTCCGGGCTATTCCCGAAGGCTTGAAGGTCTTAGCATCCGGATCTAGTTTACGCAGCTCCTCTTGCTTAATCGTAAAGCGGGTTTGGCTAAGTAACTCTTCTTGCTGCAAAGAAAAGCGGTAGACTTCTTTGGCATTTGATCCAAGATCGGCATTGAAAGCATCTCCTTTGCCAGCAATCAATAATTCCTGTCTGGTTTTGTCAAATCCCAGTCCTTCGGTATCTTGCTCTTGGCCTAAAAAATTTTCAAACTTTTGGATTTGAGTGTCAAATTCTGCCAGTCCTTTTATCTGGTATAAGTCCCCATCGCTGCGTAGGACATAAAGCACTGGGTCTACCCAAGCAATATCTTCATAATCTCCCGAACCAGCAAAAGGAAACTCAACCGTTATTCGTTCTTTTTTAAAGTTGTAAGCATAAATACGTCCCGTTTCGTCTTGAATACAGAGCAAGAGAGCTCCCTGCCAGTACGTAATGCCCGATATTTCTTTAAGTTTGGAGGGGAGGGTTTGTACCCAATCGGGTTTATCAAGTTGGTAAGGAAAAGGTGTAGACATATCTAAAGCTAGGGCTTGAGGAGAGTCAAATAAAACATTTACGTGACTGTGATTAAAGTTGTTTAAGCTTAACTTCGGCAAAAAAATGGAAATTAAGGTACTGAAGGCTACAGTCGTGAGAGGATATTTGAGATTTTGCATTTGAGTTTGCTTGAATTTCAATAGATTTGCTAAGTTAGGAAATTAATAGTAACCGTTTTTAGGAAACAATTAACGAGGTTTTGTATGGGTCAATACGACGCTATCTTAAAAAAATCGGAAGAATTTGCCAGCAATATGCTCCACCAAAATATGGCGGAACATTTGCACTACCACAATTATGCCCATACTGCTTATGTTGTTGAAATTGCTCGTAAAATTGCCGAAGCTCAAGAGCTTTCGGAAGAAAAAAAAGAATTAGTCCAAATTGCCGCTTGGTTTCACGATCTGGGATATTCCGAAAAAAGCAATGGCCACGAGGCCATTAGCCAAGAGATTGCCCAAAAGTTTCTTCGGGAGCAAAAGTTGGCCGAGCCCGCCCTCCAAGAAATCTTATTGAGCATTGGGGCCACCAAAATCCCGCAGAGCCCTCAAAGCGAACTTTCTATGATTTTGTGTGATGCCGATTTGGCGCATTTGGCCGAAGAGGATTTTTTTGACCGCTGTACCCCTCTCCGAGCTGAATGGGAAGCCGAACGGGGCAACCTCATGAGTGATACCGAGTGGCTAGAGATTAATCAGAACTTTATGGAAGGCCATAAGTACTTTACAGAATACGGTAAAGAGGCATTAAATCCCGCAATGAGAGAAAACTTGAGGCAAGTAGAAAAGAAATTGAAAAAGGTGACCAAAGACGAAGATAAAGTCTTGATGGAGGACATGGACATCTCCCAAAAAAAGCTTAAAAAGCTTAGAAAAAAACTCGATAAAGTAGAAGGGCGCCCCGAAAGAGGGATTGAAACGGTTTTCAGAACTACTTCGCGTAATCATCTGGATCTTAGCTCCATGGCCGATAGTAAGGCCAATATTATGATTTCGGTGAATACCATTATCATTTCGGTAGTGATTTCCTTACTTTTAAATAAGTTTAATACCCATCCCCACCTTATCTTTCCGACCCTGATTTTATTGCTTACCTGCTTGGTGACAATTGTTTTTGCCATTTTAGCTACTCGGCCCAATGTCTCCTCGGGCCTGTTTACCCGCGATGATATAGAAAACCGCCGAACAAACTTGCTCTTCTTTGGGAATTTCCACAAAATGCGCCTGGAAGATTATGAGTGGGGCATGCAAGAAATGCTCAATGATGGGGACTATCTCTACCGTAGCTTGATCCGGGATATTTATTTCTTAGGGGCCGTTTTGGGTAAAAAGTACCGCATGTTACGTACTGCCTATACGATCTTCATGTTTGGCCTGGTGATTTCGGTACTGTCTTTTATCTTATCGGTCGTGATTTACGAGATTCAATATAGCTAAGTCAATCATTTCTTTACCGCTCCGGCTTAGCATAAGAATCTAAGAAACTGTTTAAGTTTAGTTTTTGTCGGCGAAAAGGGTCAGTTTTGGGTTCTGATGAGATCAACAAGGAGCGCATAGCAGCGTTATGGGCGATAAATTTGATGAAATTAGGTTCCATAAATGGCCCTTTGCAGCCCAACGCAATTAAATTTAAACAGTTTCTAAAACTTTTTTCTTGCTAGAATGGTGGCTAGACCTGGAAGTTTGCCGCGGTATTTTTACAGATATTTATAATGCCTTTCCTCAGGTTTAAACCTATAAAAGAAATTAGCCATGCCCGACAGATGCAATCTCAAAACATTTGCGACCGAATTGCTTCGGAGTACGATGGCTGAGGGATGGAGCTCAAACAGGCCGCTCTATCCCTCAGCCAAATACGAAGTACGGCTACTCTATTGAACCAGTAGCGTATTAATCTTTTCTAGGTCCTGGGTAGAAAATGTCTCTTCCTGGAAAATCTTGGTATAGTACATTTCTTTCAGTTGGCTATGATAGCTTTGTAAATCCTTGACAAAGGCTTGATGACTTGCCCTATCCGTACCTGAAATTTGAGATAGTCTTTCGTGCAGCATCGCGGCAGGAGCCAGCCATTCCCATTGTTTGAGCAGCTTATTACGTTTGGCCACCTGGGATTCAAATTGAGCATTAAGTTGGGCGGCTTCATCATCTATTACCGTAAAGCTGGCGTAGTACCACTTATCAAAATTGGTGGTATCCCCATCATTATAGGCTGGATAAGCCTTATAAAACTTATCCAAAACAAAAGTCTTGGGCGATTCCCAGTTTTTATCGTTTAAGCTACGTACCGCGTGGATCATCTCGGTACGGTTCGGGAGCGGCTCTTGGGTTTGGACAAATAAGTTTAATAGCGCTGGGCTTATCAAGGTAAAAACTAGCCAGGTAAAAACTAGCCATAAGACCAAGAGATATAAGGGAGAACCTCTTGAAATGCTGGCCTCAGGTTTAGATACTATCTTTATACTAGCCTTATGAGAAGCAAAGAAAAAGCTGGAATACACTTTACTAAAACCCGTATGACAAATTGGGGCAATAAGTCCTTGGTTTTGGCAAGAATCACTCAAATGAAAAGAACCGGTTGAATTACGTAGTAAGTCTTCCTGTACCTGGGGGCATGTGTTGGTGTTATAAATATGATGTAAGGCATGCAAAATCCCGATCATCAGCCCTAAGATGAAATATGGGAGTAATAAACTGGAACTTGTGCGTCTTAAATGCCTCATAGTGGCAAATTAGGACATTAATCAAGCATTTGCAACGGTGTTGCAAATTAATTTTGCTGATTCTTATCTGTTCACCAAACTAATCAGTAAAATAACTAACGCAAGACAACTAGAGACCTACTACTTAACTCGGCTACCCGATGCTGCATAAAACAAGTTAGGACATCATCTAAGTGCTTTTGAAATAGAGCCACTAGATTGGGGTTTCCCAGGCTTTCCCGACGAATCAGTAAGAGGCTCATAGGGCTCCCATATACCAAGTGGTCCATCCAAAAGTCGGGGTCTTGGGTGATGAGGACACGGTTATCGCTATCGGCCCATTGACGGATGGCCTTATCAGTATGTTGGCCATTGTGTAATTGGGAAGGGACCTGTTCTACTGAGAAGTCTTCGGATTCTAGAAACTCCGCAAGGGACTTCGGTACCGCACTATCTAATAAAAATTTCATGGAGTATAGGGATAAATAGCTTTACGATCGGCCAGTATGGAAGCGAAGGCCAAACATGCCCGAATATCCTCTTCCTGAAGTTCAGGATAATCAGAAATGATTTCAGTATTTGTCATTCCAGAAGACAGGAGATCCAGAATATGAGTAACACTCAGTCGGGTATTCCGGATACAGGGTTTGCCGTGGGCAATTTCCGGGTTCATCTGAATACGTTGCATGAGTTCAAAATCGGGGGAAAGCATACGATTGGGTTTATGGACCTAAGGCAAACCAATGTAGTAAATTCCTGGCAAATTAGCCAATCTCCGTTCGTGAAGAATCTTATCGTTTCAACATCTTGACCATCATCCATAAACCTAAGACGGGGGTGAAGGTGAGTAAACCGCTCATGAGCCACTTAGTCCACCATTCTCCCAGCATCCAATCAAACCAGTGTGTATAGAGCACTAAAATGAGCGCATTGAGATATAAGGTGATGGCCCCAGGGCAAAAGGCCTTGTTCCAACTTTCTTCATGAAAAAGAATAACCACCATCATAATCGAGATGCCGATACCATAAAGGAGGGCATCCAGCTCCATATTTCCGGAGAATCCTTGAGAAGGATGCACCCATAAAAAGCTGTTTTTTAAGACCATAGCATTAAATGAAACAATCATCAACAGCACTACCCCCTTTAAAAAACCTGAGGTAAATAAGTCCTGGGGGCTACCAGCTTCATGCCTCATCTTGCGGGACTTACTGACCGTTTTTTCAGGCCTTTTGGGAGGAGTCTTGGGAGGGGAAGGGTTGGGGCCGGGAGGGGTACCTGCCCCAAAATCTTCCGCTTGAAAAATATTTTCCTCGGGAATAGTCTCAAATAAATCCTTTTCTGTCATGGGCTTACCTAGTCCTTGTTGAATAGTGATGGCTGAAATAATTTGCTAATTAAACATGTTATTGCTAATTTTGTTAACAAAGCTAGGAAATTTATAGGGAAATTGCCAAATTTTTAACAGGTAATGTCATGTATTTAAGCAAAAATTTAAAATTCCTTCGGGAAAAGAATGGAAGACAAAGTCAAGAAAACCTTGCTAACTCTCTGGGAATCACCCGAAGTGCTGTTTCCTCCTACGAGGATGGCCGGGCAGAACCCAAATTGGTTGTCATGAATAAACTTGCTCAGTATTTCAACATTACCTTAGACCAGCTTCTCAATGTAAATTTGGCCAGTGCTCAAGAAGGGACTTTTCAAAACCCCTCAGAAATAAAGAAATATGCATCGGCTCAAGGGATGCGGATCCTTACCATTACCGTGGATGCGGAAGATAATGAAAATATTGAGCTAGTCCCCGATAAAGCGGCAGCAGGATATACCCGGGGCTATGCCGATACGGAATATTTACAGGAGCTACCCAAATACCAACTCCCCTTTTTACCCAAGGGGCGTACCTACCGCGCTTTTGAAATCAAAGGGGATTCCATGTTACCCCTAACTTCCGGCTCCATTGTAATTGGGGAGTATGTTAGTGACTGGAACCAACTCAACGACAATACCATGGGTGTCGTGGTGTCCAAAAACGAAGGGATTGTGTTGAAGAAAATTTACAATAAAATCCAAGACCGGGGAACTTTGCTTTTAAAATCTACCAATATCTCCTACCCCCCTTATGAACTCAATGCGGATGAAGTCCTGGAAGTATGGAAATTTTCGGCTTATATAAGTAAAGATATGCCCGAAGAAACCAACACTCTTGCCGATTTGCGCCAAGCGTTTACCCGTTTGGAAGATGAATTTCGGGAAATTAAACTGGCTTACGAAAAACCCAGAGGCTAAGCCCGTTTTACTTTATTGATGTGTTTCGTCATAGGGGGGGGCATACCACTCTAGCATTTTTTGCCCGTCTTTTGGCTTCATGGCTCAAGGGGCCCCAGTACCCTCCTTAGGTATCCACTAGGATGCACCTATTGACTCTTCTCCATTTTTAGATTTTTTTTTCTAAAACATACAACAAATGAAGTATATTTAAGCCTGATTTCATCCAAAAAACCCATTGCGTTCGCTTAACACTAATTTAGGAACTTGAACACGCCTAATTTCAAACCTTTTTGCTGTACGTAGCGTTTTTTGTTTGAATTTAATACCCGGGAATTTCATGTTTTATAGATTATCGGCCTTAGGGGCCTTACTCGGCATTTCATGTTTGTTATTTTGTTTCAAACTTGAAAATGATGCAACTTCAAAAGTTGCGGATCACTCAAATGAAGATCCCATTAGCTTTAATGATTATTGGTATCAGGGAGAAGCTGAAATAAGCTCTTACAATCTAGAGCAGTTTCGTTACGGGGAGGTTCACCCGGGTAAAGCCGTTTTGGTATTTGTTACGGAAGATTTTTCGGCTTCAAAACACGTCAAGCTAGATTATCCCCAAAGGAACCCTGAAGACAAGGTTAATGTTTTAAAATTAAATTTTGTACGGAAGTTTAATACAGGTATTTATCAGTATTCTATTTTACAGTCCATTTTTACTCCGGTTAAAAGAGAGGAGCATCCTCATACCTTAAAAACGACTACATCTATTCAAGAATGGTGTGGCCACGTATTTCAACAAGTAGACTTTGACCATGATAAGTTTAACATATCTTCATATTCTTACTTTGAATCGGAGGGCGATCGGAACTTTGTGCTACCCGATGAAGTTCTTGAAGATGAAATCTGGAACCTAATACGAATTAATCCAGATCTATTACTAAGGGGTTCTTTCAAAATTATACCCGGTAGTATGTTATCAAGGTTAATTCATAAGGAGCAAAAGGTAGAAAAAGTAAAAGCTGAACTTAAGGAGTTAGAGAAAGAGGGGCAAATTTATTTAAGTTATATTTTGGAATATCCACGGAGTCAACGTACTTTGCAGATAAATTTCCAAAAAGATTTTCCGCACAAAATTTTAGGATGGGAAGAGAACCAGGTAGGGTTGGGCGGAAAACGTTCAGTGACAAAGGCTGAACTTATTAAAACATTGAAAACTGATTACTGGACTAAAAATAAAACGACCGACGGTCAGTTAAGGACAAAACTGGGATTGAGTCAGTTTAATTAAGTTGTTTGCTAGGTTTCCGCAAAAGGCCAGACCGTTGGTTTGGCTCTTTTGTTTTTTTTATCCTTACCTAATTATTTATTTATTCCATTTCTCCCAGATATCTCAAAAATTCTCCACATTCCTCCCAATCTAGGAGCCCGAAATATGAGATATCAGCTAAGCCCACAAAGTATAATACTGATTTTTTCCCCATAAGGTTACTTCGCAAGCTAATTTGTCTTTTTTCAAAATCTACGTGAATTAATTCTCCCTCAATTACGTGCCCTTCTTGAAGATGGAGCCGCAATGCCGGGCTTGGTATAGGGTCTTCTTGCTGAGGCTGTTGCCAGGTTTTTACGTAGGCCTCTAATACTTCCTCAAAACTTTTGGGGGCCAAAAGAGCTAATGGGTCATTTTCCATGAAAGAATTCTTTTTGTCTCTAAGCTATGACAGAATTATAGGATATACCAATGATTTTTTTAGAGGAAGCCTACATTTTTTGGCTTAGGGATGGAACGGCATGTTTGAGCTCGTGGAGGCCTGCGGGGAAAGGCAGCGAGTAGTGAGAGCCCGACCCGCGCCGGCACCTTTTGTCTCCTGCCACTATCCTCCCTGGCGCGGGGAAGCCCCAAGGCTTATCTAGTATGTGTCTTGTGAAATTTGCCAAGAAGTACTCCTATGTTGTTTTCGGTTTACGCCGATAGTCGGGTTGGGAGACTAAAAATACCCCAAATAAAATAAGCAGCCCCATGAAGACCTTGAGCCAAGTGAGCTCTTCTTGCCCCATCGTGACCGCAATCAAACTTGTGAGAAAGGGTTGTAAATAAATATAAAAGCCAACCACACTGGCATTTACATATTGCAAGCCCCAGGCATTGAAGAGATAGGCCACAAACGTAACCCCTACTACGATGTACACTAAAATCCAAAGGGCATATTCGGGAACTTCTTGCCATTGCACCTCCAACAGCTCGGGCAGGCCGACCGGAATCACACCAATACATCCAAATAAGAAAACCCATTTGACTACCGTTAGGGAGTGGTAGCGTCGCATGAGGGGTTTCACCAGGATTAAATACACCCCATAGGAGCTAGCATTGAGCAAGATTAGTATGTCCCCCAGGGCCGTTTCGGTAGCAAAAGAAAAATCTAAACCGCCAATTAGGAAAAAGGCCCCTAGCCCACCCAGAAGCATGCCGAGCAATTTAAGCCCGGTTATCTTTTCTTTTAGCACCAGGGCCGAAATACTCAAGATTAAAATGGGCGAACTGGTCATAATAATGGACATATGAATGGGCGTGGTAAGGGAGAGTCCCTTAAAAAAGAGGAGTTGGTTGAGTATCACCCCGAAGATGGAACAGATAAAGAGTAAGAAATAATCTTTCCGGTTTTGGATTTTCTCCCGTATGCTCACCCGGTGGATTATCGTGAAAAGAATGGAAGCACCTACTACCCGGAGCACGATAACCCCAAAGGGTTTGACAAACTCTGGGGTGACAAACTTGGCGATGACATAATTGAGAGAATAAATACACGCTACCGTAAACAAGGCACCGTGTACCAAAAGCATTCGGTTCATAGATTGGAATCATTACCTACCGAATGCCAAGCGGGATCAGTAGGTTATTTCAAAAAATGTATAATTCTTCAAGATTCCGGGCTCGTATACCAGCTTGTCTACTCGGGACAGCTCGGGACCTTTGCGGCATAGATTTAAAAACTCTTCCAAGATATTCGGAAGGCCTTCCACTTCTACGTATACCCCACCCTTTTCTTCGTTTTTTACAATTCCTCGAAGATCTAGTGCCTCGGCTTGTTTTTTAACAAATGCCCGGTATCCTACCCCCTGAACCCGTCCACTGACCTGGATTTTATAATGTTTTTTCATGGACTAATTGGAATACTGTTTTGGGTACCCAAAGATAAATGGCTAGCCTTGTTCTTGGTACTGAACAGCGTTTTTTCCTAAGAAATTCTTCTGATAGTCTTACTTAAACTTAATAAACTTAAGATAATTATCCTGAGGTTCCAGAAATATCCTGTTGCCAAGTATAAATTTCTATGGCTTCTTGCCGTCCCTTTAACTCGACGGGCCCTAGGGAGGTAAAGTATTCTTGATAAGGTACAAATTGTTTGTACACATCCTTATATAGGTAATCTGGGCGATAGTCTTGAAAATTATCATCTCGCTTCAATCGGTAGCGTACGCTGAGCCACAAGAGTAATTCTCCCACAAAAAAACAAATCGTTATGCCTAGCAAAATCCATAAAGTAGTAGGGTTTTTTATATATAGAAAACCTTTGCCCAAAGCTTAGCACCCAGGTAAGGGTAGCAATCATCCCGATAATGATCAAGGTACGGGCCCTTCGTTCTTCCAATTCTAACAAGAACCCGAAGTGCCTTTTTTCTAAGCCATTTGTATTTAGCACGATACAGTTTAAACAAGTTCAATACGAATTTCCTGAATAATCCCTATATTTCCTCTCAATTATTTGCGTATACTGCCCAATCTATCAAAACTATGTCCATGGACCAATCCTATACCTACTTTGATCGAGACCTGAGTTGGTTATCATTCAATTACCGGGTATTACAAGAAGCTAAAGACCCCTCCGTTCCCCTGTACGAGCGTATCAATTTCTTATCGATTTACTCCTCAAATTTGGATGAATTTTTCCGGGTACGGGTAGCAACCCTCAGGACAAGCCTAAAGATTGGCAAAGAGGCCTTTAGCTCCGACCCTAATTTAAAACCAGAAGAACTGCTCCAAAAGATCTTGGAAACGGTGACCGCGCAACAAAATGAATTTGGGCAAATCATCACCCAAGACATCTTGCCCAGCTTGCGTGAAAATAACATTGTCCTTTATTACGGCCAAGATCCGGATGAGAAACATCACCACGCGATCCGGAGCTATTTCCGGAGCAAGGTACTCACCTACCTCCAACCCTTAATTTTAAGCGAAAAGTCGCGCAAGTCTTTTCTCGAAAACCGGGCCCTGTATTTTTTGATTGGGCTAAAACGGAAAAATGAGGAAAACCCTCCCATCCAATACGCTATATTGAATATTCCATCCGATCACCTCCCGCGTTTTTACGAATTACCTTCCCAGGATGGAATACACTACTATATTTTCTTGGACGATGTCATTCGAAATAACTTGGGCCTCATCTTCCCGGGTTATGATATTCATGGCTGCTACAGTATCAAGCTTAACCGCGATGCCGAATTACACATCGAAAACGAACACGATGGGGACCTTATCAATAAGATCAAAAAGCAATTACAAACCCGGGATATCGGGGTTCCGTCCCGTTTTTTGTACGATTTTAATATGACCGATGAGGTACTTGATTTTTTGCTAAAAGAACTTGAGCTCGACCAAGCCGATGTCGTACCTGGAGGGAGGTATCACAACCTAAATAATTTAAATAAGCTCCCCAACCCCCATAAGCCTAAATTAAAAGATCGCCCGCTGCCTTCTATTTCTCACGATGTCTTAGACCAAAACGAGTCCCTTTTTGAAGCCATCGCGGAAAAGGATTACATGCTCCACTTTCCTTATCACTCCTACGATTACGTCCTCCGCTTTTTTAATGAAGCAGCCATCGACCCTTACGTGTCCGAAATTAAGCTGACCGTTTACCGAGTGGCCGCCGATTCCTTCATCGCCAATGCCTTGATCAGTGCGGTGCGGAATGGCAAAAAAGTAACCGTATTTGTAGAAGTCAAGGCCCGTTTTGATGAGCAAAACAACCTCAAATGGGCCGAGGCTATGGAAAAAGAAGGGGTTAAAATTATTTTCAGCATCCCAGGACTGAAAGTTCACGCCAAAGTGGCCTTGGTAATTCGCAAAACTCCCGAAAAACGTCAAGAGTTAGCTTTCTTGGGCACGGGTAACTTTAATGAGGGAACCGCCAAGATTTACGCCGACCACGGTTTGTTTACGGCCAATCTAGAACTGACCGAAGAACTCAATCATCTTTTCAAATACCTCAACAAGCGTAAGGAGATGCCTCCTTTGAAGCACTTGTTAATCTCCCAGTTTAATATTCTGCCTCGCTTCATCGAGTTGATTGATGATCAAATCCGCCGGGCCAAGGAAGGTAAAACGGCTCGCATGATTATCAAAATCAACAACTTAGAAGACAAGGGCATGATTGATAAGCTCTACGAAGCAGCCGGGGCCGGAGTTGAGATAGACCTCATCGTACGGGGTATTTCATGCCTCCGCCCAGGGCTTTACCCCAATATCCGGGTGCGGCGCATTGTAGACCGCTTCTTGGAACACGCCCGGGCCTTTGTGTTTTTTGATGAGCAAGACTTTCAGCTGTATATGGGTTCGGCCGACTGGATGAAGCGTAACCTCCACCACCGGATCGAGGTAATCTTCCCGGTTTTGGACGCCCAATTAAAGTCGGAAATCATGCACATGCTCCAACTACAGTTAAACGACAACACCAAAGCCGTGCTGCTGGATGGTGAGCAAAACAACATCGCAGTAGCCGCTGAAGCAGGCGCCTCAGCCATCCGCTGCCAGGAAGATTTTTACCAATGGGTCAAAGACCGAATGGATGAAGTCCGCACTATTGTAGAAGAATAAATTTAGGGGCTTGCCCGCGTGAGGAGGACTTGGGGAGCAAAAAGAAAAGCTGTGCCTGCGCGGGCCGGGCTCTCGCTACTCGCCGGCTCTCGCACGGCCCTCGGCGGGCTCAGACATGCGCTCCATCCCTAAGCCAAGAAGAGGAGAGAAGCGATGGAAAGCTAAGCTTGAGGGGGCTGGTATAAATACAACTGTCCTTACAGAGTTTTTTTATTTTAATTTCTCGATCTCCGAGGCTAGCAGGCCCGTGTACTTGATTATTTTGGGTAAGGGTTTGCCAGCTTCAAGCATCATGATTGCCATTTCCCAGGCTTTCTCTTTTTTACCATCAAGATAATAGGTTTCCATAGAGCTTTTCAAAGCTCGATAATCCTGTAAGCTTTCTTGGTATATAGACTGTTCCTTTTTATCCCTGTTCGCGATTTTGGCAAGCTCAAATAAATTTTAAAAACACCTTCCGGCAATTCTTTTGGTTGTTCTTGTAAGCGGTGTAAATTTTTAAAAGCAGAATGCCACTTTTCATAATCCCCGGATAGCTTGATGTAGGGTAAGACTCCTTTTAGAAACTGTTCGTGTTTAGTTTTTGTCGGCGAGAAGGGTCGAATAACATGGGAATACGGGGTTCTGATGAAATCAACAAGGAGCGCATAGCAGCGCTACGGGCGATGAATTTGATGAAATCAGGTTCCCGAAATGGCCCTTTGCAGCCCATACAATTAAATTTAAACAGTTTCTTATACTGCTTCAAAATCATCAAGCAAATGCATCATCTTATAGACCAAGGAGCTCCTAACCTCTTCTATAGATTCGGTTTTTAGTTTTTGATTTATCTCGATAAACTCCTCGGTGTAGCGTTTGTATGTGGCACTAGTAAAAAAATCTTCCAGCCAGTCAGCAAAATCCCTAAGATCCGCTTGGTCTTTAGAATAATGAAAATCATACACCAGGCTGTAGTTTTCCCAATTCGAACCTTCCCGGATATCTAGCTCGTGGCGTTTTTTATGCAGGAAGTGATCCAGCAAGTAGGTATTAGCAAAAAAGGTCTGCAAGGCTTTTTTCTCGGCGGCTTTGCGCCTCTTGGTTTTAAAGAGCGTAACCGTCCACTCAAAGAGGAAGATTGGAAAGCCCATATCATCCGGAAAGTTCTTACTGAACCAGTTGAAGTAACGCAAGGCACCGGTGTAGTCTTGTAGTTTTAAATAGAATTCAGGCGGTAAGTACCGGCGTCCATGGCTGTCGTCATAATAGCCTCCGTGAAACTTTTTGTCGGCCGCCAAGTCCTTTTTGATTTTTTTAATCTTGTTTTTTAATCGCTCAGCTTGTTTAGGGGTCATGCTCTTGATTTGATTAAGTTTCTACTATCCCAAATAAATATACGTATTCGTTTTTTACTATGCCAAATTAGCCTGTGTAATGATATACTTATTCCATGTTTTGCCCAATGCTAATGAGGACTTAATTCATAGCGTAGAATATAACAATCGGTTTTATCCCCGTAAACACGGAAAATACTCCTCGATAAGTATTTAATTACTGTAGTTTCAGTTCTTACCTATCAATTGCTCAAGAATCTTGTTAGAGTTTTCTTCTAAGATGGGTATGGTTGCTGCCCCTGTATATTTCAAATAATAGGCCATCCACACCAGTCTTTGATCGATGAGTGTTCCATTGATGGTCATGGCCATCGTATAGGGAGGAATACCCTTCAATTCATATCGAGCCAGTAATACATACGTAAATGAGTTCTCGTGGAGCGTATACGATTTTATTAAAGTAGGAACTCCCACTTCTACCTCAATGCCAATCTTATCGATTTCTTTTTCCATTTTATCCCAATTTTTTGAGATAAAATTACCCGAAAGCATCGTGTTCATTTCGTTTAAATCTTTGAGACTTGCCTTATAATCCATAAGCTCTTTGGTGCCATAAACTTTACAATAGTCATCAAATGTTATATGGCCCAGGCTATCTCGCTTTGCGTAGGTTGCCTCGTTTAGATAAAAACCCAAAACCATATTATCTGGCAATTCCGTCATATCAGCTAACTTTTTGGCCATGGGAAAGGTGTAACACTCTTGGTATCCATTCACAGGAGGCAGGCATATTTCAGCTTCCCCAAAATGCGTTTTACGTGAACAAGGCCCGGTTTGCCCTATGGCTTGTTGAGCTAGCACTAAGAAAAGTAGAAGGTACAAGTATGGTTTCATAAGTTGTGATGGATGATTTGGCAAGGTAGTTTTAAGCAAAGAGGTAAAATACGAATTAAGGCATCGTGTCGATGAGGTTTACTTCTTCAAAATCAAAGCCACTTTAGGTATATTTTTCCACAAACCGCGGCATAAACCCTCCTTGTACACAGCCCGGAACAGGTAATAACTGATCTCCCTGTTGGTCTACCCCCAGCGAAACGATACTATGGTAAAAGGACTTTTGGTATTTCTTTTCCACCTCAGCTAGCTTTACCAAAATATGGTAACCCCCTCTCGTTTCCAGTATACTCAGGCAAGATGGATTAATTACTTCTTGGAGCTTCTCAAAATCAAAATCCTTGGTGTCCACATCAAAATCCAGGTAGATTTTACGGCCGAGTGTCCTTTGGATACAGCTCATGAGCTCTGCGTGGGGGTTATAATTAGTATTATCGCTACGCAGCAGCTCGGTAAACTTGATAATGCCCTTATACGTGGCCTTTTTCAAATTTCGTGGATTGGGGTTGATATACAATACCAGGGATTCTTGAGGGGCTTCCACTCCTTTTAAGCTATAGGCCCCATATGCTACCTCCAACTGCCGGATCTTATCAAAAAGACGCGCTTTATCGCTTAAAAATCGGCGCAACTGACTCTTATCGTGTCGGATACCTTCCTGTTCGGTATACTTTTTCCGAGCAAACAGACAGCAGTAAAACTTCTCATTGTCTTCCAAATCGGGCAGCCATTCAATAAATTCCTTCAGCAGGGCTTCGTCCTGGATGATTTTGTAATACATGTCCCTTCTTATTTTCTTTTAAGTATACCCCCTTCGGCCATTATTATTACCATCTAGCTAGGTTTAAAAGCATAAAAAAACCGGCCCCTAGGGGCCGGTTTTTATCCATATCGTCTTATCAGCCCTATTTATTCGCGTTGGACTTTTTCTGATAGTCCTTAAAGCGAGAAGAATCCTCACTTTGCTCGCGAGGGTAGGCATTGTTATTGGTATCGATGTCGGCAGTTTCCAAATTAGGATCTAGCACGAAACTCGCTACGGGCTTGTCGGTCATAAACACTTTGGCCACAGATTTGGGATCCATACGCCAGATCTCGGCGGGGATTTTAACCGTTTCGCTGCTGCCGTCAACGTAGTTCATTTGAACGATAACAGGCATGACCAAACCTCCCACATTGCTAAAGTTTACCTGATAGTAATACTTATCTGGGCTAACCAGGGCTCTTTCCTCATCGGTTACCGGTATTCCCTGGTCCTTAAAGTACTCTTCCACCTGATTAAAATCGGCTAGGTCCATCTTAAGCATATCAAAATTGCTCTTCTCTTCAGAAGCTAAGCGGCCCTTGTTATCTGGCAATCGGTACAATTTCACGCTATCAATCGAGATATCGCAAGCTTCGGTCATATAAAACCACCCGCGCCAAAACCAATCTAAATCAATGGCAGAGGCATCTTCCATCGTTCGGAAGAAATCGGCAGGCATGGGGTGCTTAAACATCCAGCGTTGTGAATACTCTTTGAAAGCATAATCAAACAGCTCCCGGCCCATAATCGTCTCCCGAAGGATGTTTAGGGCCGTAGCCGGCTTTCCGTAGGCATTGTTCCCAAATTGCGGAATAGACTCCGAGTTGGACATAATCGGTACGATCATAGAAGGGTCCGTGCGCATATAAGGCACAATATTTTTGGCCGGGCCTCTTCGGTGAGGGAAGGTCTTGGCATACTCTTCAGGAGCCCAGTCCTGATTAGGCACCTCTACTTGGGTAATGTACTGAAGGAATGAGTTCAATCCCTCATCCATCCAAGTCCACTGGCGCTCGTCATTGTTTACAATCATAGGGAAGTAATTATGGCCCACCTCGTGGATAATTACCCCAAACATGCCCTGCTTGATACGGGGACTTACTACCCCATCCGGGCCGGGACGACCATAATTGTAGCAAATCATTGGGTATTCCATCCCGTTACTGGCTTCCACCGAGATAGCCACCGGGTAAGGATAATCAAAGGTATGCTTGGAGTAGGTTTTTAAAGTCAAGGCTACCAAGTTGGTAGAGTAGTCTCCCCAAAGCGGATTGGCCTCTTTGGGGTAGTACGACATAGCCCAAACATTGCGGCCATTCATATCCACGCCCATGGCGTCCCAGATAAATTTACGGGAACTGGCCCAAGCAAAGTCTCGTACGTTTTCGGCCTTGTAAGTCCACGTTTTTTTCTGGGTAGATTTATCTTTTTCGTTGGCTACTGCTTCCTCTTGGGTAACGATTACTACGGGCGAGCTGGCTGTTTTGGCCTTATTAAGGCGGTCCAAATGCTTTTTGCTCAATACATCCTGAGGGTTTTGCAACTCGCCGGTAGAGGCAACGATATGATCTTCGGGCACGGTAATGCTTACTTCAAAATCACCAAAGGTAAGGGCAAACTCACCCCGGCCTAAGAATTGCTTGTTTTGCCAGCCGTTTACATCATCAAAAACGGCCATCCGGGGGTACCACTGGGCCAGTGAATACACACAGTTGTCATCACCCGGGAAGTACTCATAACCTCCGCGGCCTCCCACTTTCTTACGAAGACGGATGTTGTTTTCCCAGTCCAGAGAAAAAGTAAATTTGCCCCCATTCCCTTTCAAGGTTTGAGGAAGCTCAATACGCATCATGGTCTGAACGACCGTATACTTTAGCTCATTTCCGTTGGCATCTTTTAGGTTGGAGATCTTATAGCCCAAGTCGGCCACTTGAGGGAAGGCTTTTCGGTACAAGCCCGCCGGGTTTTGGCCAAATCGGCTATCATTTCCGGCTTTGTAGCGGTTTGATTCTTTACCGTAACTGTTCTGGTCTAATTGCAACCATAGATATTTTAAGTCTTGCGGAGAATTATTGTAATAGGTTACCGTTTCAGAACCTGTTACTCTTTGCTCCTGCTCAAACAACTCGATCTTGATAACATAGTCGGCTTGTTGTTGCCAATAAGCCGGTCCAGGCGCCCCGTTTCCTGCTCTGTACACATTGGGTGTAGGTAGCAACTGTTCTAGCTGGGCAAACTTGGTGCTGCGATAAGGGGGTTCTGGCTCCTGGGCATTGGCTATGCCCGCAACCAGAAGAAAAATGTAGATAAAAACTCTTCTCATGTTGAACCTATTTAATACACTCAGTAGGGTGCAATACAATATTGTTTAAGAATATTAAGAAATCTAAGTACAATTTAGGAAAAGATTTTGTAAGCCCCCTCAATCCGCTTGATTATTTAAGGCCCTAGTAACCCCTTCTGCTAAAGGATAGGGGGCTTGCCCGCGCCAAACATGAGGGAGCATCCTAACAAATCGTGCCGGCGCGGGCCGGGCTTTCGCTACTCGCTGCCTTTCCCCAGGGGCCCACACGAGCTCAAACAGGCCGCTCTATCCCTAAGCCTAAGAAGAAGAGAAAACCGAGATTATGAAGCCAGGAACCATGAACAAGGACGTGAGTGAGAAGCAAGAAACCCTTCTGCTGGGTATTTTAGCGGAGTGCCCCCAAGCAGGGCCTGGATTAGCTAAAAAGCAGAAACCACAAAAAAGCGCATATCGGGTCATCTTAGATGATTTATCCCTCTTCTCTTCCTTTGGCTTAGGGATACCCACCCGGTAGGGCGGAGACCGCTGTGGCTAGCGCGGGGGCCGGCTCCGGCTTGCTGGGTAGCCCGCCCGGCGCAATACAGTGAGTCAATCTGCTGCCAAACTGCCTGCGCCGGGAAGCCCCAAACTCTTTATTTACGTAGCCTTCACTCGGAATAAGACTTTGTACATCACTGGCACAAAAACCAGGGTGATCACGGTAGCAAACAAAAGACCAATCATAATCGAGATGGCCATGGGCTCCCACATCAATCCCCCGCCCCAGTATAAGGGTATCAAGCCCAGGGTTGTGGTAAAGGTAGTAAGCAAAATAGGCCGGAAACGCTGTCTAGCTGCCTCTATAATGGCATCATAAGGCTTGCGATTAAATTCATTTTGCTCCAGCTCAATGCGGTCAATCAATACAATGGCATTGTTGATCACAATCCCGGCCAAGGAAATAACTCCCAAAAAGGCCATAAAACCAAAGTAAGAGCCAAAACTAAGCAGCCCTAAGATCACCCCGGTGAGCCCCAGGGGTATCGTAGACAAAACGATAAAGGTCTTCCGAAAGGAGTTAAACTGCAACATCAACAGAAGGAGAATGATAAAACCGGCAATCGGTAATTTGTCGGCCACGGCCCCCATGGCTTCGGCGCTATTTTCCGACTCTCCCCCCAGTTCGTAGGCATAGCCCGGAGGCCAAGATTTGGAAGCTTCCTCCAACCAAGGCGTGATTTTGTCGGTGATATCTGAGGCTGTATAGCCATCGTTCACATTACAGCTAACCGTCATCGTACGGAACAAATTACGGCGCAATATCTTGGCATACTGCCAGTCTGGAACAATATTGGCCACCTGTATCAGGGGCACATTTTGCCCATTGGATTGTGCAAAAATATTGACCCCTTCCAACTGGGTTGCATCGATATCTTGGTTGCGCTCACTTCGCATCATAATGGGAATATTATCATCATCTTCTCGGAAAGAACCGGAGTTAAATCCCGAGAGGGAGGTCCGCAAAGAGATGGCAATATCCTGATTGGTGAGTCCGGCCCGATTGGCTTTGTCTTGGTCTACATCTACAATAAACTTCTTAATCTTAGGCCCCCAATCGTCTTTGATGTTTTTGCTGAAGTAGATGCGGTTCATTTGTTGCTTGATGCGTTCGGCTATTTGGTAAAGCACTTCCGGGTTGCCCCCCGATACACGGATGGCTACATCGGCTCCGGCATTGCCCCCATTGCCCAGCGGAGAGACACTCACTTCGGCATCGGGCAGGTTTTGAAAAGCATATTCTTCTAAAGCATCGATCATGGGCAGGTTTTGAGAGAAATCACTGGTATTGAGCAGCATGTGGGCATAACTACTATTGGCTTCTCCTGGATTATACCCCAAATCATAGGAAAATGGCCCTTCTCCCACAAAAGACGTCCAGTCGGAAATCCCCTGGGTGCGGGATTCGGATACGAGCAGACTATCTTGGATAAATTTTTCAATTTGGCCGATTGCTTGCTCCGTTTCCTCAATTTTGGTTCCTAAGGGAAGGTCCATATCCAGGGTAATGAGGTTCCGGTCACTATCGGGGAAGAAAATAAAGGGTAAAAGGGGAAACAAGAAGAGAGAACCCACAAAACTAAAAATGATAATAGCAATCGTAATGAGCGGGCGACGCAAGCAATAGTAAATAAAGTTATCGTAGTACTGGCGTAAAAATTCAAAAATAGAAAAGGAAGCCTTTTCGTTTTCTTCTTTTTTCTTAGTGTTCACCCGGATAAAAGCTACGCCCAACATCGTTACCATGGTCATGGCCAGGATCCAAGAGGAAAGCAATGCCAGGGTAATTACACTAAACAAAGGCCCCATAATTTCTCCCATCGTACTCTCGGCCAGGAAAAAGGCCAAGAAGGCAGCCGAAGTTGTCAAGGAAGAAATCAAAAGTGGAATAATCAACTCTCTACTAGAATCGATAGCTGCATCCTGCGCCTTCACCCCCTCTTCTATCTTCACCATAATCGACTCCGAAACGACAATAGCATTATCCACCAACATACCAAGGGCCATAATCAAAGCCGCTAGCGAAACCTGATTCAAGCCAATTTCAAAGACATTCATCAATAAAATGGTCATAACCATCGCCATCGGGATCAGGGAGGCTACGACAATTCCCGTTCGGAAGCCCAAGAAAAGGAGCATCACAGCCAAAACAATAACGATTGACTGGATTACATTACTGAGAAAGTCATTCACTTTGAGATCTACAAAGTAATCTTGGGAAGAAGACCGGTACATATTAATCCCAATGGGCATGGTAGCCTGATAAATCTCGACTCTTTTATTGACCTCTTGGCCCAGCTTGCTGAGATTGGCCCCATCTTTTAAGGCAATTGATATCGTCAGTCCAACTTCTCCATTCACTTTTACTACTTGCTTGGCTGGATCTTTATAGCCTCTTATCACATTCGTGATGGAGCCTAGCTCCACTGTTTGCCCCTCTCGCCCAATCGGGATAAGCGTTTTCTGTAAATCCTCCAATTCTTCGTAATTTCCGGTGGGTTCTAGTACAATTCGTTGTTTTTCCAAATTAACTTCCCCCCCTGGGAACACAATATTGGTGGCACTAATTATACTTTGCAATTGGGAGGCAGACAAGCCAATTTCCGCTAGACGGGCATTGTCAAACTCGATAAAGATTTGCTCCTCTTGCACCCCATTGATCTCCACTTTGGATGCATCTTCTAGTTTAATTAAGTCATCTCGAATATCTTCGGCGTATTCTTTTAATTCTTCCAGGCTGAAGCCATCATTGCTTAGGGCGAGCATAATCCCGTAGACAACTCCCACGTCATCATCTTCTACATTGGGGCCCTCGATGCCCTCAGGTAGGTCATCCTGTATAGCATCAATTTTACGGCGCAGCCTATCCCAAACTGCTTGCAGGTCGGCTTCTTGCACATCATCTGCCAGTTCTACCGAAATCACAGAAAGCCCTGTCCGGGAAGTGCTGGTTAAGTCATCCAACTCAGGCAGTTCTTGGGCAACTTTTTCAATTTTTTCGGTAATAAGTTTTTCCACCCGTTCGGGGGAGGCACCGGGAAAACGCGTGACCACCGTACACACCCGTACGGTATAGGGAGGCATAGAATCCCGGGACAATTGAGAATAAGCAGCTAAGCCCGCAAAGAATATAATCCCAAATATTAATAAGCTTACCCGGTTATTTTGAATAGCAATTTTTGTAAGGTTCATAAGGATGAATAATTGGATGCAATGAACTAGTTCAATATTTTTTTAAAACCTTTCCAATTTACCCAAGATTTCTAATTCTCCCAATCCCTGGCTCAGACTCTATGGGCCTCCTCATCTTGACAAGCTACAAGTAGGAAAAGATTAGCTTCACTTTTTTTCCTTCTTTAAAACTTCTATATTGTCAAGAGGAAAAGCAAGTGAGATAACTTGGCTTGTCATCCATTAAGTTTAAGAAACTTTGCAATCAAAATGTATTAAACCTACCTTATGTTTGGATATTACCCAAGCCATCCTCCTAGCTACCCTGCATTTTGCTTGTTTCCTGCGTCTCTTATCAATCAATTCATAACCCAACAAACACATGATGCGTACATTATTCATTCTCCTATGCTTCGCATGGACAGTAGGATCTACCGTCCAGGCCCAAGAAAAGGCTGACTGTCCAACGAAGCCTACTCCCGAACAACTACAAAAGATGCAACAGCTTTTCCAATCGGAAGGGGAAGTCATCGAGCTGGGCAGTGGCGACCCAGTGACCTTAGTTGTAACTGCCCACATCATCCGAAGAAGCAATGGCACCGGAGGCTTGTCTACCGTGGCCTTACAAGAAGCTTTTGACAATGTAAATAACTATTACATTACCGCCAACATGCAGTTTGAGATCTCGACCATCAACTTTATCGACAGTGATGCTTTTTATGACTTCCGTACGAATGAAGAAGGAGCCATATCGGCCAATGATGTTGAGAATACCATTAATATTTACTTTGCCAATTCGGTAGCCAATTCTAGTGGGACTGCTTTCTATTGCGGCTATGCCTATTTTCCAGGCGGCCCCGACCGCATCTTGATGGATAACTCTTGCACGAGCAATGGCTCTACCCTTCCTCACGAGATTGGGCACTTTTTTAGTCTGCTCCATACGCACGGTTCTAGCAACTCCACATTAACCAATGAGTTAGTAGACGGGTCCAACTGTGCCAATGCGGGCGACTTGGTGTGTGATTCCCCCGCCGACCCTCAATTGAGTGGCTCCAATGTAAATGCTTCTTGTGATTACACGGGCTCAACCACCGATGCCAATGGCAATACCTTCCGCCCGGAGCCCCGAAATATTATGTCGTATGCGCCCAAAAGATGCCGAGATTTATTTACAAGCGGGCAGTTTGAACGTATAATTCAAGGATATACCCAACAGAGAAACTACCTACTCACTACTAGTAATGTAGGCCCTAATGCTTGCCGGACCGAATGTGTCGGCAATAATTTGTTCATCGGAAATACTCCAGGAATAGCCAATACAAGCGGTACTCAGAACACTATGGTAGGCCAAAATAACGGAGCAGCCAATACCTCGGGAACGGAAAACACCTTTATTGGAAATGAAGCAGGTTTGTCTACCACTACAGGGTCAAATAATACCTTCATCGGCCAACAAACGGGTTTTTCCAACACTATTGGAAGGGATAACACCTATTTAGGAGAGAATGCCGGTTCATTTAATACCACGGGTGGGTTTAACACCATGCTCGGGCAAAATGCCGGGGTATTTTCCAACATGAAGAGTTATAACACCTTTGTAGGAAGAGAATCCGGCCGAAATAATGATGGTAATCATGGTATCTTTCTTGGAAACCGCGCTGGATATAATAACACAGCCGACTTTTTAGTCGCCCTGGGAGATAGCGCTGGGTATTCTAATAGAGGAGATAATAACACTTTTGTGGGGGCTCTTGCCGGAGCTGGTAATACCACGGGTAATTTGAACACCTTTGTTGGGTACCGCTCCGGAGAAAATAACGCCACCGGCAGCTTCAATGCTTTCTTTGGCTATCATTCTGGTTTGAACAACACCGGCTTCCGGAATACTTTTTTGGGCTACCGTTCCGGAGAGAGTAACACCACTGCCAGTGATAATACATTCATTGGGGAAATTGCCGGTTTTGAAAATACAACGGGAGCCCAAAACACCTTCACCGGAACGTTCTCGGGCCAGTTTAATACTACGGGTACCAATAACACCTTTACGGGTAGAAGTTCAGGCCGCCAAAACCGAACAGGAAGTAATAATACGTTTATGGGCGAGCGGGCCGGTGAGGACAATCTAGAGGGAAGTTTTAATGCCTTTTTTGGCCAACTTGCCGGTTCCCAAAATACCATAGGTAATAATAACACCTTCCTTGGCCAGGCGGCGGGTCAAAACAATACCAGCGGAGACGAAAATACCTTTATCGGGTTTCAATCCGGACAATTAAACACCAGCGGTCGCCGTAACACTTTCCTGGGAGCTAAAACCGGGATCAACAACAGTACCGGGGCCGAAAACACCTTCTTTGGCTTTGAAGCAGGTTTGAATACCACTGCGGGAGGGCGGAATGTATTCATCGGCAACCGGGCCGGTTCAGACAATACTACGGGTTCCTTCAATATGTTCCTAGGGGCTCAAGCCGGTATCCGAAACGTAGACGGTGAGCGAAATACCTATTTGGGTTATGAAGCCGGTTCTAACGGTACCTCTTCTCGCCGGAATGTATTCTTGGGCTACCGGGCGGGTAAATTTAGCAATGCCGGCGAAGAAAATGTTTTCCTAGGCCACGAAGCCGGTCTGCAAAATATCAGTGGTGAGGGGAATGTATTCGTAGGAAACCGGGCCGGATATTTTGAAACTGGCTCCGACAAGCTCTATATTGACAACCGTTTCGGAAGCACCCCTTTGATCTGGGGAGATTTTCAAGAAAGAGTTGTAGGCATCAATACCAAGCAATTTAGTGATGGGGGCGACATCTTCACCCTTTCAGTCAATGGAAAAGTGCGCGCCACGGAAGTAAAAGTCTACACCGGTTTGGCCGACTTTGTCTTTGAAGAAGATTATGACTTACCCTCTTTGGATGAAGTAGAAGCCTACATCCGGGAGCACGGCCACTTACCAGCGGTTCCTTCCGAAGAAGAAGTAAGCCAAAGCGGTATTTTCTTGGGTCAAATGAATGCAACCCTCCTCCAAAAAATAGAAGAACTGACCCTTTATACTATCCAACAGGAAAAAGACAAGCAAGCCTTACAAAAGGAACTAAGTACCCAGAAAAAAACCTTGGAAGATCTCCAAAATCAAGTAAATACCTTAATAAAGCTGATGCAGGAGAAAAGCCAGGACTAATTCCTAAGCCCTTTTCTCTATCTAGAAAAAAATCAGGTGCCAGCGGCATCTGATTTTTTACTTTTTAGCAGGCTTGACGGGACTAAAACTACTCGAGCCTTCCTATTTTTGAGCCGAATTCCGTAACTTCAAGGCATCATTTGAATCTTTACGCACCCAACAAAATTCAAACATTAAACCCCCATGCAAACATTACGATTTGTCATTTTATTCCTAGGAAGCCTCGGCTTTACCCAACTCACTCAGGCCCAATGCCCCTCCAACTGTACGGGTACCAGTACCATCCTCGGCGTTGATGCTGGGCTCGGCCTCACCGGAAATAACAACACCCTTTTTGGGAATTCAGCCGGTTTTTCCGGGATAACGGGCGATCGCAATTCCTTTTTTGGCTACCAGGCTGGTTTTGCCAACACCAGCGGTAATTCCAATACCTTTATTGGTAATTTAGCCGGAGCCGACAATACGAGCGGAGCACGTAACACCTACATCGGAACTTTTGCTGGGCAGTCTACCACCACCGCCCGGGAAAACGCCTTCTTGGGCTATGAAGCCGGAAAAAACAATACCACCGGGGCCGATAATACCTTCGTCGGGGCCCGGGCCGGACTAAATGTCATTGGGGGGAACCGCAATACCTTTATTGGGCACTTCGCAGGGCTAAGCACGACCACGGGTAACAATAATACTTTCTTAGGAGACCGGGCCGGAGAAAACAATTCCGGGGGCGATGGAAATACGTTCATTGGCCAGTTTGCCGGAAATGCCAATACCACCGCCATCCACAATACCTTCTTAGGAACCCGGGCCGGAGAAGAAAACACCACCGGATTTCAAAATACTTTCTTGGGTAAAGATGCCGGACAATTTAGCACTACGGGTAATTTTAATACCTTCGTAGGCCACAACACGGCCAAAAACAACCAAACTGGTTCTGAAAACACCTTCCTTGGCCGTGAAGCTGGTTTTAATAATAATGATGGAAGTGAAAATGTCTTCATTGGAATGACTTCTGGATCCAATAACAGCAGCGGTACCCAAAATATCTTTATCGGGAACCGCTCCGGTCAGGCCAATACCACCGGCTCCCGGAATATCTACATTGGGCACGAGGCCGGTTCGCTCGCCACTGGCTCCGACCAACTGATGATTGAGAACAGCGCCTCAAGCACCCCGCTTATCTTGGGTGACTTTGCCAACGATATCGTACGCATCAACGGGAGTTTGGAAGTAACGGCCGGTTTGGATATTAATTCCCTGGGAGGCATCTCGGGTTTTAGGCTCGAAAACAGCAATGCCCTCGTGGGTGAACAAGTTAACGCCGGAGTGACTGGTTTGCAAAATACGATACTTGGTCAAAATTCCGGAACAGCCTTGACTACTGGGAGCACCAATACTTTCTTGGGAGAAAACACGGGCCCCAACAACACCATCGGTTCACGTAATACCTTTGTTGGCCAATCCGCCGGAGAAAATAACGAGACCGGAGACGAAAACACCTTCATCGGTTGGGAAGCCGGGAAAGCCAATGTCACCGGGGCCTTCAACACCTTTTTGGGCGTACAATCCGGTCAAAGCAATGACACAGGGGTGGAAAACACCTTTTTTGGCTATAGGGCCGGTCGTTTGAACACCTCCGGAGAGCGCAATGTCTTCATTGGCAACCGTTCGGGCGACAAAAATACCACCGGATCTTTCAATATGTTCTTGGGTGCCCAAGCAGGCGTACAAAACGTAGATGGTGAACGCAATACCTACTTGGGTTACGAAGCCGGCTCCAATGGTACTTCTTCCGGACGGAACGTTTTCATTGGCTATCGCGCAGGTAAATTGAGTGCTGCCGGCGGGAGCAATGTATTTCTTGGGCACGAGGCGGGCTTCCAAAATGCCGCCGGGAGTGGTAATGTCTTCGTGGGCAACCAAGCCGGTTATCTGGAACAAGGCTCCAATCTCCTATACATCGAAAACTCCCTGAGTACCACGCCCCTTATCTTTGGTGATTTTGCGGCCAACGCCGTAGGTATTAATACCAAGTCTTTCCAAGACGGCAGTGACCTTTATACCCTATCGGTAAACGGACGCATCCGGGCCGAAGAAGTAAAAGTCTACACTGGCTGGGCCGATTTTGTCTTTGAAGAAGATTATGAGCTGCTTCCCTTAGACCGTTTAGCCCAGTTTATCCACCAATACCACCATCTCCCAGGCGTGCCCTCTGAGAAAGAAGTGGCCCAAAAGGGTATTTTCCTCGGCGAAATGAACGCGACCCTCTTGCAAAAAATTGAAGAGCTTACGCTTTACACCTTAGATCAGGAAACGACCATCACCGAGCAAAAGAAAACCATTGATGAACTCAAGGCTACCCAGGAGAAACAAGCGCTTCAATTACAGGCCTTGCAAGACACCTTGGAATCCCTTGTAAAGAAGCTGGAAGAAAAATAAGACCATTCACCTCCAAGAAATATAGGAGTCGGTCTGGTTCTTCAGGCCGACTTTTTTTGGGGGCTGCCCGGCGCAAATAAGCTGCTGCCCCATGAGACCCTAAGTGCCCGCGCCGGTCGGGCTTTCGCTACTCGCCTGCCCCCCACAAGTCCATTGCGGGCTCAAACAGGCCGCTCTATCCCTCAGCCAATTCTAGCCCTTAGCAATACAGCCACACCATGTCATCCTTATTGCCCTTTTCCCCTTACTATTTTGCCTTTTGAATCAAGCCCTTGAAATCCTCAGGAGGTATAATTCCCACAAGTTCCCCATCGACAAAGCCTAAGGCGACTCCAAAAAATAAAACTATTCCTATAATTCATATAATAATAAAATGAATTTTTCTTCAGTCTAACAAAAGTCTAACACTTTTTTTCGTCAAAAATGCGCTGAGATCCGAATATTTGTGTGATAAGCTATGACAAGGTTAAGTAATTTGCCTGGAAGGGTACCGGCCCCCTAGCACAAATTCCATTGGGTGTATAATCATGTGGAGCCGGTTGGGTTAGCGTTTTCTTGAAAGCCGGAATCAGAGCCATGTATACTGGTTGAGCGTTAGCCCGCCCTTTTAAGCAAATACAAAATAGTCAATAGGTAAGAACTATTGCCTCTATTCAGATTAAAAAAACAACAGGTAAAATACAGAAGCAATACGCTTCCCACATATCCAAAAAACACCCATCGCATTCTATCGGGTTAAGATCATAATACTAAAATATGTATCCTTTTTATAAGGATGTAGACCTCGAGCGCTATATCAACCATAGACCTCGACTGTGTCTTGAGCTGTCATGAGATCCAGCTATTCTTTGATGCGCTGTATCTGTTACGATTACGCCAAGGTTCGCTGGTTTGGGTATCAAACGAGATAGCCTTACTTGGAGAACATAGTGTGTACGCTGTCTAGAAAAAGGCCTGTTTTTGACGGGTCTTTTTTTTATTTTAGGCTTTGACCACGCTAGGGCGAGGCTCCAACCCCGCAACGAAATTACAAGACCTCCCTACCGAGTTTTTGCCCAGAGATCTCTCCGGTATTCAAGCAAGAAGTACAATAGACTCACCAGAATAAGTTTCTGCCCCAGCATCGGGAAAATGAACAAGTTCTTTGGCTTCCCATCTCCTCTCCCTCTTCAGCTTAGGGATAGAGCGGCCTGTTTGAGCTCGCCGCTGGTATGTGGGTTGGCCAGCGAGTAGCGATAGCCCGGCCCGCGCCGGCACTTTGGTTCTATTTTGCCCCGATCTTTCTTAGTGCGGGCAAGCCCCAAACCCAAACCTCATATCCATCCCCAATCTAAAACCACTCCTCTAGCTTCTCTCCTCTAAACCCGTCCCGTCTCCCGGTTCTCGCTTCCCGGTTCCAAAAATCTCACTCCATATTAATATTCAAATAAAAAATATAACTATAAAAATAACATTTCTCCAGTCTAACAGAATTCTAACACTCCTTTTTAGGCATTGCTCTCCCGTTTTCCGAATATAAATGAGATATCAATACGTGTACCGTTCACCCATTTGTAAACGCATAAACAGTATAATGAAAAAATTAATTGCTAACCTAGTTTTCTTACTCCTACTGAGTATACCGGGATGGCTTCAAGCCCAGTGTCCCAGTAATTGTGTAGGCACCAATACTTCATTGGGAAACAATGCCGGAACCAGCATTACCGGAGGAAGCCAAAATACCTTTGTGGGCAACTTTGCGGGATCTGCTACAACTACCGGCTTTGAAAACGCCTTTTTTGGCTCATTTACCGGTTTAAATAACACCACGGGCTCCCGCAATGCCTTCTTTGGTACCAGCTCGGGATTACAAAACACGCTTGGAATCCAAAATTCATTTTTTGGAAATGAATCGGGGCGGTCCAATACCACGGGCTCCCGCAATGCCTTCTTTGGCATACAGGCAGGCTTCCAAAATACCACCGCGAATCACAATGCCTTTTTTGGGGCTTATGCGGGAAGAAACAATACGGTGGGTTCCTTTAACACCTTCTTAGGGGATTCCAGTGGCTACAATAATACGGAGGGAATCGAGAATACCTTCGTGGGCCGGGCCGCGGGGGCCAGCAATACCTTTGGGTTTCGCAATACCTTTGTCGGTTTTGAAGCCGGTTTGCTCAACACCACAGGAAGTTTTAACTCCTTTTTTGGGCGAGGGGCCGGTAATCAAAATACTACCGGCTCGAGCAATGCCTTCTTTGGGCAATCGGCTGGGTTTAGTAATACCACGGGTTTGGCCAATTCCTTTTTTGGGCAAGTTGCCGGAAGGGCCAATACGACCGGAAATGAAAATGCCTTTTTTGGGCAAGCTACGGGAAGCTCCAATACCAGCGGTTTTCAAAATTCCTTTTTTGGGCAGGGAAGTGGGGCTAGCAATACGACGGGCTCCAGAAATAGCTTCTTCGGGCATAGTGCGGGGAATTTTAACACCACAGGTAATGACAATACCTTTTTGGGCGACTCCAGCGGGTATAATAATACTACGGGTTTTAGCAATATTTTTGTCGGCAAAGGGGCCGGGGCGGCCAATACCAGCGGATTTGCCAACGTGTTTGTAGGGAAAGATGCTGGGGCGAAAAATACCACTGGTACTTTTAACTCCTTTCTGGGGCACGTGAGCGGCCAAAATAATACCACCGGAGAAAACAATACCTTTGTGGGCGATTCTACGGGATACAGCAATACGACAGGACGCAAAAATACCTTTGTAGGCCAAGGGGCGGGAGCCGCCAACACCACGGGTATTTTCAATACCTTTCTAGGCCAGCTAGCCGGGACATCCAATACCACAGGGGGTTTTAATACCTTTGTCGGGACCGAAGCCGGGCTCAATACGACTACCGGTCAACAAAACGCCTTCTTTGGAACCGAGTCGGGAGAGGCCAATACTACCGGAGGCTTCAATGCCTTCTATGGAGAGCAATCGGGTAAAGATAATACAGAAGGAACGGCCAATGTTTTCTTAGGGCAAAGTTCCGGTAGGTTCAATACTACCGGCTCAGAAAATGTATTTGTAGGTTCGCAGGCGGGCCAAGGAAACCGAACCGGAAATAGTAATACCTACCTGGGTAAAGATGTCGGCACGAGTAATTCCGATGGCTCTTTTAATGTTTACATTGGGCATAATTCAGGAGGCTCGGCTTCTTCTGGCTCCTTCAACACCTTTGTGGGCGATTCTACCGGATTCGAGAATGGCTCAGGAAGCTTCAATACCTTTATTGGCCGGGCGGCCGGGGCCACCAACAATACGGGGAGCGAAAATACCTTCCTGGGGCATTTTGCCGGGTCCAAAAGCCAAGATGGCCATCTCAACACCTTTCTAGGAAGTACGGCCGGACGTTCTAACGTAACAGGGGGAAAAAATACCTTTGTAGGGGCCCGGTCGGGCTTTAGCAATCAAAATGCCTCCCACAATACCTTTGTGGGCGACTCTACTGGGTACAGCAACACGGATGGGGCCAATAATACCTTTGTGGGATCTGGAGCCGGAGCGGCCAATACCACCGGGGACGGTAATAGCTTTTTTGGGCAAAATGCCGGAGTCAGTACTAGCAACGGGGCATTTAACGCTTTTTTTGGCTTGAACTCAGGAAGGGATAACACCAGCGGTAGCAACAATGCTTTCTTCGGACGAGCTTCGGGTTTTGCCAATACCATCGGGGGGGATAATGTTTTCATTGGAACCCGGGCGGGTTTTAGCAATACCACGGGTAATATCAATACCTTTATCGGGGCTAACAGTGGAACGGGCAATACCACGGGTAGCGGAAATACCTTTGTAGGGCATAATTCCGGCATAAGTAACCTTACCGGTAATAATAATACCTTTATAGGGGGTTTAGCCGGATTTAGAAATACGGATGGAACGAAAAATACCTTTGTCGGAAATGAGACGGGCTTTGAAAACACTAGCGGTTTCAACAATACCCTTGTGGGAGACTCGGCCGGTCGCAATAATACCACGGGGGCCAATAATACCTTTATCGGTAGTGCGGCTGGTGCAGCCAACTCCACCGGAGCCGATAATACCTTCATCGGTTTTGAATCTGGGCTTAACAACACCCAGGGCGGGCAAAACACCTTCCTCGGAACCCAATCGGGGGCCAGCAATG
>CAWUIO010000007.1:0-97584 GCA_963922455.1 uncultured Microscillaceae bacterium
GGGCTTAAAAATGTATCAAAAAATATTATCCTTTGCGCAGCCTAGGGGAAGCCCCATTATAGCCTTAAAATACTATTCCAAAAAATAGCGTCTTATCAAACAAAAACCCCAACCTGCGGTCGGGGTTTTTTTATAAACAATACTAATTTGGAAAGTATGTTGCGTCTGTGTACATAAGGCTGGGCTTACATCATACCGCCCATACCCCCTGGCATTCCACCTGGAGGCATACCCCCTCCGGCCGGAGCTTCCTCCGGTTCGTCGGCGATTACAGCCTCGGTAGTAAGGAGTAGGGAAGAAATAGATGCCGCATTTTCCAAAGCCAAACGGGTAACTTTGGTAGGATCAATAACACCCGCAACCAATAAATCTTCATAGTTATCGGTACGTGCATTGTAACCAAAGGATCCCGAACCTTCTTTTACTTTCTGTACCACGACAGAACCTTCACCTCCGGCATTTTCCACGATTGTGCGAAGTGGAGATTCCAAAGCGATACGAACGATGTTTACCCCAGTGGCCTCATCTTCATTCTCCGTGTCGATGTTGCTGAGAGATTCCAAGGTGCGGATCAAAGCAACTCCTCCTCCGGTAACCACACCTTCTTGTACGGCAGCTCGGGTGGCGTGCAAGGCATCGTCTACGCGGTCTTTCTTCTCTTTCATTTCCACCTCAGTCGCGGCACCGATGTATAGGATGGCTACCCCACCTGACAATTTGGCCAAACGCTCTTGTAGTTTTTCGCGGTCATAGTCAGAAGTGGTATTATCGATTTGGGCTTTGATTTGGTTTACGCGGGCACCAATATCTTCTTTAGTACCCGCCCCGTTTACTACGGTCGTATTATCTTTGTCTATGATTACTTTTTCGGCAGTACCTAAATAATCTAAGGAAGCATTTTCTAATTTATAACCACGCTCTTCCGAGATTACCGTACCTCCGGTCAAGATGGCAATGTCTTCCAACATGGCTTTGCGACGGTCTCCAAACCCAGGAGCTTTAACAGCAGCTACTTTCAAAGCCCCGCGGATTTTGTTTACCACCAATGTGGCCAAGGCTTCTCCATCTACATCTTCGGCGATGATCAACAAAGGTCGGCTTGTTTGCGCTACGCTTTCTAGTACAGGTAGTAATTCCTTCATAGAAGAAACTTTCTTCTCGGAGATAAGGATAAAAGGATTCTCCAAGTTAGCTTCCATCTTATCTGTATCAGTAACGAAGTAAGGAGAAAGGTATCCTCGGTCAAACTGCATCCCTTCTACCGTTTTTACTTCAGTCTCCGTACCTTTAGCTTCTTCTACGGTGATTACCCCATCTTTGCCTACTTTATCCATCGCATCGGCAATCATTTGGCCGATCTTCTCATCTTGGTTGGCAGAGATCGTAGCTACTTGAGCAATTTCGTTAGAACTGTTGATCTCTTTGGATTGGGCTTTCAAGTGATCAACTACAGCTTGTACTGCTTTGTCAATCCCTTTTTTCAAGTCCATTGGGTTTGCTCCAGCAGCAACGTTTTTGATACCAGCGTTGAAGATAGATTGAGCTAAAACCGTGGCAGTGGTAGTACCGTCACCCGCAGTATCGGCAGTTTTGGAAGCAACTTCTTTTACCAATTGAGCTCCCATGTTCTCGATAGGATCTTTTAACTCAATTTCTTTGGCAACAGTTACCCCATCCTTGGTGATAGATGGTGCCCCAAATTTTTTGTCTAGGATGACATTACGTCCTTTGGGTCCTAGAGTTACTTTTACCGCATTGGCTAAAGCATCAAGCCCTTTTTTTAGATTATCCCGAGCTTCGGTATCGAATAATATTGTTTTGGCCATAACAGGAATAGGTTTAATTTTTTTTGTAAATGGTAACAGTTAAAAAGTAAATAATACCTTTTTTAGATAACGGCGAAGATGTCAGACTCTCGCATGATCAAATACTCTTTACCATCCACGGTGATTTCCGTGCCTGCATATTTGCCGTAAAGGATTTGATCACCCACTTTAACAGTCATAGGCTCATCTTTTTTTCCGGATCCTACGGCTACCACACTCCCTTTTTGGGGTTTTTCTTTGGCAGTGTCAGGAATGATGATACCGGATGCAGTCTTTTCTTCAGCTTCTGCCGGTTCTACTAGAACGCGATCGGCTAAAGGTTTAATATTCAATGACATAACTCTGAAATGATTTAAGTGTAGGAAAAAAAGTTAATCATCAAATCCCATATGATCATTTCCTGTGCCAGGATAATTAACCAACCATTTTGTCATATTTTCCTGACAGTTTTACCTTTCTTCCACATAAGTTACACGTTTTGGCAGATTTGACATTCTCCTCATTTCTCGCTAAACTTAGTATACAACTTATGGTAGCACTTCTGGTAAAGGCATATAATCCAGAATCTTATTTGCATCTTATTCTATGAAACAACTCGATGATAATTGGCTTACCGAAGGCCTCATGGATTTTGAGTACAAACAATATGTACTCTTAGCCTATCTTAGCGAAGTTAAAAAGTGTTTTGACCTGGCACGCCTTTATCCTCCTCTTTCCGACCTGGTTTTTCATTATCAAAATTTACTGGCCTTAAAAGATCAAAAGCAGATCCTACATAAGCGCTTTCCCCAAAAACTCAGCAAAGCCGACCTGGACAGTCTAAAACTCCAGTATAAACAAGTAGTAGAAGATGACGCCCTCATGAAACTCATAGAGGATGTAGTAGAATTTGCCCTTCCCCAAATGAAATCTCTCCTGGAAGAAGGAAAAGATTTATATACCTTCGTAGAAGAACACTTAGAAATAAGTCCGGTAGGAATTTCTCCGCTTCATAAACTAGAAGGCTATTTTTTTATAGCCCACCACGATTCAAAAGATACCGATGTGTACTGGTACCAAGTGAGTGTATTAGAAAATGCCAGTGAACGTTTCCGAGCAATTCAAACCCACTTTGTGGAACGCTTTGCCCAATCCCTGGCCCATAGTTTTGAGCAAATAAAGCTTGAGTTGGTAAGAAGGAACAAAGATCTGCCCAACCCGGCTACCTACTTGGTGTACTCCAATTTGAGCTTTCCCTTAAAAGAGACCCTACTCCCCATTGCCAAACGCGCCTTGGTCCGATGTGTTTGTCAATAACAAAAAAATCCCCAGCGTATACAACATACCCGGGGATCCATATGGTCTAATTTAGTATCTCTTACCAGCGACGACGGCGGTAGTTACCCCTGCCCTTCTTACTTTTTACATGGAATTGATTCCCAATCGTATACGTAGCATTCAAGCGAAGAATTTGGGTCTGGCGCTTGAAGGTCCTGAGTTGGCTAAATGTCTCACCCGAGCTTTCAAAGCCCCATTTCAAGGTATTAAATACATCACTAAAAGTAATGGCCAGCTTCAATTTGTCATCCATAAATCCTTTGCGCATCCCCATGTCTATCCAATACACCCGGATACGCTCTCCTTGGGCAATGGCCGAGGGGGCTCGGTAATTACCGGTTACTTGGAAACGAATTTTACCCGGTAACTTGAAGTTTTGGATCATTTTGGCCGACCAGGTCGTATTCTCATTCACTAAGTCTGTATCTTCCGAACTGCCGTTGAAGGCTATCCGGTACAAGGAGTAACTTGAATTGATATCCCACCATTTGCTAATCTGCCACGTGGCAATCAATTCCAACCCATAAGCGGTTGAGGTTCCTGTGTTTTCGGGACTCCGGATCAAAACATCCTCATTCTCCTCCGAAGGACGGGTAATCCGCTGTACAACATCCTCCGTGTAGCGATAGTAAATAGAGGGGCTAAACGTTACTTTATCCCAATCCTTGCTGTAAGCCAATTCAAAGGAGTGAATTAACTCCGGGTTTAGATTGGGGTTACCCGTGCGTACGTTTAAGGTATCGGATAGGTCTACAAAAGGATTTAACTCTCTAAACCGGGGCCGGTCAATGCGCTTCGAGTAGGATATGCGGTAAGAATCATTGTCGGTTGGCTTGAAACCCAATCTCAAGGTAGGAAAGTAGTTAAAATAATCACGGTCAAAATCATTCCCATCGCTAGATTTGGCATCAATCCATACTTGCTCCAAACGGATACCTCCCGACAAGGTCCATTTCTTACCAAAACGATGGCGATAGCTCGTATAATACGCGTGAATTTGCTCTTCATAGTCAAAGTCATTACTCTGAACTTCATCATGCAACCACTCCGATTCATTCTCATTAAAATCTTCTAATACAAATTGCTGATCCAGATTTCGGATAATTCCCTTATAACCCGTTTCTAATTTTCCATTTTTGGCTATCGGGTGTGTGTAATCAATTTGGCTAATGAAGTTGCGGGTCCGGGTGTCATTACTACTTCTTTGTTGCTCGGGGCTTGCATTCAAGGCTGTGAAATCAGCTGAAAAGCTGTTCGTAGAAAACTGATTGTTTTCTACTTCATCCCGATTGGTATTTGTCAAGGAAGCTTTCAAACTTTGGCCTCGTTTTTTAAACTTCCGTTCAAAAATCAAAGCGTATTCCCATACTTGATTGTCTTCGGTTTCTGTATTATCCCGCAAACTAATTTCTTCCAGCATCCGGTTTTCATCTAAGAATTCACTGGTAAGAATTTCATCATCCGATTCGTCTTCGATACCATACAATAACTCAACTCCTAAGTTGGTCTTGGGGCTAATTTGATAATCTCCGCCCAAGCGAAAGTTGTGAGTAATCTGGTCAGAAACAATATCCCGATATTGCACTAGATAATCTGTTGAGCCATCAGAATTGAAGTTTTGTCGGTCGGCAAAGCCTTCTCCATTACGGCGTCGGTGACGTACATCATACGATCCGAAAAGATTATAATTCTTATTGCGGTGGTTTAAGCGCAATGCGCCATTATATTGCTGAGCATTTCCGGCTCCTGCTTCCACGATCAAATTGCTACCCTGATTGGCTTCTTTCTTTAATTTAATATCAATTACCCCTCCCACACCATCGGCATCATATTTGGCTCCGGGGTTATTCACTATTTCAATAGATTCAACCGCACTGGCCGGAATTTGATCTAAGGTAGCCGAGCGGCCATTACCCGCTAGTCCAGAGTTTCTACCATTGATCAATACATTCGGATTTCCCCCACGCAAGGTAACGTTCCCATCCACATCAACCGTTACCGATGGAACATTTCTCAAAATATCGGCTACGGTACCTCCCGATTGGGTCAAACTGGCGTCGGCATTTACGACTATGCCACTTTCTGTTTGCGTCACCAGTTCTTTTTCGGCCGTGACAAACACCGTTTCCAACTCCGTATCCCCAGAAACCATCCTTATTTTACCTAGGTCTAGCTTAGCATTGTCGGCATTTATTTCCAAGGGAACCTCCTGGTTTTCGTAACCAATAAAGAAGGTTTTTAACATGTAGTTGCCATAAGGAATATTGTCCAAACTAAAACTACCCGACTCATCCGAAATGGTTCCAGCAACTTGGCTGGAGTCGCCTTGATTAATCAAAACCACATTGGCAAATGATACCGGCACCTCGCCTTCTCCGGCCTGAAGTAATTGGCCTTTTACTTGGGCATTCTCCGTATTTTGGGCTGATAAAGGACAGATAGGAATAACTAATAAAAAAAATAGAATGGTAATGATACTTCTCATGCCTTGTTCGGTTATAATGTAGATTAAAGGTATGGATAGAATCTGTAGAGAATTTGGAGAAATCCTCAGATTTATACCCAGCATAATTAAACAAAAGCCCGCCCAATTGTTTCGTTGAAAAGCATTTTGTTTTATAAAACAAGTAAAACATTAAACATTTTCTTGTAAGACTTACAGCTTATTCTACAACTTTCAAGCATTTATTCCATCTTAGCCGTTTTTTCTTTGGACTTTCCCTCTAAAACCCAAAGAGTCTCTTTTAAAACTCAGCCTGCGTATTTGAACAAAAACCAAGATTTATGGAAGAAAATCAAGCCCTTGCTTATACATGGATACATTTGTTAAAAATTTATTAAAATAGACATAAGAATCAATACAAGCGATTTGGGGCTTGCCTGCGCATACAAATTGGCTTACTCACGAAGACATATCTACCCGCGCAGGCCGGGCTAGGCTGCCAAGCCGGCCAACGCACAAGCAGCGGGGGTCTTGGCCCATACGGGCGCCTATCCCTAAGCCAAGTTTTCGGCCCATATCCCCTAAGGCTGCCCCTAGAAATTTTATAATCCTGTAAATTTCTTATTGAAATTTGTACAATATCTTTAACTTGCTAGCACAACTCATACCGGTACATCATCCACCGGAATCTTGATTAATCACTAAACTATGAAAATGAAATTCGCACCTGGGGTTCTCATCCTCCTAGGGATCCTGAGTCTAGCATCTTGCCAACAATCGCAAACCCATCAAGGTCCTGATCGTCCGCATAGCCCTTGGTTTTTCCGTTCGGTACTTGATGAAAAGCCACGTATGTTAACCCTTGCGCTTCACGAAGAGCTCTGGGCAGCCTACCATACCCAAACGGGGGCACTTTATAAAGTATGGCGGGGCGATGTTAATTTAGACGGAGCGGTTTATACTACCCGGCACGGCCCGCAACCCACGAGCCGAGGGGCTACATATCTAGAAAACCCCCTCACAAGTGCATGGGAAATTAAAAAAGGCGATACGCCCCAAAAATATACCTATCAGTACTTTGGCCACAAGTTGGAAAATGGCCAGATTCGGCTCATCCACCAATTAATCTTAGCCGACGGCTCAGAAATTGAAATAAGCGAAGGCCCCGAGTTTATACAAGATGCCGAGGGTAACCCAGGCCTAGAGCGAAGCTTTATGGCCCGCAACGTTCCCGAAGGATTGGATATAACACTTCCCCTTCAAATTAGCAATACCCTGCCCAAAGGTGGGCTGGATGTGCAAGGGGATTTTACGACCGTGGAAGAAAAGAAAAGAAATGCTCAAGGCCAGGATGTATTGGATATATCCGGCCTGCTCCATATAAAGGCCAATCAAATGGCCATAGTTCGTAGCTATTTTAAAAGCGATGCCCTTAGCTACATCCAAGAAAATAAGGCCCTAGCTTTGAGCCCCGAAGCCATTATTGAGCAAAGTGACTGCCGCAGTTGCCACAATGAAACCGAAAAAACCATCGGCCCTGCCTATGTTACAATTGCCAAAAAGTACGACAACACCTTTAAAAACGTAGAATATCTCAGCAACAAAATATTAAATGGGGGAGCCGGCGTATGGGGAGAAACCGCCATGAATGCCCATCCCAATTTGGATTATGCTCAAGCTGAGATGCTCGCCAAGTATGTACTTGCCTTAGATAAAGAAGAACTCACCAATGAAATGGAAGGCCTTCCCAATCAAGGGGTGGTAGTCCACGTTTATCAGTTTTTTGAAACCTTAGAAGCTCTCCCCAAGCCCAAGGCCGACCAAAAGCCCGTAAAATCAGAAGTGAAAGACCGAGCTTTAATCAATCATAATTTTGTAAAACCCTTGCAAGATAATTTCCTAACCGTGGTAAAGGGTAAGCTCCATATTCCCCGCACGGGCACCTATACCTTCCTTACCCGCAATAATTATGGAGGTTCTGACTTCGTTTTGGACAACAAAAAAGTCATTGATTTTGACGGATGGCACGAAGGGGGCTGGGCAGGAAGCCCCGAAGCTGAGCTGTCCCTGGAAGCGGGTGTATATCCCTTCACCATGCGCTATTTCCGGGGTACAGGTAACCCTCCCAACTCTGGTGATAGTTGGTTTGGCGTACTTCGCTGGAAAGCTCCCGGGGATGAACGCTTTGATAATGTTCCTAAAGAACTCTTTAGTTACGAATCCAAAGACCTTATCACCGAAACGGAGGAATTAGTTGTCACCTACCGGGGGCAGAGAATACCCGGAGATCAATTTCCTCTGGAAGCCGTACATCCCAGTTTTGACCTAAAACAAGCCCGGCCTGATAGTTTTCAACCCAAAGTAGCCGGCATGGATTTTCTCTCCGATGGCCGTTTGGTAGTCAGCACTTGGGATTCTACGGGTTCTGTATATATTTTAAGTGGCCTTGATCAAGACGATCCCGAGAAAATTCAAGTAAAGCTATTTGCCCAGGGACTGGCCGAACCCTTGGGGCTAAAAGTGGTAGAAGATGAAATTTACGTGTTACAAAAGCAAGAACTTACCCAACTGATCGATGAAAATGGCGATCAAGTAGCCGATACCTACCAGAACATTTGTAACAATTGGAAAGTCTCGGCCAATTTCCACGAATTTGCCTTTGGGCTAGCATTTCAAGAGGGATATTTTTATGGCGCTTTGGCCACGGCTATACTTCCCGGGGGTGCCAGTGCCAATCCTCAAATAGTAGATCGAGGCAAAATCTTTAAGATAAACCGCAAAACCGGGGATATTGATTTTCTCGCCCACGGAATGCGTACCCCCAATGGCATCGGGATCGGGGTAGACCAACAAATCTTCAATGCCGACAATCAAGGTGACTGGCTACCGGCCAGTAAAGTGGTGCACGTGCAAGAAGGGGCGTTTTATGGTTCACGTTCCGTAGACTTTGCAGGTACCGCCGATCTCAAACCTACTTTACCTGTAGTGTGGATGCCGCAAGATGAGATTGGAAATTCCCCAGCCCAGATTGGGCTCCTAAACGATGGGCCATATGCCGGGCAAATGATCGTAGCCGAAGTAACCCACGGTGGACTTAAACGCATCTATCCTGAAAAAATAAATGGGGCCTACCAAGGCGCTTTGTTCCGCTTTACTCAAGGAATGGAAGCCGGTATAAATCGCTTTGCCTACGGACCCGATGGTGCATTATACCTGGGAGGAATTGGGGTAAATGGAAACTGGGGACACTACGTAGAGGGCAAAATGGGCCAGTTTGCCTTGCAAAAGATAAGCTACAATGGCCAATCAACCTTTGAAATGCTTCACGTAAGTGCCCGTAGCAATGGTTTGGAAATTGAGTTTACCGAAGCATTACAGGTCGGCGAGGGAGGTTCTCCTGAGGATTACTTGGTAAAACAGTGGTGGTACCAACCCACACAAAACTATGGTGGCCCCAAAATGGATGAAGAGCAACTCTCCATTACTTCGGTGCACCTATCGGATGACCGCAAAAAAGTGTTTTTAGAAATAGAGGGCATGAAGGCCGAGCATTTGCTATACCTTAGAATCTTAAACCACTTTGTCAGTGTGCAAGATCATGAGCTATGGAGTACCGAATGTTGGTATACCATGAATAACATCCCCAACAATAAACCGGGCTTTACCAAGGACTCCCCAAACAACCTTGTGGACAATACACTCAGCCCAGATGAAATACAAGAAGGCTGGAAACTTTTATTTGATGGAAAATCGACAGATGGCTGGCATTCTTACGGGCAAAAACAAGCCGCAACTACTTGGCAAGCGCAAAACGGGGTCTTATCCTTTAGCCCAGCTACATCAGATATAAACACCGACTTGCTCACCCATGAACAATACGAAAACTTTGAGCTTAAGCTTGAATGGAAAATTAGCCCAGGGGGAAATAGCGGAATTATGTACCGAGTACAAGAACGAGAAGACGCACCGGGCTGGTTTACCGGGCCTGAAATGCAAATCTTGGATGATGCAGCCCACCCCGATGCCCGATACCCCAAGCACCGTTCCGGCGATTTGTATGATATGATCGCTTGCCGCTTTGTGAGTGTAAAACCAGCAGGTGAATGGAATAAAATTCGCCTTAGAGTGCAAAACAATAAAGTACAGCACTGGCAAAATGGGCATTTAGTGGTAGAATACACCATTGGCGATGATTCTTGGAATGAGATCTTTACAAATAGTAAATTTGCCGAAATGGCCGATTTTGCCAAAAAGCCAAAAGGCCACATCCTTCTGCAAGATCATGGCGATAAAGTCTATTTTAAGAACATCAAGATTAAAGCACTATAATAGAATCAGCCTTTGATTGGATCCAGGCTTCATCTTATTTAAAGGCTGTTCTTTGCTATATTTTTTTAGTTTTTCCATATTTTAATTGGCTAAAAATTGTTTCCTAAATTTTATCTCAAATAAACTCGGGTACTAACTCAAAACATATGAAACGAATTTACTCAAACTATTTTATGGGCTTACTGGGAGCTTTCCTTCTGCTAAGCCTGGGCCTCAATCCAGTTTGGGCCCAAAGACGTAATAAACAAAGCACAAATACAAACACCACCTACCAAGAAGATTATTACAAATCTTTACAATGGCGGAATGTTGGCCCTTTTCGAGGAGGACGCTCTGCCTCCGTTGCTGGGGTGCCCGGCAAGCCCCACTTATACTATATGGGAGCTACTGGCGGCGGCGTGTGGCGCACCAATGATGCCGGCTCAAGTTGGGAAAACATCTCGGATGGGTATTTTGGCGGTTCTATTGGGGCCGTAGCGGTAAGTGAAGCCGACCCCAATGTCATTTACGTGGGTGGTGGTGAAGTGACCGTTCGCGGAAATGTTTCCCACGGAGATGGAGTGTGGAAATCGCTAGATGCCGGAAAGACTTGGTCTTTTATGGGTCTAAAAGACACCCGTCATATTCCACGCATCCGGATACACCCCAAGAACCCTAATCTAGTTTACGTGGCTGCCATGGGCCACCTGTTTGGCCCCAACCAAGAGAGAGGCGTTTTTAGAAGTAAAGATGGCGGGAAAACTTGGGAAAATATTCTCTACGTTAATGAGCAAGCCGGAGCGGTTGATTTAGTTCTAGATCCCAACAACCCCCGAATTATGTACGCTAGCACCTGGAGAATTCTACGTACTCCCTATAGCTTAGAAAGTGGGGGAGAAGGATCGGCTCTTTGGAAAAGTACCGACGGCGGAGATACTTGGGAAAAGCTAAACGATAAAGCCGAAGGACTTCCCCAAGGAACCTGGGGAATTAGTGGAGTAACGGTCTCGCCCGTAAACTCTAACCGGGTTTGGGCTATCATTGAAGCCAAAGCTGGTGGGGTTTATCGTTCGGATGATGCCGGAAAAACCTGGAAAAAGATAAACGATGAGCGTAAATTACGCCAAAGAGCCTGGTATTACACCCGGATTTATGCGGATACCCAAAATGAAGATGTAGTGTATGTACTCAATGTACAGTTCCACAAATCAAAAGATGGTGGAAAAACCTACGAATCTATCAGTACCCCACACGGTGATCATCACGATATGTGGATCAACCCGGACAACGCCAACTACTATGCCGTAGCCGATGATGGAGGTGCCCAAATAACCATGAATAATGGAGAAAGCTTTTCTACCTATTACAACCAACCTACGGCCCAGTTTTACCGGGTCGTTACCGATAATCATTTCCCATACCGCTTATACGGCGGGCAACAGGATAACTCGACCGTACGGATTGCCAGCCGAACCGACCGAGGAGGCATCACCGAAAGAGACTGGGAACCCACCGCCGGAGGAGAAAGTGCTCATATTGCCCCCCACCCTAAAAACCCAGATATTGTCTACGGGGGATCTTATGACGGATTTTTAGTCCGTATCGATCACGAAACCGGTAATAGCCGTTCGGTCGACGTGTACCCCGATAACCCTATGGGTTGGGGCGCTAAGGACTTAAAGTACCGCTTCCAGTGGAACTTCCCCATTTTCTTTTCTCGTCACGACCCGAATACCTTATATACTGCCGCTAATGTCTTATTTAAGTCTACCAACGAAGGCCAAAGCTGGGAGGCGATCAGTCCTGACTTAACCAGAAACGACTCGACTAAGTTAGGTCCTTCGGGGGGGGCCATCACGAAGGATAATACGAGTGTAGAATATTACTGTACCATTTTTGCCGCCGACGAATCTCCGGTAGAAAAAGGTGTACTTTGGGTTGGCTCAGATGACGGATTGGTACACGTTACCCGGGATGGCGGGCAAAATTGGGAAAATGTTACCCCTCCCAACATGCCTGAGTGGACGATGATCAACTGCGTA
Organism: uncultured Microscillaceae bacterium; assembly: GCA_963922455.1. Lineage (GTDB taxonomy): Bacteria > Bacteroidota > Bacteroidia > Cytophagales > Microscillaceae > CAWUIO01. Next base: position 11,937 of record CAWUIO010000007.1, read on the forward strand.
GAGCCCCATCCTACCCAAAAAGGGGCCTGCTACATTGCCGGTACGCGCTACAAGTTGGATGACTTTAAGCCTTATTTGTACAAAACCACCGATTATGGCAAAACCTGGACAGCCATCAATACCGGCATTGACCCCATGCATTTTACCCGGGCAATCCGGGTAGACCCCGTAAAACCCGAAATCCTCTACGCCGGTACTGAGTATGGCGTGTACATTTCCTTCAATAATGGAGGCAATTGGCAAGCTTTGCAATTAAATCTCCCTCAAGTACCTATCACCGATTTGGCCGTCAAAGAAAACGACCTCATTGCGGCCACGCAGGGACGAAGCTACTGGATCTTGGATGACCTTTCTATGCTCCATCAAGTGGGACCTGAACTGGCTAATAAGTCTATGCACTTATTCAAACCCGAACCCGTTTATAATCGCATGGGTGGTAGCCGTACCAATACCAAGTTTAATGGACAAAACCCTCCCGGTGGGGTAGCTGTACACTTCTACTTGAAAGACATGAACGACAGTAGTAAGGTATCGCTTGAGTTTATGGACAAAGCAGGCAAACTCATCCGGAAATTTAGCTCGGTGAACGATAAGAATGCCGATCCGGTCAATAACCCGGTAGGAAAGCTGAAAGCTAAAACCGGGGCCAACCGTTTTATCTGGAATATGCGTTACCCAGATGCCACCAAGTTTAAAGGGATGATCTTATGGGCTGGAGGGACTACTGGGCCTAAGATTACTCCCGGAACCTACCAAGTGAAGCTCACCGTCGATGGCAATTCCCAGACCCAGGAATTTGACGTAGTGAAAGATCCGCGGATTGAGTCAAGTGATGCAGATCTCAAAGCCCAGCAGGACTTCTTGCTTTCGGTACACGAAAAGCTTAGTGAGACCCACGAAGGAATCATCCAGATCCGTCAGGTACGCTCGCAGATTAAAGGCTTTACCGATCGTTTGCCAAAAGAAAATGCGGAACAGTATGAGGATATTCGCAATACGGCCAAGGAAATCAATAAAAAACTTAGCAAGATTGAGGAAGCTTTGTACCAAACCAAAAACCGAAGCCGTCAAGACCCCTTAAACTTTCCTATTCGCTTGAATAATAAGTTGAGTGCCTTGTCCCGTTACGCATCCAATGGATTCTATCCTCCTACGGAGCAGATGAAGGAGGTGAAAAAGGACTTGGTACAACAAATAGACAATCACTTGGGCCAACTCAAACAGGTGATTCAAAATGATGTACCAAAGTTCAACCGTTTGGTGAGCCAGAAGAGTATCCCTGCGATCTATATTGACCAAACCGAACAATAGTAAGACAATACCTGTCCAATTATTGGAATTTTTGTCCAAACCTTGCTCATTTCTTACTTAGTTATGAGCAAGGTTTTTTTTTACTCCTTTTTAAAAAGCTTGTTTTTGGCCTAATTTCTCACTTGTTTGCTAAATGAACCCTAAAAAACCTTCTAAAACCTCTTAAAAAACTTGCTTATGTAGGAAAGGGCTCACTTTGGTACACTTATGGGTATATACTAAGTGAGATTTAGCAAACACATCGTATGATCCTTTTTTTGGGGTTTTTTACTTCCCCAAACCTTGCTAAGACAACAAGAAAATCCACGCGCAGAGCAAAAAAATGCACACACAGTAGGCCTCTTACTGGAATAACGTATGATTCTCCCTTAACCCCAGGTACGGTGCCTGGGGTTTGTTTTTTACAGAGAAGTTTTCCATCATCAGCTCAGGGATAAAGCGTTTGTTTGAGCCCGCCACTGGCTGTACTATGCGCACGCGGGCATGACCAATGCCTGTAAGGTGCGACGGCAAAACTTTTTTGGCCAAGCAAAAGCCCTTCACCGCTTAATACCTCGCTTCTCTCCCCTCTCTTCTTCCTATGGCTGAGGGATAGAGCGTTTGTCTGAGCCCGCCGCTGGCTGGGGGCAAGCCGGCGAGTCGCGAAAGCCCGACCCCGGCGCTACTTTAGCTCTTTTTGGCACATAATTACACGCCGGGGGCAGCCCCAAACATGCATCATGTATAAAAAAAGGCCCTCAGGAAAACCCAAGGACCTGTAATAACTGTATTTCTAAAAACGCTTAGAGCAAAGGCAATTGCAGGCGCAAGGTAACCCTAGTGTTTTGTTTCTTGCCTTTTCGCTGGGCAGGGTTCCAAGTACCCGAGCTTTTGAGGGCTTGAATTAAAGTTTGGTCTACATTAGGGTGAGGACTTTTCAAGATTTGGAAAGCCCCTAGACTGCCATCTTCCCTCACTTCAAAGCGGATCAGGACTTCCCCTTGATAAGAAGATAAGTCTTGAAACTGGCGCAAGTGTTTTTTCAAGGCATCCAAAGTGCTAGGCGGACTGGCTTTTCCCGAAACCCAAGTGATACCCACCACCGGTACGGGCTTATTTTCTTCCTGCTCTATAAGAATATCTTGGGACAATGATATAGTCTCCTCTTCATCAGACTCATCAAAGGACCTTTCTACCGAACCGGTCACTTTTTTATACTTGCGTGGGTTACCGCTCTTAGTACCTAGGGCTTGATTGCTTACCCCGGCCGGCATGGGAAGGGGCTGCTTGACCGTAAGGGAGTTTCCTTGGCCATTGCGTACCTCGGTATCTTCGGCGATAAAGGACGTGTATGCCGTGAGCAGATTGTACTCGAGCCCCAAACGAGTAACTTCTTCTTTAATTTTATCATCCTGCCTCCCGGGGCTCAATTTGCGGTAATCATCCAGGCGTTGGATTCGTTTGCGGGCCCAGAGGTAGCGTAAGGCTTGATTTTCTTGGGCTGTAGACTTGCTCACATAAATCGTCTGGGTGTAGGGCTTGTTTCCACTCTTGCCCCTTAGGGTAATACTCCCTTGCGCAGCGCCTTTAAATTTCCCGTAGACCAAAATAGGCCTTTCGGCAAATACATCAGGGATATACCGGGGCTCCACATCGTAGACATCGAGGCCTTGGTACTCGATCTGTATATTGGTGAGTACGGGCTGCTCGATATACTGACGAAATTTATCTCCGATTGCTTTGGCCTCCGATTGCTGGGTTAGGAAAAAAGGCTCGCCAAAACCGACCCGGGCCAGCCCCTCAATCAAGTAGCGGTTTACCGAGGAGCCTATGCCAAACGCGAAGAGGTTGGCCTCGTTGAGGTTATTAGAGATGAGGTCAAAGGCTTCCCGCTCTACGGTAACATAACCATCGGTGATCACCACAAAGCTGCGAGAAAAATCTTTGGTTTCTTTAAAGTTGAGGGCTTCTTGCAAGGCGGGCATCAGGCGGGTCCCCCCACTGCCTCTTTGCTGCTCGATCACCTCAATCGCTTTTTGGATATTGGCTTCGTTGGCGGGCAAGGATTCGGGCGACATCATCTGGTTGCTGCTTTCAAAAAGCATCACATTGAAGCGGTCGCTGGGGCGTAAGTTGCCAATGAGATCTCTGAGCAACTTTTTAGACACACCCAAGGGAAAGCCGTGCATAGAACCCGAGACATCTACAATAAATACGTATTCTCGGGGCGGTATGTCTTCCAGCTTGGGCAGCTTGGGAGGTTGCATCATGAGTAGGAAGAAGTTTTCGTCTTCTCCCCCTCCCAAACGGTTTTCCGAACCGTCGGCTACGGCATTTTCGGAAGCACTCAGGAGTAGTCCGGTTTCAATTTGCCCGCCCCTTAGGCGGTATTGTAGGATAAAGTCTTTGTTTCCGGCAAACTTTTCCTTTTTGCCCAAGCGAATCTCTGCCTGCTCCTTGCCTCTAAATGTAATATCTACCTCGTGGCTGGTACTGGTAATATCCTGAATAGGCACTCCCGTCTGGATGCGGGCTTGCAGGCCGAAGGTGTAATTGGGCGCTTCTCCTTCTTGTAAATAGGGATTTTGCACCCATTTATCACTGGCAGTTGGGTCATTTGCTAAACTTTCCGAATAGCGGGGCCCAACTACGGTAGGGTACACAAACTCATAAACCCCGGCATTGGGTTCTAAAAGCTCGGTATAGCGCAGGCTTACCGTGATAGAGTCGCCTGGGAGGATATTGGCCACATTCATTTGGAACACATTGGGATTGAGTTGCTCCAAAAGCGAGGCCGTTCTTCCTTCTTCTTTGGCGGTTTCGTACTGGGCACGGGCCTTTTGTTTCTCCTCAATCTTGGCCACCAAGCGGCGTTCACCAATTTGCATCGTCATCCCGTATACCGCAGCTCGGGTTGATCCGGGAAATACATAGATCGCTTCCAGGGTTTGCTCCCCTTCGTTGACGTAGACCTGTTTTACTTCCACATCGGCAATCACCCCCGAAATTTGCACTTGGGCCTCTGTAGCTTTGAGAGGCATCACATCTACTCCGGGCTTATCCCCTTTTACTAAGAAATAGGGAGACAAGGTCTTATCTTCAGATGTTTGGGCCAGGGCTTGAAAAGCGGGCAGGCCCAGCAGGCATCCGAGAACAAATAAATTTTTAAAGCAATTCATACACATGGGTTTTTTCTTTTTCCTGCTTACGTGAACGGCGGGCATTCATTACAAGAGTGTAATTTTTTTTTAAGTGGGGGCTTGCCCGCGCTATCAAAAAATTGGAAATAGAGACATTTAGTACAAGCGCGGGCCGGGCTTTCGCTACTCGCTGCCTTTCCCCGCAGGGCTTACACGAGCTCAAACAGGCCGCTCTATCCCTAAGCCAAGAGGTAAGAAAGCAGGCTGGGTTTTATTTTATATTCTAGAACAAATTCCCAAATTGAGAAAATAAGAAAATACTCATTGCTTTGACAACTATCGCCTTTTTTAATTAAAATTCTGTAAATCAGTTATTTACATTTTTAACAAAGCCATAGCAACAAGAAGTAAGCTAAAAGGAGTTAGATTTGCTCAACATGCTGTGCGCGATTATAGCAAAACAACACACAAACATTTTTAAACCCATGAAAGATTTCGTACCAAATAAAGAAAATGCCCAGGATAAAAAAGATCCAGATCCTTACCCCGTAAAGCAATACCAAAAGATATCTTATCTCGTATGCGTGGTGCTTCTCTTGTTTAGTTTTACGGCTCAGTCACAAACCTACTATTCCCGTAAAAACGGAAATTGGAATACAGCCAACACGTGGTCTTTGAGCCCAGGCGGCCCAGCTTCTATCACCACTCCAGGTCCCAACGATCATGTGGTAGTACAATCAGGTGACCAGGTTACTTTCCCGCTTACGGCCAACTATACACACATGGCTGATATCACCATTGAGTCAGGAGCCACTCTAAAATTCACCTCGAATGGAACGGCTACCCTCGTCGGCTCTAGTAATCAAATGGAAGTCTACGGTACATTTGATGCCAACCGTGATTTTATAAACCGGGATGCCCAAGTGTATATATATTCGGGGGCTAACTTTTCCGTAAAAGACGATTATATCATGGAAGGGTATAGTGTTACCTATCTTGAAGGCAATATTAACCTGACAGATGATATATACATACGCGGTACTACCCCTATAATAACCGGTTTTGGCACCGTAACTTTAGGCAGTGGATCAACGGCTCAGTTGCGTTTTTTTAATGGGGCTAGCAGTGACCAAATCAATAGCAATGTCTGTATTCTTAATGATGGAACCAACCCCAATCCCGTTTGCGGTACCGGTTCAGGCTCTTTGCCCGTTCGCTTACTTTCTATGGAAATAGCCGATGCCGACCTTTACTGGGAAGTACAAGAAACTGAGGTACGGGGATATGAGCTTCTTTATTCATCAGACGGTGTTAACTGGGATGTGTTAGCGTATATACCGGGTCAAGGAGATGGCAGCCATCAATATAACTACATGCTAAGTAAAACCGGATATTATCAGGTACGCTCAGACGAAGAAGTTCCTTATGCAAGCGCCCCAATATACTATCAATCCCCGCAAGATAGAGAAAGGGTACAGATACCCAATCCGCTACCGGCCCAGACGTGGGTATCCTTGGCCAATAGTGCGGTACGATCCTTCCAAATCTATGACTTGCAAGGACGCATGATCCGCGAAGGGCGCGAGCAAAATTTATCCTTCCAATTGCCTGCGGGGCAGTTCTTGATTAAAATGCAAACCGAAGATTCCTTCGAAGTCAAAAAGGTTTGGGTACAATAAGTCTATCCCTTTTGCTTAATTATGCCGGAAGTTCAGCAGAGCTTCCGGCATATTTTTTATATTGGCCTTCTTAAATAAAAAGCCATGATGAAAGTTAGGGTAGGTGTCGTGCAAAGCAGTGCGGTATTTTTTGACTTAGCCGGGGGGCTGGAAAAAGTACAGCATTTCCTCCAGCAAGCCGCCGATGTATCGTGTCAACTGGTTTTATTTCCCGAATCCTTCCTTCCAGGTTATCCTCGGGGCTTAGACTTTGCCACCAAGATCGGTTTTCGGAAGCCTGAGGGACGAGACTTGTATTTGAAATACTGGGAAAATAGCCTAGAAATCCCAAGCGTGCCACTAAGCCAGTTGGAAAATTGGGCAAAAAAATACCAAGTTTTTTTGGTCTTGGGCATTACCGAAAGAGACCCGGTCAACCGGAGTTTGTATTGCAGTATGGTGTACATTTCGCCCCAAGCCGGGTACCTAGGGCGCCACCGCAAGCTAAAACCCACTGGCTCCGAGCGACTGGTATGGGCCGATAGTCAGGAAGCCGCCCCCGTGGCCATTCACAGTTCCCTGGCCCGGATGGGAGGGCTAATCTGCTGGGAAAACTACCTACCCTCGGCCCGAATGGCCTTGTATCAACTCGGTATAGACCTCTACTTAGCTCCCACCGCCGATGCCCGGGATACCTGGTTTGCGAGCATGCAACACATTGCGTGTGAGGCCCGCTGTTTTGTTTTGTCTAGTAACCAATGGATGAGAAAGGAAGATTATCCTCCGGATATTTTAGAATGGATGAATCCGGACGAACCCATAACTTGCCGGGGAGGGAGCATGATTGTCTCCCCCCTGGGCGAGATCCTGGCCGGCCCTTTAATTGACCAAGAGGGCATGCTCATTCGGGATTTGGATATGGAGGATGTCGTAAGGGCCCGCTACGATTTTGACCCCGTTGGTCATTACAGCCGCCCTGACTATTTTCGGGTACACGCGCCGAATAGTCAAATTATCCGCGAAAAAACCAGAAAAATGCCTCCTGGGGAGGGGCCTAGTCAAATTACCAACGAATAAGCGCCGAAGCCCAGGTAAACCCACTACCGAAGGCAGCCAAGCATACGATATCCCCAGATTTGAGTCTCTGGGCTTCCCATAGTTCGCTAAGGCAGATAGGGATGGTTGCGGCGGTGGTATTTCCGTATTTTTGGATATTATTATAGACCTTGTCTGGCGAAAGGCCTAATTGCTGGCGTACCATCTCGGCGATCCGTAAATTGGCTTGGTGGGGTACTAACATATCAATGTCTTCCAGGCTCATATGGTTGTGATGTAAAGCCTCGTGAATTACTTCTTGGAAACGCTTAACGGCGTGTTTGAAGACCATATTCCCGCGCATAAAGGGCAGGTGCTTTCCTTCCTCAATAATTTGGGGAGACATCCGGTCTTTGAGCTTACTACCGGGGTGCTCAAGCATAAGATCTTCGGCATACTTACCTTGGGAATGCATGTGGGTGGAAAGTACGCGATGCTCAGCGTCTTGGGTTTTCTGGATTACCGCCGCTCCGGCCCCATCGCCAAATAAGACCGCAAAGTCGCGGTTGCGATTGCTTGTTTCTAAAATGTTGGATTGAATTTCGGCGCCGACTAATAGGATATTTTCATACATCCCGGTACGAATGTATTGGTCGGCAATAGAAAGTCCATAAATAAAACCAGAACATTGGGCCCGAACGTCCAAGGCCCCAATTTCGCCAAAACCTAACTCTCTTTGCAAGAGTACCCCCGAACCCGGGAAATTATAATCAGGACTCAGGGTAGCAAATATGATAAAATCAATATCGGAAGGTTCTACCTCCGCTCGTTCCATAGCGATCTTGGCCGCCCGGGCCCCCATATTAGAGACCGTATCTTTCCCTTCGGTAAAAAAGCGTCTTTCTTTGATACCGGAGCGTTCGGTGATCCATTCATCGCTGGTATCCATCAGCTTTTCCAAATCATGATTGGTCACGACGGTTTCGGGGACGTAAAAACCTAGACCGGTTATTTTGGCAAAATTCATAGACAATTCGAGTTGTATTTGGCAAAGAAAAGGAATTTCCTACAAATCAACTTACTGATCCTAAGCTATCTAGAAGTAATTAAATGACTGGAAGTTTAATCTTCTTCAAAGCCATAGTCTTTGAGCAACAAGGACAAGCGGCCCCGGTAGCGAATGCGGGCAAAAATCTTGGAATCTTGGAGTTTTATATCCTCAAAATAGAAATCTTGAGTACTGCCGTACAATGTACTGTACTCATTTAATTCGTAGGCATTTAAGCTCTTGCTAATATCTTCGCGGAGGTCCTGTATTTGTTGATTCAGTATGTCTTCGGCAGCTCCCCTTAACTCTTTTTTGATCTTTTTGGCAAAAAGCCAGCGCACAAATTTGGAGATCTTGGTTTCCCCATCTAATACATAACTAAAATCCGTAATTTCCAAACGCTGCTTACCCGGATTATATTTGGGAATGCCAATTAGGTACATTTTTCCCTTAACACTTCCGGTGAGGTCCATTTCGATCACGGTCTTGCCTGCGCTCCCGTAAATATGTAAATCTTGTAATTCTGCCTTGTATTTATCTTTTCGAAAAGAATACGTTTGGCCCACAAAAATTTCCCGGGCTTTTTCTCGGGCAAGTTGGCGACTTACTTGCCCCCGAATATTCAGACTTACCGCATCCCCGATGGAGTCTTGACGATTTAATTCCGGAAGTGGGGATATTTTCCCCGATTTGACTCCCTTAGCCAGTGCAGCTTCGCAAAAAGCGCGGATATGCATCGTAGCCGATAGGGTGTCTTTTTGAATTTTTAAGGGGCTTATGTAAAGCGCCTGAGGGGCAAACTGCAGCCAAGTCTTATCTTCACCCCAGCTTGCTAGAGGCCAAGGAGTTTGAAATTCTTTCCAAATACTCTCCAAAATGGGTTTAATGTGTAAATGGCGCGTGATTTCAGCATCTACTTGCTCACTAATGGCCGGACTTTGGGCCTCAATTACCTTGTCGAGCAAAGTGGTCATAGGCACTTTAATAAAAGCTACTTTGATGTAGGGTGTTTTAAGCCATTCGTAGTCGGCAAGTTTGGTCTTGGTATGCACCGACCAGTCTTTTTTGATAATAATGCGGCTCAGGAGCTTGACCTTCAATTGGAGTTCTTCATCCACACTGGCGTTTACGGAGACTCCCATGGCCTGTAAGGGGAAATTCCCTTTTATACGCACTTTAAGGGGTACATCACTTAAAAGCCCCCCTTCAAAATCCCGAACGGAGATAGCATCCAGCTTATAAATCTTTAAGGTGTATTGGGCCCCAGTTGCTTTTCCATCATCTTCGTATTCATAAATAAGCCCCTTGAGTTGCTGGTTCATCTGCTTGGCCATAGCCTGGAGGGGGATTTGAATAGGAATTTGCAAATCAGAAATATCCCGACTGATGGTATCTCCGGGTAGGTAAGAAGCCTGAGGCTTTTGGGCATTGGCAAGCTTCGGATAGGAGCCTAAACCAAAAATCCACATAAAAAAAATAACTTGAACCAAATGCTTCATAATGTTGGGGCCTCCATCCAGGAGAAGGTAAATAAGTGCGTCTATTCGTATCCGCAATTAAGTATCCGTATGGTTAATACGCAATAATATCGAGTTCTTCTTGGTCAAGAATATTGAGTAGAAAGAGGAGATCAGCTTATTCTTGCCTGTTTACGCTTTAAAATAAACCTCTCAACCTACATGCATGGACATATAGCATACCAAATTGTTGCATACTCTGGGGTTCCGATCTAATTTTAACAAGCTTTAGGATATTAAAAAACCCCAAAGCCTGTACAAAAGGCCTTGGGGCTATGTTTACAAGAAAGGATCTTAAGAAGCTGTTTAAATTTAATTGTATGGGCTGCAAAGGGCCATTTTAAAATAGAAATACGGGAACCTGATTTCATCAAATTTATCGCCCATAGCGCTGCTATGCGCTCCTTGTTGATCTCATCAGAACCCAAAACTGACCCTTTTCGCCGACAAAAACTAAACTTAAACAGTTTCTAAGATTATAACTCAAAGGGAACGGCTACCATCGTTTTATCCCAAGCCATAATCATATGGGCTCCGGTATCTACTTCTTTAAACGCAATGGAAAAGGCTTCAACTACACTTTCGGTAGATTGTACAGGCACTTCAATACGAGCAACATCTTTGCTTTCATCATAGTTGTAAGCCCCCCAAACATCTACTTGGGTACTGATGATAATCGTCCAGTTTTTTTCATTAGGGATAGTAAATAGAGAGTAGCTCCCAGCTTTTACGGTTTTACCTCCCATTTTTACGTCTTGGTAAAATTTAATTTCAGTAGCTTCATTGGCTCCGGTACGCCATACTTTTCCGTAAGCCTCTAGTTTACCGAAGATTTCACGGCCTTTTTTCTGAGGACGTCCGTAAATAACCCGGATTTTAGCGGCAGGACGAGCCCGGTTAGGATAGTAAGAAATATCGTGAGGACTTTTGTCCATGCCCGAAAATTTTTGGGCATACACTGTAGCGTCGGTGAAGCATAGTACCAATGCAGTCAAAAAAAGAATAAAAGTTGCCTTTTTCATAATAAAAATAAACTTAGTAAGATTTGCACAAATATAGGCATATCCCTCCAGCCCCTAGGATAGACAAGTGGTAAAATACTGTTAAGATCGCCTATTGTAGCCTAGGCGAATAAAAATATGAGGCGAGAAAACAGGGCTTATTCGGGGTCTTCTGATCCCCCATAGATCAAATCGGTACTGGTGTAGCTACCTCCAAAATTGTAGGCCGCATTGTAGACTTGGGTCATGGCATCTCGCACTTGATGGGGGCTTAATTCGCCTAAGGGATGTATAAATACAGACCATACAACATCGCGGAAAATAGCATACTTGACATCCAGAGCCCGGTCAAACTGAGCTTCTAGGATATCGGGATACATCTCGGGAGAGAGCTTTTCAACTTCTACGATAGGGGAGATAATCCGCATCCGGTTGTGGCTAGAATCGGTAATGATCATCAAAACCAGGTCTTGATATTGGACGCGCCAGAGGCCAGGCTCGTGCTCGAGTATTTTCACATCGGCCTTTAATACTTCGTGTAGACGCTGGTTGGTCATAAGATTGGTTTTGGCTCTCTGGGCAAAAGCTTGGGAGAAAAACAAAACCAGCAAACACAGGAGGGCAAAGGTTTTCTTCATACGCTAAATTTAAGCATAATCCAGCATATCTACCAGTATCCTTATGTTTTATAGATGTTAAAAAAGAAGGGCAAGGCTTCGCTTTGGCTGAGGGATAGAGCGGCCTGTTTGAGCTCGTGGGGGCTTGTGGGGGAAAGGCAGCGAGTAGCGAAAGCCCGACCCCGGCGCCACCGAGCTTGAATCATGTTACCAAGCCCTAACGCCGGGGGCAGCCCCTAGTAATCTATGCCTTTTAATTTAAGGCTATCTCATTATTTGGAAATGGCCACAATCTCGCCCACAGGGATTTTATTGGCCATATTGGTTACGTCGGTTTCGCTGTTCACTCCCTTGAAGTTCATAGTGAGCAAGGATTGGTCAAAAGGCAGAAAAAAGTTGTATTCGGTAGGGTCAGCATCTTGCACTTTTTCAACCATGGTTTTATACCCATCAATTTTAATTCGTTTACGTCCGGGTACCATACCGCCAATTGGAGAAGTCATAAAACCGCTCACCATGGCCATAAAAGGGGAGTCATTCATAATGGTAAGCTCCAAGGTTTGGGATTCGTCGGCATTGGCATATTTGCGAAGTATGTACAAACCGGTGAAGCCAGCCGCAGTAGCCACATTTTCGTCTTCATCCAGGATGGCTTTCATATCTCCGAGTTCTTCGGGCAATAAGGCCAAAATCTCTTTACCGATGATTTCGTCCAACTCGATCAAGGCTTCTTGAAGGACAAAGCGGGCATTTTCCAGGTCTCCGGAAGCATAACTGGCTTTGGCTTCGGCCAACTTTTGGGCTTGAGCTAGGTGTAAGCTTCCGATAAAAAGTAGGGATAAGATAATACTGTATTTCATTAATTTCATTTGCTCCAGTTTAAGGTTTTAGGTTTACTGTTCGCCCAGGTAGGACTTGATTTTGGCTAGATCAAAGCTGTTGGTCAGGGCGGTAACTTGATTTTCATCACCATAGCCATCGGCTTTGAGGATAAATACAGAAGATTGGCCTAAGGGTACTCCAATTTCGTAGCCATTGTCCCCGTCAAAGCGAATAACCGCTCGGTTCCCTTGTACCATAATTGACTTAGACGAGCCATCATTACTCGTATAATTAGGGCTGGTCAAAATCACATTATAGGAAGCTAACATGCCAGAATTGTTGTACACTCCAGCCTCAATGGTTTTGTTATCGCTAGGATATTCTCGGCCTACGGCCAGCCCCACGAAGCCAATACCCGTACTGACTACTTGGTCTTGTTCTTCCTTAAAATTGATCCCGTCTACACTTTTAGGCATAGCATCTAGGATCTTGTAGCCCAGCTCGATCTCAATACCCAACAAGGCTTGTTTAATTTCATATCGGGCATTAGAATACTGATTGGACTGCCAAGCGGTCTCGGCACCGTTGATGTGTTGATTTACATCGGGGGGAGTAAGTTTTTTTCCTTGTACGGAAGAATTGTTATCGGTATTACTCGGGTTTCCAGGGGTACCGATGGTAGTTTTCGTCTCTTCTTTTTTGACGGAGTTGTCGATCATCTCCTTGCCTTTTTTCTTGATTTTTTTCCAGATTTGCGCTTCGGCATTCGGGATAAAAACCAAGCAAGCCAAGAGACAAATGCATGTGAATCGCTGTAGTAGTTTCATATCTTGCTATTGGTTTTACACTAAAATATACGACATATGTAACACAAGGTTAAAATCTTAGTATTTTCTATGGCCAATGAAGCCATAAAAAAATGTGCATTTGTCCAAGATAAAGTATCTTATCACACTATTATTTATCTAGGAAACTCTCATATGGGAAGGTTCTTAAAAAAAGGCATGGTTTATGACAAAAAACTAGGAACCTTACGTATACAAAATAATTGCTATTTTATTTAAATTTCTATCAAAATACTCGATATGCGTCCAATATTATGCCTCTTAGGAGCGTTCAGCCTCAGCCTTTTCATGAATTCTTCTCTACTTGCCCAGAGTACAGAGAATAGCCTTCAGCTTGTTCCGGGTACCCGGGTATCCCTTATTCCTCCCCCAAAGATGGAGCAATCACCCAGCTTTTCAGGTTTTCAGGCAGACTCAGGTCAAGTGAGTATCATGGTGACTGCCATACCCGCTAGCTTTGAGCAGCTCAAAGTTGGTTTTACCGAGGATGCCTTATCCAGTAGAGGGATGGAACTTATCGACAAGCAAAGTCTTGAGGGCAAAGAACGGGAAGCCCTGATCATGCAAATCCGTCAAAGCCAGTTGGGGGTGACGTATTTGAAATACCTTCTTATCTTAGAAGCCGAAGAGGAAACGGTGCTCATCAATGGGATATATCCTGAAGAGGATTCGGCTCAATGGGGCATGGCCATCCAAGAAGCTGTCCTCTCTGCCCAGTATGACCCAGAAAAAAACTTGGATTTACTGGCCGATTCAGAATTCATTGTAGAGCATTTTGAACCCCAGTTACAGGTTACCCGCAATTTAGCCCGTATGCTCATGTTTACCCCCGAAGGCAAAATTGATCCGGAAGCAGAAAACCAAACCCTTTATATGGTAGGGCCTTCCATGCACCAGGCTCTTGTACTAGACCAGCCCGGCACGACCCGTAAACGCTTGGAAGAATTAAATTTTAATGATATACAAATTGAGGAAGAAAACGAAGTAGAAGTAGGGGGTATCCCGGGCTATGAAATTATTGCCCACGGAGTAGAGCCTGATGGATCGCCTCGTAATCTTTACTTAATGATGCTGTACCCCGAAACTGGCGGCTATTACGTCATGGTAGGAATTACTAATCAAAATCCTGAAGAATACGTTCCATACTTTAGAAAAGTGAGTACTAGTTTTCGTTTGAAAGATCAATAATATGCCCAAGTATACTGGTTCCGTTTCCCGATGGCTTAGCCTGTTTATATTACTCAACTTATACCCAGTTGTACATTCGCTTAAAGCGCAAACAAGCGCTACATCCCCTCATATCCCGGAAATAAAACAGACCTTTGGGGAGTACATTGAGCATCTCCAAGCCGCTCGTTTTGAAAAAATGATAAGCTATCTCTACGAGCCGGTATTTGAAAGTATGATCAGTAAGGAAGCTATGCTCAATACTTTACAAGAAAGAGCAAACGAAACGCCCCAACGCCTTTTTACTGACAGCAGCCGGGTTATTTCTGTGAGCGATATCATCCAAAAGAAAAATACCGATTATGCTTTGATGCGGTATCAAGCTTACATCCGGGCCAGCACAAAGTTGGCCCAGGAGGATAGTACGGAAAGCCAGGAGGAGTATAGTGACTTTATGGTTTCCATGTTTGAAGCCCTGTATGGGGAAGAGCACGTACAGTATGATACGCAATCACTGATGGCCTCTATCCAGGCTGTGAACAAACTTATTTGTGTCCGGGAAGCGGGTAGTCAAGACTGGAAATTTGTGGAGTGGAAGCCTGGATTTGAGAAAATTTTAAAGAAATTTATACCCTCTTCGGTATTGAAAGCCTGGGAAGAATAAGGATCTTTCATTAAACTTCAATTGCTATGAATGCTCAATATATTTTACGTTTGCTAGTTCGCATTTTTACCATCATAAGTGTATGCTTATTCTTGATGGCGGTTATTTATGTTTTTTATGCCAAGGGGCAGGGGTATTAGTCTTATGACTCCACTTCTTCTTCGCCTGTGAGTTCTTCCAAAATCTTTTGGGCGGCAATGGATATTACAGTACCTGGCCCAAAAACCCCCGAAACGCCGGCCTGGTAGAGGAAATCATAATCCTTAGGTGGGATTACCCCTCCCACAATGACCATAATATCTTCCCGTCCGAGCTTTTGTAGGTGCTCAATCAACTGGGGGATCAAGGTCTTATGCCCGGCGGCCAAGCTGGACACCCCGACGATGTGTACATCATTCTCGGCTGCTTGCTGGGATACTTCCTCCGGAGTCTGAAACAAAGGGCCAATATCCACATCAAAGCCTAAGTCGGCAAAACTTGTAGCGATCACCTTGGCTCCCCGATCGTGGCCATCCTGCCCCATCTTGGCTACCAAGATACGGGGGCGGCGTCCTTCCAAATTTTCAAAAGCATCGGCCATGTCCCGGGCCTTTTGGAAGTTTTCATCATCCGAAACTTCGGCGGCATATACCCCCGATATG
Organism: uncultured Microscillaceae bacterium; assembly: GCA_963922455.1. GTDB lineage: Bacteria > Bacteroidota > Bacteroidia > Cytophagales > Microscillaceae > CAWUIO01. The sequence continues at coordinate 27,382 of CAWUIO010000007.1, forward strand.
GAGCGAATCGTGGCTTTATGGCGGCCAAAGACTTCTTCCATAGCCTTAGAGATTTCTCCAAGTGTAGCCCGTCGCCGGGCGGCTTCCACGGCCAGTTCTAGTAAGTTTCCTTCTCCGGTTTTGGCGCAAGCCTGAATAGCCCCTAGCACTTCTTGTACCGATTCTTCGTTTCGCGAGGCTCTTAGTTGAGCTAAGCGCTCCAACTGGGCCTGGCGAACGGCTGTATTATCTACCTCCAAGATATCAATTTCCTTATCATTTTCGGCGGGGAAGCGATTGACTCCAATAATGACATCTTTGCCAGCATCTATTCGGGCTTGTTTCCGGGCTGCGGCTTCCTCGATACGCATCTTGGGCAGTCCGGTCTCGATCGCCTTGGCCATACCGCCCAGTTCTTCCACTTCTTCTATCAGCGACCAGGCCCGTTGGCAAAGGTCATGCGTCAGCCGCTCCACGTAATACGAACCGCCCCAAGGGTCCACCGCTTGGGTGATACCCGTTTCGTGCTGCAAGAACAATTGTGTATTTCGGGCAATCCGGGCAGAAAAGTCGGTGGGAAGGGCGAGGGCCTCATCTAGGGAGTTTGTATGTAGAGACTGGGTATGGCCCAAGGCGGCCGCCAGCGCTTCCACACAGGTACGGGTTACATTATTAAAGACATCCTGTTCGGTTAAGCTATACCCCGAGGTTTGACAATGGGTCCGTAGAGCCAGCGATTTCGGGTTTTTGGGATCAAATTGCTTGACTAACTTGGCCCAAAGCAAACGTCCGGCCCGCATCTTGGCAATTTCCATAAAGTGGTTCATCCCGATGGCCCAAAAGAAGGACAAACGGGGAGCAAAATCATCAATGGCCAGGCCGGCCGCCAAACCGGTTCGGATATAATCCAGTCCGTCGGCCAAGGTATAAGCCAACTCCAAATCGGCTGGAGCCCCCGCCTCGTGCATATGGTAGCCACTGATGCTGATGGAGTTAAACTTCGGCATGTGCTGAGACGTATAGGCAAAAATATCGGCGATTATCTGCATGCTGGGCCGGGGCGGGTAAATGTAGGTATTCCGCACCATAAATTCTTTGAGGATATCATTCTGAATCGTCCCGCTTAGCTTTTCTGCGCTCACACCTTGTTCTTCGGCTGCAACAATATAAAAAGCCATAATGGGGATAACCGCCCCGTTCATGGTCATAGAAACCGACATTTGGTCCAAGGGAATTCCCTCAAACAAGACCTTCATATCCAAGATGGAGTCAATAGCCACCCCGGCTTTTCCCACATCCCCTTCCACCCGGGGATTGTCTGAGTCATACCCTCGGTGGGTAGCCAAATCAAAGGCCACGGATAATCCCTTTTGTCCAGCAGCCAAATTTCTCCGATAGAAAGCATTCGATTCTTCGGCCGTAGAAAAACCCGCATATTGACGGATGGTCCAGGGCCTTTGGACATACATGGTGGCATAGGGGCCTCGTAAATAAGGCGCTTTTCCGGCGATAAAGTGTAAATGCTCCACTTCTTGTAAGTCTTCTGCCGTGTAGAAGGGCTTGATGGCGATTTTCTCGGCACTCATCCACCCTTTTTCGGTAGATGGGGAGGGCTTGGCCTGGTTTCCAAGGGAAAAGGGTATTTGGCTAAAGTCAGGTTTCATGAATCTTCATTAAAAAAATCTAATCCCAAATTAGCTATTTTTAGCTAGCTCCAAAAGCCTTGTCCCAATTATTAAGGTCTATTTTCCCATGAATTGGTATTAACTTAGACAGGGATATTTTTGGGGCTGTCCCCCGGAAGCACCTAAATACCTTAACTATAATCTGTGCCCGGGGGCCGGGCTTTCGCGACTCGCCGGCCCTCGCACGAGCAGCGGCGGGCTCAAACAAACGCTCTATCCCTCAGCCAAAAAGCACAAAATATCCTGGTAACACGTTACATTTTTAAAATTAGCTACCTTGAACCTTCAAAATATTGAAACCCATGAACGCTACCCACATTGAGCATATCGGCATTGCCGTCAAAGACTTAGAAGCCAGTATCCGCTACTACGAAGACATATTGGGCATGACATGTTATGCTATAGAGGAAGTGAAAGAACAAAAAGTAAAAACTGCTTTTTTTCAAGTAGGCCAAACCAAAATCGAGCTCCTAGAATCTACCGACCCCGATGGCCCTATCGGAAAGTTTATTGAAAAAAGAGGAGAAGGCCTTCATCATATGGCCCTGGCCGTAGAGGGTATTCAAAGTGCCCTGGATGAGGTCAAACAAAAAGGCATCCGCCTGATTGACGAAGGTCCCCGAGCCGGAGCTGAAGGCTTAAACATCGCTTTTTTGCATCCCAAATCTACATTTGGTACCCTTACTGAGTTTTGTGAAAAACCGGACTCCCCAAAATCCTAATTGGCGGGCGTTTTTACCAAAAAAATTCTGGAATAAGCTCAGCAAGGGCCTTTTTTTAAAAGAAACAGTAATTTAGCATGTTTCTTGTTGTTTAAATACTTAGCAAAAATCCCGAAAGGTGCTACGCAAGGGCCCTTACTTTCACTGAATTTGTTTAGCTTTTTCCATGAATAAATTAGCAAGCTTTTTTCTAGCTTATATATTGAGCGCTACGTGGGGCCTTCTGGCCCAAGATATTTCCATGAGCTCTGAGATACGTTCGCTTTTGGCTTTTCCCAATGGGCCAATCCCTGCCCTGAGCGATGTCCAGGTGAAGGTGCATATGGAAGGCATGATAGCTTCGGTTAACTTCTACCACCGCTACGAAAACCCCAGCTCTCAAGACTTAGCGTTTCTCATCACATTGCCCCGTTTGGAAGACAAAATACTGGCAAACCTGCACGTATACGAAGGCACCCAAGACTATCAAGCCCGCATTTTTGCCCCGCAAACCACTAAATTGCTCCCTGTATCGCCCGAAAGGCTAGCCGCAGTCTTGAATAGCCCCAGCGATAGTGGCAAAACCATGGTCTATGTGCAAAGACTGGCCCCCGGCAAAAGCATAGAGCTCGCCTGGACCTATCTCGAGCGTTTGAAAAGTAATTCGGGGGAGTACAGCTTTCAGTTACCCGCAATCATACCTCAGGTCCAGTCGGGACAAAATCCAGAAATCACTTTGCAAGAAGCCCGTATCCCCAATCCTTATATCGGGGCTCGCGACTCAGCCCGGATCCATATTGATATCCAAAGCTTGGGCCCGGTGCAGGAGATTTTGAGCCGTAGTCACCCCATTCAAGTAGCCTATGTGGGGAGTCATCGGGCTCAAATTAAAACGGGTTATTATTATACAGAATTACAAAAGCCTTTGGAGCTCCGGTTTCGGCTCCCAGAGAATAGCTTGCTTACCGGGGCGCGGTTTAGCCCTTCGAGTCCGGGAAATACCTCCGGATTATTTCAAGTTTTTGTCCAAGCTCCCCCACAGGTAGAGCGCGTAACACCCCGGGAGTTTATTATTCTGGCCGAAGTGCCCCCTCAGCCCAGTCGTGATGTAGATAAGCAATACCGAGATGTCGTGGTGGGCTTGTTAAATGAGTTGGCCTCACAAGATTATTTTAATGTCTATCTCTACGGGCACGATAAGCGGGTACTCTCCGACTTGCCCCGATTGGTGACCAGCTCCGTCAAGCAAAATAGCTTGAACTTATGGAAAAACGCCGCCTATGGAACGCGCGTAGATTTGGGGGAATCTCTCCGAGACGCTATGTTGAATCAAAGCCCCGAATTACGTACCCGCCATTATGTAGTCTTAAGTGCCGAACCTACCCGTTTATTAAAAGGCTTGGCCGAACAATTGATCACCGCCGCCCAACACACGTATTTACACTGCCTCGCTCCCCAAGAAAATTATTTTTCACCCGAACTTCGGGACTTAAGCCGCTCTTTTGACTTTGAACTTTTGGCCTTAGACCAAGTACCTAGCTTAAAAAAAGTATTCCAAGCTTGGCACGATAAACCTGATAATCAGCTGAGCCGTTTTGCCTTGAGTGCCCAGGGCATGGTATTGGAGGATTTATACCCCGTTACTTTTGCCGATTTGACCAAGAAACGGCCTATACATTTGATAGGCCGCTACCAAAGCACTTCTCAAGATGCCAGTGTACGGCTCGAGGGATTGCAAGGGAGTTATCATTGGCAAAATACGATTGCCTACATCCCCGAGGCCCCTTTACAGTATGATGCGCTGGCTCAATACTGGGCCGCTCAAAAACTGGCTTATTTTGAAAAGCAAAAAACGACCTTTCAGGCGCCGGCCAATCCTCAGGATGTGCTAAACCTAGCGCTGCAATACCAATTACTAAACACCCGGATTCCTACAGAATTGGCTTGGGCCAAACCCAAGCAAAATGATTCTGGTATACGGATATTTCGCTACAACGGTGGGCCCGCCCTCTTGTTGGGCCATACCCTTAATTCGTCAGAACAGTTGCTCAGAGGAGCTCCCCCGCCCCAAGGAGTAGATAAAACCCAACATGAAGGCAAACAGATACTGCAAGATCGTAGCCCCCAGACCCAAGTAGTCCATATTGTGCGGGATGGAGAATATCTGTACAAAATTGCCCGTCACTATGGGGTGCGGGTAGAGGATATCCGAAGGTGGAATGGGCTTGATACGGACCAATTGGCCTTAGATCAAGAATTACGCATTTACCCCAACTACCAAATACACCGTCATGAGGTCAGGCCTGGGGAAGATTTGTATGCCATTGCCCAGCTTTATGGGGTATTGGCGCAGGATATTCGTACCTGGAACCAGTTGAATCAGGATGCCTTGCAAGTGGGCCAAGTTTTATTAATTTACCAAATCCAATCACCTGAATAAGGGATTTATCGGCTGAGGGATAGAGCGATTTGTTTGAGCCCGCCGCTGCTTGGGCGGGGGCCGGCGAGTCGCGAAAGCCCGACCCCGGCGGCACTTAGGGTGATATGGCTTAACCAATTCCATCGCCGGGGGCAGCCCCAAGTTTTTATCATGCAAAGCCCTCACTCTTGTGTATTTTGTGCAGAAACTATACAAGATTCTCTTTTTGCCGAATCGGCTCATAGTCGAGCGATCTATAACCTGTCTCCCATCCTGCCTGGGCATTGCCTCATCATCCCCAAGCTTCATTATCAGAGCCTTTTAGAACTAAAAGCCGAAGAATTTGAAGATTTCATGCATTTTGCCCGAAGGGTGACTGAGGGACTTTACCATATTTTTCAAGCTGATGGTTTTAACTGGACGCTACAAGATGGAGCTTCGGCGGGGCAAACCGTATTTCACGTACATCTCCATCTCATTCCCCGGTACCTAGGCGATTTTCCGGACCCCGGCGATTGGTATCCGGTTTGGGCTAAGCACGAAGAGGAAATTTTGGATAGCCGTTTGCGACCTAAGCTAAGTACCAAAGAAATGCGAGCAATTGTACAAAAGCTTAAAAAAGAGTTCTGAAAATGAGATTTTAGGAAGTTTTTTCTACTATTTTTCTTAAGTTGTTAAGAATTTCTTAATTTTATATATTGATGTTAGGTAGAATACAATTGACTCATTGCTTCCAATTTTTTCGTTCTTCCAACCGTTGATTAGAATACCAACCCATTTTACAAGAAAAACCGTGAAAACCTATCTACCCCAAGGGTAGTTGGGATTTAATTTATTTTGTGCACTCCTTGAGCTTTCTGATTGTTTGCTCCGGCATGACTTCTATTACTTTTTGCAAGATTTATTGTACTGTAAGGAATCCGCTGGGAATATACCAACAGTTAGTATCAGAAATCTCGTTTTTAAAAGCAAGTTGACACCTATTACACAAACTTTTCAGTTAATTTATGCGCGTTTTTTTGGTATATGTGGGCCGGCAGTTTCTTTTTATCCTGTTCCTTCAATCGTTTTTTTGTTCTAATTTATGGGCTCAAAGATCACTACTCAAAAGGCATCCTCATCTACGGGTACCCTACGAAAACCGTCTTTTAATCACCCCCATTTTTGCTTATAATCCCGAAACCAACTTCAGTTTTGGCGGTGGGGGAAAATATATTTTTAAGCTGCCCAATTGTCAACTGCCCAATACCCGAAAATCGAGCGCCTCCTTCTCCTTACGGTATACCCTGAATAATCAAGTCATTGTAAAGTCGAAGAATGACATATATTTTAGCGCCGACAAATACCGCCTCAAAGCGCGTGTAGAATACCTTCAGTTTCCCTTGTTCTTTTACGGGGTGGGCAATGATACCCCAGAAAGTAATGAAGAAGTGGTCTCTTATCATACGATTTTTATTGAGCCCATTTTCTACTCCCAGATAATTCAAGGACTCTATGTCGGGGGAGGTTTTCGGATCAATGCCATTTATAATGTAAACCGGGAGCAGGACGGCTTTTTGGAAAATAATCAATTACCGGGTTATGACGGGGTTAAGGCATCCGGTTTGGTTTTTGCCCAAGCCCTAGATACCCGGGACAATACTTTTTATAGCACCCAAGGAGCGTATATCCAGTTTCGTCAATCTTTGCACTTTCGTCACTTAGGGAGTGATTACAATTTCCAAGTGTTTGAACTGGATGCCCGTAAATATTGGAAGGTATTCCCGAAGCGGCAAGATGTATTGGCCGTGCAGGGTTTTATGTACTTTTCAAGTTCACAAACTCCTTTTACCGATATGGCTCGTTTGGGTAGTTCGGGTATCATGCGAGGCTATTATCCTGGCCGTTACCGGGACCATCATTTGTTAGCGATGCAGGTGGAATATCGGTATCAGATGAGTGAGCGCATAGGCTTAGTGGGCTTTGTGGGTTGTGGCGATGTTATGGAGCAACTGGGCGAGTTTCAGGTTAGTAATATCAAGCGATCGTTTGGGGCCGGTTTTCGTTACAATTTATTACCCAAAGAACATATGAACTTAAGGTTTGATTATGCCTTTGGGAACAACTCCAGCAATTTCTACTTTGGTATTTCTGAAGCTTTTTAAAAGCAAAAAAACTGACCACATCCGGGCCAGTTTTTTCCACATTCCTACTATTGTCTGCATCATTACGATTCTTCCCGTCCTCGGAAACGTTTTAGAATGTATTCCATCTGCTTGCCAGCAGCTTCACGCCCTCCTAGGCCGAATGACAAAGCAATGGCAACCGCAACAGATCCTAGGGTTAAACCAAATGCTAGGTTGACGATATCATTGGCAATACCCATGGTTCTTAGGGCAATGGCCAAGAATAGCCCGATAATGGCTACCCGGGCAATATCTGCCAAGAAGCTATTTTCTTTGGACTGGGAAAGGGTGCGGTGGATGATCAAGGAAATAAAATTTCCTAGGACCATGATGATCATACCAAAAAAGATTTGTCCCGAAAGCTCAAAAAGTTGCTGGAGGGTTTGAGATAATTGAGCAAATCCCAACTTCTCCACGGCGGTAAGTACTCCCCCAAACATGAGAAAGAAAAAGGCAACTTGGCTAATCAGCTCAGCTAAGCTTTGTTTCTCGCCAATCATGGTATGTAAGTTCAAACGACGTGTAAGCTCGTCGGCCCCCATGTTTTTGAGAAGATCTTTTAGCAAAGACATCAAGAAACGCCCTCCAATATAAAAAACGGCCAAAACCAAGGCGGCACCTATAATATTCGGAATGGTGTTCATGACCGTATCCAACATTTTACTGGCCGGGGCCGAAATGGCTTCTACTTTTAAGGCATCTAAGGCCGCAATAAGAATGGGAACAAAGACGAAAATGAAAACAAGTTGCTTGATGATTTTAGAAAACTGGATTTGTTGACTTACTCCTACGCTTTCCGAAAATCCGTCGAGGGCTTTGCCAAACATGCTTACCAGTTCAGAACAAATGGATGCGATCATATATCCGGCAAAACCAATTAGTAGAGCCGCTACAAGATTGGGAAGAAATACAAAGAACTCATTGGCCATATTTTTAAGGGGCTCGAGCACATTGTGTAAGCCCAGAGACTCTAAAACTACCAGCAATACCACCACCATGAGGATGTAGTACACAAAGCGGCCAATTCCTTTTTCCAACTGATGGGCTGATTTAGGATTTTGAAGGCGTGTTTCTAATTTGAAACTTTGCATTAGGCGAGTCACCAAAGCTCCAATTGAGCGAGCCATGAGCCAACCAATAAATAATAAAACCAGGGCCCCAAGTACCCCAGGGAGATACTTTGTAAACTGGGCCGTTAAAGATTGTAATATGTCTTGCATACCAAAGAAAATTAAGTTTAGGGTTCGTTTAGCGTTCGTTTGACCGACCTAAACTGATAGACCTGTTCCTATAATTTTGTCACCTCGCAAGGAATTAAATACTATCAACAACTATGTAAAGGAAGGAAGGATGTGGGGTTTAAGAACGAAAACGATCTATTTTGCGCATTCGGTCTTCTAAGTCTTGTCGATAGGTATTGAGGAGTTCTTGTACATATTCTTGAACAATTCCCGCGATCGCCGGAGGTTCATTTCCCTCAGTTTCGTGGGCTTGTTCGGCCCAAATTTTATACAGCAGGTTTTCCAAGAGCCGGGTAATGCTCAGATAAATTTCTTGAAACAGTTCTTCTTGTCTATGGGCTAGTTCTGGATGCGCTTCCATCAGAAAAGCCAGGTTGAACAAACTGATCTCCTGGCTAATTAAATCTCGGATGTTTTTTTCGTAAGAAAGGAGGGCCTCTCGGGTAAGTTCTTCAAATGATGCCATATCCTAAATTAAGAAATTAGACCCAAGAAAGCACAGATTAAGAAACTGTTCGTGTTTATTTTTTGTCGGCGAAAAGGGCCAGTTGGGGGTTCTGATGAAATCAACAAGGAGCGCATAGCAGCGCTATGGGCGAGGAATTTGATGAAATCAGGTTCCCGAAATGGCTCTTTGCAGCCCAACGCAATTAAATACACACAGTTTCTAAAGCTAATTAATTGCTTCATCGGCTACTTGGTCGTACTCAAAATTTATTTGAGGGGCCGACTGGCTCAGCTTTTGGATAGCCTCGGCATCTAAGGGATTGCCTTGTATGTACACCTCCTTAAGCTTAGGTAACTCGATGATAGTCTCGGGCAATTTCTCCAAGCCATTCCCATTAAGCCAAAGAATTTCCAAGGATTTTACTTGATTAATACTGGCTGGCAGCTCCTCAATACCGCATAAATTAAGTAGTAAGACCTCTAAGCTTTCCAATTGGGCTAATTCTTGAAACAGTAGATCCAACTGTAAGCTCGTATTGCCTTGCAAGCTCAAGGTGTTGAGCGAGGCCAAATTGCTGATCCCAGCGGGTAAAACACTAATCTCGTTCCGGTCTACATACAATACTTGCAAAGCAGTTATGTTTTCTATGCCGGGCAGTTCGCTCAATGAGTCATCATTCAGGCTTAATTCCTGAAGCTTAGGCAACTGAGACAAGCTTTTGAGGAGGGCCGGGTAGTCTAGTTGGGGATTTGCATCCAACCAAAGGTGGGTAAGCCCCTGCATTTGCACGAGCTCTTGGGGGAAGCTCTTTAAATGTAAGCCATTCAGGGAAAGTTCTCTTAATTTAGGTAATTGCAAAAGAAGGGGGAAAGCCTGTCCTAAATCCAGCCCGGGATTATCGCTCAAGTATAGCATCTCTAAGTTTTGAAAACGGCTAAACGAATCGGGCAAGCTGAGCATGTTTTGATTGCCTAATCGTAACTCCTTAACCTCTTCGGGCAGGATAAAGGCCTTTTCTAGCGAATAGGCGTAATCATCGGGTAGGGTAACTTGTTGGTTTGTGGTCTCCTGGGAAGGATCGCTCGCCCCCGAACAAGCCACAAAGGCTAGGCCCAGGGCCCAATAAAGCAATTTGTAGTGCATAGGTAAATAGATAAACTGGTAATTACCCTTACATATACCCCTTGGGCTTAATCCGGTCGAGAAAAATTAAAGCAATTTTCTTTAGCTAAGCGAATAAAACCACATAAGCAAATAAACAAGCAATAAAGGGAGCAAGCTAATGCCCATGATCAAGAAGGAATGCTGCTTGGCCCATTCACTGAGGGCATTTTTACCGATTACGTATTGTAAGACCACATGGTGACTATCCACGGTATCGCCAAAATCGGCTTGAGCCAAAAATAGGATAATGAAAAGCACGTTGGCCCCATAAAATAAAAATTGCTCATAGGCTAGCCAAGGCCGCCCAGACACCGTAGCCAAAAAGTGTAAGCCCGTAAAAATATGTAAACCGGCAATTAGGAGGATCACTCCCCCAAATAGAATCAAAAACCAACCTACCGTTCTAACCCTCAGTACTAACATAAGGAGGGTAATGCCTATTAGTAAGGTCTTTAAAAAAAAGGTTTCCATATAGATTGAGGCTGTTCTTTTATGTAGGGGACGTAATCTATACCGCGAAGTTCAGCATATATTACGGAGATTCTAGGAAAAAATTAGACTCTTGGAGGAAGCCTGATGATTATCATCTTTTCTACTAGTTTTAGCCCCTAACTTTACCAGTAAGCCATACAAATTATCACTTAAGTTTCGCAAACTATGAGCCCCTATTCTTTTCCTGAATCCAGTGCAGAAGAAGCAGTATCCATCATTGCTTCCCATCATCATGTATTTATCCACGGAGCATCGGCTACTCCTTCGCTACTCATCCAAGCCTTGGTAGACCGGGCCCCCGAACTTCGGGATGTACAATTGCACCACTTGCACGTAAATGGCCCACTCCCCTACTGTGAGCCTTCGCTAGCCAAAAGCTTCCGCGTGAATAATCTTTTTGTGGGGTCCAACACCCGCAAAGCTGTCCAGGAAGGCCGTGCCGATTATGTTCCTGTTTTTTTAAGTGAAGTACCTATTTTGTTTCGCAAACGAATTATTCCCTTAGACGTAGCAATTATCCAGGTTTCTCCCCCCGACAAAAACGGATACTGTACCCTGGGCACCTCGGTCGATGTAGCACTAGCCGCTGCCGAGTCGGCCAATTGGGTGATTGCCGAAATCAATGAGCGTATGCCAAGGACCCACGGAGATGGTGCTATTCATATTAGTAAAATTCACCAAGCCGTACGGGTAGATAGAGAACTTCCTACTTTAGCAGATCGAGAATTGAATGCCGTTGAAAAGCAAATTGGCCAGTACGTTGCCGGATTGGTAGAAAATGGAGCCACTTTGCAGATGGGGATCGGGGCCATTCCCGATGCCTCCCTAGCTGCCTTAGACAACCACAAAGAATTGGGAATACATACCGAAATGTTTTCGGATGGGGTTTTGCCTTTGATCCAGAAAGGTGTCATTACGAATCAGCATAAAGTAAAACATCGCAATCACATCGTATCGGGTTTTGTCATGGGCTCCCAAAAACTCTACGACTTCATCGACGACAACCCCTTGGTCAGAATGCTGGATATTGCCTACGTAAACGATACGGATGTTATTCGTAAAAACCCTAAAGTTACCGCTATCAACAGCGCCATTGAAGTAGACTTAACTGGCCAGGTTTGTTCTGACTCCATCGGCCCCCGTATCTTCTCCGGGGTGGGTGGGCAAATGGACTTTATCCGTGGGGCTTCCCTCTCTGAGGGAGGAAAACCAATCATTGCCTTACCCTCCCAAACCAACAAAGGGATCAGTCGTATCACCCATGCCCTACATGCTGGGGCCGGGGTAGTTACTACCCGGGCTCACGTCCATTATGTAGTTACCGAATATGGGGTGGCCGATTTATACGGTCAAAACCTGCGTACCCGCGCCCAAGCTTTAATCCGGATCGCGCATCCCAATCACCGAGAAGAACTCGCCCGGCAGGCCCATGCGTTTTGGGGGATCCGTATGTAATTACCGCAGCTCTCTAAACAAATCTAGTGAGGGGTTTGGCCAGGATAATTGGAAAAATCATGGGTCTTGCTTAACTTATCCCTGGCTTAAAACAAGACCCTATGTCCAAAGAGAGAGCAATCCGTAAATCTTTTAAAGATGAAGTAGGCATGGCCCGGTATGAACTGATCAAAGCCGCCTTTGACCGTATACAAGATGCCCGGGACCAAGGATATTATTTGGAGGCAATCACCATAATAGAAAGTATGATTGCCGACCGACTGGAAAGTGCTATCTCGGATGCGGAAAATACCAATATTGGCTTTCAAACCTTGGGCTCGCTTATCTTGCTGGCCCACCGCTCTCATAAACTCGATGCCCAACTTAAAATTTTTATCATCACAGAGTTAAAAGCCTGGAAAAAACGACGCAATATAGCCCTTCACGAAATGGTGAAGCTTGAAAAAGGCAATTTACACACCTGGCCAGAACGTTATGCCGAGTTATTGGCGGATGTGGATTCGGGGTTTGAGCTCCTAAAAAAGATCATGAAACGCATGAAAGAAATCCGAAAGCCAAAAAAATAGGCGCCCCTTTATTCAAAAGCTAGCAAACATGCCAGGTAATTCAAAAACCCTAAGAATTTTGTCCCCATTTTCTATTTTACTTAGACCATCATTCCCAGGAGCTTATGTAAGAAATTTATCAAAAATGTGAATTATATACCCAAGATTGGAACTTCTTCAGAGGAGCTATTCCTTGGCAAAACTTTAATATAGATAATATCAACGTAGCGCCATCGGTTCCCCGAACGCATCAGAAGAATGCTAAATTGTAATTGAAGATCAGCGTAGTAAAGCTCAAAATTTTCCATCCCCACCGTAATCCCGTGGGTCTTATCCTGATACAGCCTTTTGTATGTAAACTCCCCATCAACCGCATCTTCCACCACAAAGGAAGCATCTTGGGCCATTCGTAGACATTTCTGAAAGTTCATTTTTTGGGCATTTATCCAATGGGATTCGCTTCCCGCACTTCCTTTGTCAATTTGCTTGGCAATAAACGGAAAAAGTTCAATCAGTTTGTTCAATTCCCGTATCCCTACCCAATGAGGACGTATGCGTTGAAACTGCTTTTCTTGAATGGCCCGAGCATACAATTTGGCCAAGTCTTCCGGACTACTTACTTCGGGTGAACAAGCCAGTACACTCCATAGCAAACCAATCACAAGTAGCCATCTACCCCAACTCACGCTTCTATAAATACAAAAACTTGGCATGTGCAATCAAATAATGGTACAAAAATCAACTTCCACGCATGGCCTAACCTACTGAAAAGGAACACTTTTCATGGATACTTTCGCGTGTAAGGAAATGATTTACTAACATTTAATAGTAAATTAAATTTCAGTAAATTTGGAAAACAGCGGCACTTATAAAATTAAGGCATAATGGACAAATATCTCAACCTATTCATCGAACAAGAAAAAATAATTGATCAACTCTGCGAATTAGCTAGTATACACCATAAGGATCCCAAACGAAAAAATTTACGCGATAGCCCAAAAGGAGTAGCTTCACAAGCAAAAAACCCTTTGCACGAAGAGCTCAAAACCGCAGCGCGTTATGAAGAAAAATTAAAAATCGCCCGTCGCGCCATTCTTATGGGACTTGGCTTGGATTTGATTCAAGAAATGACTGGCCTACCCCCAAAGGAATTACAAAAACTTAGCGCTTAATTATCCCCAAAAGTTTAGGTTAGGGCTATTTTTTACCCTTGTCCTCCACGTAGTTCAAGTATAGGGGCTGCCCCCCGGTTGGCCATCCCTACCTGTATCGCCCTAACTGCCCGGGGGTCGGGCTTTCGCTACTCGCTGCCTTTCCGCCCAAGGCCCACACGAGCTCAAACAGGCCGCTCTATCCCTCAGCCAATTTAAGAAATCAAGTTTCGGTCAATTGTATAAGAAACCGTTTAAAAAAATTGCTGAGAAACTGTTTAGTTTTTGTCGGTGAAAAGGACCGAGTAAAAATGAGAATGCAGGTTTCTGATGAAATCAGGTTCCATAAATGGCCCTTTGCCGCCCAAAGGATTAAATGTAAACCGTTTCTTTGATGTATTTCTTTCAAGTAAATTCAAAAAAATGGCCCAACTCGTTTTCCCTCCCCAAGCCCTTCCCCAAAACAGTCATTTGCCCAAAGTATTTTTGGCAGGTAGTATCGATATGGGCCTGGCCCCCAATTGGCAAACTGAACTCAGTACAGCCCTAGAAGCTTGGCCCGGATGGATTCTCAATCCCCGCCGCCCTGATTGGGACCCCACTTGGGACCAAAGTCCCCATAACCCTCAATTTGTAGAACAAGTAAACTGGGAATTGCTAGGCTTGGAAATGGCCGATCTCATATGCATGTATCTGGCTCCAGAGAGTAAGGCCCCCATCTCGCTACTAGAATTAGGTTTACACGCACAATCTGGTCGCTTGGTCATATGCTGCCCCGAAGGCTTTTGGCGACGGGGGAATGTACTGGTTGTGGCCCAACGTTACGGAATTTCTCAAGTTGAAAAATTGAGCGATTTTATACCTCTCATCAAGAGTTTGCATAGGTCTTAAAACAACTCAGCAAAGGCTCCCTACAAGAAATAAAAAGACTCGTCTGACAAAAAAAGAGCCCGAAAATCGGGCTCTTTTTTTCATAAACTATTAGCGAAAAATTGTAAACGTATAAGCACACAAGCTATGATTACTCAAATCGAATCTTTTTGATAAATTCTTTACCACCGTGGTTTACTACCAACACGTACCAACCTCGCGGATAATTGCTAACATTCACCGATTGTTTGTCATTAACATCTATGGTTTCCAGCACCTGGCCATCCAATTGTAAGATGCAGGCTTTTGTATCTTCTTGCGCCGGTTCGTTTAGGCTTACTTGAATAAAATCGGTACTAGGATTGGGATAAACGCTAACCTGTATTCCTTCTTCCCGGGCTAAACTCATCCACTCAGAACGCAAGACACTTCCATTCAAAAGCACGGTTTTCACTCGGTAGTATACTGTCCCGTTTTGAAGCGAATAATCTGAATAAGCAAAAACCTGTACACTCGAGTCGGATTGTAATGCTTGTTGGGCCATTGATTCAACCCTTTGTCCATCGTAAGATCGCTCAACTTCAAAGTGAGAAACCCTTTGAGTGTTAGAACTAGTCCAGGTAATTTCATTATATGAAGGCTTAGCCTCCGCTTGAAGGTCTACGATCTGCACGGGTAGCGCATTAAAAACGGTCTCTACCGGCCAATTAATCACCACAGGTTCATTTATAACGATTTGAGCGGTAGAAAAATCTCCCCCATCTTCGGCGGTATCTGTGCTGGAACAATTGATGCAATCTTGTCCTTTCGTACCCGAAATATTTAGGATGTTCATATTCATTTCACTATCGGTATTCAGAAGTACCACCCCCATACCTCCACCGCCACCGGCACCGTGTTGGTGGGCGTGCATTACTGTCCCTCCGTGCCCGCCGCGCGTATCTATTGTGATCTGTGAAGGCCGTCGTACCGATTCAAGGTCTAAAACGACTACACCTCCGCCACCACCACCACCGGCCCCATCATTTCCGGTTGAGTTAGGTCCGTTTTCACCCAAAGCGTAAATACCGTGATTACGGTCACTAGGAATTTTAAGTCTATTGGCTTTAATCAACACGATACCTCCCCCATTTCCTCCTCGAGACGACAAGCGGTTGTTTTGTTGACCGCCGCCACCGCCGCCACCAAAGAAAATACGATTTTCAACGGCTACGTAATCTAGGGAGTTTCCTCGTAAGCCACCACCATCAGGGGCCGAACCAGGAGCTAATCCGGCCCCCAACCAACCGATCCCTCCTTTACCGCCCCGGGTTAGGTTACCCCCGCCACCGCCGCCGCCATTATGACTACTTCCTCCACCTCCGCCATTGGCCATGGCTCCTCTTCCGTAGGTAAGGCCACTAATGCCATTATAGTCAGCATCGGCTATGGATTCTCCTTTACCAGAATAATGCGCTGAGACATCAACTCTATATTGATTACTTACCGTAGCTCCGGCATAGTTATACGAGTTGGTAACGCCTCCTCTAAATCCCTTTCCACTTACATCTATATCAGCCCGTAAATTCAAATCATTTTCTACTTCAAAGGCTAGTACCCCTCCGTAACCTAAGATTGGATCCCAATCCAAGGCCGTTAAGGTCTGGGTTATTTTGGCATCTTGGTAGTGCGGGAAACTAATCAACTGCACCATATTTTCAACATCGTACGTTCGCATCATTGCCGTGAAGTTAATCTGGTACCCGCCTGATATTGCCAGGATGCTGCTTACTTCGGCTATTTCATAGTTTCCAGCATTCCCGTAAGCGATGATTTCTCCAAAGCTTGGGGTATT
The DNA here is from genome assembly GCA_963922455.1 of uncultured Microscillaceae bacterium. Lineage (GTDB taxonomy): Bacteria > Bacteroidota > Bacteroidia > Cytophagales > Microscillaceae > CAWUIO01. The sequence goes on from CAWUIO010000007.1 coordinate 43,531, forward strand.
TTGAGTTTCTATCCGGGCCCCTTTGGTTTGGTAAATCATCACCTGTTTCCCTGGGCCAAAAGCCTCGGTAAGGCTGATGTTGTTGGCTAGGGCCGGTTGTCCGATGGTTACACTCAACTGACCTATACTGGTCACCTTAGCATAACTATTAATAATACCCCCCAAGCTTGTAGTTTGGGCTTGGACGGCATTTTGTGAAATTAAGAGAAAGATAAGAAGGCTAAGAGAATTTAGAATACGTGTCATTTTATATCGTGTTTACAATTCAACGCTTTTACATACTGCTACTTCATGTTATGCAACATATAAGCCAAGCGTCAAAAAAAAGGTAAAGCCCTGATATACAAGACCTTACTTTTTCCACAAATTCAAACATATTCTAAAATAAAAACAATAGTTTTATTTTGGGAATTTGTCTAATTTAGAACTCCTGGTATCACCGTGATATTTGCAAGCCTTCCTTTACGGATTACTACCGCCTCCAATCGCTCTCCAATAAATTTTTCGGTGAGGAGGCGATGTAGTTGATCGATCCCTTCCATACTTTCCCCCCCCAGCTTTATTAAGACATCGTCTTCTTGAAACTCTCGGTTATATGCGGGAGCGTCTGCCATAAGCTGATGCACCAAAATTCCGTGGGATTGTTCTATACCCAGGTTCTCTCGTAGCGTTTTACTTAAGCGGGTGGTTTGGCCAGCAATCCCCAACATAGCTCGTCGCACTTCTCCACTCCGGATCAATTCGCTGAGCACATAAGCAGCCGTGTTGGAAGCCACGGCAAAACAAAGGCCTTGGGCCGGTAGTATTACGGCCGTATTAATTCCAATTACTTCCCCTTGGCTATTCACCAGGGGGCCCCCTGAGTTGCCCGGATTTAAGGCAGCATCGGTCTGTATCACATCTTCTATCAATCTCCCCGTCCGTGAACGAAGGGAACGTCCTAAGGCGCTCACAACCCCAGTGGTCACCGTATGCTCAAAGCCGTAGGGGTTACCGATGGCGATGGCAATTTGGCCCACCCGTAACTGGTCAGAATCGCCCATGCGTACGGCTTGCAACTTGTCTGCTTCTATCTTTAAGAGGGCAATATCCGTGGCCGGATCATCCCCGATTAGGTGGGCTGGATAAACCCTACCATTCACCAGGTGGACGGTTATTTTATCGGCCTGATGAACCACGTGACTATTCGTGACAACATAGCCCTCTGAAGATAAAATAAAACCCGAGCCTGAGCCTTGGGGAGAGCCTCGCCTGCGCCCCCTGGTGGCCCGGTTTTTACTTTGTACTTTTAACTGGACTACCGAGGGGCTCAATGTCTCTGAAACACCAACTACCGTTTTGGAATACTCATCTAACAATTGTCCATCTTGAGGAGTAGGTTTTGGCTTTCCCTCCTCTCCTGGAGGCTTTAGGTTTTCTTGATTACTTAATTTCTTATAATGCATGGCACGCACATTTGGTTTGTTCTAGGGAGGCCAAAAGCATACCTTTTATGGCCAAAAGACAATTTGGCAGAACAATCCTTGGCTTTATGCTTTGTTTGGAGATTTATTCACTTGGCATAAGACAAGATGGCAGGAAATACGTATAATAAAGTCTTGGCTGAAAAGACCAAGTGCAGCTTAATAACACACAATTGATGGCTTAGGGATGGAACGGCCTGTTTGAGCCCGCTGCTGGCTGGGGGTGGGCCGGCGAGTAGTGACAGCCCGACCCGCGCTGGCAGGGTTTGGCCTATATCTAGCGATCTCCCTACGCGGGGAAGCCCCAAAGTGGTTTTAGAACGGGAAGAAGGAATCTTTGAAGCCAATTTCTCAACGGAAAATTTTGGCGATACGAGCAAACATTCTCTTCTCAAACTCCCAAAAAAACCGAAATTGCCCAAACAAAAAACCATAGCCCAGGAGCAAAAATTGATACACGAAAAGTACTAAGAAGAACTGAATGATCGCTTTAAACCCACCCGAAAAGTATAGATCTAGGCCTAGCCAATAACTCAGGGGCTTTTTGACATACACAGCCGTGGTTCCTGTACAAGCAAAGACCAAAAGTATGATAAGCACTTGCCCTTTACTTTTAATTTGCCAGCGTTTTTTTAAGGAATCGAGCCATCGCATGCCTTTTGAATAAAATTGTAAAAGAATGTATGTGAATATACGGGGAAAATTAGGCTTGAAAAAATAGGCCTTCTGCTTAAGGCCAAGTCAAGCTAAAAATTTTGGGCTTCCTGCAAAAAAAACTGGAAGCAGTCTTTGAGCCCGAGGTAAGAACGAAAAATTCGGTTGTATTCTTTTAACAAAGCCGGGCTTGCTTTGGGCTTTAAACGGGCAGCTTCCTTCATTTTGTCTAAGAGTTGCTGCGTTTCGTACAATTTTTTAGAGAAATCGCTACGAAATTTCCGGGCTAAGCTGATCGTATCTGGACTATGGGCTTGTAACAGAAAATCTACAAGACTCTGCTGAAAAAAGTTGATTTCTGCCCGAACCTCATTTAATGATTTACAATAATCTTCTAGAGTCCAATCAGACTGGGTATAATTCTTCTTCATACAGGCAAAAAACTTTGGTAAGTGTACCTAATATACCAAGAAGGTGGGAGTTTAACAATCCGAAATCGGTTTCGGATGTAAGGTTCTTGATTAAAGACAAGATTATCCTTCCAAATGTATATCGCTTAGATCTAGGGAGCGCGCTTTTCTTCTCTGGGCCCATAAACCATGCTTAGGAGCCCAAAGAAAGGCCCATAAAAATTCCAAGCCGATCATAACCACCATGGCCCCCGCAATAGAACCATTCACCCAATTGGCCAAATAATAGCCCGATATAGAAGCAAGAACTCCCAAAATCACCGACAAAAGAAGCATTTTGGGTAAGTTATCGGTCAATAAATACGCCGTAGCCGCCGGCCCTACTAAAAAGGCTAGCACCAAGATGGCCCCCACCGACTCAAAGGAAAAAACAGTGGTCAAAGAAACGGCACCCATAAGACTGTAATGCCAAAATGTGGTAGAAATGCCCAAGGAAAAGGCATAGACCTCATCAAAGGTAGTCAGGAATAAACCCTTATACCCCCAATAAACAAAGGCTATGATAAACAAAAGCAAGCCTGTCAACACCCAGACCGTGCGGGGCCCCAAGTCTAGCCCTTGCCAGTAGAAGCGGTCCAGGGGCACATAAGCAATCTCACCATATAAAACACAGTCTTGATCTAAATCTACTTGTCCGGCATAGGCCGAAATCAAAATCACCCCTATGGCAAAAAGGGAGGTATAGGCCAAGCCAATGGCTGCGTCTACTTGCATCTGCGCTTTTTTGGATAATACCTCAATAATCCAGGTTACCAAAATACCAAATACCGCCGCCCCCAAGAGCATCAGCAAGGAGTCACGCGTATGGGACAGCAAATAGGCTATCACAATACCGGGCAAAACCGCGTGCGAAATGGCATCGCCTACCATGGCCATCTTCCGTAATACTAAAAAGCAGCCGAGTAGTCCACCACATGCGGCTACCAAACTTCCTGTGAGTATGATCCATAGGGTATCTAATTCCATTATTTTTTGGGGGCATAGGGAATATTCTGATCGTGGGGATCTTTGATAGGATACTCCAATTGATGTTCTAATTCTTTTTCTAATTCCGGGGTGATAATATGCTCAATGGCTTCGGCATCTTCGTGCACGTGGTCGGAGGCCAAGTGCATATATTTGCTAATGTAAATCTCCCATAAGCGGTGTACCCGGATGATCCTTCGGGCTTCTTGGATACCTTGTTCCGTTAAAGAGCATGCTCCTCCCCCTTGGCTAGCCAAAAGCCCTTTCCGGCCTAAACGTTTTAAGCCCATATTCAATCGGGAGGGGGGAAAATGACGTCGAGCCTGTATCTCCTCGCGACTTCGTTTTTGCTCATACGATGCATCCGGCTCGCCCAAATGATAAAAACACTTTAAAATATTTTCTTCTAAAATCTTGATCTGGTTTTGCTTATGCATCCAGTACTGGCGCAATACGCCTTTGCGGGTGCCTAAAAAAGCTGAAATGAGAGCTATAAGGCTTAAAATTAAGACAATCCACGGGCCGGTGGGCATTTTGGGCCATATTAAGGAAATGCCCGCACCTAAAAAGCCCCCACTAGCTCCTAAAATAGCCGAAGTAAACAGCATCACTCTAAAATCACTGGTCCAATACTTGGCCGCAATCCCCGGGCTTATCAGTAAAGCGGCCATCAATACCACACCCACCGCTTGGATGCCCATAGCGATGGCCGATACTGTAAACACCGATAGTAATAATTCTAAGGCAAAAACGGGAAAGCCGGTAGTAAGTGCAAAGTCCCGATCGAATATCAATAAGCGAAGGGGGCGGTATAGCAAACTCACAAACAAAAAAACGAAGGCCCCAAATACCAGAAAAGTATACCCATCCTGCTCCATCAAAGCGGCCGCCTTGCCAAACAGAAATTTATCCAAGCCTGATTGGGCAGCATTGCCTGAGTGTTGGATAGAGGTGAGCATTAATATACCCAGACCATAAAAAATAGAAAGAACCAAGGCAATGGCCGTATCACTTTTAATGCGTGAATTTTGGCTAATCCAGTCAATAAACCGCAAAGAAATCCAACCACTCACAAAAGCACCCGGCAAGAGTACCCAAAATGCCTTGGTCTCGAAAATTAAAAATGCCAAACACACGCCCGGCAGAATGGAGTGGGAAATGGCATCTCCCACCAAGGCTTGCTTTCGTAATAAAGTCAAACTACCGATGGTAGCCGAACTGGCACAAATGGCCATCACTCCCAACATTACCCATCGGGCATTTGGGTCCAACAGGTCAGGCAAAAATTCCATAATGGCTCCTTCTAACAATTAAGACGATTCCCGCATGGGGTGCTGACGGGCTTGAATTAAATCGCCGACTTTACTCAAAATATTGAGTTTTCCCCCATAGGTTTCGTATAGTAAATCAGTCTGAAAGACTTTTGCTAAGGGGCCTGAGGCTACTAAACGGGTATTTAATAAAACCAACCAGTCAAAATACTCAGAAACGGTTTGTAAATCATGGTGTACCACCAAAATGGTCTTCCCTTGGGCCCGCATATTTTTTAAGAGCTTGACAATGGCTCTCTCGGTTGCCGCATCCACTCCCACAAAAGGCTCATCCATCAAGTATAAATCGGCCTCTTGAGCCAAAGCCCGGGCCAAAAAAACTCTTTGTTGTTGTCCTCCAGAAAGTTCGGAAATTTGCCGCTTGCGGAAACCTTCCATGTTGACTTCTGCTAGACAACGCTCTACAATATCCCAGTCTTCTGGGGTATACCTGCCCCATATATTTTTGGGATTTGCCCGCCCCATCATGACTACATCCCAGACACTGGCGGGAAAGTCCCAATCTACCGAGCCTCGCTGGGGCACATAGCTTACTTTTTGGCGAACGGCGTCCAAGTTTTGGTCAAAAAGCTTCACGTAGCCACTACTCAGGGGTACCAGCCCTAAGATCCCCTTGATCATGGTTGTCTTCCCCGAACCATTGGGGCCGATAACCCCAATCAGTTTTCCCGAAGGGGCCGTTAAATCTATATTCCAAAGTACCGGTTTTCTTTGGTAGGCTACGGTTACGTTGTGTAACTCCAAGACCGGGTTTTCTACATTCTCTACCATACTCTTTGCTTAGCGTAAGGACTGATAAATCGTATTCACATTATACCTTACCATACCGGTATAGGTGCCCTCTGGACTCCCCTTTTCCCCCATGGCATCCGAATACAAGGCGCCTCCTATTACTACTTCATGCCCCTTTTCACGGCATCCTTCCACTACCGCTTCCAAGGATTTCCGGGGAATAGAGGTTTCTACAAATACAGCTTTTATTTTCCTGTCGACAATAAAATTGACCATGTCTAAGACATCTCGGAGGCCAAACTCGGATAAAGTAGAAATCCCCTGTAAGGCTTTTACCTCAATTTGGTAGGCCTTGCCAAAATAGGTGAAGGCATCGTGGGCAGTAATCAATACCCTTCTTTCCTGGGGAATACTATCTATCTTTTCTCGGATGTAGCGGTCCAAACTATCCAGGGATGCTTGGTATTGAGCCGCCCGGCCTTGGTATACTTCCTTGCCTTCTGGGTCAAAAGCTTGTAACTCGAGGGAAATTTCTTCGACGACTTGCTTCCACAAGGGGATATCAAACCAAACGTGGGGATCATACAATTTTTCATCCGGGTTGACGGGTATTAGCCGTTCTGGAGAGATTACTTCTGCCACAGGAACGACCTTCTTTTCTCTTCCCAATTTGCCCAAAACCTCGGCCATCTTCCCTTCTAGGTGCAAACCATTATAAAAAATCATATCCGCTTCCCGAAAAAGTCTCAAATCATCCCGGCTCGCTTTGTACAAGTGGGGGTCTACTCCCGGGCCCATTAAGGCCCTAACCTCCAAACGATCACCTGCTATATTGCGTATCCCATCGGCAATCATGCCCGTGGTGGCCACTATCAAAGGCAGCCCATCTTCCGATGGCCCTGAAGGCGGACCTCCAGTACAAGTCCATAGAAAGCAAATAGAAAAAAAACCTAAACACTTAAGCCCAATTGCATACGTTTTTCTTAAAAAACGCTGCATATACTTATTAAAGCATAATTTCATTTAGTAAATATAGTAAAGCTTTTCCGAAAAAAAGAGCAAGTCTAAAAATAAAATTAGACAAGTCTAAAAATTTTTACCGGGAACTATATTTTTGTCGAAAGGCTAGTTTTTGAAGTTCCCGTGTAATAATCAATTCGGCAATAGCAGGTGCATTGCCATGACTGAGTGCCCAATCAAAGGGAGCCTCTGGCAGATCGATACGGTAGGCAATCTGTATTAAACCCTCTATATCCTCTTGCAAATATCTTTCAAGCTGCTTAGTTAAAGCCTCTTTCAGTTCTTCAAGGCTTGTTTGTGCTTTATCCAAGTAGCTAGTACCGGCTGGTGTGCTTGGTAAATCCTGTTCTATGAGTTGGGCTAAAGGGGATAAGGACGGCATATCCATATTTTTGAATAGTGATTCGTTTACTTATGATTATTTATATAAGAATACTTGAACTCAAATGTTTTAATAAGGAAGATCTGGTGCTTAGCCCCAGAATATAGCCCTATTTTCTCTTCCAATTTGTAGGAAGCCAAAAAACATGGTATTTTGAAAGGCAAATTATATGATCCCTATAACCTCAATACCCTTAGCATATGAAACGCATTCTATTATCTCTCATAGCTATTTCTTTTGTGCTAAACTTTAATCCTATTATGGCCCAAGAAACCTTAGAACCGCCCAAAGTAAAAAAAATCCCTACCGAACTTAATAAACACGGACAAACGCGAATAGATAATTACTATTGGCTCAATCAACGAGATAATGACGATGTAATCGCCTACCTCGAGGCCGAAAACACCTATACAGATTCCTTAATGAAGCATACTCAAGGCATGCAAGAGAAGCTTTACGAAGAAATCGTAGGTAGAATTAAAAAAAGCGATCAATCAGTACCTTATTCCTTGAATGGTTATTCGTATTACACCCGATATGAAGACGGAAAAGAATATCCCATATACTGCCGTAAAAAAATAGAGGCCATCAGTGAATCCGGAGAAGAGAAATTATCGGAAGAACTGATTGCCATCGATGTCAACGAAATGGCCCAAGAACACGAGTTTTATTCTTTGATCCCGCGGGGAGCCAGCGACGATAATACCTTGATGGCATTTATGGAAGATACAGTAGGCCGCCGACGCTATACCTTGCAATTTAAAAATTTGGAGAGCGGGGAAATTCTGCCCGATCTCATCCCCGATGTAGCTTCCTTTGCCTGGGCCGCCGATAATAAAACGGTATTCTACGTGCGCAAAGATCCGGTGACCCTGCGTGCGTATCAAATGTACCGCCACGAGATTGGAGAAGACCCTAAAAAAGATGACTTAGTCTTTGAAGAAAAGGACGAAACCTTTGATCTTTACGTTTCCCGAAGCAAATCCCGTCAATACATTTTTAGTGTTTCCTACAGTACCCTTTCTACCGAGTACCGGTTTATCCAAGCCGACCGCCTAAATGACGACTTTACCACCATCCACCGCCGAGAAGCCAAGCACGAATACTTTGTAGACCACTACGAAGCCAATTTTTACATCCGAACCAATTGGGAGGCGCAAAATTTCCGCTTGATGGTCTGCCCAACCGAAAAATCGTATAAGGACAACTGGCGAGAGCTTATCCCCCATCGGGAAAATGTACTGCTGGAAAATGTGGAAATATTTAACGAGCACCTGGTGCTCAGCGAAAGAAAAGACGGCCTCACCGGTATCCGCGTGATGCCCTGGGGAAGCCCCAACGAATACCATATCGAGTTTGAAGAAGAAGCGTATGTTGCGTATCCCAGCACCAACCCCGAATTTGCTACCCAAAAATTACGCTTTAGCTACTCTTCCATGACCACACCCAGCTCCATCTATGAGTTTGATATGAAAACCCAAAGCCGTAAGCTTTTAAAACAACAAGAAGTGGTAGGAGGCTATAACCCCTCAGATTATCAAGCCGAGCGTTTGATGGCCCCCGCCGAAGACGGCACCTTGGTCCCTATCTCCTTGGTATACAAAAAAGGGCTAAATAAAAACGGGAACAACCCGGTACTTTTGTACGGGTACGGTTCGTATGGGTATTCCCTCGACCCCTCCTTCAGTTCGGTCCGTTTGAGCCTCTTAGACCGAGGGTTTGTCTTCGCCATTGCCCACATTCGGGGGGGAGAAGAAATGGGCCGCTCTTGGTACGAAAACGGCAAAATGTTTAAAAAGAAAAACACCTTTACCGACTTTATCGCCTGCGGCAAACATCTGGTCAAAGAACAATTTACCAGTCCCGATAAATTATTCTGCCAAGGAGGAAGTGCCGGGGGTTTATTGATTGGAGCCGTCATCAATATGGCCCCTGAGCTATTTCACGGGGCCATTGCGGCAGTACCCTTTGTAGATGTGGTAACGACCATGTTGGATGAATCCATTCCTCTTACCACCAGCGAATACGATGAGTGGGGCAACCCCAATAATAAAGACTCCTACGAGTATATGCTTTCCTACTCACCCTATGACAATGTCACCACCAAGAATTACCCCCATTTATTGGTTACTACCGGGCTGCACGACTCGCAGGTACAATACTTTGAGCCGGCGAAGTGGGTGGCCAAATTACGGGACAAAAAAACTGATAATAACCGCCTGATGCTCAAAACGGATATGGAAGCTGGGCACGGCGGGAAAAGTGGTCGCTACAAGCGCTACACCGATACGGCTTTTAATTATGCCTTCCTGCTAGATCTGGCCGGCATTAAGGAATAATTCCCCAATCATGACCAAAATAAGAAGCCATTCCTAACCAAGGGATGGCTTTTTTTGGGGCTGCCCCCGGCGTTTAAAAGATCTAGCTTCGAGCGCCTTGAGTGCCGCCGGGGTCGGGCTTTCGCTACTCGCTGCCTTTCCCCGCAAAGCCCCCACGAGCTCAAACAGGCCGCTCTATCCCTCAGCCGATTTGGGAGGCGGGAAGCGGGGAGCGGGAGGCGGGACTCACTCTCGTAGCCCAGTAAATGCGCCCGAGCACAAAATTTAGGTCTTAAAGCAATAAAATGAGGCTGCCCTGGCGATTAAAAGATTTAGCCTCGTGCGCCTAGTGAGTCGCCGGGCTCGGGCTTTCGCTACTCGCTGGCCAAGGCCCAGCCAGCGGCCAGCTCAAACAGGCCGCTCTATCCCTCAGCCACTCGAGAGGAGCGATATCAATTGTATGCCTAGCCCAATTGCCTTATACCTCCTGTATTCTCCAAGACATGGCCCTTGCCCCAGCCGGCAAGCCAAAATTATCAAGCCCCCAGTTACGTGTAAGCCCTAGCCCTTCCTAAGTAAACGGATTATAAAAGCGGGAAAAAGAAGCATTTTTCCGATAAAAACTAAAATAATAGTTGTTTTTCACCTAATTTTTTAGTTTTAACTAATTAAATAGTTATATTAGGCTTTATAAATTAACTAATAAGAAATCACGATCAATTATTGATTGGCAAATCATTGTATGGAATATGGAGCAAAAAAAGAATCCTAAAATTGATGTAAACCGAAAGAGTGGTTTATTTCTCAACCTGGGCTTTATCTTGAGCCTTTTACTCGTCATTACGGCTTTTGAGTGGCGTTTTTACGACAATCTGGAAACTATAGACTTGGGCACCTTGGAAAGTGAAGAAACGGAGATCTTGGATATACCCATCATCGATGTTCCCCCACCTCCTCCGCCCGTCATCCAGCAGCCCGAAATCGTGGAAGTGCCCGATGATGAAGAACCAGAGCAAGAAATTGAAATGGAGTTGGAAGTAGAAATCGATGAAAAAATCGTGACGCCTCCCCCCGTAATTATTGATGCCCCCCCACCCCCACCACCTGCACCAGAAGAGGAGAATACAATCTTTATGATTGTTGAGCAACCGGCCACTCCTCCTGGGGGCATGGCCGCCTTTTATAAATACGTGGCCAAAGAAATTAATTATCCTAAAATGGCCCGTCGGTTACATGTAGAGGGAAAAGTATATGTGCAGTTTGTAGTAGACAAAGACGGGAGTTTGACCGATATTAAAGTAGTGAAAGGCATAGGTTCGGGCTGTGATGAAGAGGCTATCCGGGTGATCAAAAAAGCCCCCAAATGGAACCCGGGCAAACAGAGAGGCCGCCCAGTACGCCAAAGAATGTCCATTCCGCTCATATTTCAATTGCGTTAAGCATCTGTGGGATGTATCAGGGCCTGGTTCTCAATAGAGCCAGGCTTTTTTTTGGGTTGGATGGAGATGAAACTGGCCATCTAGCCTAGCTATTCCCGATAAGCAAGTTCTCCCCTTGACTTAAGCTATACACCTTCACCCTCTTCTCACTACCTACGCCCTGCTCAAGGATTGGCTGAGGGATAGAACGGCCTGTTTGAGCTCGTGAGGGCCCTGCGGGGAAGGGCAGCGAGTAGTGATAGCCCGGCCCCGGCGGCACACTCTGGCCTAGGGCTAGCCACTCGCCAATCGTCGGGGACAGCCCCAAAAATTTACTAGAAACCCAGGAGGACGTATCCAATTGCCCACAATAAGGCTTAATATTGCAGGGCTATGATAATTTATTTGGTAAGACATACGACCCCCGCAGTAGAAAAAGGGATTTGTTACGGACAAACCGACCTCCCTTTAAAAGATACATTTGAGACCGAAGCCCAAGAAATTCGGGAATTAGTGCCTGCGTTAAGCGAGGTCCCCCTCTACGCAAGCCCCTTGCAACGCTGTGCCCGTTTGGCGGAATATTTGGGAGGCAAAACCCTCACTTTTGACGAACGGATCAAAGAAATGCATTTTGGCGATTGGGAAATGAAGCCCTGGTCAGAAATTGACCGGGAAAAGCTGGAATACTGGATGAAAAACCTGGATAAGGCCTCCACCCCCCGTGGTGAATCTAATGAAGAGCTTCGCCAAAGATCTATACACTTCTGGGAGGAACATCTTAAAAAAGGATATGAACAATCGGCCTTGGTTACCCATTTTGGGGTGATGCAATCCCTCTTATCTTATCTCCTGGATATCCCCATTAGCCGGGCTTTCCGACTCGATTTGGGGTATGGGGCCGTAGTGCGGGTGAGTATCCAACAGCAGCAATATTACAAAATAAAGTTTTTGCGCTAGAGCATTGCTATTTGCGGAATATTTGACATTTTTGGTTACTTTTTTTTACATCTAATTGAATAATTTATGAACATTCCAGAAGAATTGCGCTATACCAAAGAGCACGAATGGATCCGTTTGGAAGATAACCATATAGCCTACGTGGGAATTACCGATTATGCCCAGGGTGAGCTGGGAGATATAGTTTTTGTAGATATAGAAACCGAAGGCGAAGAGCTGGACAAAGATGCCGTATTTGGCACGGTAGAAGCCGTTAAAACCGTTTCTGACCTTTATTTGCCCGTATCGGGAAAAGTATTGGAAGTCAATGAAGAGATTACGAACGAACCGGAGCTAGTCAACTCAGATCCCTATGGCAAAGGCTGGATGATCAAATTGGAATTGACCAGTCCGGATGAGGTAGAAGGCTTGATGTCTTCGGCCAATTACCAAGAATTGATAGCCGACTAATTGCCTTTTATTTAGCCCGGCCTTATGTTTTTCCGCTATAATTTTTATGGAATCCTCTGGGCCCTACTCATGTTCCTGCTCAACCTGGGACGGGAGGAGGGCCTGGAAAACATCCAGATCTTTTATCACTTCCACTTTGACAAGCTCGCCCATTTTATCCAATTTATGATTTTGAGTTGGTGTTTGGCCGTGGGATTTGCCAAACAACAACGTTATGTACCCCTACGTTTTTGGAGCTGGCAAGCCTCCGCTTTAGTCAGTATTGCCTATACCTTCCTTCTTGAAGGAATCCAATTTGCCCGACTTCCCGAATATTTTGAATTTGGAGACTTACTTGCCAACATCTTTGGTTCTTTGGGGGGAGTCCTATTATTCTATTTAATTTATTTATATCCACAATCAGACTAGTTTTTAACTAAGAAAATAGGTATATTTGGAAAAGTGAAAAAAATTCTAATATTTTACACTCAGATTAGTTGATTGGTAGATAATTGAACGTAGTATGGAGTTAAAAAAGAATCCTAAGATTGATTTAAACCGTAAAACCGGTTTATTTTTCAATGTTGGCCTTATTGCCAGCCTTTTAATCGTAGTTACGGCATTCGAATGGCGTTTTTACGACAACTTGGAGACCATCGATTTGGGTACCTTGGAAACCGAAGAAACCGAAATTTTGGATATTCCAATTACCGAAATGCCTCCTCCTCCTCCTCCCGTACTTCAGCAACCCGAGATCGTTGAGGTTCCGGATGAAGAAGAAATTGAAGAGGATATCGAGATGGACTTGGATGTGGAAATCGATGAAGAAATCACCCCTCCGCCTCCGGTAAAAATTGATGCCCCCCCTCCACCACCACCTAAGAAAGAAGATGAAAATGAGATCTTTATGATCGTTGAGAACCCGGCAACTCCTCCGGGGGGTATGGCGGCTTTCTACAAGTATGTTGGAAAAGAGATGAAGTATCCTAAGCAAGCCCGTCGTTTAGGAGTAGAGGGCAAGGTTTTCGTGCAGTTTGTAGTTGACAAAGATGGTACTTTAACCGATATTAAAGTAGTAAAAGGAATTGGCTCCGGATGTGACGAAGAAGCGATTCGCGTATTAAAACAAGCGCCTAAGTGGAATCCGGGTAAGCAAAGAGGACGTCCTGTACGTCAGCGTATGTCCATTCCTATTATTTTCAAGTTACGCTAAGTCCTTCTTAACCCAATTATAAAGCCTGATTCTTTCCCGAATCAGGCTTTTTTTGCTTTTGCCCAGCATATTTTCCCACCTTTTACGCTTATGCTTTAAATTTGCTTAAATAGTCCTAAGCAAGGATCCATTTATGATGATGATGAAACACAAGCATTTTGGGGCTTTGAGTATGTTACTGGTGTTTATTTTCCTAAATGCCTTTTGCCTCCAAGCCCAAGATTTAGAAAGAGTACGCCAGCTCATAGATACTTTATCTTCTGAAAGTTTTGATGGGAGAGGCTATTTTGATAAAGGTGATCAAAAAGCGGCCGTGTTTTTAAAAAAGAAGTTTGAATCTTTAGGCCTCCGGCCCTTTTTTGGGAATTACCTACAGTTCTTTGAGATGCCTATCAATACTTTCCCCGGCAAAATCAGCTTGAAGATCGGTAAGACCCAACTCATACCCGGCCAAGACTTCCTGGTAAATGCCATCTCGAGAGAAGGGAAAGGAAGCGGAGAATTGGTTTACTTAGACAGCACTCTATTTCAAGATAGGGAAGCCTTGGAAAACTTTATTGCCCAAAAAATAGCCAAGAAAGTTATCGCCATTCGTCCCCAAGAGTACAACCGTATCCCAGACCTGAGCCAAGAGGCCATTCAGCATATTTACAGTGCCAAAGCCATTTTACAGTTGAAAAATAGCAAATTGGTGGGGGCTCTTTCCAATCGTCAATTGAGTAATCCTATTTTTGAATTAGATGAAAAACTCCTTGACTCTTTGCTCTTGAATGGAAATGCTCCCAAGGTAAAGTTCAAAGTAGAAGCAGAGCAAATTCCCGATTATATCTCCCAAAATTTGATCGCTTTTTATAGGGGAAAGAGTCGTCCCGATTCTTTTTTGGTGTTTACCGCTCATTATGACCATCTGGGGCGTATGGGGGAAGAAACGTTTTTTCCTGGTGCCAATGACAATTGCAGCGGAATTGCTTTGTTATTAGAACTGGCCCATTATTACAGCGATCCGGCCAAGCGACCGGCATATTCTATTGCCTTTATGGCTTTTGGGGCCGAAGAAGTGGGCTTAGTTGGCTCGAGATACTACGTAGACAACCCATTGTTTCCCTTGTCTCAAATCCGCTTTTTGGTCAATTTGGACCTGGTTGGCACCGGAGATGAGGGTATGACCGTGGTCAATGGCTCTATTTTTACCAAGGAGTTTGATTTACTCACACAACTCAACGAGGAACATAAATACCTTCCCGAAATCAAAAGTCGCGGTTTAGCGGCCAATTCTGACCACTTTTTCTTTACCGAACGGGGGGTACCCTCCTTTTTCTTTTATACCCTGGGAGGGATAAAAGCCTATCACGATGTGTATGATGTCTCCGAAACCTTACCCCTCACGCGCTTTGAAGAATTATATTCCCTTATCCTCAAATTTGTAGAAGCCCTATCCAATTTATAGCTTGGGGTTTCGTTTTGGGCATACAGGTATATCGCTCTAATCTGAGTTTTATGAATAAACAGCAACGTATCCTACTCTTTATTTTGGTTTGTCTCTTGAGCTTGTTTGCTAAGTCATTCGTCAAGTCAAAAGCTAGCCCCCTGCCCATTGAGAAAAAGTACGCTGACTCCCGCCCTGACCATTATAGTAAAGAAGACACTTCTAAGAGCGCCAAGGCCGATGAGGGTGAATCGCTTAGCCTGGAGGAGATGTATTACCGCCGCAGTGCCCAAGAAGGAATTGCTCCCCAGGGCCAATACCGGGCGTTGGAAGAGGCCCCATCGGGCGAATCTCATATGGAAGAGTTGTATGCCGAAAAAGAATATAAAGCCCCTCACTACCGCCGAGGAAAAACCAAAAAATGGAGAAAGCGCAAAGGTTGGCACTTTAAATTTCCCCGTCTTTTTGGAAATTTTCTGGATCTGGACTGGCTACTTATTGCCCTGGCGATCCTCATCCCTGCTTTACTCATTGCCTTATTGTACTTCTTGCTAGGAGGTGTAGTACTGAGCTTCTTTGAGATGTTTATTTTTGCCCTCGGTTTTGGCTTTGCCCTTTTTGCCTACATCTTCTTATTAAGTGAGTACCCCTTTGACCAAGCCAATTACGACTTTTTTGTCCGGTTTGGCTTTGCCACTTGGCTAGGGATCTTTGCCATCATCGCCGGGATTGCCGGTCTGTTTGGAAGTAGTGCATCCTTTGGCACGTTTATCCTGATTGGCTTGGCCGTAGGACTTCTTTCATTTCTAGTTTCACTTATCTTGAAGAAAAGTATTTTTGAGTATCTCAACGAACACGACTAAACGCATTTCTAAAACTTAGCCCCCCCCTAGCTTACTAGTTCTGGGGGGGTGCCTAAGCTATCACTTGATATGAAAGGAAACGGGCAAGGTCATCCTTACCCTTACTTTCCTGCCCCCTTGCTGGCCGGGGTTCCAAGCCGGAGCCGCTCTCAAGACCCGTATGACTTCCTCATCCAAGCCGAACCCAAGACTCTTCACAATTTTAAAATTGTCCATTTTACCTGATTTCTCAATGGTAAATTGCACAAAGACTTTTCCCCCTATACTCATCCGCCGGGCTTTGGCAGGATAGCGAAGGTTTTTCCTGAGATACTTATAAAAAGCCTTATACCCCCCCTGAGGCTCCGGGTTGATCTCTACAATAGTATATTCAGTAGTATCTTCTGGTATGAGTGGCTCCAGGATAGGCTCTTCCCTAGGAAGAGCTTGTACTTCTGGAAGCCGATTAATCCTTGGATGCTCCACTAGGGGTTTGGGCTCTTCCAAAATAAGATCAGGTTTGGGAGCCTTTTCATCCAACACTATCTGATCTAGAACCTTGGGTTCGGGGGCTGGTGGCACTTCGGTACTTAGCGGAGGTATGGGGTCCATGAGTACAAAAGCATCCGAATCATCCTCAGAGATCAAGTCTATCGAGTTAAAATCACTGTAAAAACGCCATTCAAAGGCCATAAACACCAGCCCCATGCTCAATACGAGGCCCACTTTAAAATACAAGCCCCGGTTTCGGTTCCAATCCTGGGGCACTCGCCTTCCTTGAATTTTTTTCATTGTTTCTATATATTTTGTAAAACCAATCTTTGAACTATTTTTTTAGTTATTCTAAATAAAAAAAAGGATGCTTTGCAGCATCAAATATCCAAATGAATCTGGATAGGAATATCTTCCAGGTTTGGGTTTTGCTCGGTGGGGAGTAAGGGGTCGGGAGGTATTTCTGACTCATCGGGCAAGGGAGGCAACTGAAAACCGGCTCGGGAGCTGGTTAGGTCAATAGGAGGCATAGGGCTCGCACTACTCCATTCAAAAGCCATGATCACTAAAGATAATACGGTAATAAGGCTTAGCTGAAAAATCAAACTAGACCAACGATGAATATCTACCCGGGGATTTTTTTTGTACTCCATATGCTCTTATAATGTTTTAAAACGAATTGGTAGGGATAGTTGCTGTTTGACCAGTTTACCCTCTACCTTTGCCGGCAACCAGTTGGTTTTTGCTTTCTGAACGGCTGCCAAAGCCAGTTCATCAAACTCGGGAGATAAACTTTTCACTACTCGTACATCTTCCAAAGTGCCATTGGTTTCTACCGTGAAGGTGATAAAAACTTGCCCTTCTGGTAGTTTTTTCCGGAGTTCATCCGAAATTTTTATATGCTGCGCTACTTCTTGATAAAAACGGTCTAGTCCTCCTTCGGCCGTGGCAAAGCGGTTATTTTCTAGATCTACCATGAGAGACTCGGCCTGTAATGGAGCATACTCAGAAGCCCTGAAAAAAAATAAAGCAGGGTGGCTCACAAGCATTAATAAAAGCAATAAAGGAATTATGCCCACCAGTTTGAGATGCTTATACGGGGAGGCTGGGGGTACTTCCATCATTTTCAATCGTTGGCTAAGCGAACTAGGACGAAAAAAATGAATCAAGGTTGGGTTCCGGGGCCGAAACACCTCCCGGGCTATAAGCTGCAAGTATTCCTTAGAAGAAACTTCCCGGAGCACGCCCGCATCGGCGATATACTCATGAATCAGGCGGAGGGACCTCCCATAAGCATAGACCAAGGGATGAAACCAGAAAAAGATTTTTATGAACTCTAAAAACAGTATGTCCAAGCTGTGTTTATCCCAAATATGATTAAGCTCATGCAAGAGAATCCGATCGGCATCTTCTGGCTTTGCCGGATGCTTCCCACTCCAAAATACATAATGGAAAAAAGAAAATATAGGTGAAGGCATGTCCAAATGGACTAATACAAAACCTCTACGATTTTCTTTGGGGTTATGTCGAATCAGGCGAAGCAAACGGATATAACGCCAAAGAAAATGAGAGCTCCAAGCCATAAGCCCCAAAATATAAATCACAGTACTCCAGGCCCAGCTTGTAGAGGAGCTACTTGCTATACTACTTACTTCCATTTCGGGCAGCAGGCCCTTCAAGGAAGAAATATTGGGTACAATAGCGTCCAAACTTTTCTCCCAACCTAAATTCAGCACGGGAAACAATAAGGAAAAGACCAAGGAAAACAACAAATAGAAACGGTTGCGCTGGAAATGCTTATCCTGGCGCATAAAAAAGAAATAAAAAGCGTAAAAGAGGGAAAGGGCCACCGAGGCCTTTAATAAATATTCTACCATAACATCCAGGTTTATCCTTCGTTTGAATCCTTATCCAATGACTGCCGCAATGCTTCCATATCCTGTAAATTGACATCGTTTTGATTGACAAAAAAGGATACCATTTGCGAGAAAGAACCCCCGAAATATTTATGCATGAAATTTTTTAAATAAAAATTACTGTATTGGCTTTTTTCGACCAGGGGATAGTACTCGTGAGATTTACCGTGGGCCCGATAAGCCACAAAGCCTTTTTCTTCTAAGATCCTGACAATGGTTGATACCGTATTGTAGTGAAGCTTTTTACCGGCCCTTTCCAATTCTCGTATCAAGTCGTGAACATAGGCCTTTTTGAGATGCCATAAAACCTGCATAATTTCTTCTTCGGCCCGGGTCAAATCCTGGACCGGAATGAAATAGGTCTCCTCTCGTTCACACTTCTTAAGGATTTGGCCTTTTTCTTCTAGTGATTGTAGAATACTTTGAGTAGAATGCTCTGAATAACCCAACTCTTCCCCCCGATGGATTACCTCCTTTAAACCCACCTCTTCCAGTTTCCAGAGCAGTTTCAAAATTTCTTTTTCTCCCGAGTTTAATTTTTTCTTGCCCGTGCGCATATATATGATTACCCTATAATTTCCCCTAAATTACAACTAATATTATAGTTTTAAAAGAAATTCGGGTATTTTTGCCAGACATTTAAGAAAAAGATAGGTAAAAGAGAATTATTCCAAATTTAATTGCCTCTCCAACTCAATTTTCCGAAGGAGTTCTTCTAGCTTTTGGTTCTCGAGAATAAGGCGCTCTACCTCCCCTTGTAATTGATTATTTTGGAGGGCTTGTACAGCATCCGTCAAATCATCGGCTGCCGACTCGGAGGCGTTTAATAAACGGGCAATGTCCCGGTCTTTGATGTAACGAAAGCGCTCCAAAGAACCACTTTCAGGACTAAATGTGATGGAAACATTCCGTCTGCCCTTAAAAACGAGGGGGAGGATAAAAAAGTGTCCAAATTGGGGGTAGCTTATATAATCTGAATACATCACAAACTCCCGCGATTCTCTTTGGACATTTTGCTCCACTAACAATTCGGTTTTGATGGGTATAGGCATCCGGTAATTAAGCCCTTGGGCATTTGGCAAAGGAGTCGGATCATAATTTTCCACCTTTTCCATAGGGTTGGGCCCCAAGCGCAAACTTACCCTTGGCTCAGGAAAAAGCGTGCCCCGTTTCAAATCGGGCCTGGGTACCACGTACGTTGTATCATTTTGGGGTAAATCCAAGGTAGTAACTACCTTAATCTTCCGTTCTTCATATTCAAAAATCAACTCTCGGTTAGGCTCATTGGCTTCGTTGCGGCTTATCGATTGGGCCAACTGCAAGCTTTGTCCTAAAAAACCTCCAGCAGCTTCAATTACTTGGTCGCTTATAGGCGTAGACTCCGCATTAATAGATTGGATAAACCCTCCGGTTTTACTATCCATATTCACCGTAAAATTAAACTTTTGCATACCCAAAGCCAACTGTCTATATTCTAAATGGTAGGCCTGGGTCTCGTCGGGAAGTAGCTCAAAGGTAATCTTGATGGGCGTGTCAATAAAGTACCCCAAAGGATTGACTTGTAAAAGTTTTTGCGTTTGCAAAGACTTCTTATCTTCACTACGGATCAACTCAAATACATACTCATCTACATAGGTATAGGTGATTTCTAGGGTGGCTACTTTCTTTGGTAAAAAGTAATTTAGGCGATAATCCCATTCTCTTTGAGCCAGACCTTGCGAATAATTAATATTTTTTACGGAGCAAGACCCCTGGAGGAGCAACAAGATAAAAATGCAGGAAAGTATTTGCCGGGATTTCATAGCCTGTGTATGTAGAGTAGAATAGCGTTAATATTTCTGTAAATCTGATAAATACTGAGGGAACCGCCAAGTATTTTTCCAAAAATAGTACGGAATTATACACGGCAAAGCATAAATTTACGGCAAACTAGCTTCCCCAAACAAAGCCAAGCATTTGGGGTTCTTTAATAAAAATCCATTATGCCTAAGAGTTCATCATATAATGTGCTAGGTACGCCCTTGTCCGTTTGCTGCACCCACCCCCTCACCGGCTTTTACCGGGATGGTAACTGTGAAACAGGACCCGAAGATTTAGGCACCCACATCCTATGTGCCCGCATGACAGAGGAGTTTCTTTTGTTTAGCCGTAAGCGGGGGAATGACTTAATCACTCCTCGCCCCGAATACCAATTCCCCGGTTTAAAAGCAGGCGATTGCTGGTGCCTTTGCATCAGCCGTTGGTTAGAAGCCAAGGAAGCAGGAGTGGCCCCTCCTATGTTTTTGGAGGCGACCCACGAATTAGCTTTGGGCTATGTAACCTTAGAGGTGCTTATCCCTCACGCCTTAGATGCGCCCCCAAAAAATTCTTAAACTAAGCATAGGTATTTTTGACATTTGTTTATGTTTGCCAGCAAGAGCTTAAACAGCTCATCCTTATAAACTCATTTGCAATTATTCACTTAAATTTTTTTTGATATGGCTTCAGTGACCCTAGGGGGCAACCCCATTAACCTTCGTGGTGAAATGTTGGAAAAAGGACAATCTGCCCCCGATTTCAAATATGTAAAAAACGATATGTCTGAGGCGCAATTGAGCGAGCTCAAAGGACAATCGGTTGTTTTGATCGCCGTTCCTAGTCTAGACACTCCGGTTTGTGCTACCGAAACCCGTCAGTTTAACCAAAAGCTCGCCGAGATGCCCCATGTTCAGGCCTTGGTCGTTTCTCTGGACCTTCCCTTTGCCATGAACCGCTTCTGCGAAACCGATGGCATCAAGAACGTTCACCCTATCTCCGACTACCGGTACAAAGAATTTGTAGAAAAGTACAATCTCGAGATGGTAGACGGCCCCTTGAAAGGCCTATCGGCCCGCGCCGTTTTGGTCCTGGATAAAGACCAAAATGTTCAATATAGCGAACTAGTTCCTGAAATTGGCCAAGAGCCCAATTATGAGGAAGCCTTGCAGGTACTTAAATCACTTGCTTAATTTTGAAAATTAATTTTGGGGCTGTCCCCCGGTTCAATTTGGGTACCCTGATGGTACTTAGGTGGCCGGGGGCCGGGCTTTCGCTACTCGCCTGCTTCCCGCTAGGCCCCCACGGGCTCAAACATGCCGCTCTATCCCTCAGCCAATTAAAACCCTAGAAAGCTGAGCCAATAAAGTGGAGCATGGAAAAAAACTGGAGACGAGAAACGGAACATATGTAAAACCCTCTGTCATTTATCTGCCTCAAACCCGCATGAGCCCCAAGGCAAAGAGATAAAAAACGATTTCCCCCACTTGTTGCACCGCCCCCAAGCAATCTCCGGTGTAGCCCGAGATGCGCTTATGAAAATAAGACCCCATCAACAAGGCCGTAGCCAATACCGGGACCCATCCTAATAAAAACCAAGCTGTACCCAGGAAAAAAAGGGGGAAGATAGCCCAAAACCCCGATATAAACATATCCCGCACCTTGGGCCTCCGGGCTACAGGTTTACTTTTACTAATCTTTTCGTCCATGCGGGCATAATCCCACCCATACATCACCCAAATAGGTCCCCAGCGGCTCACACTATGCCCTGCCCAGAGTATGCCCGCAGTCAAGGGCAGGGTTTCGGCCAAAGATTGCCATTTTATGCTCAAGGCCATAATCAAGGCCAAGACCCCATACGTGCCTACCCGGGAATCTTTCATGATCTCTAAGATACGCTGCGGGGTCCAGCCACCACCAAATCCGTCTGCAGTGTCGGCCAGGCCATCTTCGTGAAATCCTCCCGTGAGCCCTAGGCTAAAAACCATACTCAATAAGACAGCGATCCCCGCGGGAAAAATCAAATGAGCCAGAAAAAAAATAAAAGCCGCTGCTCCGCCCACAATCCAGCCAATCAAGGAAAAATACCGGCTGCTCTCATTCAAATAGGCCGCTGAATGATCTACCCACCTAGGTACGGGGATACGGGTATAAAACATCACGGCCGTGAGAAATATATGGAGTTCTTTTTTCACAGTAGATTTTCTTAATTCTAAGCAAAACTAGGCAAATAATTATAATCTTTGGCATCCCGGTTTAGCCCCCAAACCTGCTTAAATTTCATAAGGACGGCCCAAAAGAGATTAAATTTTGCTATTTTTGCCAACAAAATTACATTAGGTAGCCGGGTACTTTCTACCCGAGACAATCTAAAAAAGCACAAACTATGCGAAGATTGATGAAAAGTACGAAAAAGTCTATTGCGCTTTTCTTGGGGTTCTTGTTGCTCAACACTTCTTGTATTGAGAATGTAATCTCCGATTTTGAACCTATTGAGCTGTTAGCCGGTACCTGGCTTGTGCAGGGCGGCACCGTTTATTTACCAGGTAGTGGTTCCTTAGATTTATTTGAAGGACTTGAAGCCTGCGAAAAAGACGATTTGCTAATATTTACCAGCTTTGGCGTGTATCAACGGGAGGAAGGTTTATTAAGCTGTGATGAGCAAAGTAACCCTGTATTTGAATCAGGCACTTTTCAGCTTGCAGGAAACAGCATTTTTTTTGTATCCCAAGACGAGCAGATTATACAAGCCCAATACTCCGTCCGCTTTAATACCTTAACCTTATCTTACCAAAGTGAAGGGGTAATCTTAAATTTTGTCTACGCCCGAATCTAAACACAAGCGTTTTTGAAAGGAAAATAACCTAAAGGGCATGCTGAACAAGTAATAAAATTGCCCCAAAACTGGCTACCTATGACATTACTTGTAATTTTCTGATTTTCAACACTTTAAAAAAATGCGAATTCAAGATAAATTACCAGTTTGAAATGTCATTGCAAAGACTTGTGTGCCTGCACATACCCCGTTAGGGATGGAACGGCCTGTTTGAGCTCGTGTAGGCCCGAGGGGAGAGGCAGCGAGTAGTGACAGCCCGACCCGCGCAGGCAGCCTTTTGCTTTATAAACCGTAGGAAATTGCGCGGGGAAGCCCCCAGAAATCCTTTTTAAAACAAAAATTAAAGTCCCCTCCGGAGTTCTCCATAAGCTCCTAGCCCCTTATTGACCCAAGTGCCCCTAAGCCTGGGGTCTATTTTCGGGTACTTGCAATAAATACTTGATCACGTCGGTGGTCGTTACGATACCTACCAACTCTCCCTCTTGTACCACCGGGAGGGCATGAAATTCCTGCTTGGTAAAGATTTCGGCTACTTCTTGGACCGTGTCACTGGGCTTTACGGTAAAGGGTTGATGCTTCATGACTTGGTCTATGTTCAACATTTCAAACACCGCATTATCCGTTTTATCTTCCTGATCGAATACAGGGCCAAAGCTCAAACGCATAATGTCGGTAAGGCTCAACATGCCCACTAAATTACCTTGCTCAGTTACCGGCAAATGACGGATTTTGAATTTATGGAACATTTCCTGGCAACGATAAAGGGAATCGCATGCCTCAATGGTATAGACGTGGGGCGTCATAATTTCAGATACGGGGATGGACGTTTTCATCAGCTTAGGAATTTGTTGTAAAGCTAATGAAACCCATATCACTCAAAATAAATATGATAATTGTCAGTATAGCTAGGGCCTTAAAAAGTGATAACCCCAAAGCGCGAACGCCTTGGGGTATATTTGGTAATTCATCGTAGGTTTAGCAACACTTTTTCTCCGCTTTTTCTTCGGCGTGAAACGTCTCCGAATCCGCATGCGTGTAGAATATCTCCCATTCTATGCCTTCAGGGTCTTTAAACCACTGTTTTCGGGAAGCGGCATAACAGCATACCGTTTCCCCTTCATCCAGTGACAAGCGGTCGGTTTCTTGGGCACTGCTTTGAATTTGTTCTAATTCCTCGGGAGTACCTGCTTCCAAACCCAAGTGCTCCAATCCGGTCTTGCCATT
The DNA here is from genome assembly GCA_963922455.1 of uncultured Microscillaceae bacterium. Lineage (GTDB taxonomy): Bacteria > Bacteroidota > Bacteroidia > Cytophagales > Microscillaceae > CAWUIO01. The sequence continues at coordinate 67,414 of CAWUIO010000007.1, forward strand.
GCTGCTTGGTACGATAGATAAGTTGACCGAAGGGTTATCCAATTTCCACTGGGCATAATCTTCTTTTACCTTGGTAGGCTCATGCCGAAATAGAGCCGAGTAAAATTGAATAGATTCTTGTAAGTCGGCTACTTGCATCATCAAATGAATTCTTGCCATTGTTATATTTATTTTTGTGATTGTTGTACTCTATAGACGGGCTATCAGTCATAAAGACGAATTAACAGGAGCTACATTTGGGGGGGGGCTCCGGATTTTTATAATAATCCATAATGTTCCCGTAGGCATCTACTTGAATCGTACAACAAGCCAATACCTGCTCCCGTAGGAGTTCCCGGGCCTTTTGTACGCGTGACTTCAAAGTAGAATAAGGAATACCGAGCGTAGCGGCCAATTCTTTCTGAGACCGTCCCCGGATTTCTACCTCCCATAAAGCACTGCTGTACGGCTCGGGTAGTTCTTGGATCAAATGGGGAATAGACTGGGAAAATGCTTTGGTTATCCCTTGCGACTCCTCTTCAGAATTTTCATCCGGGACTTGCTCCGTAGAATATTCCGGCTTAAGGCCTCGGAAATAGTCGTTTATATTATTCCGAATGATTTGGTATAAATACGACAACATCTTATCCGGGTCCCGGATCTGATCGGCTTTGCGCAACCATTTCAGAAAGGCTTCTTGTAATAAATCCCGGGCGATGTCTTCATCTCGCACTTTTTTCATTAAAAAAGCCAGCAACTGCTGGTACAAATCATCGGATATCGCCTTTGTGCTCATATGCAATTAATTGTTTACCAGAAAGACGGGTCAAGTATAAAAAAGACGAAAACAAAAACTTAGAAACGGTTTAAGTGTAGTTTTTTTCACCAAAAGGGCTCCCTGTGGGCTTCCGATGAAATCAACAAGGCGCGCATAGCCATAAACCTGAGGGTGCCAGGAGCTCGTGGGCATGTTAAAATGGCCCTTGGCAGCCCAAAGAGATAACCTTTAAAAAGTTTCTATCCTTACCGAATACGAAACCTTTGGTGAAGCGCCTCTTCAAAAATATGGTGCAATTGAAAAGTTTGCTCCGCTCCTAATTTTTGTCCTACTTGACTAATAAAGTATAAGCCCAATCCCACCAGCCCTAAAACGGGTATAGCCCATGCCTCCGGTATTGCCAAACCCAAACTCCATTTGGAAAAAGTGGTCAAGCTTAAGAAAAGTATCAAAATCCCCACGAGCGAATATGCAAACATAAATAAGGTCCATACCGAAGGTTTGGGGCCATACAAGCCTCGCATAAGGCTTCCCCCCTCTTGCTCTTCCAAGGATACATCCAGCTGGGGAGACCAAAAGTGCTGTTGCGAATGGGGGATCTTGAGGGTAATATGATTTTTCAAAAAGGTAGCATCACACAAGCCGGAGTGCTGTATGACGTACTCTTTGATCATGCCCACTAATTGCTCGGGGGGCATATCAACTTCCTGGCGAAAACGGGGACGTACTCGAAAACTCGTCATACCTAGCGGGCTTATTCGTAGTAACTGGCCTAAAATTGGCTTTTCAGGTAATTTACCCGGATTTTTTCAAGAATTCAAACGGAGCGCTACTCAAGTCCCTCAGGTGGGTGAATGGTGAAATACTGCGCCAACAATTGCTTAAAATGTTCCTCATCCTGTACCAACATTTCCTCCCTTCCTTCCCCATCCCGATGAATCCGCATTTTGGTACTGCTTAAGGTATATCTTCCTCGATGTCGGGCCAAGGTACATACTTTCTTTTGTAAAAAGTGTGAGCGAGGATCACTTTGATGATACCGGCACATTTCCTCAAACTCCCCCATCTCCCGCGCGATTTCTTCAAAACGGTATTCAGGAAGCCAGGTTCCCTGATCGTTTAGGCTTTGTACTTCCCAGCTTTGGCCCGAGTTTGCTCGAGCCAAACGGTAGCTTCCCCGGGGATCTTTTTGCTCAAGCCCTTCCACTAGGCGCAAGGGCTGGCGAATAAAGTCACCAAAACCCACATCGGCCAGCCATTTCTCTTCGCCCAAGGTGACCAGCAGGGCTAAGTGGTCGTGCGGGGGGCCGTATTCCTTCCGGGTGGGCTCATATACGCGGGCCGAAAGCAGCTGGACTTGATAGCCTAAGGCGTGGAGCAATTCATAAAACAAGCCGTTCAGTTCATAGCAAAACCCTCCTCGCCCGTTTTCTAGCATTTTGGTAAACAGCTTATCCCGGTCCAAAACAATCGCCCTTCCCCAATGGATATCCAGGTTCTCAAAAGGAAAGTGCAAGAGATGAAGAAAGTGCAAATCCCTTAGGGTCTCCAAGTTGGGTACAACCGGGGTATCCCAAGTCATCCGAGCTAAATACTTTTGGGCCTGGAAGTGCATAAGCTATTCATTAAACAAGGCTTAGAGGAAGATGATCAAACGCTAAGGAAGCCTGCATTTCCTCGAGCAAGGCCGATAAAAACCGGGCTTTTACTTCCTTGACCGGAATTGCCTCTCCTAACTGGGCCTCCATCGACGTGACCCCTTTATCGGGTATGCCACAAGGAATTATCCAGTCAAAGTAGCGAAGGTCTGTGGCTACATTTAAGGCCAAACCGTGCATGGTAACCATACGGCTCGCCTGGATCCCTAGCGCACAAATCTTAGAGTCACCGATCCAAACCCCTGGGGCTCCGGCGAGCGTTCCGGCCGATAGGCCATACGATTTTAAGGTACGGATCACGGTAGCTTCTAGGGTTTTGACAAAGTTTTTCAGGCCCAGTTCGAGGGTTTCCAAATCCCAGATGAAATAGACAACTAGTTGTCCCGGGCCATGAAAAGTTATATCCCCCCCTCGCTTGATCCGATAGAAGTCTACCCCAGTTTTTTCTAATTGATCCAAAGAAAATTCTAAATGCTCTACGGCCCCGTGCTTCCCTAAGGTAAAAACGGGAGGATGTTCACAAAAAATAAGTTGGGAATCAGGCATAGGAAGCTTTTGCTCCCTAGCCTGTACCATGGCATAAAATACGTTTTCTTGTTGGTTTAAGGCTTGCTTATAAGGGATCAAACCCCAGTCAAGCACTTGCATACGATATGGCATAAAATCGCGGTCCCTGTACAGCTTATAACACGGGGGTTTCGGCGTGAGAAGAGCTGCGTACCAGGGCCCCGCTTTCTGCAGGCCGGAGGCGTTTGGCTAAACCTAATGTCTCGTACTCTTTAAAAAGAGCCGGTTTGATAAATTCCTCTACCTTCATATGATCGTGCGTGGGTTGTAGGTACTGCCCAATGGTAATTACCTCGCAGCCCTGTCCTCTCAGATCATCCATGGTTTCCAGCACTTCTTCTCGGCTTTCTCCCAGGCCTACCATGACTCCCGATTTGGACCGGATACCCGATTGGGCCACGTGTCTGATCACCCCGAGGCTCCGGTCATAATCGGAGTTACGCCGTACCTGGCGGGTGAGGCGACGGACCGTTTCCATATTATGCGAAATGACGTTTGGTTGGGCGGCAATCACCCGGTCGATGCATTCGGTTTTTCCTTTAAAATCTGGAATGAGTACCTCAATGGTGGTTTCTGGGTTTAATTCTTTTACCGCCAAAATGGTCTCTTGCCAAATTTCCGAGCCATAATCGGGAAGGTCGTCCCGGTCTACCGATGTGATTACACAGTGCTTCAGCTTCATCAACTGGATGGAGCGGGCTACTTGGTAGGGTTCTTCTTTATTTACGGCATCAGGCCTCCCCGTTTTTACGGCGCAAAACCGACAGGCCCGGGTACAAATATCTCCTAAAATCATAAAAGTAGCCGTTCCCCGCCCCCAGCATTCGGCCATATTGGGGCATTTTCCACTCTGGCAAATGGTGTGAAGTGCGTGCTCGCTTACGATTTTCTTTACTGCTTTATAATCTTCACCGCTGGGTATTTTTACTTTTAACCAATCGGGTTTTTGGCGACTTGGTTTTTCTGTAATCTTCATAAATGATTTATTCCATGATGTATTATCCTAACAAAAATATCGAAAGATAGTTGAATACAAACACTCCAAATGAATAGCCCACTTGTAAGAATTTTCTGGGGCTGCCCCCGGCGATGAAGTTTTACCCCTTAAATACGTCTGTGCCGCCGGGGTCGGGCTTTCACTACTCGCTGCCTTTCCCCGCCAGGCCCCTACGAGCTCAAACAGGCCGTTCTATCCCTCAGCCATTCGGGAAGAGATAAGCTAGCAGTTAAAAAAAGGGGGCCTGCATTCAACTTAACCCACACATCTGTCCCGACTCCCAGCATTTGTCTCCCAAACCGGCTTAGGGATAGAGCGTTTGTTTGAGCCCGCTGCTGCTTGTGCGGGGGCCGGCGAGTCGCGAAAGCCCGACCCGCGCGGCTACCCACCTTCAAGAGGCCCGGACCTTTCTAGCGCGGGGAAGCCCCAGACAGTCCCTCACCAGGGTATCTCCGGCTTGGATTGTTAATTTGGGCGAATTTTCTTACATTTGAATAAACGACACCACAAGCAGCCCTAGTTTCATGACAACGATTTACCGCCACCCAACTGGCCAGGCATTCCTGGTTTTGTATTTCTTGTGTATTGCCCTTTGGGGAATTGCCGTATTGGGCTCTCCCCACGTAGCGCCAGCATCCCTAGCTCCCTCTACTAAGCTCTACCATTCCTCATGGGCCCCACTTCCTCAAGACTCCTTAAACCAGGACAGTATTCGAGTCGTGGGCGAGCTCAAAAAATGGCATACCGTGACCCTACTTGTGCCTGGGCCCACCTTGAGCGAATTGGGAGAGGAAAACCCTTTTTTAGATTATCGCTTGGATGTATCCTTTTTTCAGAACGATAAAGAACTCCTGGTGCCCGGTTACTTTGCCGCCGACGGAAATGCCGCCGAAACCGGAGCTGAACGCGGGAATATCTGGAAAGTTCACTTTTGCCCCGAAGATACCGGTCACTGGGAATATGAAGTTTCGTTTAAAAAAGGGAAAGATATAGCTGTATCCGATGATTTCCTAGCCGGTGAGTCCCTAGAATTAGATGGTCAAAGTGGATCTTTTTATATTGCCCCCAGTGATAAGGAAGGGAGAGACTTTCGGGCGCATGGACGTTTGCAATATGTAGGCGAGCGATACTTACAATTTGCCGAAACCGGAGAATATTTTCTCAAAGCCGGGGCCGATTCCCCAGAAACCCTCCTGGCCTATGTAGACTTTGACAGTACCTACAATCATGTCGGAAACAATAACTTAAAAGATTTTGCGCCCCATATAGCAGACTGGGAAGAAGGAGACATTACTTGGCGCAAGGGCAAGGGCAAAGGCTTAATTGGGGCCATCAATTATTTGGCATCTCGCGGAAATAATGTATTTAGTTTTCTTACCTACAATGCGGGAGGAGACGGGAAAAATGTTTGGCCATTTGTGGCCTTTGACCAAAAAGTTCGCTACGATTGCTCCAAGCTTGAGCAATGGAACTTGGTCTTTACCCACGCCCAGCAAAAAGGAATGTTTTTACACTTCAAAACCCAAGAGGAAGAAAACGATAATAATAAACCCTACGCCCTAGACGATGGATTTGTCAAAACCGAACGCAAGCTTTACTACCGGGAGTTGATTGCCCGCTTTGGGCACCACCTGGCCCTTAATTGGAATATCGGGGAAGAAAATGGCCAAAGTAACAACCAACGCATAGCTATGTCGGAATACTTTGCCGAACATGACCCCTACCAAAACCATCGGGTGATGCATACCCGGCCCGAATCTCGATTAGCGGCTTATACTCCCTTGTTGGGTGATAGTTCCCAACTTACGGGGGCCTCTTTACAAGCCGATTATGACACGATTTACTGGATTACCCAAAAGTGGATCAGAAAGTCTGAAGAAAGTGGAAAAGCTTGGGTGGTTTGCAATGATGAGCAAGGACCATTCAAAACCGTGGTTCCCCCTGATCCGGGCTGGCCGGGGTATGACTCTACCCGTGGCCCCTCGCAAGATGCTGTACGCAAGCTTACCCTTTGGGGCAATCTGATGGCAGGAGGAGCCGGAGTAGAGTATTATTTTGGCTATGAACTACCCGAAAATGATCTCAATGCGGAAAATTGGCGCAGTCGAGGCCGTTTATGGGATTATAACCGATACGCCCTTCGTTTTTTCCGGGATAATTTGCCCTTCTGGCGGATGGAGTCGGTAGACACATTAATCAGGCATCCTCAGGACAGTACCCAATATTCCTATGCTTTATCGAGTGACAGTCTGGATAAATTAGCCTTTTACTTCTTAGAGACGGTACCCACGGAGATTTACTTAGAAGAACTAGATTCAAATCAATTGTATGTGGCTACTTGGTATAACCCCAAAAATGGTATTTATGTCGATTCCAAGGATACCCTCAGGAGCCCTGGGTGGAGCACTTTACAATTTCCAAATAGTACTCCCGAACAAGATTGGGCTTTGTTCTTAGACCGGGTAAGCTTGCCCGACACGACCAATCCAGAAGAGCCCGAGGAAGAACCTGAAGAAGAACCGGAGGAGGAGCCCGAAGAAGAGCCGGAGGAAGAACCGGAAACCCCGCTTAGTACAAATCCGGTAAATTACCAGGCTAATTTATTTCTGTATCCGGTACCTAGTTGGGACTACCTCCGGATTAACTTGGATGCCCTACCCAAGCTACCCGAGACCATCTACCTCTGGGATACCCAAGGAAAATTGGTTTATACAAAAGTTCTTAGCCCCACCCGTGATGGGGCCCTCCCGCTTATCCCCGTGCACGCTTGGCCCAGTGGCTGGTATTTTTACCGCTTAGCAGGAGATAATTTAAAAATTACGGGCAAAGTCTTAATCAACCCTTGATTGTTTTGGGGCGTAGTGCTTGTTTTTTTCGTTCTTTAATCTTGATAAACCCATAGATGGTAATCAAGATCCAGAAAAAATTAATGCTCACCGATGGGTAAGCTTTATAATACAGGGAGTTAAGCCCTAAAAAAAAGGAGCCTATCAGGTTTAACCATTGATAGAAAGAGCTGTTTGCCGTGAGTTTGTGCCGATTTAGTAAATAAAAGGCATAAAGTACGAGTAGTGACCCACCCCAGCCCAAAATATCCAAAGTAGTTTGTAGATTCATGACTTACTCAATTGGAGATTTTTCTCGTAAGCATTTGAAATAAGTAAAACCAATAGGCCAAAGCTAATCGCCAAGATGGAAAGAACTACATTGACCACCGGATCTGTTCCAAAAGATAATCGAATTAATACCGTGGATATCACAAAACCGGAATTGCGTATAATAATCCGGTATTCGTGGGTATAATAGAGCGATACAATGAGCAATAAAACATCTGCCAAAATGAGGGTGGTAAAAAACTCATTATAAAAAATGTAGTTCACGTCTTTTAGGGTATCCATCTTTCCTAGCTCAAATAGGTAGGCATTCCAGGCCCATTGGGAGAAACTGTATATGGACAAAGCTATAAGAAACCCTACCAGAAATAAAGCCAGCACTTTTTTTAAAAAAATAAATTTTCGGATTTTCGGGGTGGTAGAAAGCCGGATTCGGCGCTCACTAAAATAATGGAATAAGCCTATCAGTAAAAAGATAAGGATAATCCCTCCCATATCTACTAATAGAGAAGCCTCAGATTGATTTAATTGATACCAAGGCTGGGGAATTTCCAGATTGCTAATATCTTTAAAAATACGCCTAATTATTATGAGAGAAACGATTTCGTATTGCTTCCCAATAGACTTGGAAAAAGATTTAGGTAGGAAATAAATAAAGAGATACACCTCATAGATCAGAATAAATGAAAAAGGAGTATAAATAGCGGCCAAAGGACTTCCCAACATTTCTTTTTGTGAACTCAGATTTAAATAAGAGGAGCTCAGTACTAAAATCAAGAATAGGTGCCCTAAAAAACCAATAATTGCCAAAGAAATGATTGCTTTTTCAATTTTTTGGCTGGCTTTCTCAGAAAAAACCAAATTATAAAGAGACTCAAAAAAATGTAAGGCAGGGGTATTTGTACGGCTTGTGTCCATAAAGAAGGGTATCTTTATGGCTTAACCCATTGTCTAAGTAATTGTTAATAAAGACTTTGGAAAAAAACAAGCTGGCTAATTCTAAACTTCCTCTACACCCTAATTCCAATCACTAAAATATCATCGGTTTGCCGATAATCTCCTTGCCAATTATCTAACTCCTCGACAAGTCTTTCTTTTTGGGTTTTCATATCGAGGGGGCTTATTCTTTGTAAAAATTCCCGGAAATCTTTCTTGTAGTACTTTCTCCCTTTTTCTCCCCCAAACTGGTCCTGGTAACCATCTGAAAATATATAAAAGGCATCCCCTTCTTTAATATCTATCTGATGGGACTCAAACTTTTTACGTACTTTGTATTGATTACTCCCAATGGGAAATTTGGAACCTTTGATCTGTTGGATTTCTCCGTCACGGGCTATGATTAAAGGGTTATTAGCTCCTGAAAACGAAAGCCGCATATTTTGATCGTCAATAATCAAAATGGCAAGGTCCATACCATCATTAACGCCTTCTTTATGCAGTTTCATCACCAATTTACGGTCTAATACCGAGAGAATACGGCTGGGATTCGTGACCTTATTTTCATTGATAATCTCATCTAATAAAGCACTACCCATCACGGTCATAAAGGCCCCAGGTATTCCGTGCCCGGTACAATCGGCAGCTACGATAATTTTCAGGTAGACCGAATTTCGCTCTCCATCTTCTTTGGAAAAGGAGGACCGCTTTACTTCGCTGTACCAATAAAAATCGCCTGATACGATGTCTTTGGGCCTTAAAAAAATGAAACTGTCTTTAAAATTACTCGTGATGGCATCGGCATTTCCCAAAATTGCCCTTTGGATGCGACTGGCGTAATTGATACTGGAGGTGATATCTTGGTTTTTCTTTTCTATGATCTCATTCTGCATGACGATCTCACTCTTCTGCCTTTCCAGTTCCAGATTTTTGTGGAAAATCTCGGCTGTTCGCTGTGTAACCCTTTGCTCCAGTGTGGAGCTCAATTCCTCAACAATCGAGAAAGAACGAGCATATTTAATAGACAAGGCCAGAGATTGGGCAAAGCTGAAGAGTAATAAGCCGTAGGGAACCCAATAGCCCGTTTGGATAACGTGAATGCTATATAAAATATCATTACTTACCGTCAAAAAGAAAATCAGATAGCCAAACAAGAAAATATAGGCTGCATTTCTACGGTGCCAAATTGCCTTGGTAAGCGCATAGAGCACGTATAAGCCCAAAGCAACCATAATGTACTGTACATAGGGAGTTGTCTGCGAAAAGACTAAAACTGGGGTAAATAAAACTAATGCCGTTAGGACACCAAACACGGCATCAACCACCTTTAATAGCTTCTTGGAAAACTCTTGGGGGTAGACGGAATAGAAAAACCGAAAGAATATGGGAAATCCAACATACAAAGTCAGGTACTCCAAGCGATAGGTCAACTCCCAAGGTGTCTCGGGAAATAAGTGTAGAAAATACCTTTCGTCGGTAATTAAGGTGCGGAACCCTAAAATCAGACTCGTTAAACTAAAATAGAGGGCTGAGAGATCCTGCCTTCTCAATAAGAATATACCAAAGTGATACACCGCCATAATCAACAAGCTTCCCGCCAGGAGAATATCCACGGTCACCAAGCGGTCCCTGCGTACTTCAATCTGAGTTTTGGGGCCTAACTGAATACTGTTGAGAAAACCACCCAACTTATGATGAAAATTGGAAACTTGAATAGAAATGTCCAGGGTATCAGACTTTACGGGCAGGTTACATACCTTGGGTAAGACATAGGGCTGCATTCGCTCTCGGCTGGCCCCTACCCGCCCGTTGGTGGTGATTAAGTGATTATTGGCATAGAGTTCGTAAGCAGTACCAAAATTTAATAAGAACAAAGCCACTTCCTGTATGGAGTCAGGTAATAGTATACGTAGTTGATAGGTACCATAGCCCTGTCCTGGCAGGTTTTGACCGTCCAGGGTGTATTGGTTCCAAGAGGAAGGAACATTCCCGTAGATTAATTGCCGGGGGGCAGCTGGGCTCTTCTCAGGCGTATTTAGAAAACGTTTCCAATAAAACTCCCAAGTACCGTCAATTCTCACCACGCCTTGACGGTCAAAATCCCAGTGCCGCAAATCCAATACCCCTTTCTCTGCTTGGGGAAATGCCGGAGGATTTACGTGCATACCCATCCAGGAACCTAACCCTACGAGTATGAGCAAAAAAGTATAGAGGCTCTGGTTATTCAAGGTTTTGTTGATTGGCGTCACATGTATAGCGTAAAAATCGTACCATGAGACGCTTGAAGTAATTTTTTAAATCTTAATCCTTATTTTTGCAGTTGTCATTCGCTTTCTTACAAATCAAGAAAGCCTTAGTCTTTCTTTTTTTTCACACCACCCTACGGGCTTCAAGCACTGAACAATTGAACTTTTTGATCCCTAAAAGTCTTACTTGATCATGAGTAACGCAAGCAACCCTAAGCCCGAACATGCTCCTCAGCAAACAAGTAGCATTTACGTAAATGTATTACTCCCAGTTCCCATACCTAAGCTTTTTACCTACCGGGTTCCGGATGAATTTAGCCCTCATATTCAGATTGGTAGCCGAGTTATTGTCCCGTTTGGGAATCGTAAAGTACTCACGGCCTTGGTGGCAAAAATCCATAAAGAAGCGCCTCAAAATTATAAAGCCAAGGAGGTTCTTGACCTTCTCGATACCGAGCCTTTGATCAAACCTAAACAGCTTGAGCTCTTTCAATGGATGGCCGACTACTACATGTGCTATCCAGGAGAAGTTATGCAAGTTGCCCTACCTTCTGGATTAAAAATATCTAGCCAGTCCAAAATTCAGTTGAGGCCCGATATCGAGTTTTTGCCCGATATGTATACCGAAAAAGAATGGCAATTGATTGGTCATTTGGAAGAATCGCAAGGCATGACCTATCAAGAGGCCTCCCGAGCCATTGAAGTAAAAAATGTATACACCATAATCAAGTCCTTGATCCAAAAGAATGCCATTTTGGTTTATGAAGAGTTAAGGGAAAAATACCAGCCTAAAGTGATTAAAAAAGTCAAACTTAGTCGGGATTTTCTCACAAAACCTGAACTGGAAAGACTATCTAAATCTCTTGACCCTAAACCTAAGCAGCAGGATATCCTTATGTTTTACCTGGAGGAGGTCTCGGTATTGCGTGATTGGGTATTAAACGAACAGGGTTTAGAGAAAAAGATTATAAACCAAAACCCTAAATTATCTAGCTCTTCCCTGAAAACACTTATTAAGAATAAGGTATTTGTGGAGTTTGAAGAAACGGTATCCCGTTTTGCCGATTACACTATAGAGGATTTTCCCAACACGAGTCTCTCTCCCGCCCAAGAAAAGGCCAGTCAAGAAATTATGCACCTTTTTGAAGAAAAGGATATCGTTTTACTGCACGGGGTTACAGGTAGTGGTAAGACGGAAATTTATGTAGACCTTATTCAAAAAGTGCTGGCTGGGGGCTCGCAAGTCTTGTATCTCCTGCCTGAAATTGCCCTTACCACTCAAATTGTTAGTCGTCTCCGCAAGGTGTTTGGCAATCAAATGGGCGTTTATCACTCCAAGTTTTCGGATAATGAGCGGGTGGAGGTTTGGCAAAATGTAGTCCAGGGCACCTTCAGTTTTGTGGTGGGGGTCCGCTCATCTATTTTTCTGCCCTTTGATAATTTAGGCCTTATCATCGTAGATGAGGAACACGAAAGTTCGTACAAACAGTATGACCCAGCCCCTCGATACCATGCCCGGGATATGGCCATGGTCTTGGCCCGTCAACAACACGGAAAAGTACTCTTGGGTTCGGCTACTCCCTCGGCAGAAACCTACCATCGGGCCCGACAAGGCATGTACGGGCTAGTAGAATTAAGTGAGCGCTACGGCACTGCCCAACTTCCTACAATTGAACTCATTGACTTAAAGGCCGAAAAAAGGGCCAAAACCCTTCAAGGACATTTCTCTTCTACCCTGGTGAAGCAAATCCGGGAAGTCTTGGCCAAGGGTGAGCAGGTCATGTTGTTTCAGAATAGAAGAGGCTATTCTCCCTATATGTCTTGTAGGGAATGCGCCTGGATACCCAAATGTGAGAATTGTGATGTGAGCCTTACCTACCATATGTACCACAATGAACTGCGTTGCCACTACTGCGGCCATCGGGAAGAGCCCCCGCGAACGTGCCCTTCCTGTGGCTCCACTCACCTGGAAACCGTAGGGCTCGGTACCGAAAAAATTGAGGATGACCTAAAATTAATGATCCCGGAAGCCCGTATCCAGCGCATGGATTTGGACACTACCCGGAAGAAAGATGCTTACCAGCAAATTATCCGGGATTTCGAAAATCGGGATATTGATATTTTAGTAGGGACTCAGATGATCAGTAAAGGCCTGGATTTTGATAATGTGAGCCTCGTAGGTATATTTGACGCCGACCGAATGATCCACTTCCCCGATTTTCGGGCCCACGAAAGAGCCTTTCAGATTATGACTCAGGTAAGTGGTCGGGCCGGGCGTAAGGAAAAACTGGGGAAAGTTCTCATCCAGACTTATGACCCGCAGCATAGTATCTTGGGAAAAGTATTGCGACAGGACTACTATGGCATGTTTCACGCGGAAATTGAGGACCGATCCTACTTTTTTTACCCTCCTTTTACCCGCTTAATCCGGCTTACGTGCAAGCATGTAAGCCGGGATATAAGCCAGGATGCCGCACGGCTCTTGGCCAATAAACTCATCGAGAAACTGGGAAAGGCCCGAGTCTTAGGGCCAGAAGCCGGCATTATCAACCGAATACGGAACCAGTATATCTTTAATATTTTAATCAAATTAGAACGGGAAAAGATAGACCTGGCAACGGTAAAACGCTTTATTTACGCCAAAGTCGAGGATGTTATCACGTCGCGGGTGTATAAGAAAGTACAGATCGTGATCGATGTAGACCCTATGTAAAATAGTTTATGCCTTACCCTGAATATAAAAAGGGATATACCGCAAATAGACATGTTTTTATCTAAGGTAGATTAGTTTCCAAAAATACCTGAGCAATGTAAAGTAGGTACGATTTCAAAAGCTAGCTTTTAATCCAAAAAAGAAAGCTATCCCTCCTTGGGCACTCCTTTAATCTGGATTAACTTTAAAAGTGTAAGGGTTAATTTTTCAAAATCTTCATAACTCCTACGCACCGCATATACGTGAGCTCCAATTGCTCCGTCGGCTGGTTTTAAAAGAAAAATTGGTTTACGGGCTTCCATGGACATGGGAGCCAAGCTCCGATAATGTTTTAAGAGGCCAATACAATTAGGATCATCTTCAACTTGTACATTTTCTTCTTTTTCCCTATCCAAGACAAACTGCTCGTATATTTTTGGGATACGGTTGGCCCATTTTAAATAGGATTTTACGGGACGGCTTTCTTTGGCCGTGTATTGCATGACCACATAACCAATTGCTTTCATAGCTTGATGAGGAATAATTATCTTTTCGGGCTTGGGGTTTTTTGAAGCCCTCAAGCCCCAACCCCCTTGCCATTTTTTTAAAGTTGTTCCTAAGTTTTTAACCCCTTGCAGAGAAAAAAGATCCGAACCCACTGGTATAACAATATGACTGGTACTCACCAATACTGCCCGGTTGATCGCCCCTAAATTAGGACCTACATCAACCAATACCAGATCTGCTTTCCACTGTTCGCATACATCCTGAATGATGGTATGAAAAATTGAGATGATTTTAAAGGAGTATATATCCCCATCTAAGCATTTCAACCAAGCATCACTCAATTTGTCCTCAAATGTAGAGAGTGATAAATTACCTACCACCAAACCAATATTCTCATTAATTTTCTCAATATGGGCCCCTGAATAGCCATTTCCTTCTGTAATAGGGGTTATGGCATCCAAAACTGTAAGGGACTCCGTTTCATCTAGTAAAATTTCATCTAATCGTTCTGGATCGAGAAATAAAGCGGATAAATTAGATTGGGGATCTAAATCCATAATTATGACCCGCTTTCCCATCTCTGAGAGCATCCAGGCTATATTATATACCATTGTGGTTTTACCAACCCCGCCTTTGTTATTAAAAAATGTCACAGTTTTCATATCCAAGAAGGGTTTATTTTAACTGTAACCTGAAATTGAGTTAAATTTTCCAAAGTAAATTCGGCAGCGGGGTTACCATTTTCTATTAGCTTCTTTTGGGCATAAATAATTCCAAAATTAAAACGGTTTATATAGCCCAGGGTTTTCATGATCTCTGCTAAAACCGGATTACGATAGTCACTTACATTTGGAAAGTTGTCAGGCCTTGCATCCCCATACAGGCCACCTGGGTTGTTTATTTCAATCCTATCTAATAATTGAGTAATACGGATTGGTGCGTTACTTTCGTAATCCCGGTGCATAAAAGCATTCATGATCAACTCCCTGAGACTATCATAAGGGTAATTGTACACTTGGGTATCGCGCATGGAGCCTGATATTCGAACGGGTTTAGAAAGAATTAGGTTGGTAGTCACAAAACTCTCTATGCTGCGCAAAACTTCGTACAAAGGACCTCTAAACTCCTTTTGAACGCTTACTTTATCTAAATCTAACTCCCGGCTGTCTACCTTCAAAAATTGCACGTAAGCGCCTGGGAAGAATTGTAGGGGTTCTATTCCAAAAAAAAGCAGTCCAGCATTACTCGGGCAATTCTTATTTAGGTCAAAAAGCCTCAATGAGGCGAGCTTTTGCTCAATCTCTCGATGATTTTGAGATAGAATATCACGACTTATAGCCTGTGGTATATATTCTAACTCAATAATAGAAATATTAAGATCACTTAACTGACTAATCGGGGCTGGTCTCGCGTCCCAGTTTTTAGCCAAGGCAGTTCTTTTCTGAATTAAAATTCGTTCCTCACTTTCATTAGCAACAGCTTGTCTAGGGCCTACTCTTACATATATTTTACCATTGTATTTCACTGGAGGATTTTCGGATGGAATTACCTCTATAACCACAACATTACCATCGGGCAGTTGAAAAACGGGACTGACTTTGAAAACGGGAGGAGGCAAAAGGTTCCCATTTGAACGGATGTTCCCTATATTTTTGAGCACATCATCATCAATTGTCATACCATCAGGCATGCCTTTATCATTAACCCCAAGTAATATAAACCCTGACTTTTTTTGGTGCTCATAAAGATCAGCATGAGCTTTTAAACAAAGCTAAATCTGGTTCAAGTTCAGATAGCGTGCCTAAGTGTATAGGGTTTTGGATGCTAAAAATATACGCATGGCTCAATACTTTATTTATAGGTCGGTTTACCCTATTTAGAAAAGCGGTATGTTTACTTCCCATTTGGGTTCTTACACATGATGTGTCCTCTTACGAGCTCCATGCCTTTCTCCGCTAAGTTCCCCCCTTTGGCCATCGTATGGTATTCGGAAACCAGCATGGGCCTAGGTTCGGGAGCGAGGGACATGGTTGTACGATTAAATTTTCAATCGAGTACTTCTATGAATTTAGCCAAAAATGAGCAATTTAAATTCCTTTTTGGCTTAGGGATAGAGCCATTTGTTTGAGCCCGCCGCTGGATTGCGCGGAGCCGGCGAGTGGCGAAAGCCCGGCCCGCGCCCGGCACGTATGCCTCACGAAAGCCTATTCGTAATTAGCGCGGGCAAGCCCCTTTATTCTTGAATGGTAGTCGCTACTTCAATGTTAACCGACATCTCGATCTCTTCGATGGAGAAAGTCTCAGCATCTGATAGATTTTCGTGGAAAGCTAAACTTAAAGCTTGAGTTTCGGTATTGATGTAGTCCTGGAAGGTATGCAAGGAGTCCTGCAAAAACGTATCGGTACTTTGTACTTCAATCTTGATTTTGTCTTGCACCTCCAATTTTTTGTCTTTACGAAGGTTTTGAATCCGGTTTACAAAGTCGCGGGCGATCCCTTCTTTTTTAAGCGCATCGGTCAACTCCAAATCTAAGGCTACGGTCAGGCCACGCTCGCTGGCCACCGAAAAGCCCTCCACTTCCTCCGACTGGATGATGACATCTTCCAATTCCAGTTCATAGCCCTCTTTGGTGAATTTTCCTTTTTGTTCAATCTCTCGGATATCCTCCTTGGTGAAGGACTGGATCACCTTAGCTACATTTTTCATCTCCTTTTTAAAGCGGGCCCCCAAGGTTTTGAAATTGGGTTTTACACTTTTTACCAAGATGCCGGCATCATCGCCCACAAACTCAATCGCTTTGATGTTGACTTCATTGGTGATCAACTCGCCTACCGCTTCAATATTTTCCTGGGTTTTGGCATCCAAAACCGGAATTAATAACTTTTTCAAAGGCTGGCGCACCCGAACCTGGGCGTTTTTGCGTAAGGAGTGGGCCAATGAGGATACTCTTTGCGCCATTTCCATCTTAGCTTCCAACTCGGTATCGATCCAGCTGGCATCGGCTTCGGGGAAGTTGACCAGGTGTACCGACTCTAGGCTATTGCGTCCCGTCACTGCGTTTAGGTCTTGATACAAGCGCTCCGAGTAGAACGGCATAATTGGTGAGGACAATTTGGCAATCACCTCAAGGCAGGTGTACAAAGTCTGATAGGCCGCTTTCTTGTCCTCATTGTACTCTCCCTTCCAGAAACGTTTGCGGTTGAGGCGCACGTACCAATTACTCAGGTCGTCCATGGTAAAATCTTGGATCAATCGGGCGGCTTTGGTAGGCTCATACTCTTCGTAAGCCTCATCTACCTGCTGGACCAGACTGTTCAACTTGGATAAAATCCAGCGGTCACTTTCCGGACGTTTTTCTCTCAGAATTTCTCCATCTTCGTAAGCAAAGGCATCCAAATTGGCATATAGGGCAAAGAAGGAGTAGGTATTGCGCAGGGTGCCAAAGAAACGGCGCAGTACTTCCTCAATCCCACTGAGGTCAAACTTTAAGTTATCCCAAGGGTTGGCATTGCTGATCATGTACCAACGGGTGGCATCGGCCCCGTATTTGCCTAGGGTCTCAAAGGGGTCAACGGCATTGCCTAAACGTTTCGACATTTTGCGGCCGTCTTTGTCAAGTACCAAACCGGTAGACACTACATTTTTAAAAGCAATGGAGTCAAACACCATCCCGGCAATGGCGTGGAGGGTAAAAAACCAGCCCCGGGTTTGGTCTACCCCCTCCGAGATAAAATCGGCTGGGTAGGCATTTTGGAAATCTTCTTCGTTTTGGAAGGGATAGTGAAATTGCGCATAAGGCATGGAGCCTGAGTCAAACCAAACATCGATCAGGTCTTTTTCTCGGTGCATGGGCTGGCCACTTGGCGATACCAAGACAATTTCATCTACATAAGGCCGGTGTAAGTCAAAGGAATTGGGCGAGAAAAACGCATCAATCACCTTCGAGTCCGTTACCGTGCCTTTCTCATCCTTTTTTAGCTCACGGATATATTCTTTGGCCCCAATGGGGTTTTCTTTCATCAAACCGGCTTCGCGGGCCTTTTCAATTTCTTCGTAGAGTTGGTAAACCGAGCCAATGCATAGCTCCTCCGTCCCGTCTTCAGTGCGCCAGATGGGCAGCGGGATTCCCCAATAGCGTTGGCGGGAGAGGTTCCAGTCTACCAGGTTTTCCAACCAGTTGCCAAAACGACCTTCTCCGGTAGCTTTTGGCTTCCAGTTGATAGTTTTATTAAGCTCTACCAGTCGGTCTTTGACGGCTGTAGTTTTAATAAACCAAGAGTCTAGCGGATAATAGAGTACGGGTTTGTCTGTGCGCCAGCAGTGGGGGTAGGAGTGCACATACTTTTCTACCTTAAAGGCTTTGTTTTCGCCTTTTAGCTTAATGGCGATGAGTACGTCGGTCGATTTATAATTCGGATCGGCCAGGACCTCCTCGCTTTCGTATTCAGATTTTACATATTTGCCGGCAAAGTCACTTACCTCCTCCACAAAACGTCCCTGACGATTCACCAAGGGTACATCTTTGCCATTTTCGTCTTTAACCGTCACGGCGGGCACACCTTGTTGGGTCGTTACCCGAAAGTCATCGCCCCCAAATAGGGTGGCCATATGGACAATCCCGGTACCGTCTTCGGTACTCACAAAATCACCGGCAATCACGCGGAAAGCTTTTTCTTCCAAATCGGGGCGGGTGACATACGGCATCAACTGCTCGTAGCGGATTTCCAGCAGTTTATCCCCAGTAAATTCCTCAGCAATTTCGAAGGGTATTTTCTTACCACCGGGGGTATAGTCTTCCAGTTTCAAATCTTTGGCCTTGGCAGAAAAGTATTTGGATACCAGGTCTTTGGCCAAAACTACCGAAACCGGCTCAAATGTGTAGGGATTAAAACTTTTTACTTTGACGTAGGTGATCCTTTCCCCTACGGCCAGGGCCCCATTAGAAGGCAAGGTCCAAGGGGTGGTGGTCCAGGCCAGGATATACACTTGTTCGCCCGCGTCTTCATACAAAAAGTCGGAACGCTCTGTATGCTTTACCTTAAACTGGGCCACGACGGAGGTATCACTTACATCTCGGTAGGTACCCGGCATGTTCAATTCGTGCGAACTTAGGCCTGTACCGGCTTTGGGTGAAAATGGCTGTACGGTGTAGCCTTTATACAGCCATCCTTTTTCGTGCAATTTCTTGAGGAGGTTCCAAACCGACTCTATGTAGTCATTATGATAGGTAATATAGGGGTTTTTCATGTCCACCCAATAGCCCATAAGACGGGTCAGGTCTGTCCACATGTCGGTGTACTTCATCACCGTTTCCCGGCACTTTTGGTTATATTCGGCTACCGAAATCTTATCGCCGATATCGTCCTTGGTAATGCCTAAAGTCTTTTCTACGCTAAGTTCTACGGGCAAACCGTGGGTATCCCAGCCGGCTTTTCGCTTCACTTGGTAGCCTTTTAAGGTCTTATAACGACAAAATATATCTTTAATAGAGCGGGCTATCACGTGGTGAATACCGGGCTTGCCATTGGCCGAGGGGGGGCCTTCGTAAAAGGTAAAGGAGTCGCTGCCTTCCCGGTACTGGATGGATTTTTCAAAAATTTGCTGTTCTTCCCAGAATTTGAGGATTTCTTTTTCAAGCTCGGGAAAACTAAACTCTTTGTATTCGGTAAATCGCTTCACTTGGCAATAATTCGGATAATGGAAATTTATGGACACAAAGATAGAGAATTTTCTGAGCAAACCCGGGTCTTGGGGCTGCCCCTTGGCCCAATTCGGTTCCGGGCCCAAACCAAAAGAAGCGGTGGGGCCAAGGGTCGGGCTTTCGCTACTCGCCAGCTTTCGCGCAAGCCAGCGGCGGGCTCAAACAGGCCGCTCTATCCCTCAGCCAAGCGTGTGAGATAAGAGCCGAGATGGGCTTGGGGCCTCGAAATTCATGGGGACAAGCTTCCCTTCAGATCTACACGTCTTGCGCCCTACGTTCAAGCTAAGAATGTCTGCCCTGCTTAAGGGCTTCACTGAACACGGCTCGTAAAAGCTTAGTGAGCATACTCACCTGGGCTGAATTTTTTTACTAAGATTGACAGCAAGTAGCCGCCTAGCAAAATCTCTGCTAACTAAGGCTTTCACCTCAATAAGCGCAGGCCCTGGGGACATCTTTATGAATGCGCATTGACTTTGGACGCTTCGGTTTTAAAACCAAGCTCAAAAGAGAGGCAAACCCTTGTCGGCAGCAAGAAACCCCTAACCTACCCAAGCTTAACCATATATTTCATTACAAAGCATACGCCCTATGTATGGCCCATCTATCCTCATAACCTTTTTTCCACATTCCTTTTTGCAGTTCTTCGTCGGTGGCTAAGCAAGTTTCAAGATCAGACAATATTTGTTTTTCATCCATATCCTGACCAATAAAAACAATCTCATTTTTTCGGTCGCCAAACGTTGCATCCCAGCCCGACTCGATGTGCTTTTGGTTTTCTACAAATGGCAGAAATTGCATTCTTTTTTCATACGGCATGCTACTCCACCAAACCCCGGCACTTTCTGCTTTCAAGGAATCACCGGCTTGTCCCCAAACCAAGGCTTGTCCCGGTCGAGAAGCCAGCCAAAACAAACCCTTACTACGGATAATGTTACTAGGAAATTTGTTCTCTACATATTGAATAAAGCGATCAGGGTCAAAGGGTTTCTTGCTCCGAAATACAAAAGAAGAAATACCATATTCTTCGGTTTCAGGTGTGTGTTCACTTTTATTCAATTCTTCAATCCAACTTGAACTTTGTTCCGCTTCTTCAAAATTGAAAAGGCCTGTATTCAGAATTTCTTGGGGGGCAACCTGGCTATAACTTGATTCAATTACCCGAGCTGCCGGGTTCAATTTACGAATAGCGGCTTTGAGGACACCTACGTGTTCTTTGGTAACCAAGTCTGTTTTATTCAAAATGATCACATTGGCAAACTCGATTTGGTCGGTTAGCAGATCCACGATGGTGCGATAATCACCCTCCATATCCGTCATTTCTCGGTCCATCAGGGTCTGAGAACTGTCAAAATCTTTAATAAAGTTAAAGGCATCCACTACGGTTACCATGGTATCAATGTAACTGAATTGGGAAAGGTCAATCCCATTTTCTTCGTCTACAAAAGAGAATGTCTGGGCAACGGGTACGGGTTCGCTGATTCCAGTACTTTCAATGAGCAAATAATCAAAACGCTTTTCTTTGGCTAAACGCTCCACTTCAATCATCAAATCTTCCCGTAAAGTGCAACAAATACAGCCATTGCTCATTTCAAC
The DNA here is from genome assembly GCA_963922455.1 of uncultured Microscillaceae bacterium. Taxonomy (GTDB): domain Bacteria; phylum Bacteroidota; class Bacteroidia; order Cytophagales; family Microscillaceae; genus CAWUIO01. The sequence continues at coordinate 88,182 of CAWUIO010000007.1, forward strand.
CAGTTTTTCTTCTGTTCGAGACAAAGTATTCTCGTTTTTGACCAATTCGGCATCTACATTTATTTCACTCATGTCATTAACAATGACGGCCACTTTTAAACCTTCTTTATTATGTAAGACATGGTTGAGCAGTGTTGTCTTTCCCGCACCCAGGAAACCACTCAATACGGTTACAGGAAGTTTTCTTTCTTTTGTCATACGAACTTAATCTATTAAATTATTTCTATTTCTTGTCTTTGATAGACCAAAGGCGGTTTTTGCTATCTTGAACGCTCTCTAAAAAAGGAGTTTTGGGGTTTGGATTAGCCTCATGTCTTATGTAAGCTAGGTAGTATAACTCCAAAAGTGAGTAAAATTAAGGGAGCTTCAAATGCAACATAGTTGCAAATTTAGCAATTTCCTTGAAAATTAACCAAAAAGGCCATATATATGTGATATCATTGTAGTGTTGGCTACTTTGACTTAGTTGGCAGCTTGAAGGAATGTAAGACTTAGAAAAGTGTTTTCCAGTCTACGACCTAAGTTATGGCAATACTTTGCCCTTAGATTTGTAGACTCTATGAGCACGTGTTTCACTATTTTGGCTTTCTCCTACTTGGTATACCGTGCAACGACACCCACAAGTCTAGACTCTGCTAGCAGGAAATGCCCCCCAAAAAAGCCTACTCTCTCCCCAGAGGCTACAAATCCAGATTCAGACTTACTTCTAGAAGATGTTCTTCTTTTTTTACTTGACTAAATACAACATTTTATCGTTATTTAATGAAACGCTCAACAAAGTATGCCCCGTCCCTTATTTTCATTTCCTTTTCCACCCACCCACATTCTTTGGAAATTCGGGGGACTCTTCATGCTTTTCCTCCAAGCGTGTACTCCCCCTCCGGTCTCTCTCTGGATACCTGAAGACGATTATACCATTCTATACCCCTCCGATTGGAAAATAAAGTTGGAAGACCGGAAGCTCTTGGTGTTTCCCGAAACGAAAGAGGAGAGCGTAGTGACCATTAGTGTTTATCCTCAAGCCCGCCCTATTGACTCCCAAAAAGCTCAGGCCATTATAAGCTCCCTTTATGCTATGCCCCAGGTTCAAATTGAAGTTAATCAAACCTCGGATGGACGCCCCCTGTATTTTGATTATGCCCACCTAGACACCCTACGGGATCTACATAATTATACCCAACTCCGGCAACATAGCGACAAACTAGCCCTCATTACCGCTCACAGCCCCCAAGACTCGCCCAAACGCATTCAAAAACGCCTTATCCGTATAGCCCAATCCTTTCGCTTTGTGATTCACGAATCTCATCGAAGCCAGGAAAGCCTGTAGCAATTCGCCTGAAAAAAGACTAGTTTTGTGGGTAAGTTATACTAGCCCCCATGAAGGAAGTTCTTCGATTTTTTCAATTGAGTGATCTGCACCTAGATCCCGACCCGGCTTATGTGGCTCACGGATACCAGCCCTATGCCTCTTTACTGAGCATTTTGGGGCACATCAAAGCTTCCAAGCCCCAACCCGACTTTTTGCTCCTCACCGGTGATTTGGCCCGAGACCAACAAAGAGAAGTCTATCTGATGCTGGATAAATTATTGCATCCTTTGGGCCTTCCCTATTACTGGATACCAGGTAATCACGATCATCCCGGCATAATGGAAGAGCTTATGCCCGAATTACACGTAAATTCAGATCGCTTTTTTATCCGGAAAGGAGTTGCCTTTATCTTGTTGGATAGTTTGGAGCCCTACTACCAATCCAGTCATGGGGTGCTTAGCTTGAAAGAACGTACCTTTCTACAAGAATGCCTACAAAAAACCCCAAATACCCCTAGCGTAGTGGTATTACATCATCATCCCATTATTCAAAATTGCCCGTGGATTGATAAAGTAATGCTCCAAGACGCCGATAGTTTTGTAAAAACCCTAGAAAAACACCCCCAGGTTCAAGCAGTTTTATATGGGCATATTCACCATCCTAGCGAGCAAAACATAAGGGGTATTTATTATTGGGCTGCCCCTTCTACGGCCTATCAATTTAAATTTGGGCCTGAGTTTTCTTATGACCCCATTGCCCCTGGGTATCGCGAAATTACGGTAAAGCCCGAGGGTAGCTGGCATACCCAAATCATCCGAGTAGACCAATAAAAGCCTTATGACGGATCTGGCCCAACACGAATATTTTATGGACATAGCCTTGGAACAAGCCTTCCAGGCCTTAGATCAAGAGGAAATACCGGTAGGTGCTGTATTAGTATATGAAGACCGAATCCTATCGAGAAGTCATAATCAAGTGGAACGTTTACACGATGTCACCGCCCACGCGGAGATTTTAAGCATCACGGCAAGCACTAGTCACCACGTACGCAAGTACCTCCCCGCATGTACTTTGTATGTCACCCTTGAGCCCTGCCCCATGTGTGCGGGAGCCATTTTCTGGTCGCAAATAAGCACTTTAGTTTTTGGGGCCAGTGATGAGAAGCGGGGGTATCGCCTATTTAGCAAGGAGGAAGGCCACCCGGGTTTGCTCCACCCTAAGACCCAAGTGCTAAGTGGGGTCAAGGAAGCGGAGTGCCAATCGGTACTGGATCTATTTTTTAAGAAACTCCGCCGAAAATAGTTAGAAAAAAGTCCTACCTTAGGGTGTGTTTCAGAACCTGTTACACTTATTTTTTTTAACCAAAATCACATACGTATTATGGCTTTTGAATTAGCGCCTTTACCCTATGCAGTGGATGCCCTCGAGCCTCACTTTGACAAAATGACCATGGAAATCCACCACGGCAAGCACCATCAAGGCTATACCAACAAGCTTAACGCCGCTATTGAAGGTACAGACCACGCCGGAAAATCTATCGAAGAAATTGTAACTGGTCTGGGTAGCGACAATATGGCCATCCGTAACAACGGTGGAGGATATTTTAATCATAACATGTTCTGGTCTGTTCTTTCTCCCAACGGAGGAGGGGAGCCTAGCGGAGAGTTGGCCGATGCCATCAACTCGGCCTTTGGTTCTTTAGATGCCTTGAAAGAAGCCTTCAATAAGGCAGCTGCCACTCGTTTTGGATCAGGTTGGTCCTGGTTGTGTGTTGAAAACGGCTCTCTTGTAGTATGCTCCACAGCCAACCAGGACAATCCATTGATGGCCGATGCCGGTTGCTCAGGAACTCCGATTATGGGCTTGGATGTATGGGAACACGCGTATTACCTTAAATACCAAAACCGTCGTCCTGACTACATTGCGGCTTTCTGGAATGTGGTAAACTGGGACCAGGTAGCTCAAAATTTTCAGAGTGCCAAGTAATTAGATTTACCCCCGTTTTAAGGCAAAATCCCGGCAGCAAGCTGCCGGGATTTTGTCATGAAGCGGATACGACACAAAGCGATCCTTACTTTTTGATCTTCTGGCCGGGATTCATCCGGCATAAACATTGATACAATCGGTGATCCAGCTGATCTACGACCTCAAGTCTTTCGTGTTCTTGGCTTTTACGTAGATGCTGTTTAAAATGGTTGAGGGCAATTCCTACCAATCGAAACTCATCGGTGGTAAGATAAAAGCGCTCTCGCGGGGGACTGGAGCCTCCACTTGATGGAATGGGTTGTAGTGGGTGCTCCGTACTGCCAATACGTCCTACCCAAGCCACCCATTGGCTTAGATTTAATTTTTGCATGATTTTATTTAAGTAAAACAGAATATAGTACGCGAATATACGCTTTTTTTGAGGAATTTCCACTCTCTAAAACTGCCTATTTGACAGAAGTCCCTAGCTTAAAGCCCCAAGCATGGAGAAGGCATCTTAATATATGTCCCAATTACCATCCAGATAATAGCGGTACAATACCGGATTATGGATCGTATTTACTTCCGGCCTTTGCCGGTCTTTATCAAAAAAATAGGACTTTTTACCAAAATGAGTCATATGCTGCATCGCTTCTTGATTGATCCATTCAGTGGGCACCTCATCAAAACGAAGCCCTCGGAGGGTTTCCAGCATAGCCAAACTATCCATTGAAGCCGAACCTATGGTCCACCCCCATTCCCCCAAGGTAATGACTTGGTTATGAATTTGAACTGTTTGGAACCCTCCGGCTTGCATACTCACATTGATGCACTCAAAGGCCCGCCAATTAAAATAAGGGCTACCTGATTGGGTAATGATCATTCCGCCCGGTCGTAATTGCTTTCGACAAAGCGAGTAAAACTCTTTGGAATAGAGCCGCCCTAGCTCCACTGTGCGGGGATCAGGAAGATCTATCAAAATCACGTCATAATACTCCTTTGTCTCGCTCAAATACGTATAAGCATCCTGATTAAATACCTCAACTTTAGGATCGTAAAAAGAACTATCATTGGTCTCCAATAAAACCGGATGGGTCTTTGCCAAGGTCACTACGGCCGGGTCTAAGTCTACCAGGGTTATGGTTTTTACGGCTGGGTATTTGAGTACTTCTTTTACGGCTATACCGTCTCCCCCGCCTAAAATAAGTACATCCTGAACCTTCGGAACTGCTTGCATAAGCGGGTGCACTAAGGGCTCATGATAAAGTTCTTCATCCCGAGTACTAAACTGTTGATTACCGTTTAGATAAAGCCAATAGTCATTTTTCCACTGGGTCAAAACGATTTTTTGGTATTTCGACTGCTCCACATACACTACTTTATCGGTATATCGCTCTTGCTCCGCAAATCGGATAATTGGCTCCGCATACAGCAAGCCACTCCCCCAAGCCAAGAAAACCCCTAAGGTCAAGGCATTCAGCCAGGGGCGCCAGGTGTAATTGACTAGGCCTCTAAATTGACGATATAAAATAATAGCTACCCCAAAATTAATTCCCCCTAAAATAAAAGGGGTATAGGTTAGCCCTAAATATGGCAAACCCACAAAGGCAAAGAAAAGACCTCCCAGCAAGCTGCCGTAGTAATCATTTTCCATCACCGATGAGATATTGAAACGAAGGCTCTCATATTCCTCATTCAAGCGAGTAACCAAGGGTATCTCCAGACCAATTAACCCTCCAATTAACATGCTCATTAGATAAATGATAAAACCATTGTAATTGGTGTAGGCGGAGAGCACATAAATGGTCATAGCCGAAAAGGAGACCAATACAGAGAGTAAAAACTCTATAAATATAAATTTCTCCAGGAGATTTCCTTGAACCAAACGGCTTATCCGGCTACCCAGCCCCATGGAGAAAAGCATAAGGGAAAGCACTATCGTCCACTGGAAGATCGAATCTCCTAAAAAATAACTAGCAAGGGTAGATAAAATATATTCGGCTACTATACCCGAAAGACCGGTAGCAAATAAAGATATTTTGAGAATAAGGGACTTACGCCTGCGAGGCAAAGGCTGAGTATCGGACATGCGGATAGCTCTAACAATCAGGTAAAACGTTGCAAATATAGTACGCAAGGCCCAAAAAGCCCTCAGCTCTGGTCAATTTTGAAATATAAGTGCTTAAAGACTATCCAAATTGTATAAACCTGGGTTTAGGAAGGTAGTTTCACCCGAAATACGGAGCCTTGTTCTAGTATACTAGACACTTCCACTTCTCCTCCGAGCTTGTCAAGCGCTTTTCGGACTAAATACAAGCCCAAGCCATTTCCATCAGAATCTTCCGAGGCCCGGTAAAACATATCAAATAACTTTGGAAAATGCTCCGCCGATATACCCGCTCCGTTATCACGCACTTCCAACTCCACACCCCGTATCGTCTCCTTCACCCGGATTTCAACTGCTGGCTTGGGTTCTCCACCAGCCCCGTGAAATTGAATGGCATTTTCCACTAAATTCTCCAAAATATAGGTCAAAAATTCTTGGTCTGAGAAAAAGCGAGGGGCATCTTCAGACTCAAATAGCACCTTGGCCTCTTTCTGTTGTATGGCCGGCTCTAAATTAATCTTGACCTGCTCCACTATATCCGAAAGCTGTACCAACTGGTTACTGGGCTCTTTACCCATGATATAGCTTATTTGATGCAGCTTATCCAGCATACTGTCCATCTGGCGGGTAGTATGATCAATCTTATCTAAAAACATGAGAGACTGGGGGTGAGACTGCACCTCCATCCGAGCGATCTGGGATAAGCCCGTCAAGGTGGCTAAGGGACCTTTAAAATCGTGCGAGGCCCGATAAATTAAGGTGTCCAATTCTTCATTTACCGAAATAAGGGCCTGGTTGGTATCATATAGGTCCCGGGTACGGTCCCTTACAAGTTCTTCCAGGTGGGTATTCATCTGGGTAAGGTTGTCATTGGCAATCCGGATTTCCTCCTGGGTTTCCTGGATTTGTTTATTTTGCTCTGCCAGCGTATCCCGCTGGGCCCGAATTTGTTGGGACTGTTCTTCTAATTCTTGGTTCTTCTCCTGGATGGAGTTCTTTTGCTTTTCAATCTCTTTCTTTTGCTTTTTTAAAATCCGGTTGGAGCGTATCGTGATGAGATAATAGGTCATTAACATCCCCAGCAAAAGCAAGAGAAATAATAGCCCTCCAATCAAGATGTAATTGTATAGCTTCTGGTATTCTATTTGAAGCTTGTAGTACCGCTCTGCTTTGGTGAACAAGTGAGGATTTTCAACTTCCTGATCTTCAATATCTTTTTTGAGGTCTACGGCCTTTAAATAATATTGCCGGCTTTGGTTTTCCTCACCCAACTGGTCATAAATATTCCCAATTGAGACAAAGGCTTCGGCGGTATTAACGGTTTGCCCTAATGAATCACTTAGGTGAGCGTATTGCAGATAATGCTCTAAGGAAAATTGATAATACTCCTCTTTCTGATAAAACAAACTATAATAGTATTCGGCAATCTGTCGTAATGCATGCGCTTCTTTTTCGGGAGAATCTACCGACTGGTATATTTCCAGGGCTTTTTTATAGCTCTCGATAGATTCGCTATGCGATATAGGGTTTTGGAATAAAATATCTCCTAAAATTAAGTTTGCATCTCCTTGCCCCAGGAGGTACTTCATACGCTCGGCTAATAAAAGCGATTGGCGGACAAAATATTCTGCATTTCTAAACTGACGGTCTTCATAAAATTCATGAGATAATAAATTGAGAGCATCCACTCGAGTAGTATCATAGATAGAGATGAAATTCAAAACCCTTCTCAGGCTATCAATTCGATAACATTGGGCTTGAGATTCGGAAAATCCCATTCCCAAAAAAAGTAGAAGTATAAAAAACCGCAAGTGTATCATACAGGGTTCAAATATTGACCAAACGCTCAGATGCGTTTAGATGCACCACATGAATCATATGTGGATAATAACTATACCAATTATTCAGAATCTTAAAAATACTCGAGCTTTTTTACAACATTATTACAAAAACTTACGTAACAATATTTTTTCAGAATCAGGGGTTTTTGGCCCAAAAACCTCTTAAAAGCTATCCATAGCCCTTATTTAAGGTCCACAACCACTCTACCTCTTACTTTTCCGGCTAGAATTGCATCAATGTAATAAGTATTTAACTTTTCAAGATCAGAATCCTCAGCAATTAATTCCAAGTGCTCAATTTTCCAATCTTGGGCCAATTTATTCCAGACTTGCATCCGTAGGTCGGTGGGCGCTTCGGCTGAGTCAACTCCTAAGAGATTAATCCCTCTCAAAATGAAGGGAAACACTGTCAAACTCAAATTGGGCGAACCCACCAAGCCATAACACGCTACGTGCCCATGGGGAGCGCACGCTCGGATGGCCGATTCTAGACAATTCCCCCCTACTCCGTCGATCACCCCAGACCATCTTGGTTTTAGCAAAGGCTTCGGACTATCATCCAGGGCTTCATTTCTACTCAAAAGTTCCTTTGCTCCCAAGGTTTTTAAATACCCGTGGGCCGAATCTTTACCCGTAGAAGCAATTACTTTATATCCCGCTTTGGCCAAAATTGCTACTGCCATGCTGCCTACCCCTCCGCTGGCCCCAGTTACCAGTACGGGCCCCATGTCGGGATGCATCCCGGCCTTCTCCATTTTATGCAAGGCGATCCCCGCAGTGAGCCCGGCCGTCCCAAAAATAATCGCTTCTCTTAGGCTCAGCCCTTCTGGCTTGGCAACGATCCAATCTCCAGGCACTCGGATGTATTGGGCCATTCCCCCCTTGGTATTCATCCCCAAATCATAACTCGTGACGATCACTTCCATGCCGGGCGTAAAGCGAGGGTCCTGGCTTTCAACTACTTCTCCGACGGCATCAATCCCAGGAGTATGCGGAAATTTACGGCTTACCCCTTTATTTCCTATGGCCGATAAGGCATCCTTATAATTTAAAGCGGCGGCCTTCACCCGAATTAACACCGGATGATCGGGTAAAAAATCCATGGGGACGTCTTCTATCGCCCGGGTGAATACTTTTGGCTCGGCTTCTCTTACAACTAAGGCCCGGTAGGTATCTGCCATAATTCCTAAATTTTCGTTTGGATTTATTTCTTCTTTACAATTTGCAGGAGATATTCAGGAAATGCAAGCCTCTCCTCAATTTCTCCGAAATTCATGGCCTATAAGATTAGCTTTCTTTTTCCTTTCTCTTCCACATGTACGAGAATAGGCTTTTTTTTATAATTTTACAGCAAAGCAATCATCAAGCATGTCTTATCTCATTACTTCTTTTCGCTGCCCTGCCTGTTTCTTGGCCCTTCTCCTTTTGGGTTTGAGCCATTGTACCATCAATGAAGTAGGCCCCAAAGGTGAAAGTGGCGTCAATGACCAACAGGTCCGTTTGGATTTTGGCTCCTTACAAAGTACGCAAGATACCTTAATTTTAGGGCCAGAAGATTATCTGGTAAGTTTCAACCTGAGCAACTTTGCCGAAGTAGACTCAGCCGTTTTCACCGGTTTGCTTCGCAGCACATCCGATACCAATACTTGTACCCTGGAGCTTTACAATGCCAGCGATTCTAGCACTGTTTCGAGCATAAGCCTGCAAAGTAGTGATACCACGCTCACTTGGCTAGAAACGGGCAATATCCTGAGTTCCCTTCCGAGTGGTACCGTCAATCTGAGTGTCCGGCTCCGTAGTGAAAATGCGGGTATCCGGGTTGAAGGTGGCCAGGTTTTTCTCTTTCTCTACCGTCCCAACCCCTAGTTGCTTTACTTTTGGGGCTGCCCCCGGCCCAACAAGCTTGGTTTCTAGAATGCCCCATACGGCCGCCGGGGTCGGGCTTTCGCTACTCGCCGGCCAGCCCACAGCCAGCGGCGGGCTCAAACAGGCCGCTCTATCCCTCAGCCGCTTGCGAGTAGAAAAATACGTGTGCCGCGAGACAAGATGTAGCGCTTACCTTAACCATTGTCCCTCTCTTTTTTATGCTTACGCCCCAGTTTGCCGCTTGCCTTGGCTTAGGGATAGAGCGGCATGTCTGAGCCTATCGATTACCCACAAATATTTTCTTGGCCAAAAGGT
>CAWUIO010000008.1:0-91017 GCA_963922455.1 uncultured Microscillaceae bacterium
CATAAAGCAAAATTGGAAAAAAAATCCATTTTTGCTTAACTAAATGGCAGTGGGCGGCACCTTCGTTCATTGGGGCCAGGAGCTTCACCGCCGGGGGCAGCCCCGGATGTTTGTACTGCAAATGGGCCAATCACCCCCGAGCCGGGAATCCTGGGCATAGGGATATAGGCTCAAATAGATTAATTGAATGGGCTGAAAAAGAGGAAAAAGCTTGAAAATTCTCTTAGTAAGCCCCTAGTATTCTAAACTAAGCCTAATTACTCTCCTAAATCTCTAAAAATTTATTAGATTTAGTATATAAATCCAATCTTAAACGCATGACAAGTCCCACCATCGGCCAAGATCTCCACGTACAGCTCCGCCAACTCGGCCAAGAAGCCGAAGAACGAATACCGGAAATACGAGAAAAGCAAAATCTACCTAAAGATTTGATGGACCGCCTCAAAGACACCCAGATATTCCGCACGTGGGTGGCTCAGGAATATGGTGGGCAAGGGCATGATATTCGCAGTTTGATCGATTCGGTGCAAGTATTGGCCTATCACCAAGGTTCTTTGGCTTGGGTGGCCATGGTATGTGGTACCGCGGGGCTTTGCTCGGGCTTTTTACCCGCCGAAAGTTCTCAAAAAATCTTTGGGCACAGCCACGCTATGGTGGGCGGACTCGCAGCCCCTATGGGAAAAGCAAGCCGGGAAGTAGGGGGTATCCGGGTTAGTGGCCAGTGGGCCTGGGGCTCCGGCACCCGTCATTGTTCTCATATCGTAGGTGGCGTCATGTTATGGGAAGAGGCTACAGAAAAACCTCGCTCAGCCCTGGCCTTTTTCAACCCTGAGGATGTGCAATTTGCTAATAACTGGCAGGTCATGGGTTTACAAGGCACCCACAGTGTAGATTACAGCCTAAAAGATGTCTTTGTACCCGATGGGGAGTGGATTTATTTTCCCGTACAGCAAGCCTATTTAGACCAATCCTTGTACCGCTATTCCTTTATGGGAGCTTTGTCGGCAGGTGTCGCTGCGGTAGGCTTAGGTTTGGCTCAAAGGGCCCTGGATGAATTTAAAGCCCTGGCCATGAAGAAGCGGCCCAGTGGTTCTCGGCATAGTCTATCCGAAAAACCGACGGTTCAAGCCGAAATTGCCCGGGCCGAAGCCGGATTTCGGGCCGCCAAGTTGTTTTTGGAAAATGCGATTGATCAAGCCTGGAAGGAAGCCGAGCAAGGTCCTTGCTCCCCAGAAAGTAGGGGGCAGATACGCTTAGCGGCCAGTCACGCAGCTCAAGCTTCGGTGCATTTGGTAGATACGGCCTATACCTTGGCGGGTGGCTCTAGTATCTGGGACGGCGTAAAGTTGCAGGAAATCTTTAGAGACATTCATGTCATGACCCAACACGCCATGGTTTCGCCCAGTAATTTTGAAACCTATGGCCGTCTCATTTTGGGGCAGCCCGTGAGCCCCTGGGTCTTGTAATTTATATCCTTCCCGTTTCTTCCAATATATCTTTGAGATATTCATTGAAGGTTTGGGCTTCCATCAAGTCCTCGAGATTGAGGTGCATACGATAGCGCCAATAATGCTGGGGATTGGCCGGAATATTAATCCGCTCTTTGTCTGGATAAGCGCTACGTAGTTTCTCATCAAAAGCCAAGAGATCTTGTAATGGAAAAATAGCCCACATACTCGGCCACTCTAAGTGTTGGTAGAGCATTTGCAGGGCGATGTAGGGCTCACACTGTTTGGGGGCCCGGCCTCTAAAGCCTAGTTCATTTTGATAAAAACGCTGTCTTTGCTTCGTCTTCATCTCTTCCCACCAAAGCCGGATGGGAGACATATCATGCGTGGAAGGGCTACATACCGACCAATACGGAATATCCTCCTCCTGTAAAAACTCCGTTTGCGGATTTTTGGACATGCGCTGAATTTCCAAACTCAACATGTTTAAATCCCGCATGACACTAGGCACCCGCTCGGGAACCATGCCCAAGTCTTCGCCACAAATGAGCATTTCGCTTGCCTCTTTCAGGGCAGGGAGCTTCTGGAGGGCCTTTTCCTCCCAAAAAGCCTCTTGACTATGATAAAAATAATCATAGTACATCGGCATAAGCGCCTCTTGCACATCTACGTGTAAGGATTTGAAGGAATGGGTCTTGTCTGTAAAGATCCGAAAGTGATAGCCCTCCACCTCAGGGTTTTTGTCCCGAAAAACTACGCAATTAGAAACCAAATCGTACAAACCATCCCGTAGACTATCCCGCTCTGCTGGGCTCAAGGCTTGCATCCGGGAAAAAATACCCGTTTCGTTGCTTAGGGACACGGTGGGGCCCAAGCCATAGCCCAGTTCTTCTTCCTCGGTACTCTCGGAGGCAAAGGTTTCGGGTTGGGCCCATTCTTGTTGAAAAAAAGCTTCTATTTTCTTCTGGGTATCAAATACAGCTTGTAATTGATATCTCCCGGCTTCGGCGGGGGATAGAAAATGTTCCTTCACCCAGTTTTGATGATCACCAAAGGTGTTTTCTATGAGCTCTTCGCTGATATAGGGTTCACAAAAGCGTTTCTCATCAAAGGAAATTCCTGCTTTTAAAAAGTCTTCCCTTCTCAGGGCTTGTACTGGATTAAATACCCCCATAAGCCCTTGAACGTGCTCAATAGGAATCTCCCATATCCGGAAGAAGCCTAAAATGTGGTCAATCCGAAAAGCGTCAAAGTAACGGGAAAGTTGTTGTAGCCTACTACGCCACCATTGATAGCCATCTTTGGCCATTTCCTCCCAATTATACGTAGGGAAGCCCCAATTTTGACCGCTCGCCGAAAATGGGTCCGGGGGAGCCCCCGCCTGGCCGTCCATATGATACAGTTGGGGGTTTACCCAAGCATCAACACTATAACGATATATGCCTATCGGAATATCTCCTTTAAGCGCAATACCTTTCTTCCGCGTATATTTGGCGGCTTTTCGTAATTGTTTATCCAAGTGATACTGCAAAAAACAATAGAAATTAATCTGGCGGTGGCTTTCCGTCCAAGGCATGTTGAGTTGTTCCAGAATGCTGGGTGAAAATTCGGCGTACTCTCCCCATTCATTAAAATTGACCGTACCAAACTTATCCCTCAAATAACAAAAAGCAGCATAAGAAGGGAGCCACGATTCATGTTGCTTTAAAAAGCTATGGTACTTGGCATCCTGGCCTATGCTTGCATACTGTTGATCAAAAATCTCCCGCGCCATGCTAAGTTTAAACTGGGTCACAGCCTCATAATCTACCTCGGGCAGGGCATTGAGTTTTTGCCTCTCTACGGCCAACTGGGTTAATTGGAACTCATTAAGCCCCCCCAGGGCTTCCAAATTTAGATACATCGGGTGTAAGGCATACACAGAGATAGAAGCATAGGGGTAAGAGTCGGTCCAAGTGCCCGTCGCCATAGTGTCATTGATCGGCAAAACCTGGATCATTTTAAGACCAGTCTGCTCCATCCAATCGGCCAGTTTCTTAATATCTTTAAACTCCCCGCAGCCGAGGCTTTTTTCGCTTCGCAATGAAAATACCGGGATTGCCATGCCGGCTCCTTTCCACACCCCCTGGGGATGCTCAAAATACTCATCCCGTACGACGATCGTGCTCGCCTCTCCGGCCAACATTAACAAATCGGGGGCCAATACCCGGTTATAACGATCTTCCAAAGCAATGAGCTGCTGCCTTTGGGTATCATACAAACCAAATTTGTACTCTAAGGCCCGGTAAGGATCTACCAGAACTTCCACTTCCCAGAGAGGATGTCGCGGATTACCCATCAGTACAACTTGTTCCCGGGTCCAATTGCCCAATGCCTCCACATTTCCCGAAATACACAACTGTTGTCCGGGTTCAATCCGGGGGGCCGAAATCTGCAGGCGTAATTTTACCTTTCCCTCTTCAAAGGGAACAGGATTGGTATGAAACACATCCGCTTTAAAAAGCGCTTTACTAAATGTAGAACTGTAAAAAACATTTTCCGGATGATGCTGCGCCCGCCAGGTATCTTCCAAAACCACTCGGGGCGATTGTAGGGCCAGGGACAGCCTCCGTGGACTCCCCCACTCTTGCTGCGTTTCTCCCAGATTCTCATCTTTTAGGATATAGATGTATTCTACATCAGCGGGCAAGTCGTGTAGAAAGAGAGAAGCCCGCCAATGCCCATCATAGGTATATTGCAAAGGCTTAGCCTGTTCTATATCCCAAGCTCCCAATTCCGGGATGGAACCTACAATATACAACTGTTGCCCCCATTGTGTATGATAATGAATCCGGAAGTCAATCTGCATCGTGTGCATGTTTATATTTTATATTCTGCCCGTACAAATTAACCCAATATTTTCATGATATGCACGGGGAGAAGAAGAGAATCCTAGGTTATCCAGCAAAAAAAGAGGGACTTCGTAAAAAAAGATAGGGGGCTGCCCCCGGCGCTGAAAAAAGGCTGGCTAAATGGGCCTTAAGTGCCGCCGGGGTCGGGCTATCACTACTCGCTGGCCCACCCACGGCCCGCGGCGAGCTCAAACATGCCGTTCTATCCCTCAGCCTAAATACAAGATTTGCCCAATACTTTCCCCCAAAAAAGTAAGGAACCCGACATACCAGAAGGCAAACGTTAAAAAAAAGGTAATAAAGCAGCCCGTAAGTAACATGCAGCCCCGTATACCGTTCAGAAAAATGAATGAAAACAGCACTTATGAAAAAAATAGCCATCTTCATCCTGGCCTTAGCCCTTTCCAGCTTGGGCTTCGTTTGGGTCCATAAACAAGCCGAGAAAAGTCAAGAGCTACCGGTATTAGATACCCAAGCTTCCGAAGGACTTGTCCTTTTAGAGCTCTTCACATCGCAGGGTTGTTCTAGTTGCCCCCCGGCCGACCGAGTCTTACAATCCTTGATCGAGGAAGGAGCCAAAACCGGGTCTCCGGTCATTGGCTTATCTTTTCACGTAGATTATTGGGATTATTTAGGTTGGAAAGATCCATTTGGAAATGCCGCATTTAGCCAAAGACAGCGCAACTATGCCAGAGCTTTGAGAAGTAATGTCTACACTCCCCAATTAGTTATCAATGGTAAACGTGAGTTAGTGGGTTCTTATGCCTCGCGCGTCAAAGAACAAGTGAAACAAGCTCGCCTACAAAAGGCTAGTCACCAAGTAGGATTTGAGTGGAAACTGGCCGAAAATCAAAAAAATGTGCAAGTAGACTTTACCGTGCTTGGGGATCTTCAAAATAAAGTAATCAACCTGGCCCTCGTAGAAAAAGGATTACAAGTTCAAATCAAACGGGGTGAGAATGGAGGACGTACCCTACCTTACGACAATGTAGTAAGGCAGTTTGATACCAAACCCTTAAAAGCTGCTCAAGGAAGCTTACAGCTATCCATACCCGAAGGGCTTGATCTGCAAAAAAGCTCCCTGGTACTCTACGTACAAGATGCCAATAGCCTGGAAGTCCTAGGGGCCAGCCAATCGGCCAACTTAGCTCCCTAGAATTGGTAGGTACTCCTATTGCTTAGGCGCAATATTCTTGCGCCTTTTTTTTCACTTGCCCATAACACAAGGTAGTCATTTAACCCCTGATCTACTTTACGTAAGTTTTAAACATTTATCATCCTAACATGAAATAGATGGGGCCTGTTTATAAGATAAATAAACAACATTTCTCATGCGCTCCACACGACTTTTACTTTTTCTACTAGCTATTAGCTATTTAATGCTTAACAGTGCTTGTACCCGGGATTTCATTGAAGAAAGCGATGATCTTGCCCCAACAGATTTTGAGGAGATAGAAGTCTCCGAAAACTTTGAGTTTAGTACGAGTCAAGAGGTTCAAATCACATTAAGTGACAACGAAACCAATGTCCGCTATGACATTTATACCCTAGAGCCCGATAGCACCAATATTCTGGTAGCTTCTGGGGCCCCTCAAAATGGTCAATTTCAATACACATTAAAGCTTCCTGGTTCGGTCGAACAGCTGTATGTGCAAAGGAATGCTACCGGTAGTTTTAGCTCGGCGGTAGTGAACATCATCAATAAGCAAGCTGACCACGCGTTTACCGGAAAGTCCAAAACAAAATCAGGCGTTTTAAAAGACGGCTGCTTTGAGCAATTATACGTGGTCAATGGCCAAGGAGGGTTTTATACCATCAACAATGAGTCGGGCAATTACGAAGAGACCCAACTTCCTAATTTATTGGGTGGAGGGTCCATTGCTTGTGCCGTAGACCGAGCCAACAAGCTTTGCTATTACAATGTGGGCCAAACTTTATATAAATACGATATAGTCGCCGAAGAATTTAGTGTGGTGTCCACCAGTAACCCTTTCAATGGGAATTACCCCCGTATGGAATACGACAACACCACGGGCATGCTTTACATAGCCAAGGATACCAAAATGTATAAGTTAGATCCCCTGACCAATCAGGTACTTGCTACCTATAACATTGTAGGCCTTTTAGATCCGGTTGGAGGGGGAGACTTGGCCATATCCCTGGATGGTACAATTTACATGTGCTGCTTTTCTGGGCTCTACCGCATACAAATTAGTGGCAACACGGCTACGGCCACCCGTATTAGTGCCGAAAACTTACCCTTCCAGCCTACTTCCATGGCCATCGACCGAAATGATCGCCTATACATGGGTACCAATGATGCCAATTCCCAGCTCATTGAAATGGATAAGGTAGATGGAGCTTGGCAAGTCGTCAAAACGTACAATCATAAAATCAATGATTTGGGTTCTCTCCCTTGTAGCTTGGAAGAACTCTCCCAAGCCGACGACGATAATGATGGAATTATCAACCAACTCGATGCCTTCCCCGAAAATAGCGAATTAGCCTTTGAAGTATTTACCCCCAGTGAACTGGGTTGGGGTTCCCTGGCCTTTGAAGACCTGTGGCCGTCTACGGGCGATTATGACTTCAATGACTTGGTAGTTAATTACCGTTTTACCTCCAAAAACAATGCGGCCAATCAAGTGGTAGAGCTGGAAGCAAAAATCCAAGTTAAAAATATAGGCGCCTCCAAAGTGAATGGTTTTGGCTTTGAAATGCCTTTCAGTCCCAACTTGATTGCCTCGGTAACCGGCAATAACCTTACAGATAATATTATCACAAGCAACCCCAACGGCACAGAAGCCAATCAAAGCAAGGCTGTCATCATCGTCTTTGACAATGCCAATAAAAATGGGGTATGGGGTACGTGTATGCCCCAATCTAACAATACCCTCACGGTTCTCATCAGATTTACCAATCCTATTGATCCTTCTACCTTGGGCAATCCCCCCTTCAACCCTTTTATTTTCGTAGATCAAGTACGAGGGCACGAAGTGCACTTAGCCAACCGTACCCCAACCGACTTGGTAGACACCAGCTTGTTTGGTGAATTTCAGGACCGCTCAGATATAGCACGAAATATCTATTACCGCAATGAATTTAAACACCCTTGGGCCATTGATATTATCCATAACTTCCGGGTGCCCCGGGAAAAAGAAAAAGTCTTCAATGCTTTCAAGCGCTTTAAAGATTGGGCCGTAAGTGAGGGGGCTTCGTACAGCGACTGGTATAAAGACAATGCCGGCTACCGGGATGTAGGCCGGATATGCGATGAAAACTAAGCATGGCTTTAAAGCCAAAAGCCCGACCTGCGGTCGGGCTTTTTTTTATATTTTAGCTACGAAAATGCCAACAAACTCCCGCCAGATCAATCAAATGAACCTCCCGGCCCCAAGGATAGTCATAAGGAGCTTTTAGCTTACAATTAAACGTGCTTAACAAATCCAAGGCCTGTAACTCCACCCAAAAAGTGTCCAAGTCATCCACCTGCATTTGAAGCATGAGGTTATTTGCCAATTCCTCGTGGTCCAATTCCTGCAAGATAAATTCACAGGTATCTTTTTGAAAGCCAATCAAGCCTTCTACCTCCCAGGAAATTTCAAAACCCAGGGCTAAAAAAAAAGACTTGGCCTTAGCAAAATCAGGCCCCGAAGGAACAAAAGGGCGAAGGGTTTGATAGTTCACTTGCATTCATGTAGGAGTTATTTGCCCATCTCTTGATCCGAAACCGCTTTTAAAACTTGCTCTACAATAAAGTCACGATGGGAATGTTGCAATATGTGATTGGCCTTGGGCAAGGTAATAAAAGTAGTATCGGCCTGACTCAATTGTTCCCGGGCAAAATGGATATTCCGGTAGGGAACAATAAAATCCTTTGTGCCGTGCACATACGTTACCCGCGTATTGATTTGAGATAGTTGGGGCTTGAGTTTTTCCAGTTCTTCCACGTGGCTAAATTTTTCATCGGTAGCGACCCGTAATGCCGGTGATAGCAACCAACGAAAAGGAGGAATTTTCCCCAAATGCGCAATCCAAAAGATTTTTTCATCTTCGGGAGAAATGGCCGGGGCCAACATGATCACGTGATCAATCGCATGAGGATGATGCACGGCTACCTGGGCCGCAATAGGTCCTCCAAACGAATGGCCCACCACGACCAAGGGCGCATCATTCTGATAACGTAAAATGAGCGAATCCAAGGCCCGCGCTTGTTCTTCAATAGACGTCAAGGCCTTCCCGTAATTACTTCTCCCATAGCCGGGGCGGTCTACGGCAATGATTCGGGCGGCATTTTGCAACTCAGGCCTCCCCATTATTTTAATATACTCACTGAGTTGGCCTGGAGCTCCGTGGATAAAAATAACCGTTGGCAAGTCTTTTTTCTCGCCATTTACCTTGGCATAACGGATTTCATAATCCTTATAGGTATAATAGTGAATAGAAGCTGAGGTCTGCACTTTGGCAAACTTGCGAAGGAGCTTCTTGTCTTTACTTTTCATTCGAAAGCAAGAAGTTAAAGAAGTCCCCAAAGCTAAGAGCAGTAGATAGTGAACCGGGGCGTAACGAGGCATGGATAGCTATTATTTCTCATTCTGAACAATTCCCTTAACGTATGTTCTAGAAATTAAATTCAATCCCCTTATCTTTTATAATTTTTTAAGTATTAAGTATGTCATCAGGCCCATGTTTACTTGGGGCTTGCCCGCGTTATCACATCGAGGGCTGGGTATTACGTCTAGGGCCACGCGGGCCGGGCTGTCACTACTCGCTGCCTCTCCCCACGGGCCAACACGAGCTCAAACAGGCCGTTCCATCCCTAAGCCGGACGTTTGAGTGTGAGGTTCAAGTGACAAAAGATCTACGCTATAAGACCCTAATTTGTGCCTCCGTACTAACCGGAAAATTGACTGAGTTGGCGATAAAGCACTTACGGTGAGCCTCCTCGTGCAGTTCATAAGCCTGATCCAGTTTGTCTTGCTCCCGGATCTCAATTTGAGGTTTTAGGGTAACCGACTGAAAAAAACCTCCTTTTTCCACGCTTTCTTCCATCACTCCCTCGGCGGCATCTACATAAGACTCTACACGTATTTTGGCCACGCTACATAAATGTAAATACCATAACATATGACAAGCCGACAAACTAGCCACCAATAATTCTTCGGGATTATAATGGGCGGGGTTTCCCCGAAAAGCCGGATCGGATGAAGCCAAGATGGTATGCACTTTTTCTGGAACCGTAATTTCGTGATCACGGCTATAAGCCGTATACGATTGCGTCCCCTTGCCTTGGTTACCGGTCCAACGCAATTGAATGGAATATTGATGGGTTTTCATAGGTTTTTCGTCTTACTATCAAATCTTAGTAAATTGGAATTATTGAAATATTTTTCCAAATTATTTGTTATTTTTGATAAAAAAATATACTTTTAGCTAAAATACAAACCATTTTTAAGCAAATAACTAAATTTTGAGCAAAAATAATCACCTTGTCGAGTTAAATTTTGAGATCAGCCGACTTTCTCAATTCATTCGCTGGCGGCAAAAATTCCCAGAATTAGGCTTGGAGGAAGTACCATTTGAACAACTTTGGGAAGAAAACCAGGTAAAATCATCAAGTAGATCCCGGCCCAAGACTAGCTATCGCAAGCTTATTTATCGTATGGACTACCCAAAAGAAGAGCGAATACTTCTTTTACTGGCCCTAGTGGGTATATGGTATCCATCGTTTTTTGCCAAACACTTTTTGAAAGAGCAAGTAAGTTACTTGCCCCGGACCCTGACTTGGGAAGAGTTAGACCCATTATGTGGTTTATCTTTTCAAGACCACAACCGAACCCTGTACCCTAGTTTTAATACGTTTATTTACCTCTTGGCCGGGCAAAATCTCATGAGTAGGGCTCAAGTATTACTTCACCTCTACCGACGCGATTACTGCTTGATAAAAAAAAATATTGTGTATAGTGAGAAAACCCATGTAGAGAATTACTTATCGGCTCCTTTGCACGTTCAGCCCACGTGGTTTAGCGCACTTCTTGGCAATAACTCCCTTCGAGTGCCATAAGGCGTCTCTAGGAATTAGATAAGCCTGTG
Organism: uncultured Microscillaceae bacterium; assembly: GCA_963922455.1. Lineage (GTDB taxonomy): Bacteria > Bacteroidota > Bacteroidia > Cytophagales > Microscillaceae > CAWUIO01. The sequence goes on from CAWUIO010000008.1 coordinate 10,433, forward strand.
CTAGTTTTGTAAAATCCATCGTGATACATCGCAGCTTGCAGTTCCCCAAATGGATTTTGGCTTAGGGATGGAACGGCCTGTTTGAGCTCGTGTTGGCCCGGGCGTAAAGGCAGCGAGTAGTGACAGCCCGACCCGCGCCAATCCAGATTGACAAGGGGCTGCCTATCTGTATGGGCGCGGGGAAGCCCCTGAATGAAATGAGTTCTAATCCTTCCTTATTTATTGTGGATATTCAAATCGAAGTCGGCATAAAACCCTAGATCTTGATCTTGCAAAAACTTAGTCCAATACGCAATTTGCCCGGTATGATACGAAAAATGCTCCACTACGTGCATAATAATGCCTATCCCCGAATACTCAAAGCCTTGCACCGACAACACGGTCACCAGGGCGGCCTCATCAGCCTGGGCCATAATGGAGTTGGCTTTCTCGACCACCTGCTTGATTTTTTCCCAAAGTTCTTGCTTTGTATACCCTTCCCGGGTGCTAAACTCCAGGTCCCGCTCCCGGTGATCGGGGTTTTTCCCAAGCCCAGAAATAATGTATTGGGTTACGTTGCCACATACGTGCAAAATAAGGTTGGCAATGCTGTTGGACGACTTATTGGGTTGTTGCCAAACCTGTTCTTCACTTAATTGCTTGAGGCATTTCTCAATGCGGGGCAAATTTAACTCCATATGTTGTATGGCCTGCCTGATAAACTCCGATTGAATCGTGATTTCCTTACTCATAGTACGTGCAGTTTGGTAGTGCTTTGGAGTAAATTTATACCGGATACCGCAGAATAAAGAATAAAAAAGGAGCAAATACCTCAAGGCATAGGCCATATCCAGCCATTTTTCTCGTGCCAATAGCCCAAATCATTATTGCGCTCGATACGGTACAATCCCTGCCCCATGGCTTGAATAATTTCGTAGATCACCGGAAGCAAGATTTGGCCCTCTTGGTCGGCCAGGCCCTTTAAAAATCTTACTTGGACGGCTGCTTTTCCTTCCTTAAAAGGCTTTACTTCGGCAAAACGGGGGGGTATCAAGAGAAAGCCCTCTTGGTTTTCCAAACCAAAATGATTGGCCCGGTTAATCAGTTTAATGTAGGGATAGCCCCGATCTAGCCATTCCACATCGTTCCGCAAAGAATGGCTGAATTGTAGCCAGGTGTTTACATAGCGGTCTCTGCCCTTATGGCTCACCCGGGCAAAACCCTGATAAAAATCACTCACCGACTCATAGCGTGGGTAGAGAAGCACCTTGCCCGATTTATCTAGAAATCCCCATTTGCCATTTTTTTGGTAGGCCGCACGCCCCTCATAAAAGGGACGTAGGGAATCGATTTCATTGACCTTAATCCAGTAAGACTTGGCGGGAAGTGTGGCATGCAACTTGCCGGCTGTATCGATATAATAGGTCTTTCGGTCTTTCTTCACCTGGGCATAGCCTTTAAAAAAACTGTGAGCTTGGGTAAATTGCGGGGCAATTTTTAGGCTGCCTTGCCTGTCGATGTACCCCCATTGTCCTTTTATTTTCACGGCCGCCATACCTTCTTTGAAGGGCCAGGCTTCTTCAATGGAGCTGCTTACGGCCCGGTTGCCCGATGGGTCTATAAAATAGCTGGACCCACGATTTTTTTTAACCCAAGCTAGCCCCCAAGAATCAAAAAGGGCTATACGGTGAAAGTGATTGGGCAATACTTCTTTTCCGTTTTGATCTAATAAGCCTATCATAAGGGAGTGCGATTTTGCCCGAAACACTCGGAAACCATCCGCCCTCAAAGGGCCAATATAGAGATATTTAGGACGAGCTACCCATTTTCCTTGGGTATCAATCAATCCGTAAGCATTTTTCTTTACATCTAAAGCTACGGCTCGGCCTCCTTCAAAATCTGAAAGCTTCCCAAATTGACAAGCAATCATTCCCTCTCCATCCTGATAAATATAGCCGTATTTCCGGTTTTTCCGGACCCAAGCTTTGCCTTCATGAAAGTCTCCTACGCGGCCGTACTGATGTTTTCCTATTTTTTGGCCTTTTTCATCCAGAAAACCCCAGTGATAATTTTCTTTTACCGCTACGCGTCCCTCCGAAAAATCCCGCACCTCCCGGTAGCCCAAGGTGTCAAAAACCTGGTTATTCTCCGTGATAAACGTCCAACGCTTATTGGCCATTCGTACCGCGGCTTTGCCTTCAGAAAAGGGCCTAGTTTCTAAATAGCTCAAATCCACCCGTACTTGGCCAGATGAGTCTACAAAACCCCACTGGGGCCTTTCTTGGATAAGCAAAAAGGGAGAGTTGGCTTCTTCGGGGTTCAAAAAGCTAATTTCTTCAAACTCCAGGGGGATCACTTCACGTCCGCTTGTATCTAAAATTCCAACTTTCCGGTTTTTCCAGACCCAGGCAAAGCCTCGACTATCAAACTGGCTTATATCATCATAGATTGCGTGGGCTAAAATAGACCCGTTCCGGTGTACCAAGCCCCATCTTCCCCCTCGGATATCTTGTTTTAACTCAATTCTCCGGGTCCGTAAATTGGCTGGGTAGCCTCCTACATTGCATCGGGATATTTGATTGGCTTGAAATGCTTCGGCAAAGAAAATACGCTTGAGTACCTCCACCTCTCCTCTCTGAAGCTGAGGTAAGTTAGGAATACGGCTACCATCTATAAAGACATAGTACCGATCCTGACGTGCTACCTTACCCTGCTCAAAATCTCCCAAGGCTTGTTCAATATCCGTGTTGTAATTCGGCCTAATGACATATCGTCCTACTTGGTGATTGACCAATCCGTAATACCTAGGTCTATTACTCCCAAAAGACATGCCCGATAAACGTTTATCTTGTCTAATGGAGGTAAGCGGAAGGCTCGGGTGAATCCGTATCGCTTCATACAAAGCGGGGATTACTACAGAGTCTTGCGCATTTTTTAAGCCCCATTTTTGGCTGAGCGTATCGTTAAACCAGGTATAATCGCCCACCGTAACATCGGGCCCAGGGGCTTCGCGCCAACCTAGGGGAGAGACTGGGGCCGAGGGACTAAAATTAGGGCTTACAGGCCTTTGGTTCAGGTTGGGTTGATTGCTTGGAGGGGTAAAATCCCAAAGGGAGGCTTCATCATTTATTATTTCCAGGCTTTTGGCCTTGACTAGCTTAATGGTTTTTAATTGAGTGAGTGAGTAGCGGTTTACCGCCCGCCCTTGGTCATTCAATTCTATTACATCCACTCCCCGGAATGGCAGAAAGAGCTTGGCCGTCCTTGCCCGGATTTCAATTTTTTGGTACTGGGGGGAGGCTAAAACTTGCCCATAACGGTTTATCAAGCCGTAAGAGGACCCGTTTTTGACTAAGGCTATTTGTTTTTGAAAGGCGCTGATATAGTCAAATTGGGGGCTTAGGCTTCCCGATTCGCTGGCTATGCCCCATTTTCCATGCGATTTGAGACGAAATAGCCCCGTGGGGTCAAAGCTAATGTAGTCATAGTTCCCCAAAGGAATTCGGAAAGAATTATCCTCGTCCAGCACCCCCATTTGCTCTCCTTCTCGCACCAAAAAGTGGTCCCGGGGCCACTGGGGAGTGGCAAACACTTCAATTTCTTTATATAAAGGGGGAAGTATTGACTTTTTCTGACGGTACCCGAAGACGCCGGAGCGGCCGCCTTGCCTATACCTAGCATATCCTTCTTGGAGGGGGGCAATTTCATCATAGGCGCAAGCCAAGGCTTCCTCCTTTTGCCAAGTATACAGGCCCACTTTCCCGGCTTTTTTAACGATACAAAATCCGGGTTTTAAAGGAAAGATGTCCTGATAAGCTAGGGAGACTAAGTTCTCCCCTTGGGGGCCTATCAAGCCCCATTTATCTTCTTTTCTCACCAGCCAAACCCTGTCTTGGGGGGCTGGGTTTAGGGCGCAAACACTATCGTACTGAGCCGGGATAATGAGTTGACCTTGCGCATTCGCTAGGCCGTATAGGCTATCTTTTTCTAGGGAAAAATAATCTTTTTGCCAAGTTATGGCTTGGTACTCGGCCGCCAATATTAATCCTTTTTGGGCATGGAGCAAACCCATGGCCCCATTTTGGAAGACCTTGTAAAGATTAGGTCTAATGGGCTCTATATAATCATACCGGGGGGAAATCAAGTAGGAACCTGAAAAGTCGAGAAAACCCTGTTTGCCATTTTTCCAGACCCGGATCAAATGCGTTTCTCTCTCCGGATCATCGGGATTTTCATATAGCTGTACATTATCATATACACCTGGTAGGAATTGATTCTCCCCGATTCGGAAAATTTGCCAGGTTTCCGCAAGTAAGGCCAGTAAACTATCGCCTAATGGGCGAATGTTACGGTATTTAAACGGGAGAATCGTATTTCCTTCAAAGTTTATTAATCCCAGGTGTTTATCTTTCCGGGCTATGGCTAGGTTTGTCCCATCCACGCTTGCTAGATAAGTATAATGTGGGGGAATGATTACATTCCCTTCGTAATCAATGGCGCCCCAAAGCTGATTTTGCTTGATAGGTAAGAATTTCTGTAGACTGGTAGGGGTTTGCGATTTTACCTGGTAAGAAAAGACTGCTGTAAGTAAAAAGCAAACCCAAACTATAAATTTCTTACACCTGTTGTTTCGTTTCATTTTTATGTACGTCCACACTTTACGAAAAGTTTTTATTCTCTGAAAATTTTAGATACTTACTACGGGGCATCCCTCGCTTACAAAGTGTTGCAGGCATACAGAGCTTGTCCCATCTAGGAAGCACGCTCTAAGGGCTAAAAGAGCGTAGGGATGTAGGGCTAGGCACCAAAAGGGGGAAATCCTCGGTAAAATCCCAGACCAAGCCAGCTTTTACCGAGGCATCAAAAAGAAGTTTATAGGGTATTGATCAAACGCTGCAAATCTTCTACAGAAGCTACCGGCTCTTCGTAGCTCTTCAAGTCAAACTGCAAAGCTGCTCCGTTTTCGGGTGGGTTTTGTTTGATTTTGTCAAATGCTTCCTGATCGAATACGGCCACACGGTCTTGGGGCAAGACAGCTACCATTCGGTTTTGCGCCTGAGGGTTGAAACGAAACTTCTCAAAGCTATTCCATCCCCGAGGGCGGCTATACTGAATGACATTGCCATTGCTAATCAAAAAGATATTGATTTTTCCCTCATCAACCGCTTGTTGGTCTACCTGAAAACTCGCTTGCACCATCAAAGCTCCCGGATCATTGTAAATACGGTCACAGTTGTATACGCCCATATTTTGAATGCGGAAGGAGCGAACAAAATTAGATTGTCTACGATAGAAGGCCTGTTCTTCTTTAATCTTTGCGATGCGTTCGGCATTTTCGGCTTCTACCTTTTTATACGTTTGCATTTTTTGCTCAAAATCCCGCTGGGCTTGGGCCAGGTTTTGACCACTGAGTACTGGCTTCACCTGGGTCTCGTAGCGATTTTGGGCATTGCTCAAAACCAAACTATAGCTCATAGGCCGCTCCGGCTTAGGCAACAATTGGGCTTGATTCCACTCCTGAGCAAATACCCAGGCCTGGTCTTGGGGGGCCTCACCCCCACCCAATTCTTTATCAAAGACCCAAATAATACCCTCAAAGCCGGCCAGTTCAGGAAAGTCGGATACATCCAAATCAAACTCAAAAGCTACATCATCGGCTTGTATGCCTTGAGGAGCTAGGGGTTCATCGGGTAAGATTTCGGATAATTCTTCCTGTAAGGCCTCTAGTTTTTGGCTCTTTTCGGCATTGACCTGGGCGGCTTGTGAAGTGCTTAGCAATTGCCAGTTTCCAGCAGGCAACTCACTGACCGACTGGGCCTGAAGACTAGGGATAAGGGAAAATGTTTGGCTTAGGGCATTCACCTGATTTTCTGCCAAATAATAGAAGTTGAACGACTCATCTTTGAGAGAGGCCATATCTACCTGTACCGATTTGTCGGGGGCTATGAAAATGGGCTGACCCTCCTGGTAACCTCTAAACTCAAACATACCCGCCGACTCAAAATTAAACCGGCTTCCTGCGCTGTCGTACACCATAGGGATACCTGAGGAAATAATCTCGGCCGAGGAGTGAAACTCCCGGTATTCTACATCGATCTTGCCTTGTACGGGCTCTCCCGAAGCGTCCACAAAAGCTTCGGCCGGAATATGGACTTTACTGCCATTTTCCATTTCCAAGACTTGCCCTTGGCTAGCATCGAGGGCCCAATCTTTGAAGGTTACCTCAAAGTGATCAAAAACCGGTTTTAGGGGCGATTCTTCCCGGACCTCGGTGGTACAAAATTGAGCTAATAAAAATAGGGAAACTAAGGCTAGAGCTTTAAGCCCGGCCTGTTGCAAACGAAGATTCAGACTACGCATACCAATAAAATTTAATTTAACCTGTCCACTTTATGAAATACTTGCATGATCTCGGAGCTGGAAATAGCCACGATGATATTTTCCAAACAGTTTAGTTTAGAAATTAAATCAGCGATTCCGAAATTTTATGAGAAGGAGGCCAAGACTGCGCTTGTTATACCTACATACTGACAGCCAAGCTCCGAGTGGAGAACATTTTTAAATATTTTTGGGGCTTTCCCGCGCTTATAAAGATCGGCTACACTATCTACATGGGTGCCGGCGCGGGCCGGGCTTTCGCTACTCGCCGGCTCCCCCACAAACCCGCGGCGGGCTCAGACAGGCCGCTCTATCCCTAAGCCATTTTGGGTAGGGGGCCAATGACCTTGGAGTAAGAAAATTTCGTGGAGAAATTAGCCTAGATTCCGTATATTTATTTACACAAAATTTGATTTTGAAAGCAGATAAACTACCAACTCAACTACATGCCGACTTAAAACCGGGCCCTCGGGTGGATACTTTATTTTTGGAAGAGGTCTTTCCCGCCCTTGAGCCATTAGGGTATACATTTTTAAAATCACAACCCTCTATACGGAAAAAGCAGGCTTTTTTTGATTATATCACTCGGTGGAATAGCTCCAAATTTAATGAGGGCCGTGTATCTGTAGATTTTGATCTTGGACTTTATGTCTATGCTCCCTCCTTTCGCCCTTGGGAAAAGAAGTTTTATCAGTTGGAAAAAAATAGGCGAAATCCCATCTCGGCCAAGGCCCTCTCGATGATTCCAGGTTGGGATTATACTTATTATGAACACAATTGGTATGATGTAGTCAAAAACGATAATATAATCTTGATGGAGAAGGTGCGGGAAAATCTTTTGGGTCCCGGCCAGCAGTACTTCGATCAATTTAGTGAACTGCCCAAGGCCCTAGCATTTTTGAAAACAGAAGCCCCCACCCAACTTGAGATAATTATAGACTTAGAAACTGTTTAAATTTAATTATATGGGCTGCAAAGGGCCATTTCGGGAACCTGATTTCATCAAATTCATCGCCCGTAGCGCTGCTATGCGCTCCCAATTTGATTTCATCAGAACCCCAAACTGACCCTTTTCGCCGACAAAAAATAAACTTAAACAGTTTCTTATACATTATGCAGGAACAATATTTGGCTGCGTATCAAGTATTTTTAGAACACTGGGACTGGTATCAGGCCCAGGAAAAAGATATGCTAAGGCGTCCCCATACAATTTATGCTTATAATCGGAGTAAGCCTTTGGGGCAAAGAAGAGGTTTCTTGAATCAATGGGCGGAGCAGGAGGGCTACCCTCCACTAGCTTAATTTTCATTAGAAGCTATTGTACAAATTATTACGTGTCTTTTTGGGGTTTGTATTCCGATAACGTATAGACAGTTGATAAACTGAAGCGTATAAATTTTGAATCTTTAGACGACTGCCACGGGACTTCAATTTAAATAAACCCTGATAATCAGGCAATTAAAATAATTTTAAGCAGTTTCTCATAAGACCTATATACTAAATAATGACCTACCAAATACGAAACATCCGTCCTTTTATCGGGGCTCAAGATTATGAAGAGTCTCGGGAGTTTTACCGCAAATTGGGTTTTAAGGAGTCGGTCATTGATCCCAAGATGAGTTACTTTAAGGTAAACGATAGCCTGGGGTTTTACCTACAAGATTACTATGTCAAGGACTGGGTAGATAACTCTATGGTTTTTCTTGAGGTCGATGATGTGGAGGCCTGTTATCAAGATTTGCAAGCCAGAGGCCTGCATACCGAATACGAAAAGGTAGGCCTCAGTGAAATTAAGGAGTTTGAGCACGGCTGGGAGGTTTTTTTACACGATCCCTCGGGGGTTTTGTGGCATTTTTATCAGTTTCGGGAGGGGATGTAGTCTACGTACAAGACTTGATTGCCCAAAATTGATCTTTTGGCTGAGGGATAGAGCGGCATGTCTGAGCTCGTGTAGGCCCTTGCGGGAAAGGCAGCGAGTAGCGAAAGCCCGACCCCGGCGGCACTAGATTTCTTATGGGCAGTTATTTTACCGCCGGGGGCAGCCCCTAGCCAATACCTTAGGCACTGCTCAGGTTTTGGGGCATTACGTAAGACTCCGAAAGCTTGTTAAACGCTTCTACCTGGCTCTCGGCCCACTTTTTGTCTTCTCCTAGGTGGAGGGCCATAAATTCGGCCAGTTGGGGGGCGGCTTGTCGGCTAGCCTCGGCATCTAAAAGCAAGGAACGGGTGCGACGCGACAGGAAATCTTCTAGGGTACAGGCCATTTCGTGATGGATCGCCCAGAGCAACATACCTTTGGTATAAAGTAAGCGGGGGTGGATGGTTTCCTTGAGCTCTGGGTTATCTAGATAGAGTTTTTCAATGGCCTCGGCATCGCTCCCGTAAATGGATAGGGGTTCTTCTCTTTGCTTTTGGCTTCCCTTAGCCCCGCGCAAGAGCAGGTCTTTGCTCACACATGGGCTTTTGGCTAGGCTGGAGATTTTGATGGCTTTGTCTACCACATCTTCGGCCATTTGCCGATAGGTTGTCCATTTCCCCCCCGTTATGGTGAGGAGGCCACTCTCAGAAACCCGGATCACGTGGCTACGAGAGAGCTTGGAGGTGTTTTTTTGATTTGGGTTTCGGGTCACCAATGGGCGCAAACCCGAGAAAACACTTCGCACGTCGGAGGCTTGGGGAGATTTCTGGAAGTACATCTGGGTATGGTTCAGGATAAACTCCAGCTCTTGGGCTAAGGGGCGTGGCTCACTTAGGGCCTCGGGTACCGGTACATCGGTGGTACCCACAATCAATTTACCATGCCAGGGGATGGCAAAAAGCACGCGGCCATCTTTGGTTTTGGGTATCATTAAGGCCTGAGACCCTGGCATAAAACTAGCATCCAAAACGATATGGCTGCCTTGGCTTATGCGCAACATGGCAGGGGCATCGGCATTATCCATATGTCGGATTTCGTCGGCAAAGATCCCGGTAGCATTCACTACCACTTTGGCCCGGGCTTCGTAGGCTTGGTCGTTGAGACTATCTTTAAATTGAACCCCGGTAATCTTGCCTTGCTCACGCATGAGGCCGTGCACGGGGGCATAATTTAAAAGGGTGGCCTGATGATCGGCGGCAGTTTGGGCCAGATTTATCGCCAGACGGGCATCATCAAATTGACCATCTCGATAGAGCACGCCGCCACTTAGTTTTTCGGGGGCAATATTGGGTAGTAATTCCAGGGTTTTTTGTCGAGAAAGCAAGCGGGTAGCGCCAAAACCATAGCCTAGGGCCATCAAATCATAGAGTTTGAGGCCAATACCGTAATACACTTGCTCAAATTTGGAGTAATTGGGGACAATAAAGGGGACATTGCGCACCAAATGGGGGGCATTTTGTAGGAGTCTTTTGCGCTCACGGAGGGCTTCTCTTACGAGCCCTACATCTCCTTGCTCAAGGTACCGAACCCCGCCGTGAACTAGTTTGGTACTACGGCTGGAGGTACTTTTAGCAAAATCGTCTTTTTCTAATAAAAGTGTACTATAGCCCCGGCTTGCGGCATCTACGGCAACGCCTAAGCCGGTGGCCCCTCCGCCGATAATCAGGATGTCCCAGACGTGGGCGCTGTCCTGAAGGTTCGCTAGCATGTCCTTCCTTTTCATATGCAAGTGTGATAAGTATTGGTCAAATTGGGTCGCTTTCTTCCCAGGCTCGGGATCGTTCTAAAGCTTTGGTCCACTTAGCTTTGTGGCTTAGTCTGAGGTTCTCTGCCATTTGAGGGGTAAAGCTACGATCCATTTGCCATTGCTCCGAAATTTCCTTGGTATTTTTCCAATACCCCACGGCTAAACCGGCCAAATACGCAGCGCCGAGAGCCGTAGTCTCCAAGGTTTTTGGTCTCAAGACCGGAACTCCTAGCATGTCAGACTGAAATTGCATTAATAAATCATTGGTCGCCGCTCCCCCATCTACCCGGAGCTCTTGTAAGCCAATGCCAGAGTCGGCCTTCATGACGTCCAAAATATCGCTAACTTGATAGGCAATTCCTTCTAGGGCCGCCCGGGCCAAATGTCCGGCTTTGGTCCCACGGGTGATGCCTGCGAGGATGCCCCGGGCGTAGGGGTCCCAGTGGGGAGCTCCCAGTCCGGCAAATGCCGGCACCAAATACACCCCTCCATTATCAGGGACGCTGAGGGCCAATGCTTCAATTTCGGAAGCCGAACGGATGAGTCCGAGACCATCACGCAACCATTGTACCACGGCTCCGGCAATAAAGATGCTTCCTTCTAGGGCATATTCGGTTTTTCCTTGAATTTTCCAGGCGATGGTAGTTAAGAGCTTATGCTTAGAAGGGATTGCCTGCTCACCAATGTTCATAAGCATGAAACAACCTGTACCGTAGGTATTTTTGACCCGGCCGGCTTGGGTGCACATCTGGCCAAATAAAGCGGCTTGTTGGTCGCCAGCAATACCGGCAATGGGGATAGGAGCACTAAAATGATCTTCGTGGCAGTGGGCATAGACTTCGCTGGAAGATCGAACTTCGGGTAAAATAGCCGCTGGGATATTGAGTATCCCTAAGATTTCATCTGACCATTTTTCGGCTTTAATATCATAAAGAAGCGTTCGGGAAGCATTGCTAACATCTGTAACGTGTACTTGTCCTTGGGTAAGCTTCCAAATAAGCCAACTATCCACGGTACCGAAGGCAATTTCACCTCGTTCGGCTCTCTCTCGAAGACCAGGAATATTTTCTAACATCCATAACACTTTGGTGCCCGAAAAATAGCTATCAATCACCAAACCTGTTTTATCCCGAAACAGAGTCTCGTGTCCATCACTTTTGAGCTTTTCGCAAATACCGGCAGTCCGCCGATCTTGCCATACGATGGCTGGGGCTAGGGGTTTACCGGTTTGGCGATCCCATAGAAGGGCCGTTTCTCTTTGATTGGTAATGCCAATGGCCGCGATTTGCTTAGCGTTCAAATCGGCTTGGGCAAGGGCTTCGTGCATGACCCCTATTTGGGTTGACCAAATTTCATCTGCATCATGTTCTACCCATCCGGGTTGAGGAAAGTGTTGGGTAAATTCTTTTTGGGCGCTAGCCCGGATATTACCAGCGTGGTCAAAAACAATAGCCCGGGAACTGGTAGTGCCCTGGTCTATGGCTAAAATAAATTGCTCCATACGTACAAATCTCGGGGATCTTAAATCAATTATATAAACCAACCTTAATATCCAAGAAAAAAAGGGAAGGAGCAAAAAAAGGAAGGCTTAGGCCTTCCTTTTTTCATATGAATTACAAGCATCTGTATAAAAGCCTTGGGGCAAGCCTGCATCTAAAGCTTGGCTCCGTTTTTACTTCTTGTTGTTTTTTAAATCCCCGTTTAGAAAGGCCTCAAAGTCTTGGGCATCAATCCAATTACGTAACACCATTTCGTCCGTTGCTCCGTGAACATCGTAGAAGAATTGAGCTAAATAATCACTCAGTTTTTGATCTTGAGTATTGGGAGGAGGAGCCATTTTGAGTACCTCGACAAAGTCTTTACGCAACTCTTCTTCATTAAGAAAGCGAGGCTGGAAAGATGTAATTTGCTTGATTTTGCGGGTTGGTGCGGTTTGGATCTCGTAGATCTCAACCTCTGGGATAGCGTCTAAGGGAATGTATTGTGGATTTTCTGGGTCTTTATTCAGGACAAAAATCTTTTTCCGCTCCAAAACAATGGAATTGGAAAAGGTAGCGATCTGTTTTTTAAATTCTCTACCTTGGTAAAAGTAGTGAATAGCATAATAATGCTGGGGAGAGAGCTCAATTTTTTGGGGATCAAAAGTTACTATCAAGCTATCCCCGATAATGCTGAACGGTTCATCTTTCTTAAAATAATCGGATAAGTCCTTTACGTATTTTTTTTCAGCCAGTCGGGTAGAAAGGCGGGTATTGCTAGCTAGGGGCAGAATTACTTCATTGACCATATATTTTAATTCTGCGCGGGTGCTGTTAGGGCGCTTTTTTTTATTTTTTGTAAGGACGTAGCGCCCTCGATTGGAGCTAATCAGCACGGCTTTGTCACGCTCGCTTTGGAAGAGGATGGCATCTTCTTTAGACAAAGTCGAGCCACGGTGAATCAATTCATTGCTACTGAGATTCTTAATTTTCCCGGAAACATACACTACGTGGTATGACTCACTCTGAGCCAAAAGGAGGTTATGGCTGAATAGAGTGAAAAATAGTAGGCAGTAAAGTTGTTTAGACATGGCTTTGTTGTTTGGCTAACAGGTATTCATTTGATAAAACTTTTGCCTGGTCAAGACTAAAAAAAGGAAGGCCGAAGCCTTCCCCTTGTCAGAATGTGTGACAATACCCTTATTAAGATGTATGGCTCTAGTGTTTACTAACAAGTTTTGAAGTTTATTCTTTATTATCAGCATCTTTGACAATAGTCTTAGGCTTTTCTCCTTCTTTCTGAGTTTCATCTAGATTAGACTCAAAATCCTGAGCATCAATCCAATCGCGTAATGTTTTTTCGTCGGTAGTGCCGTGTACGTCATAGAAGAATTGTACTAGATAATCTTCCACGTAATGATCGTTAGAATCGGCAGGAGGAGCCATTTTGAGTACTTCTATAAAATCTTTACGCAATTCTTCTTGATCCAAAAAATGAGGTTGAAAAGACGTAACTTGATTAATCATGCGGCTTGGAGCCGTTTGGATCTCAAAGATATCTACCTTGGGAATTGAGTCCAAAGGAATATATTGAGGGTTTTCGGGATCTTTATTTAGAACGAAAATCTTTTTACGTTTCAAAACGATAGCATTGGAAAACGTAGCAATGCGCTTCTTATATTCTTTATCCTGGTAGAAATAGCGAATTGCAAAATAATGCTGGGGAGAAAGTTCAATGGTCTCAGGATCTAAGGTTACGATCAAGCTATCCCCAATAACCGTGAATTGCTCATCTTCCTTAAAGTAGTTGGCCATATCCTTTACGTATTTCTTTTCGGTAGCCCGGGTAGAAAGGCGCGTATTGCTGGCTAGGGGTAGAATTACCTCATTGACCATATATTTTAACTCGTCGCTCGTACCCACGGCGCGTGTTTTTTTATTTTTGGAAAGAACATAACGTCCCCGATCAGAGCTAATTAGGACCGCTTTGTCTTGATTACCCTGAAAAAGTATAGCATCTTCCTTGGCCAATTTCGAGCCGCGGTGGATTAATTCGTTACTGCTAAGATTTTTAATCTTCCCTGATACATAAACGACGTGGTATGACTCATCCTGAGCCATAAGGAAGTTTAGGCTAAAAAGGGTAAAAAATAGGATGAAGAAAAGTTTTTTAGACATAGCGTTATTCTGTTTATTGCTCCTTGTAGTATGGTTATAGGTTGTTTCTTGTTTATTTTTTTCGGATGAAGATGAATTCGCCTCCATCATCTCCAGTTCCAGCTATTTTACCAAACTGAGGTATATTACCATTAGGGTTATTATCTACCACCGAATCTCTAAACCCATAAAATAAAGAGGAAGAAGATAGATATACTTCCTTATTACGACGAAGACGGTCCATTAAGTATTTCATAAAAACACTTTGATCGGGCACTTCCAATAGGTTACCACTTGTCATGGCGTGACGGCTTTTTCTTTCATAGAGTTTGTCTATGGTTTTGGAAGCTCCTTTCAGGGCACGGGTTTCAAAAATACCCCCACTAAAACAAGCATCCGCAATTAGTAAAGTATGCTGAGCTGGTATCCCCTTGATGTAAGACTGTAAAGTACCATTAGGGAAATACGTTGATTTTTTACCTTTGACCGCATCGGTAGGTAACCAATACCCTACCTCAATATTTTCGTCCCAATCTCCGTGCCCAGCGTAGAAAATCAAGAGGTTGTCTACCTCAGAAACCAGTTTGGTTAATTTTTCCAGGGTATTAATTAGGTCATCTCGGGTTGGGTCTTGCAGGTAGGTAACATCGTCTTCTTCAAAAGAATAGAAAGTAGTTAATGTTTCCTTCAATTTTTGAGCATCCGTGGAAGGATTGCTCAAATCCCGTATATTTTCATCGGCATAATTTTGTGCCGAGATTATCAAGGCATAATATTTTCCCTGAGTATTGTCTAAGTCAAACTCCAAGTCTTCGGTTTCTAAGGTTTTGATAGTCACATCAAAGTTAAAAACCTGACTACGTCCCCGGGTTTCTCCTTGTTTCTGAGCGAAAGAGGAAAAAGACACACATATGAGGAAAAAATAAAGTAAAACACTTGTAATAGACCTGGTCATATCTATACTTTGATTATTGTTTAATAAAACCTTTGTAGATCAACTGTCGATTGATGCTCAATTTAAGAAAATATCTACCACGAGGCAATGTTTCAATCGGTATAATTACCTTGCGGAACCCTTGTTTTATCTTTTGAGAGCTTATTTCTATTCCTTGGAGATCAAATATTGCCCATTCGGCTTCTTCCAGAGGAACTTGTAAACTTTCTAAATCCAAAACCATATCCCTTGTGCCCGGATTGGGATAGATATTAATTAATTGTTCCAGGGTTTGAAAGGTAGCGTTAACTATTTCTCCGGTGAATGGAACCCCTCCTACGATGGAAGAAAATTCAGAATCTCTAAACTCTTCAGAATTTTGACTGAGGGCCTTTATTTGGTAGTAATAGACCGTTCCGGCAAGCACCGAATTATCTATGTATTGCGTAGTGTTGGCACTAATTTGAATTTCTTGACTTTGATTAGTACTTACATCTGTACGATTTATTACATAACCTGCTTCATTTCCTGTAGAATCGGTTGAATTATCTTCCCAAGTTACTATCAAAAGGTCAGCACTATCTGCGGAAACTTGCAGATTGGCAGGAATTTGTAATTGAACTTCTAATAAATTTGCACTGCTAGCTTCACCCGTCGGTGAGAATACTTTTGCAAAATCTGTTTTGGCTCCTGGGGGCAGGATAAATGTAATTTCTTGCCCATTTATTACATTGAACGTATTTGCTGGAATTTGGTTGAGTTCGATACGGCCCACTCCCTCAAAAAAGTTCCCCGTGATCCTCACTGTATCCCCAACCTTGGCAACTAATTTGTCCAAGCTTTGTACTACGGGAGACGGGGTTAAAGAATAGGAAGCTAAGCCCTTTCTATTTTGGCCATTGGCCGTAAGAAATAAGCCTCCAACATAGAGCGAAGTGCCACTAGCATGTAAATCCCCAAAATTTCTGCCCGATTCATCCCCCTCAATCTGAGGGGCAAATGCATCTGGGGAGGCGCTCAAAGGAGCAAACCGGGCTAAACCGGCGATGGCTTGTCCGTTTACTTCTGTAAAATTACCGGTTACGTAGATATTATCATCATTGGCTTGTACTACGTCAAAAGCAATATGCTCTTCTAGCCCCCCCGATTCATTGATTAAAAAACTCCAATCTAAAACCCTACGGGTATCCGAAGAAATATCTATGGCAGCGATCTTTTCGGCAACGCGAGTATTACTTTGCTCATTTACTACGCCAATCCAAGCTTCATCAAAACCCCCTACGGCAAATAAGGTATCGCCTACCCCATAAAAATTATGGATAGACTGATTAAAGCCAATGTTTTGATCTCCTTGATGATCTAAGGGGAATCCTGGGGTGGCTAAATCCAAGACGGCAAAAGCATTTACCTTGTTGGCATCGGTCACTTCATCCACAAAACGAAACCCTCCTCCAACATAGAGCTTATCACGATAGGGATAAATAGTGTATACCCCACTTACAAACCTTTCTCCCGGTAAAAACTTCCTTTCAAAGGGCATCAGATTGATTGTTTGACTGAGCGTATCAATCCTGAAGGCAGCCATATCTTCCCGCTCTTCTGCGTCGACCCGGTTAAAGTTCCCTCCGATATATATAGTATCCCCAGTATGGGCCAGGGCATAAATAATATTGCTTACATCCGGGTTAAAGGGCAGGAGACTGAAGTCTGAAATGCGTATCGCAGCCAAATTTCTTCTAGTTTCCCCCAGAACCTCGCGGAAATTGCCCGCTATGAATAAAGTATCTCCCATAACCATCAAGTCCTGTATGATCTGTTCCCCACCAGTAAGGTCAATATCCAAATCTGTCACGCTACCCGTACTGGCATCCAAGACCGCAAAGCTTCGGCGGCTCAGTCTTCCGGCACTTTCAAACACCCCTCCCATCACTACCAAATCATCATTCCCGTTTATTACCCGGACAGAGCCATCCAAATTAGGCCCCCACTCATCGATGACATCCCCAGAGCGATTAAATGCGACAACCTGGGCCCGGGGTATATTATTGGCTGAATTAAAACTTCCCCCGGCATAAATTCTATCCTCAGTAGTAAAAATTGAAAATACGGTATCGGTCGTGGCACCCCGGAAGCCCGTATCAATTAAGCCGTCATCTAAATCGATAGCCGCTATATTGTTTACCGGTAGGTCTCCATAAAAATTAAAAGCCCCCCCAATAAAGAGGGCAAAACTATTTCTTTGAGTCTCCATAGTGTAAACAGGACCATTAATATCCGGCTGGTAAGATGTATCCAATACCCGGTCGGTATCAAATCGGGCTAAATTTCGTAAATTATTATTCCCATTTACCGAGGTAAAGCTTCCCCCAAAATAAATATTATCCGATCCTTCCGGAGCTAATTCATCCAAAAGGGTGATTTTGAGGGCAAACACCGGCCCATTTACATCAAAGAGCTCCAATGCCCTATCGTTGTTTATATCTACCCCAGTCTCGATAGATCCGAGGTTCTGTATATTGGTATTTCCTCCCAAACTGCTGTAATCTCCGCCTACTGCCAACTGAAACCTTCGGTTTGAACCAGGACCGGCAACCCGGAACCCTTCAAACTGTAGGGCATAGACCGTACCATTAGCATCAAATTGCCAATTATCTACCACGGCTCCGGTAATGTAATCTACCGCCCCCAAACTTCTTCTAGAAAATGAGCCCAGTTGCGTAAAGTCTCCCCCAACATATAGATGAGATCTCCTAAAATTCAACAAAAGCGCATAAACCGGGCCATCTGTCTCAACCGTCCAGCTTGTATCAATGCTAAAGTCCGATCGTAGCCTGACCAAATTATTGACGCTGGAATCTCCAACCATGGAGAAATCGCCCCCCACAAACCAACCTCCATTCCCATCTTCCGAAATGGCATATACTGGCCCATTAAAAAGCGGAAAACCTGTTATGCGAGTATCCGTAGCGGCCTGGTAGGCCACGGCACTTCCTGTGAGCGGGCCCATATTCCGAAAAAGACCCGCCACAAAAACTTGATTGTCTTTTCCATCAATGGCATACACATCCCCATCGGTAGCCCACAATTTCTCTTGCAAGGCTTGGGAATACGAAAGGGACAAACTTAGGGAGACAAATGTCCAACTTAATAGGATAATTCGTATCATAGATTTCTTAAATAGTACCCTAGGGGTGTTTTTAATTACCAAAGCGAGTTTGTATAATTACTTGATCACCATAAATAATTCGGGTAACTCGCTGCTCGCTGTTGGCAATTCTTTGAGTAAGCTCCATAAAGGCCCGGGTGTAATATTGCGTGTCGGGCAAAAGTTCATCTAAATTGTTAGCAAATACACCGTCATTTGTACCGCTTAGGACTTCGTCGGTGATCACTGTCTGGCTGGAGGCAAAAGGAGAATTAATCTCTGGGTCAGGATTGGTAGACCAAACGTGGCCAATAAACTGTATGATACTCCTTGGTTCTTCTCCTCTGTATACAAGGGAGTTTAAATTGACCTTTCCTCCTAAGCTCACTGTGTTTTCTTTGATATTGGATGCTCCCGAACTTAAAACCGGATTCTCCAATTCTGAAGTAGTAAACTGCACCACCTCGCCCAAAATGATGCGCTCACCGATACGGGCATAGGCTCGCAAAAAATATTGGGTGCTTTTTTCCAATTCATTGATATTACTGGTAAAAACTCCAGCCTGAAACTTAGGGCCTAAGTTCGTAAAATTACTATCCGAGAGTTGAGGGTCATCTGTCAAGGACCAAATGTGCCCATGGGCATCTACTTGACTAGTGGTTATATCAATCAAGTTGCCTTGGACAGTCGTATCAAAAGGATCATTAAACAAAACCAAACCAGTGGCAACCAAATCTAACTCATCCAAGTTATTTTCACAGGCCCAAAGGTTGGCCAAAATAACTAGGCTTAGAAAACGGATTAGGTATATTTTTTTCATATCACGGGTGTGTGTAGATTAGTTTATAGTTTGAATCGGAGCCCTAAGCGGGGTTGTCTGCCCCAGGGCTCAAAAAAGGGCGTAAAACTTATGGTTTTCTGAGCCATTATCCGGTACTTTTCGTTGCGGTTTTTGATGCCTTTGAGAAGGGCGAATGTAAATTCGGTCAACCAAATAGCCCCTCCCCCAATAAGTAAAATATCCGAGAACCTTCGCTGATCTTGAGCCCGGTCTAATAAGCGGCTCCTTTCATCTGCCAGGTTATTTAGCTGGTTAACATCCAAGACCGTGGAGCCGGCTTGGTAATCATCATAGTTGGCATCCGACTGAAATCGTAAATACAATCCTGTTCCTACCATACCATAGGCTAAGATGCCTACCCCATAGTACCACTTCTGATTGCCCTCCCGTACCTTATAACTACCCAATCCAGGGTATAACAAAGACAACATAGCTTTGCCGGGCCCTCCCAAACGCTCAATCCTTCTCTCCTTATCTAGCAAATCCAGCTTGGCTTTGATTTCAAAGGCAATGTTTTGCCCCGTAAAGGCCGGGCGGTCTTGCAAATACCGCCACTCAATTACTTTTCCGTAACCGGCTTGAATGCCCTTACCAACACTCCCTTGAACATAGTCCAAGCGATAGGGAAATGTTTCGCCTCCATCTTCTGATAAAAAGACTTCTACTTCATATTTGTCATAGCGGCTCCCCTTGGCCGATAAATCATAATAAATATAAATCTTACGGTCTAAACGATTTAGCTCGGCCTTGATATTGGTAACTTTTACATTGGATTGTGCTACTAGAATATGAGTACTTAACCCTAATAAAATTAGTAAAATGGAGGTGACTTTCATACGTAGGTAATGTTTTCCTTATAATTGCCTACAAATTATGCAAAAAACCTCAACAATAGCAATCTACTTTACCTTGTTAAGCCATTAATTATCCTGGTTTCTCCTAAAAACAAGGAGGAGATACGAATAGGGATGCTTTCCATCTCCCTGAGGAATTTTAGCCTAGGACTGCGGGGGCCTATCAAAATTCCTCCCAAACATGCACAATAAAAAACGCTCCATTACATCCCTCTAAGCCCATGCTTTGGAGAGTAATGGAGTGTTTTCTGGTTAAAATACCTTTCGCTTGTAAGGGATTTATCGGTCTTGGGTAGAGGAGCTTCTTCGTTCTCTGATATAATTTAACAACTTATCCCGGTCACTGCTAAACCTTAGGCCATCGCCTACCTTATAATAATTATCCCGATCGTGGCAATAATCATAAGCCCATTTGGCTACACTCAACTGGGTTTTGGAGAATGAAAACAGGGACACTATTTGACGTACTTGATCGGCACCAATACAGCCCTTAGACTCCACGATCGTTTTAAATAAATTAGCTTTATTATCATCAAAGCTCGTCTGCTTAATCCGGGTTTTAATTTCCTCAAATTCGCTAGCGGGGATAGCACAATGGGTATTTTCCCAACGTCCAGGCTGTCCCGGCGATCCTTTACTCAAAATACGTCTAAGCATGGATTTCCCCCCCGATGAAGGTATCATTTGGTAAAAAGCATTTGAGTTTTGTATATCAAATAGATTGGACATACTCATTTTTACCCAAGCCAAACGGTTTTCTTCTTGATTAAGTAAAGACCCCAAACGCATCACTTGGGCTACGGCAAAACAAGGATCCCCGGCCGCATCTTGCAATTGGTTAATCCGGTCAACCTCCAAAGACTCCTCCTGAACATCCCGTACCAATCGATTAAATGCATCTTCACTCATGATGCCCGAACAACGGGTATTGCCTTGATAATATCGGTAATCTGGGTAATTCCAATCGGGGAAACGGCTGTCGGGAGGCAAGTTGGGTGCGCCGGGTTGGTCCCGGGGATTATCTGGATTACTTGCTTGTCCGGGCCGGGTAGAAGACTCTCCCGATTTGATGGCATCGTGCAAGCGCATCACTATAGATAAATGCTCAAAGCTGTCGTACACATCATAAAATTCATCCGGATTAGTTACCCGGTCAAAGGCTTCCAAAGCAAATTGCATGCGGTCATAATCGTCGGTAAATGTTTGGGCCAATGATCTTACTTGACTTACACTCACACAATTGCTTCTTAAAAAATTGCGCGCCTTTTCTAGGCGGCTCTGATTGCTGACCGACTGTTGCATAGCATTCCGTATTTGAGTGATCCGATAGACCGCATTGGCCCCTTCACACGTGCTGGACGGAAATTGGGCCCAGGCCGTATCCGCAAACCAAAATAGTAGGAAGAATAGTAGTATATGTCTCATAGGGCAAGGTTTATTATCAAAACTGTATAATCTATATCTACCTTTACGAGATTTTATTAGCTTCATACTAGTAAAAACCAAAGCTTAACACGGCATTAATAAGCCATTAACAGATATTATTTGGGGCTTCCCCGCGCCAGGATAGTAGGTGCCATAATTAGCTAGTACCTGGCCGCGCGGGTCGGGCTCTCGCTACTCGCTGCCTTTCCCCACCAGGCCCCCACGAGCTCAAACAGGCCGCTCCATCCCTAAGCCATGCTACACATAGTAAAATCTGGATAAACCCCTAAAAAAGCAAATTATATGGCCCCATTCTGGGAAAAAAACTCCCTTTTTGACACGTTAATCCCTATTCTAAACCCTCTTAGAAGTCAAAAAAATCAAAGAGAAAGCCCGCTGGCTCCTATACAAAGAAAATATACGCACTTAACAATTTGTAAGCGAGGGTATTTTTTTAGAAAACCTGCCAAGAGTCACTCATGTATGTTTTACAAGTCCTTCGTCTTATTCAGCCCCAACTGCGGACAAGGCTTTGCGTGAGTGGTAATAGAGATATGTTCTACACAAAAACTAAATGACTTTAATGAAAAAGCTTAATTATTCTTGGATCCTAGGACTGGCTATTTTATTCAACCTAGGGGCTTGTAGTGAAGACGACGCAACGCCTGATGCCGGCTCAACATCCTTGTGTACCGACTCGAGCCAAATTGTTCTCACGGAGTCGGATGGGCTTTTGGTAGCCGAAGTGGAAAGTGCCATTATTAGCGAAGGCTGGGTCTTAAGAAATGATATTGCCGACTTTACCGGTAGTGCCTTCTTGGTATGGGACGGGGGCAGTCAAAATAATAATCCGGGCAATGGTTTGTTAACGTATAAACTCCAAATCACCAACCCAGGCACGTATCAATTGTCTATCCGTTCTTATATTGCTCAAGGGGATGACAATACCGAACACAATGATGTCTGGGTACGCTTTCCCGACGCCGATGACTTCTTTGGGCAAAAAAACAATAGCATTGTTTATCCTAAAGGAAGTGGCAAAACCCCTGAACCCAATGGTTCGGGCAAAGAGGGTTGGTTCAAATCATACATGAACCAATTAGACAAATGGAGCTGGCGAACTTCTACCAGTGATCATGATGCCCACAGTATCTTTGCTACTTTCAATAATGCTGGCACCTATACTTTGGAGCTTTCCGGTCGTTCTCCCGGATTTGCCATTGACCGCATTGTGTTATTTCAAGAAAGTATGACCAGTGAAGATGCCGCCCAGGAATCTTCTCAGGCAGAAAGCATGAGCTCTTGCCAATAGTTTCAGTAAAGATTGTCCTTCATACCTACCAGGCTGCTTTGCAGCCTGGTATTTTTTTAAAGCGGCTAGCCCTCACCCCGCTCATGAGATCATACAGAAACCCTACATCGTTTTTCTATCCTCTTTACTCACATCCCAGCACCCAAGCCCCCAATTGGCTGAGGGATAGAGCGGCCTGTTTGAGCTCGCCGCTGGTGCGCGCGTAGGCCAGCGAGTAGCGAAAGCCCGACCCCGGCGCCCCTATCGTTGATTTGGCTCCCAAACTACAAAGCCGGGGGCAGCCCCAAGTCTTTTTCTAATAAAAATTATTCCCAGTAAAGTACCATTTACTTCATGAAAAATCATTAGGGCTTTTGTATATTTGTTTAATAGACCTTACACAAGGGAAATTTTGCCATCCAAACCACTATAATTTATGAGATTAAAGATTACGCACTTTTTGGGCATCTTACTTAGTATGGCCCTTTCTTTTACCACCCAAGCCCAATCAGACGATATGTTGCTTAGGCACCCAGCCCTTAGCTCAGATGGGTCTCAAATAGCCTTTTCGTATCAAGGAGATATTTGGAAAGTACCGGCATCGGGTGGTTTTGCCCGTCGTTTGACTATCCACGAAGCCTATGAAGGGATGCCTGCTTGGAGTCCTAATGACCAAAAAATTGCTTTTGCCGGAGACCGTTATGGCAATGATGATATTTATGTCATGAATGCCGAATATGGTATGCCCCAACGCATAACCTACCACAGTACGGCCGACCAATTTCCGGTGTGGATGAGCGAAAACCAGCTACTCTTTGAAACCCGTCGCAACTTTGCCCAAGTGGAGCGAGAAAGAGAAGTATATCAGGTTGCCGCCCAAGGTGGTACTCCATTTCGTAAATTAGATGCGGTTGGGTTTCATCCTCAGGTATCGCCCAATGGTCGTTTTATTGCTTTTGAGCGCCGCAATTGCCGTATTGTCCGGGAAGCTTACCAAGGACCGGCCAACCGGGATATCTGGGTTTACGACACTCAAGAAAATGCCTATCACCCCATTAGCACCTTTGATGGACAAGATATTTACCCGCAATGGGGAGATGATCAAACCTTGTATTACCTCAGTGCATCAAATGGTCGCTATAATATTGTCAAACACCGCTTGGATGCTTCGGGAAAAGCTACGGGTAGTCCCCAGGCCCTGACCTCACACACCGACGAAGGGATCCGCTATTTTGATGTTTCTCGTAATGGGCAAAAAATTGTGTATGCCCACAAAATGGACATTATGCTGATGAATGCCGATGGAAGCAATAGCCAACAGGTGTCTATTAAGCTGCCCCAAGATTATCGTTTTGACCCTATGGAGCGAAAGACTTTCACGCGGAGTGCTTCGGAGTATAGCCTTTCTCCGAATGGCAAACAGATTGCCTTCGTAGTCCGGGGAGAGATTTTCCTGATGATGAATGACAAGGAGGTAAAGAAAACGGTTCGCTTGACCGACCACCCGGCCCGGGACCGGGATGTCAACTGGCTCAATGATTCGGTCTTGGTTTTTCGCTCCGACCGAAAAGGCAATTACGATATGTATGCCCTCAGGTCTAGTGACCCAGAGACCCCTCATTTATTTAGGAGTCTTAAACACGAAGTGCTTGCCCTTACCAATACCCCCGAGGATGAGAGTAGTATTGCCATCGCTCCAAATTCCCAAAAGATTGCCTTTCGCCGGAAGAGAGCTCAGTTGCTAACCGCCGACATTAGTAGCAAGCTTCAATTGAGCAATGAAAAGACCTTATCCGACACTTGGTCATCGGCCAATGGCGTAAACTGGAGCCCCGATAGCCAATGGTTGGCCTATTCCCAAGCCGATCTAGACTTTAATAATGAAGTGTACATCCAAGCTGCCGATGGAAGCCGCCCCCCAGCCAATGTAAGCTTTCACCCCCGTACCGACAATAGCCCCGTATGGAGCCCCGACGGAAAAAAGCTAGGGTTTTTATCAATCCGTAACAACGGCGATGCCGATGTTTGGTTTGTATGGCTACGCAAGGCCGACTGGGAAAAAACCCAAACCGAATGGAAAGAAGACAAGTACATGGAAGACGATGCCTCGGATAAGAAGAAAAAAGACCGGTCTAAGAACGTTCCTGCCGTACAAATTAATTTTGAAGATATGCACGAGCGCTTAGTTCAAGTAACGCGCGTACCCGGCAATGAATATGGCTTACAAATCGGTAAAAATGGGGAGTACTTCTACTTTTTCAGCAATGGCGGGGGAAGGACCGGAAGCACCGGGACCCCTGCCCTCCACAAGATCAAGTGGGACGGAACCGAACTCAAAACCCTAGCCTCCAATCTGAGGGGAGCCGGTAGCCTTCGTATGGACAAAAGTGGTAAAAAGTTATATATGCGTAACGGGAGAGGAAACATCCAAAGCCTGAGTACTTCGGGAGGCAAAGCCAGCACACTGGCTTTCTCAGCCCGTATGCAAATTAACTATGTCGAGGAAAGGGAACAGATCTTTAAGGAAGCTACCCGCGCCCTAGACCTGGGCTTTTACGACCCACAATACCACGGCCAAGATTGGGAAGCCCTTAAAGCCAAGTATATGCCCCGGGCCATGGCTGCCAGTACCCAACGGGACTTCCGGGATATGTTCAACGAGATGCTGGGCCAACTGAATGCCAGCCATATGGGAATGTATGGCGGGGATCGTACGGAAACCCAAGTAGAACGTACCGGTTTGCTGGGTATTGAAGTTATGCCCGATAGCAAGGGAATGAAGATTACCCGCATCGTGCCCGGTTCTCCAGCCGATCGGCAAGAATCTAAGCTCCAAGTGGGGGAAATTATTAGGGCTGTAGATGGACATTCTATCAACCCAGACGAGAATTTTTGGGACCTTTTAGTTGACAAAGCCGATCAAACGAACCTGCTCACCGTGGAGGGGCTTTCAAAACAAAGCCGGGAAGTCCGCATTCGTCCTGTGCGTAGTTTACGTGTACAACTTTATGAAGAATGGGTCAAGGCCCGCAAAAAGCTAACCGAAGAATACTCAGGTGGCAGATTGGGCTATGTGCACATCCAGGGAATGAATTGGACTAGTTTTGAGCGCTTCGAGCGCGAACTAGCCGCTAGTGGCTCCGGAAAAGAAGGACTTATCTTTGATGTCCGCTTCAACGGGGGAGGTTGGACCACCGATATGCTGATGGCCGTCTTGAATGTGCGCCAACACGCCTACACAATCCCCCGGGGCGCGGCCACAAACCTCAAGGCTGAGCACAACAAATTTAGCAATTACTATCCCTACGGCGAGCGTTTGCCTTTGTCATCTTGGACAAAGCCCTCAGCCGCCCTTTGTAATTATAGTAGCTATTCCAATGCTGAGATTTTCTCGCATGCCTACAAGCATTTAGACCATGGCACCTTGATCGGTACCCCAACGTTTGGGGCTGTTATTTCCACGGGGGGTACCCGTTTGATTGATGGCTCTTTGGTACGGATGCCTTTCCGGGCTTGGTATGTGAAGGCTACGGGCGAAAATATGGAGCACGGTCCGGCCGTACCCGATGTTATGGTAGATAACCGTCCCGACAGCAAGGCCCAAAACCGGGATGAGCAATTGAAAAAAGCCGTAGAAGTACTGCTCGATGAAATTGGACAAACCAGTGGTAAAAACTCCCGGGATTAGCCCAGTTTTTTTAATAAACAAGATCCCTGAGGTATTGAAACCTCAGGGATTTTTTTTGCAACCCTAGCTATGGCCTCCGGTCTTTGGAGTAAAAACCAATAAACTCCATGAAGAAATACCTTATTTTACTAGCCTTGCTGCTGGTATTGCCCTATTTAGTAAATTATATCCCTCTTCCTCGTGATATTAAAAGACAATTGAGCTTAGGGCCAGATTCTATCCGGGTAGCCATCCAGCCGTTTCAGGGGATGCCCCACCAAGCCGTAGAAGAAGTAGCTCAAACCATTCACCGCTACTATGGTTTTGCCGTGGAAGTCCTTCCTCCTATCCCTTTGCCTGCGCAAGCCTACACCCCCAATATCCCCAAATTACAAGCCTATGGGGTTCCCAACCGATACCGGGCCGATAGCCTCATACGCTATTTAAAAAAGACCAAGCCCCCTCGCTTTGATTATGTTTTAGGCTTGACCCATTGGGACATTTCCACCACCAAGCGTATCAAAGGAGAAATCAAAACTCCGGAATGGATGTACCGGGATTGGGGTATTTTTGGTTTAGGTTTCCGCCCGGGGCCCAGTTGTTTGGTTTCCACGGCCCGCCTATACCGGTATACAGATGCGGCCGGTATGCGCAGCCGTCTCCGTAAAATTGCCTCCCACGAATTAGGGCATAATCTCGGCCTGCCCCACTGCCCCAATCCAGCCTGTTTTATGCGAGATGCCCTAGAACGAATGAGCACTATTGATTCGGCCCAGGAAAGTTTGTGCCCAGCCTGCCAGCTCAAAGTGAAGACTAAAGTTTCTTTCTAATTAATACAGCGTGGTGTTTCCCAGGGTAAAAAAGAATAAGATGCGTTCATTTTCCCGGACTTTTACCGAACTCAGTGTAAGCTCGTGATGCTCGGCGTACTTACACCGTATTTGGTATCTACCGGCTTGTCCTTCAAAATAAAAATACCCTTTATCATCGCTAAATAGGTCAATGCTATCTTGTATTGTAATAACCGCCCCTAGGAGATACTGTTGGGTGTCCCGGGAGTAGACAAAGCCTTCCAACACTGCTTTGCCCCCCCGGCTCCGGTCTCTACTATGATGCAGCACCTCAATATTTCCTTCCAAACGGATGGAATGATCGGCTATTCCATGAGATTTACACGAATATATAGTACTCATCAAGAGCCAGCAATAGAAAAAAAAGGACCGCTTACTATGGCTTGGTTGGGCATTCATACTTCCTTAAAGCTATAAAACCTTTTTAAAAGGTTTAGCCTGACAACTAGCCCAGATTTTGTTAAGAGAGCAGGGGCTTCCCCGCGCTAAGTTAGATTGGCTCCCCATAGAAGATCTGGGAAAGCGCGGGTCGGGCTCTCACTACTCGCTGCCTTTCCCCACCGGGCCCACACGAGCTCAAACAGGCCGTTCCATCCCTAAGCCAAGAAAAGTGCCCTTAATTATTATTTCATGCTGTATAATAAGGCTACACTTTGCCTTTGAATCTCGATAAAATTCTTAAATTTAAACGCCTTAGAACGGTATGCTCTTAAAACATGCAAGCAAATGGACAAGCAATATCTCTACAACTCAAGTACCTATCAAAGCTGTTTGGAGCGCTTAGATAAAATTGAAGAGAATACTCCCGCGCAGTGGGGGAAGATGAATGCCGCCCAAATGTTTGCCCACTGTGCCGAAGCGCAAGAAGTGCTGAATGGCAAAGCACTCGGAAAAACGCCTTTTTTCATTAAGATATTTGCCCCATTTATCAAAAAATTGGTGTTGAGTGAGAAGCCATACCGTAAAAATGGCCCTACCCATCCTAAGTATAAGCAGCTATCTCCCAAAAATTTTACCGAAGAAAAAAGCCGCCTCCTCGATTCTTTGAAAAACTTTGTAGAAACTCCTGCCCAAGAAGCCGATCAAAACACGCACCCTCTGTTTGGTAAATTAAGTCACGAAGAAAAGGGCTGGGCCAGCTACAAACACTTACATCATCACCTAGAGCAATTTGGAGCATAAGCTCTCATTATCAACGCATTAGAAACAAATTTCCCACCTTACCTCCTCTGCTATCTACAGAATAGTGGTTTTCCGTTAGTTTTCCTTTTCCAGGTTTTCCGGGATATTCCGGGAGAAGATAATGCGCATTTTTGAATTGTCAGGCTTGAGCAGGGATTCATATTATCCCTGTTCCAGACAAAAGGGGGAATGCCGAAAACCCTTAATAGAGTAGGCACTGGCATACAATTTAGTAAAAAACCATGCGCAATTTTGTTCTTCTCAGTCTTTCATGGGCCTTCTTATTAACTTTTTGTTTTTCTTCCCAAGCTCAAATCCGTATCGCGCCCCGTATCGGGACTAATTTAAATTACATGTCCTATTCTGGCGAGAGCGCTGGCGTAGATTTGGGAGGTGCTCGCGCCGGATTTATCATGGGGGTACAAGGGGATATTCCGGTATTTAAACAGTACACCCTCCGACCGGGTATTTTTTATTCTAGCCGAGGAGATTCCTACTTTTTCTCCAACAGCGAATTTGGTTCCTTTTATATTATTGAAGGGAAAACCATTTTGAACTACCTGGAAATTCCCGTATTGCTTAACCGTTCCTTTCCAGTGGGAAAGAGGAAAAAGGGTTGGATGATCGATGTACAAGCTGGCCCCTACTTGGGCATTGCCCTGAGTGGCAAGAATAAAACCGACAACTCCTCTCGGGATTTTGAGTTTGGTAGCAATGAAATGGAAGATGATTACCGAGCCACCGATTTCGGATTAAGCCTGGGGTATGGGGTCGAGTACAAACAATTCAGCTTAAGCATGAACTACAACCTTGGTCTGCGAAACGTAGTAACAGTTCCAGACGATAGCGATTACAAAGAACGCAACCGGTCTTTAACCTTTACTTTGGGTTATTTCTTACCGGTAACTCCTAAGAAAACCACTAAGTAGCGTAGCATATAGCGATGTTCTGAAACCCGGGCAAAGAATTGCTCGGGTTTTTTAGGCTTACATCGCAAAACTTCCTAAATACTGACCAAGTAGCTGGGAAATCCTCCATAAAAGAATAATTTCGAGCATTATTCTCTTATTTAATCTTTGCATGTTGCGTACAAATCCCAAACCCTGGATTCTCCCCACAATTGTCTTCTCTCAATTTTGTTGCACCTCGCTTTGGTTTGCCGGTAATGGGGTAATGGCCGATCTCATCCAATACTTCCAGCTAAATGCCGATGTGTTGGGGCCCCTCACTTCGGCCGTTCAATTAGGCTTTATTACAGGTACGCTACTTTTTGCCCTCTTGACCATTGCCGACCGCTTTGCTCCCTCCCGGGTATTTGCTTTATGCGCTTTTTTAGGAGCCTTGGCTAATCTTGCCACCGCTTGGGACCAAAATACCTTAAAGAGCCTCTTAGCTTTACGTTTTTCCACTGGTTTTTTCCTGGCGGGTATATACCCCGTGGGCATGAAAATAGCTGCCGACTACTACGAAAAAGGCTTGGGTAAGTCCCTGGGGTTTTTGGTAGGGGCCTTGGTATTGGGTACTGCTTTTCCTCACTTATTAAAAGGACTAGACTGGGGCTTTCCTTGGCAATATGTACTCTTTGTAACATCAGGACTGGCCAGCTTGGGTGGCTTACTTATGGTATTTTTAGTGCCCAATGGTCCTTACCGCAAGCCGAGTAGTAAGCTAAAGCTGGCCACTATGTTTCAGGTATTTGATCAAAAAGCCTTTCGGGCGGCTGCCTTTGGCTATTTTGGACATATGTGGGAATTGTATGCTTTTTGGGCCTTCGTGCCGGTGATGCTTCGCAGCTACCTAGCTAGTCCAGGCTCCCAGCCGATCAATGCTTCCTTATGGGCCTTTTTGATCATTGGGGTGGGCGGTCCGGCTTGCTTTCTCAGCGGATACCTTTCTCTATCTTGGGGGGCCAAAGCTACAGCGGGGCGGGCCCTCATGGCTTCTGGCCTCTGTGGTTTGCTTTACCCTTTCTTATTTGCTTATGCGCCACTCTTGCTTTTCTTGCTTTATTTACTTATTTGGGGAATGGTAGTGATTGCCGACTCGCCGATGTTTTCTACCCTCGTCGCTCAAACGGCACCCTCAGAAAACAAAGGCACTGCGCTTACCATCGTAAATTGTTTGGGTTTTGCCCTGACCATTGGGAGTATTCAATTGCTCAATTATTTACAAGGAGACTGGGAGCCCGGATGGCTCTACTATCCCTTATTACTCGGGCCCATTTTTGGTCTCTGGGCCTTATATTCAGGCTCCTCCCAGCAATCTTTAAGGCCCAAAGCTTAAAATAAAAAAAACATAAGAAGCACATGAAAATAATCGACCTCAGCAAAACCATACAATACTACCCCGGAGACCCCTTCTTTATGAAGGTTAAGATCAAGCACAAAGCCCATAAAAAAGCCCGTTGGTTGATCCGTTATTTGGGCCTACCTTTTAAGTTGTTTCCTAAAAACTTTGTGGGCTGGGCCGATGATACCATCCAAAAAATGGGGGTGCACTCCACGACCCACTTGGATGCGCCTTGGCATTATGGGCCGACCTGTGAGGGCAAACCGGCCAAAACCATTGATGAAATCCCCCTTGAGTGGTGTTTTGGGCCCGGTTTGGTGATAGACATGAAGCACAAGGCCGATTTTGATCCCATTACGGTTGCTGATATTCAAGCATTTCTTAAAAATGAAAACTTAAGCGTAGAAGCCGGGATGATTGTCCTGATCAAAACGGGGAGAGACCAGTATATGGGCACCCGGGAGTTTTTTGAAAAAGGCACCGGAATGAGTGCCCAAGCCACCGAATGGCTGATCGATCAAGGAATCAAAGTGATGGGTATAGATCAATGGGGCTGGGACCTTCCTCTCCCCTATCTGGTTAAAAAAGCCAAACAAACAGAAGACTCCGAACTTTTTTGGGAGGCCCATTTGGTGGGTACCCGCAAAGAGTATTGCCATATTGAGCAACTTACTAATTTGGATGCCTTACCTTATTCTGGCTTTAAAGTATCGGTTTTTCCTATTAAACTTAAAAATGCTTCGGCAGCCCCCGCTCGGGTGGTGGCCATTTTTGAGTAAGCTTTTACTCCTTATTTTATGGGCAATTGTTAAGGCTTAGGGATGGAGCGGCCTGTTTGAGCCCGCCGCAGGTATGCGGGTGAGCCGGCGAGTAGCGAGAGCCCGACCCGCGCCGGTACAATTTTTTTCTAGGAAGACTACACCTCATCGCGCGGGGAAGCCCCAAAAAAATATTCTTTTTATAGTATCATGCTTCCACAAAAAAACCCCACCAAATCCTCGGTGGGGTTTTCATCCAATTAAAATCAGTTTTCTATTCTTTCATCATTTTGATCATACGGCTTACTCCGCGAGCCGTAATGCGCATGATATACATACCCTTCGGTAAAGATTCCATATCCATTTCATCTTCTCCTTGGAAGCGGGCTACCCGCTTACCCTGCGTAGTGAAAAGCTCAATGGTAGCATCATCGGGCACATTATCCATATAGAGCGTGCTGTTTACCGGATTGGGATAAATGGAAATATCTTCCAGGCTGTTTTCCTGACTGGCAAAATTGTTACTTATCCCTTGGTTCAATCCTACTGCCACCGTACTCAACTGTGGAGTGAGACTTAATGAGTTGATCGAGGCCGAAGCTGTAATGGTAATGGCATCCAAATAAATTTGGTCATTGTTTACACTGGCATCATTACGGAAACGCAAAAGGGCTCCATTTACAAAAGGAATCTGGTTGGAATTTACATCAAATGTAGCAGTATATACTTGGTTATTCACGATACCTTGTTGACCAACTACTACGGTAGCTAGGGTTGTCCAGCCACTCCCGCTATTATATTGTATCCAGAAATCTTCTCCATTTTCCATACCGCGGGGATAGAAGGAAAACTCAAGGCTTACGCTGTTGTAGCCAGCGAGGTCTAAGACGGGTGAAGTCAAGGTAGAACTGTTGGTATTGTCGCGGATTCGCATGGAATAGCTACCTTCGGCAGCTCTTGTGCTATTATTAAAACGCACACAGTCGCTACCTCCATCGACCCAACCGTCTAGCCCGGTCTCAAAAAATCCGGTGGCTAAGACGTCGGTACCTCCCCCAGAACCGGAGCCCACTACGATATCCACACTGCTTTGAGCTGTCAAGTCACCATCACTTACGGTCAAAATAGCCGTAAACGTACCGGCACTCGTGTAGGTATGGGAGCTTGTTACCCCAGTTCCCGAATTTCCATCACCAAAATTCCACGAATAACTTAAGCCATCTCCATCCGGGTCGCTTGAGCCGCTGGCATCAAAGGAAACGGTCAAAGGAGCATTGCCACTAGTAACGTTGCTTGTAAAGGATGCGCTGGGAGCATTATTACCTCCACCGGGGTTTCCACCGGCAGCTTGTACGGCGGCAAAAGCATCTACGCGGCCAAATCCGTATACATTGTCAAAACCGCCGCTTCCCATGTCGTTGGCTGTGTTATATAAAATATTTTTAACTTCTATATGCGACAAGTTGGGGTTTACGGAAAGGACCAAAGCCGCTACTCCACTAACTACGGGGCAAGAGGCCGAGGTTCCACCAAAACCTGTCGTATAGTTTCCAGGATCATAGCCGGCACTCCCTTCGCGGTCTATGGTCCGTACTCCGGCACCTACCAAGGTATTTCCGAAGAAGGAACTTCGAACATCATTGGAAGGGGCTACTATATCCAAGTCGCTTCCTTGGTTAGAGTATTCTGAGATAATTCCGTCATTTCCGAATGCGCCTACGGCAATTACTTCAGGGCGCCAAGCGGGGTAGTTTACACAGCTTAGTCCATCATTCCCGGAGGAGAAAGTAACAATGGCCCCTCTTCCTCCCCGTCCGTTGCTATTGGCATAGGCCAGGGCGCTGTTGATATTGTCGGCTTGGGCTCCACAAGAGTTAGGATATCCCCAAGAGTTGCTCAATACATCGGCCCCATTGTCTACGGCCCAACGGATAGCATTGGCCAGGTCTTGAGTAGATTCGTTTCCTTTGAAAATATTAACGGGCAAGATACGAACATTAGGAGCTAGCCCGGCTACCCCAATTCCGTTGTGCAAAGCAGCGATGATCCCGGCGCAAGCCTGTCCGTGGGCTCCGTCGCTCAAGGGCTGTCCACTTCCGCCGAGGGGGGCATATCCGGTCAAGACTGTACCTAAATCTTCGTGAGCTTCCACTCCATCATCAATGACGGCTACGGTGATCGTATTGGAGCCAGTTGTTATGTCCCAGGCTTCGGGGGCATTACAGTCCATATCATTCGTACCTGGAAAGCCATCTAGGGTTTGGCCGGTATTGTTCATCTGGAATTGCTGCCCAAATAAGGGATCTGAGGGGGTAAATAACTTTTCCCAGGTTTCCGGATCTTCTAGGGGGTTATCAAAGTGCTTCACTGGGGCAAAAAAATCGGGGTGGGCCCATTTTACCGTACCACTTTCATAAATGGCATTTGAAAGGTCAAGTACTTGGTTTAAGTCATTGATTTCTAGGACTACTGTCTCATACTCGGTGCGCAAGTACCTCGCATTATACTGGGTCAAAATAGTGTTTAAACTACTTAGGCCCTCACCATCCAGCAGCTCGAGCACCACATGATTGGTAGGATAGAAGCGGAATCCACCGTCTAACTTCAATGCAAAGCTAATACTTTCTACCTGATTGGCATCGATAGAAAGCTGACTCATAATTGTGGAAGTATTGGGCTTCTGATCTTCGTCAAAATCCAGCATCAGTCTAAAATGCTCATCATCTAAGCGAATTTCTTCGTAAGCATTTGCTTTGGAGACAAGCAACTCTTCGGAAGGTAAAACATTTTCTTTAAATTGTACAACAACTGCGCTGTAATCCTCAGATACATAGATTTTCTCTCCCTCTGAGTAATAATACTTGCTCTGTGCCCAGGACAGAGAACATGCTAGGAAAATTAGTAAAATAGATAAGTTGAAATGTTTCATAAACTCAATCGATTTGTTTAATAATTTTGGATGTTTATTAAATCTCGCGCCCGATTTTATAATCAGATGCCTAGTAAAATAGCGATTTACTAGAATTTAGTACTAAAAACCCCTCAATAAATAGAATATTATTCTATGTAGAAACAGACAGATTGCGTTCCAGTGATAAATCTAGGGAGATATGAATTATTAAATCACCATACTTAATTTTATTTTTAGTATAACATGTCAGGAATACGCCAAGATTTATGGCCAATAAAATTCGCAAAAGTGTGGAATTAAGCAGTCTAAGCCTTAATTTGAAAAAAAAATGCCGTCATACCCTTCCCTACTTTGTTTCTTTCAAACAGACTTCCCTTACAACCGGGATGGTTTAAACGAATTCGTAGACGCATTTCTTGATTTGAATCAATGGATTTCAGCCAGGATACGCCCTAATTTGTAAAGCAATCAAATACTTCTTTTCATGATACTGCATCACCTACGCAATGCGAGCTTGATAATTGAGCATGGAGCGCACTTTATCTTAGTCGATCCTATGTTGAGTAAGGCAGCGAGCCAATCTCCTTTTACGCTTTTTCGCTTCAAACCCCGAAAGAACCCCTTGGTGGAGCTTCCTCCTCAGGCCGAGGCTATCCTGGCCAAGGTAAGCCATTGCTTGATTACCCACAAGCACCCCGACCACCTAGATAAAGTAGCCGAACAATTTCTGAAAGATAGGGCCATTCCTACTTTGTGTAGCGTAAAAGATGAGACCTATTTTAAGCGAAGAGGCTTACCTATCGAGCAAACACTACCTTACGGGATAGCTCAAGAATATCTCGGGGGCCATATTATGGGTACTCCGGCCCGCCATGGGTATGGGTTTATTGCCGGGCCTATGGGAAATGTTATGGGTTTTTATTTAGAGTTGCCGGGTGCCCCAAGCCTATACATAAGTTCGGATACGATCTACACAGACGATGTAGCTAAAATCTTGAAAGAAAAGAAACCTGATATTTGCGTAGTGGCCTGTGGTTCGGCTCAGTTAGACTTGGGCAAGCCCTTATTAATGACCCTAGATGACATAGTCCGTTTTGTCCGGGATTCCCCTAAACATGTCTTGGCCAATCATATGGAAGCCCTCAACCACTGTCCGACTACCCGCTCGCAGCTCAAAGAAAGACTGCACCAGGAAGGGCTCTTAGATAAAGTTTTTGTACCCGAAGATGGTGAAAGTAAGGAGTATTTGGCCGATTAAGCAAAGTATGTCAGGGGCTTACCCGCGCAATAAAGAGAATACCTTATAGGTGCGTTCGGGCTGGCGCGGGGCCGGGCTCTCACTACTCGCTGCCTCTCCCCACAGGCCAACACGAGCTCAAACATGCCGTTCCATCCCTAAGCCAAAGAAAACCCATTTACTCCCGGTAGATCCTGATAGCTTCACTGCGGTTCATATCTGATTTTAGCACGAGTTGCTTGATGATTTTTCCACCTATTGACACGGATACAGCCGCCGTATTGGGGGGTATTTCACCCAGGTTATGGGCATACAACTCGATAATATTCTCGTGTTCAGGGAGGGGCAGGATTAGTTTTTTTGCTTTATGCTTGACGGTATATTTTTCTAAAACCGTTTCCCCATTGATGCGCAGGCTTATGATATCACCATCTTGTCGTCCATTGTCCCATAAGGCCAGCGTAATGTACTTTCCCCTTATTCGTAAATCTTCCTTCACATACACCTCACGTTTGGTCTCCGTGGGAGGATCTACGATCTTGGGAGTAGGCTTAGGTTTCGGTTCGGTTTTTTCTTGACTGCTGAACGGCTTCTGCTCAGGCCTTGTGGGAGTATTATTAGGGGGAGGCGTTTTTTTTAGGGGAGCAGGGCTTGCTTTTTTTGCCAGCGGCCCTGATACCCGACGGATACTGTAACTACCGGCGTCTTCAAAGGGAGCTAAATTCTCACAAAATTCGGGTTGGGCTTTCTTTAAGCGCCATTTGCCTTCTAGAGTATAACAATTGAGTAGCTTAGAAAAATAATACCCATCCAATACAATACCTCCCCCGGAAACAAGACTTGTTTCATGTAATATGACACTGTCTCCCTGTAACTCCCCTACAAGCTGAGAAGAACTAGCTTCGGAGGTAGGCAGACTTTCCCAAATAAAATAACCATACACCCGCTTCCCCTTCACTTGGTTTATCTCAATAGTCATGGGATACCTTTCATTAATTCCACAAGAGTATTGGTGAAATTCTCCTACCCAAACCCCTTTTAAAAATTCAGCGGAGCCATAGGTTTGATAGCAATCTCCATTTTGGGCAATTAGAGGACTATAGCCAAATAGGAAGTAAATAGCCAGGTACACATACTTTTTCATACGGGATAGTTTTTTTTTAATTTACCCTTTATACAGGATATCATTACAAAATCCCCAGAAAAAATCTATTTGAGAAAGGCTTTCGCTTCCTCGATTACCGCAATGGATTCGGAAAGTTTCAAGGCTTTTTTGTAATGGTTCTTGGCAGTTTTTTCATCTCCCCTGGCCTTGGCCAAGCGCGCTAAGCCCGCGTGGGCCATAGCCACATAATCCTGAGAATACCGGGGATCATACTCTTTATACGAAATCACCTTTTGGTAAAAGCCAGCCGCAGCGGTATTTTGCTTGTAATATCGTTCTTTCAAGAGGCCCTGAAATAGGTTTTGAGCAATTTGGTATACCACACCCGACTTGGAAGCAAACTTTGCCAGCCCTAGTTCGGCTTCGGCAAAGCGCCCTACATGTATGAGGCTTTCGGCATATTTGGTAGCAAAAAAGGGGTTTTGGGGATAGAGTTTCAGAAGGTCCTGGCTGCACTGTAAGCCACTTAGATAATTTTGCTCATATTTATTGTAGATGTCGGTGAGGTAAATCAAGGCTTCTACCTGACTAAATTTACCTTGCTGGGTAGCTAACACGAGATGCTTGAGTCCGGCTTGTTTATCCCCATCCGGAAAAAAGACCATAAAGGGTTTTACTACGGGGTGGATCTCTGGGTACTGCTCTGCGTAATACTTGTACAAACCCGTGGAAAAGTGAAAATCAGGAAACTCACGGGTGAGGTCAAATCCTTTTTTGATATACGTAAACGATTTTTTTCCGTAAGAAGCCGCTTCTACATAGTCACCCGATTCGGCTTCATAGAGGGCCTTAAGTCCGTGCACCATCATTTGAAAAAAAATACCCTCATAGCTCTTAGGGTTTCTTTCTACCAGCTTATTGGCATAAACTAGGGTAAGATTGAGATATTGAATATAATGGTTATATTTTGCTTTGTTTTTGGCCATCGGGAAATCTTGCCAAGAAAGTAAATACGCTCGTAAAAAAGGAGTAACCGGATGTTTGGCATGATTTACCTCCAGTTTTTTTATGAGCGACTCGGCTTTTGGGAAGTTTAGGTTATAAATAGCCTCAATGGCTTCATTGCTCACGTTTTTTATTTCTTCCTGAGAAGGACCTTGAGCGCGTAAGGATAAGGTATACAAAAGGAAACAACCGAATAAAACGGTAAAACGAGGTAGATTAGGGATGTTTTTTAGGTAGTAAGCCATGATCCTTGCAATTTATTTGATAACCCGGACTCATAACACCTTAGTCTCCGGATGGGTTTGCTATATGGGTTCATACTTGCTAATTTTTAGCAAAGAAATCAGCCAGCGTAACATACAGAACACTTCGGTGTATTTATTTTAGTTATAAATCTCATGTAGACCCGGCTATTACACCATCCTATGCGAGCAAAATTGCCCCGACACTATGAAATTGCCCAGACCATCCCCCACGAGATGGGTTTGGGATTTCCAAATTTCTTCTTTCACGAAGAACGGCATGTGCAGGGGCAATCCCCTCAAAACGCTCGTCATTATTACCTGATAGACAGCAAAAGAAGCAAGGTCTTGGCCCGCTACTATGCTTTTGTAAAAGGAAGTGAAGCCTTCAGCCCGGGCGGGGCCCCCTTTGGCTCCTTGGACCTAGCTCCAGAATTGAGAATGGAGTACTTGGAAACTTTTTGGGATTTTGTAGAGGATGACCTGCAAAGACAAGGTGTCCAAAGCCTTCGGATCAAATCCTATCCCTTTTCTTATGCCCCATATGCTGCCCCCGTATTGCATTATTTTTTACTCAAACGGGGCTATGCTTGTACCCAATTAGACCTCAACTACCACTTAGAAATAGGATCAGGCATGCTCCAAGAAAGAATGCACCCTTCCTTAAGGCGCAAATTACAAAAACCCGAGGGAGAAGATTTCCGGTTTAGCGTATGGCAGCAGGTCCAGGCCGAATCGATTTATGCTTTTTTGGCCGCCGGTAGAAGCCGGAAAGGCTATCCAGTGAGCTTAGGCTTGGATACATTTGCCCGCTTACTAGCCCAATTCCCCGAAGAATTCTTGGTATTTCTGTTGCACCAAGGTGCCTTGCATGATGCGGATAACTGGGCAGCTTTGACGGTGGCGGTGAAAGTAAATGAAAATATTCTGTATAACTTTTACCCGGTAGATGCTGCCCGGCACCTGGCTTGGAGCCCACTTGTCCATTTGCACGCAGAATTGTATGCCTGGTGCCAAAGCCAAGGCTACCAGCAGCTAGATTTGGGGATTGCCACAGATGGGGGCGCCCCTAATTATGGCCTGATGCGCTTTAAGAAGCATTTGGGGGCTAGGGAGACGCTCAAACCCGTATATTTTCGGGAGTTTGGGCAAGGTTAAGGCCGATTGGGTTATGGGAGCTGGTTTTACACTTCAGCCCACAAAGGCCAAGTTTTCTCCCTGCGGTCGGGATAACAATAGAAAAAGCCAGGATTTTCCTGACCAGTCATAGTTTCCATTCTCTCCTCTCACTTCTTCTTTGGCTGAGGGATAGAGCGGCCTGTTTGAGCCCGCCGCTGGCTGTGGGGAGCCGGCGAGTAGCGAAAGCCCGACCCCGGCGGCACCCTAGGTACTTTTGAAGAGATATTGGAAAATCGCCGGGGGCAGCCCCAAGATTTTCTTTATATTTGTAAAATTATTTGACAATCTGGTGCATAATACTTACCATACTAGCTCAAATAATGGAATGCATTTAAAATCCTAAGCTATTAATTGTTTCGAGTTTCATGAGTCTAGAAATTACAGGAAAACTTTTGGAAGTCCATCCCGAACAGAGCGGAGAAGGACGCAATGGCACTTGGAGAAAGCGGTCTTTT
This sequence comes from uncultured Microscillaceae bacterium, assembly GCA_963922455.1. Classification (GTDB taxonomy): domain Bacteria; phylum Bacteroidota; class Bacteroidia; order Cytophagales; family Microscillaceae; genus CAWUIO01. The sequence continues at coordinate 49,461 of CAWUIO010000008.1, forward strand.
GTGATTGAGACCCCTGGACAATACCCCAAAAAAGTGTGCATCATGGTATGGGGAGACCGCATCCAGTTGCTGGAAAATTTACAAGAAGGTTCAGAATTGAAGGTGGGCTTTGATTTAGAATCCCGGGAGTATAACGGACGTTGGTACACCGATGTGAAAGCTTGGCGTATTGACCCAGCCAACCCAAGTAATGGGGGCAATGCCGGAGGAGATGCAAGCAGCAGCAGCCCGGATGACCCGTTCCCCGATGATATGATGTCGCAAGGAAATACCGACGATCTCCCTTTCTAAGCCGGTTGTTCCCGGAACCAAGCGTTCAAATCCTGATCGATCAACTGGGCGGTTTGCCAGACATCCTTGGCGTATATTTCTTCCAAGATACGCAAGCGAAGTTCGGCATCCAGTTGAGGCCGGGCCAGGTTTTGAGCGCGCAAGTTATTGAGCTTTTTTTGCCAGTAGGTACTTTGCCGCATTTGATCGAGTAAGGCTGGGGCAAGCTTTTCCAAGGCTCCCCGCAAAATGCTTTGCTGCCCAATAAGGCGGTCTTTCCATCGATTTTTGACAAAACCCGAAGCATTGAGCCGGAGTTCGGTATCAATTTCAGCTTCGGGATTGACCCCCAAAAAGGTAAAAAGATCTCGCATCAAGCCTTGGGGATCTTTTTTAAAATCTTCGTAGCGATACACGCGAATTTGTTCCCGCGGAAATATGTCAAAATAGTTTTTCAAGTACGAAAAATAAAATCCTTCGGTGACTAGGTCGGGGCGACGCCACCAAATGCTGTCGCGGTCAAGAGCATCTTCAAAGCGAGGGCTCGGGAGGCGATTTTCGCGGGCTAAGTGTAAATAACGAGAGTAGAGCCGGTCGACCGGATGCCGTAAAATGGCAATTAATTTGGTTTTTTCGCCCAATAATTGTCGAATGCGGTGCGGGGCGTGGGCGTTGTAAAGGTACATGGGAGAGGTTTCGCCGATCGCCTTTTCATTTTCTACTTCTTGAAATAAAGCGCGGTAGTCTTCCCAGGCATACACTGCCTGAGGGTAGTGATACATCTGTTCGGGATCATCTTTGGCCTCCACTGGCTTCTCGCCCATCAAAGCAAAGAAATTGGGCTCTTTGACCCGGCTCATGAAAATATCAGGATGTTGGTGTAGGTAATGGTCTAGGGACGTGGTACCCGACTTACCGGCCCCAATTACTAAAAAATTGGGTAGGCGTATGCCCTTCTTCTTACCCGAAATAGTTGAATCTTCCTTCATTATGCAGGTGTTTGCCCATATGTACGAAAACACCTGGGTAAAGCTGAAAAATATCATTGGGGGAACCTACGGATGTAGTATTCCCAAAAAATGCGTGGCCTTACCTTAAAATTTCTTCTTCTACATTGCGCAAATCTACGGGGACTACCGAGGAAACCCCGTCTTCAATCATCGTCACCCCATACATGACATCGGCACTGGACATCGTCCGCTTGTTGTGGGTCACCAGGATAAATTGGGACTCTCGCGAAAACTCTTTGATGATCTTGTTAAATTTTTCGGTGTTGGCATCATCCAGGGGAGCATCTACCTCATCAAAAATACAGAAAGGGGCCGGTTTGAGGAGGTAGAGGGCAAAGAGTAAGGATGTGGAGGTAAGGGTCTTCTCCCCTCCCGAAAGCTGGTCTATAGTGAGGGGGCGCTTGCCTTTGGGCTGGGCCACAATCTCAATTTTTGATTCCAAGGGGTTTTCGGGATCGCTGAGGACAAGGTCGGCTTGGTCTTCGGCCGAGAAAAGTGAGCGGAATACCTTGATAAAATTTTCCCGGATTTGCTCAAAGGCTTCCATGAAAGCGGTGCGGGCGTACCCTTCCATTTCCTCAATGGTTTGCAGGAGAGATTCCTTAGAAGTTTCCAGGTCATTTTTTTGCTCAGAAATGAACCCGTGGCGTTCTTCCATCTCCTGGAAGGCATCCATGGCCATCGGGTTGATGGTCCCGATGCGCTCCATTTTGAGTTTGGTAGCTTGAACAAACTCTTTAAGTTCTTCCTCGGAGCGCCCCTCCGGGTCTTCCAATGCTTGGTCAAAAAGCGAATCTAAATCTACTTGAAACTCTACCGAAAGGCGTTCTTGAATACTATTAAGCTCCAAGCTCGTTTCGTGCATCTGATTACGGAGCTGGTTGATTAAGGATTCAAGGGTATCTTTTTGGCGCTGTTGTTCTTTGAGAAATTTTTCTAAATCGCCGATTTGTCCTTTTAGTTCAAAATATTGCTTTTCTACGCCGCTTACATTAAGCTCATAGTCTTCGGTACGGCCGTGTAGTTCTTCTACGACTCCCTCATTTTGCTCTTGGTTTTCCAGTAGTTTTTCTAGGTCTTCTTCTACTTGCACCAAGGTAGATTCATTTTCCTGTATCCTCTGGCTGAGGGTTTGTATTTTCTCCTCTTGGTAAGACTGATCCTGTTCTAAGGATTTCACCCGGTTTTCTTGTTGATGAAAAAGAAGGTTTTGGGCATTAAATCGGGTGGATTGCTCGGTGAGGGTTTCGTTTTCAATCTCAAATTGTTCGCGGAGTTGAGCGATTTCTTCTTCCAGATCGTAGAGTTCGTCCTGGTCTTCGTTGAGTTGGGGCTCTAGCTCTTTCAGGGCTTCTTCCAGTTGGTAGACCTGGTCTTGTACTTCTCCCCGACGGCTCAAGTTCTTCTCAATGATTTGTTTGAGCTGCTCCATTTTACTTTTGAGGGAAACGTAGCGCTCATTAATTTCATTTACTTGGCGATTGGCCTGGCGGTAGGCTTCTTTGAGGTCTTGGTTTTGTTTGAGTGCGGCCAGTTGCCCGCTTTGGGCTTGCAACTGCTCTTGAAATGTCGTTTCCTCCTCTTCCAGGACTTGGATTTGGTCTTGGAGTTTTTCCAGGTTTTGGGCCCGGCCTAATCTACCTCCCCCTAGGGTGCCTATAGAGCCCCCTGTAATACTTTCGGCGCGGGAAACGATCTCTCCAGATAGGCTCACATACGTGGCATTTGCCAGCCTTTTTTCAGGAATTTGGCCTAGATCTTTGACCAGATAAACCTCCTGAAGCAGAAAATTTAGTAAATCTTTGTATTCAGGGGCATAATGAAGGATTTCCAAGGCTGGTATCAACTCGCCCTCTTCCGGATTGTACATCAACTCGCTGGGCTTGACTCCCCCAAAAAAACCTTGCCCCAGATCTGAGCCTTCCTCAACTCTTCCTTCGGCCGCTTGAAAATGGTCTAAAATGAAAAAGCTGGCCTTCCCCTTTTGAGCTTCTTGGAGTAAGGCTATGGCCCGCAAGGCATCGGCTTCGTGGGCCAAAACATAGTAATTTACCCAGGGGTCCAAATAGGCTTCTACGGCCTTGCGGTATACCTCTTCACAGGCCACTACATCTGAGAGTAGAGGCGCTTCTACCGACCAATCTGGGTTTTGTTGTAGGAACTGAAGCGCCTCAGGGAAGCCTTCTAAGTTCTCTAAGAGGGATTTGGTAAATTTATATTCATTTTGGTGGGTAGCCAGTCGTCTTTGTACCTCATATACCTGTTCTCGGCTGGCCAGGACTTGTTCTTCCAGGATATTAATATCTTCAGCTTGACGCTCTTCCTGGTCTACCAAGGATTGCATCGCGTCTTTGGCCGTTTTGAGCTGGGTCGCTACGGCGCTGATCTGGCTTTCGTATTCGTTAAACTCCACCCGGAGCTGTTCAATATTTTGAGCCGTCTTTTCAAATTCCTGGCGAGAAGAACTGAGTCGGGTTTGCTTGATCTCATAGTCCCGCTTGATAGTGTAGATCTCCGATTGCTTAGCTTGGTATATTTCTTCCCGGCCTCGTAATCTTTGTTGGATTTCCTGGGTTTTTTCCTTTTGGATTTCGTAGGTTTCGCGGTGGGACTCCAGTTCATCAGAGAGTTGCAGTAAGCTATCCCGCACCTCAATCAATTGGCGGCTCTGGCCCTCGAGTCGTTTGCGAATACCCACTTGGTCTTGGATATCTTCAGAAATCAGTTTTCGGGTGTTGTTATTTTTCTCTTCTAAGTGGCTTATCTGTTGAGCTACCAGTTTTTGTTCGTTCTCGAGGTTCTTAATTTGCTGCTTATGCTCCCGCAACTGGTTTTGCTTGAGCCGTAAAGCCTGCTCATAGTGCTCCAACTGCCCCTTATGTTGCTCAATGCCCAGCTCTTGCTGGCTGATACTTTCTTGGAGGGCCCCCTTCTTTTCCTCCTCTTCCCGAATACGGGTTTGCAAGGACTGGTGCACTTCCCGCTGCCGCCGAATGGCTTTTTGGGCATACATTAAGCTATGCTGGCGGTATTTTTCTTGAAGTTTAAAGTAGCGCTCTGCTTGTTTGGCCTGTCTTTCCAGGCTACGGAGGTTTTTCTCGATCTCAAAGAGTAAATCCCCTACCCGGCTCAAATCATTGTCTACCTGTTCTAGTTGGGAAAAGGACTCCTTTTTCCGCATTTTAAACTTGGAGATACCGGCAGCCTTTTCAAATAGAGAGCGACGCGATTGCTCTTTATCGTTTAAGATTTCATCTACTTTTTTAAGCTCGATGATCGCGTAGCTATCAGGGCCGATACCTGTATCCAAAAATAGGTTATGAATATCTTTAAGGCGGCAACGCACATCATTGATGAGGTACTCGCTATCTCCCGTGCGGTGGTAGCGCCGGGTGATGGTCACTTGGGTATATTCGGGCGGCAAGAGTTGCCGGTCGTTATCAAATGTTAGGGATACTTCGGCTGTGGGGGCCGGTTTGCGCTTTTTGGTGCCGTTAAAGATGATATTTTCCATCTTATCGGAGCGGAGGGAACGGGTTTTTTGCTCCCCGAGTACCCAGCGGATAGAATCTACCACGTTGGATTTCCCACAACCATTGGGGCCAACGATGCAGGTAACGCCTTCGTTAAACTGGATACCGGCCTGATTTCCAAAGCTTTTGAAACCTTTTATCTCGAGTTTGCTTAATCGCATGTTTTCTTCTTAGGGCTAGACATTCTCTTAGAAAAAGAAGAGATACTTTAGGTATACGAGAAAATTCTTTCCTGAACCTGATCTCTCTTCTGGTTTTTTCGTTGAGAAACAAGACCGCAAAAATAAAATATAATCGTAAATTTGGTGATAGTATGATACAATCCCTCTAGAGTACTTGAGTTAAGCAACTGATTATCTGAGATATAAATTTATTACCTGACCTATGGAAGAGTACATTCAGTTTATCGTTTTTATCGTGGTAGCCCTCCTGTATAACCTCTTTGGGGCGAGTAATAAAAAGAAGAAGCAGGCTCCTAAGCCTAAAAAACGCCCGCAAAGGCCCCAAAACCGCCCCCAAGTCAGCAATAAGCCTCTGCCCCAAAAGTCCCCCATGGAAATTTTTGCCGAATTGACCGGTAAAACCAACATGGCAAATACCTTCCAAACCCAAAAGAAGCCAGATCCTTACTACACCGACCAAGAAGGCCACTCGCTGGAAGGCAAGAGCTTGGAGTACATTCCCAAGCCCACGACCATGAATGACCCTTATGCCTACAAAAAGAAACGTAAAAAGCCCACCAAACTAGTAAAACCCCAAAAAGCCGCCAAGCGAAAGCCAACTATCCGATTTGAAGATGCTGCCGACCTAAAAAAAGCTTTTATCCTCTCCGAGATTTTTCAGCGAAAGTTTTAGTAGGGGCTTGCCCGCGCTTTAAACCCAGGGCTTTACCGAAACCTAATGTGCCGGCGCGGGCCGGGCTGTCACTACTCGCCTGCCCCCCGCTTGGCCATTTCGGGCTCAGACAGGCCGTTCCATCCCTAAGCTGAAGAATAGGGCCGGGAAGCGGGAGCCGGGACATGAGGCGAGAAGGGCGTTTGGAACGGGGGATCGGTACGGGGGAGGATTGATAATCCCGCTGCACTTATTATGCTTGCAATAAACAGAAATTTATTGAAAGTGATATGGAATAAATTAATCTTCAAAGAAGCTCAAATTCACTTGCATCAAATTCGTAACTACTGTTGAGCATAAGACACATGTATTGGTACACAAAAAAGCGGACCGATTGCTCGGCCCGCTACTTGAATAGGTGTCATATCCGTTCAGGAAAAAATCGGAAAATAGTTTCGTGCCGAATTCTTACTCGTGACTTCCCCCGGCACGCAGATTGTGTTTATTAAATTAGTGGAACAAACTGCCCTGCTTACTGGGCAATTCACGGACTTTCTGATCAAAATCACTTTGATCTTTCCGCAGTTTAGAGAGCCCCTTGATAAACTCATAGAGAATCTCCTGAAAACGAAGGACTTGCTCCCGAATTATCTTGGGAGAAAAATCCTGAGGTGGATTTGTGTTCATACCATTTTGGTTGCATTTTTTTATTCAAACCCTATAGGCCTGTCGGCGCTACGAAATCCAAATATTTTTGTTACAACCAGTATACTATGAATTCTGTGCCACCTGCATAACTTGCTGATTTTCAGGAAATAAAAATATAAAAAAAATCAATAAAATCCCATAATAAGAGGAATGTTTTCCCAAATGGGAAAACATCTATTTTGAGAAGGAATTTCCCATTATGAATTAATGCATCCGGTCGTCCCGGATCTCTAAAGTGGCCATAATCTCAGCTTCGGCCTCTAAAAATTCGCTCAAACGGGCTTTTACGGTGTCTTCGGGGAGGTATTCTTTGGCCAATTGGACAAAATTGACGTAGTGATTGGCTTCGGAGATCATCAATTCGTGGTAAAAATTGCGCAATTCTACATCGCTGATATTTTCCGAGAGTAAGCGAAAACGCTCGCAGCTTCGGGCCTCGATGAGCGCACAAATCAGCAGTTTATCCAGTAATTGCTGGTCTCGGCTCCCTCCTTTGCGGGCCAATTGGGTCAAACGAATCACGTATTCATCTTTGCGCATACGGCCTAGGGCGATGTTCCGCTTTTTCATTTCTCGCAATACCATCCGGAAATGCCCCCACTCTTCACTTACTACCGGGCTCAAGACTTCTACCAGCTTTTCTCTTTCGGGATACTGTACAATAAGGGAAATGCAACTGGTAGCGGCTTTTTGCTCACAATAGGCGTGGTCGATAAGGATCTCACCAATATTTTTTTCGGCGATATTGACCCAACGGGGGTCGGTAGGTAGTTTAAGTCCCAACATATGCTCTACGATTCCTAAACAGTTTTTTAATATTGGGGCAAATTTAAGCAATCCTCAGCTCTTGTTAGGGCTTAGGTACATGGATTCTCGATTTTTAACCGGCTTCCTAGTGGTAACCTTTGCCCACATTTGTCAATCCTCTCTTTCTCTTTACCGCTCCCGGTTCCCAGCTCCATTTTCTTCTCTGCTCCATTGGCTTAGGGATGGAGCGACATGTTTGAGCTCGCAGGGGCCTGTGGGGAGAGGCAGCGAGTAGCGAGAGCCCGGCCCGCGCTGGCCTTATACGGGCAAGCGGCTACTAATGGGCTTAGCGCGGGAAGCCCCCCTGTTCTTTTATTTGAAAAATAGCCATTTTACCCCAAGGGAGAAGTTACGAGGCATGCCCGGATAAAAGGGAGAAGTGAGATAGCCCCCGCCAGCAGCTTGGTTGAGATAGGTAAATTTGAGGTAGATAAAAAAGTTTTGAATACGAAAATTGGTAAACACATCGATCAACAGGGCCCCATCGATTGCATATTCATCTTGTAAGTGAAATTGCTTGGTAGCTGGCATATAGGCGTCGGCAAAATAGTTGGACTTATAATGCAATTCGGCCCCAAAGTAGGATTGAAGTACCCGACGAAAGAACAGATCTTTGAAAGCCACCCGGGCATTGATAAATAGGTCGGGAAACCGTACCAAATCGGCTCCCAAGTGGGTGGTATAGAGGGTTCGGCTGAGTATTTCAAAATAAGGCCAGCGAAGGTTCAATCCCAGTCCGCCTTGGGCAATTTGCACGGCTTGGCTGCTTTGATTGGGCTGGGCCAATTGGTCAAAATACACGTAATTGGTCAAAATAGTATAGGAGCCCTCCGGAATGATTTCCAGCTTGCCAAACTTAAATTGAATATCCCCCCAGAAACGGTTGCTGAGGGTACTTTGGAAGTCCTGGTCCCAAAAAAAGTGATTGCTGACCAGGCGGGTCTGGATGAGGCTGGGCAAGTATAACATACTGGATACCCCCAGGCGCATATTTTTATTGAAAAAATCGCCCCGAATACTGTAAGCACGGCCCAATTGAAACTCGGCCGAAGCCTCTAAGCGACTGCTGTCATTGAAGGAGTAAAAGAGCTTACCTCCCACAAAGTTTTCTATCCGGTTTTCTTTGAATGCCAATTGTAAAGAATCTCCATTGCTCACAAAGGCTACATCTCCGTTGATGTTGTCTCGGGAAGACTCCCAGGTGATGATGCGGTTCCGGAAGTAAGCCTGGTAGTTAAAATTGGCAAAGGTTCCTTTGATTCCCCCTTGATTTTGAAATAAGGTATAGATACTTCCATCGGAGGTTTCGGTCTGGTCTAATAAAAAGGCGGGTAAGAGCGAATCGGCGGTAATCCCAAATTCGGGATACGATATTTGGGGATAAAAATCCAAGTTATTGGCTAGCTCCAGATCTTGATAGGCATCTTTTTGGGTGTAGCGATCAAAGACATGAAAGATGCTGAAGCCCTCTCCTGTCTTATACTGATGGTATATGTGGTGATGATTTTGCCGATGCCGGGTTTGGGCACTGCTTCCTAAAAAGCTATTGGCTTCGTTGAGAGGAAAGAGCCCGTCATCGGGCAGGGTTGAATCGGGCTGGATGCCTCCAGATTCTTCTACTTGTTGGTTGAGATGGGCAAAGAAGTAGAGCAATTGATATTTTTCGTCTTTACTTTGGAGGTAGTTATGCAGGTAGACACTGATGTGGTCGGCCAGTTCATCCTGGGCAAAGCCATCAAAAATCTTATCCGAGTTAAAACGATTGTACCGGAAGCCTACATTCCAATTGGGATTGATGTTTTGGGTAAACTGAAAATAAATTTTGATATCCCCCTCACTGTTTTGCGAATAGTCGGTCATCGTAAAGGGAGACTTGGTATCGTAATACCGTACATTATCGGGCCGAAAAGCAAAAATGCGGTAGGGGTCAATGCCCGAACGGCTGCCCATAAATTCGGGGTCTTGGTAAAAGACGGGCCGCACCGCGGTGCCAAAACTGCCTAGGTTTTGAAGGAAGTTTTCACTTTTCTGAACTGCGGTATAATGGTGAAGGGTAAATACGGTAGTGTCTAAGGTATACCTTCGGCCCGTATTTTCAAATATATCTTTTTCAGTAAAGTACTCCGTGGTTTTGGGTCCGTACACTTGCTTGGTGGAGTCATCCAGGATTTGGGCTGGAAGGTAGGCAGGTAGGCCCAGGCAAAAAAATAAAACCCAAAGTCCTATTCCAAGGTGGTAAATAAGGTATGAGGGTATTCCGAGCGTTTTTTTGAGCATCAGCGATGGCATATTTGTGCAAAAAAAGGGTATTGCCAGAGTTTTAGCAAAGTTTTTTGGCTGCTTTAACGAAGTTTAACGCCAAGGATCTAAGCTTTTAGGCCCATCGTGTAAGACTAGCCTTCCCCTGCCTGGGCTCCGGATACATAGTCTCGCACCAAGCTTTGAAAGGCCGCTTCTTCTTCTAAAAAGTATACTTCAATGGGCAAATAAGCCATGGGAACCTCCTTCAAAAGTGCATCCCAGGCAGCTTCCCGGAGCTTGACCATATCTTTCTCGGTACACAGCAGGAAGTCTATGGCCTGATTATTTTGTATAAAAACATCTCGGATGTTCAGGATGTCTTTTTCGGTATAGTGATGGTGATCGGGAAATGCTAGGTGCTGTACCAAATCATACGTAGCATCGGCATAGCTAAGAAAGGTTTTCGCTTGGGCAATCCCGCTCACTAATAGGATTTTCGGCGCATGGTTGGTATCCATACTTGAGGTATTTCCTCGAAAAAAAACCGGATCACCATACCGTATCCCACTAAAAAACAGGGGAGTTTCGGGTCGGGCATATCGGGCAATCTTTTGCTTAAACTCCGTTTTTTGAGTCTCAGGCATATCCTCGGGGCATTTACTCACGATAATTGCATCGGCCCTTTGCGCCCCCCAGCGGCTTTCGCGCAAACGTCCGGCCGGAAAGGGATAATCTTTAAAAAAGGGCCTATGGTAGTTACACAGCAATAGGTTCAAACCCGCTTGTAAAGGGCGATGTTGATAGGCATCATCTAGTACAATACAATGTACCTCGGGGCGGTCTAGCAAAATATGGGGAATGGCTTCTATCCGGGACTCCCCTACCGCCACCGCCACATCCGGCCCAAATTTACGGTAAAATTGCATAGGCTCGTCCCCAATATCTTGGGCTTGATGATGGGCTTGGGCCAGTAAAAAGCCCTTGCTTTTCCGTTTATATCCCCGGCTCAAGGTTGCCAAGGCATACTCTGCTTTTAATAGCCGAAGGAGATACTCTACGTGAGGAGTTTTACCACTTCCTCCCACGGTGAGGTTACCTACCTGTATAGTTGCCACTGTAAAACGCATCGATCGGAAATACCCGGTATCATACAAATAATTCCGAACTTGCGTTATAGCTTTATAGGCCCAACTAAATGGCATGAGAAGGAATTGAAAGAATCTTGGCATGTGAAATTCCCGTAATTTGGGTATTATTTTTTTAGGGGCCTTTGCCGTAAAGTTCTTAAAAACTGGCCGAATTTAGGAAATCTTTTTTAATCCAAGCTATGCGACTCGTCCGTAAACCCGTGCTTTGTAATTATTACCTTACCTACCGCTGTAATGCCGCTTGTGGGTTTTGTGACATTTGGGAGCGTCCATCCCCGTATGTGAAGCCTCATCAGGTTTTTCAAAATTTGCGTGACTTAAAGCGTTTGGGGGTCAAAGTGATCGATTTTACAGGAGGAGAGCCTCTCCTCCACCGCGAATTGGATTTATTTCTTACGGAAGCCAAGCGTTTGGGCTTTATCACGACACTCACCACCAATGGGCTCCTCTATCCCAAATGGGCCGAAAGGCTCCGGGGCAAGGTAGATATGTTGCACTTTTCCTTAGACGCTTCCCAAGCTGAAGTCCACGATGCTATGCGGGGAGTAAAATGCTTCGATTTTGTACTCCGATCTATGGATATTGCCCAATCTTTGGGGGAAAAGCCTGATATTTTATTTACTGTCTTTGAAGAAAACCTGGATGATATTGCCCGAGTTTACGAAGAAATTACCTTGCCCCGTAAGCTCGTCCTCTTGCTCAATCCTGTATTTGACTATAATGAGGTAGAAACCGGACATGGCCTGTCCCCTGAGGCCTTGAACGAACTGGAAAAATGGGGCAAAAAACCTTGGGTGTACCTCAACCAAGGGTTTATCCAACTCCGTCGAGACGGGGGCAATCAAATTGACCGTCCGGTTTGCCGAGCGGCCAGTTCTACTTTGGTTATTTCGCCCGAAAATCAACTAGTGCTACCATGCTATCACTTGGGGAGTCAAAGCTTTCCAATAGACAACCAGCTTTACGACCTATATCGCAGCGCCCAAATTAAGACCTGGATTTCCCAAGAAGGCAAGCTCCCCGCATGTCAAGGTTGTGTAATAAATTGCTACATGCAGCCCTCTTTTGCCGTAGAAATGAATAAATATTTTTGGAAAGCATTGCCCAGTACCCTAAAATATAACCACATGAAAGGCACTTGGAGAAAACTTTTACCTTGGAATTGATATAAAAAGATAGGAAAATTGACCATTAAGGCTTAAAAACGAGGGTTTTGCCAATTTAATTAGTTCTAAGGGTGCAACTATGCATTCTAAACAAATTGGCATAAAATTGATATCTCGTACAGATTTGCACAAAAAATTAAGCATAGTTTTAAACAAACTGTTGAAGAGATTAGTTAAATTTGTACTAAGATTTTAAACAGTATTTTTTTAACTGAGGGGTTGGGACTTAGCAATATCATAGGATTCACACTGTTTAAATGATTTTTTAAACTTAGAAGAAGGGCGAATTAATCGCCCTTCTTTTTTTGTTTAGCCCCGCAATTGACTGATAGCCTTGCCCAGAAGCATGGCAAAAATATCGGAGTTACGCTCAAACTCAAGGAACTGGTTTTGGTCGGCCTCCTTGTATATTTCTATACCATTACTAAAAACGATGAAATCCATAATCCGGCTTAGGAGGATTACCTTATCTCCTTGCTGGCCTTTAAAAAAGATTCGTTTGTTGGTCAGATAGAGGGTCCCGGTATCTCCAACCTTCCATTCATCGGTGGATATAGGATTATGATCGGGTTCTTTGCCCCGCCAGTAGAGTCCTTTGGCTATTTTGAGGGTGAGGCTGGAGCGGCTATAATTTTTTTGTCCGGGAGTTTTTAAGTGGTCGTGCCACTGCGCATTTTCGGCAATATAGTAGCATTTTTCACTGCGAGGAATATTGATGTCTACCACCAATTCGGGCATATCATCGTTCTCGATTTGCCAGTAGAGCTTATACTTTTCTAAGTCGGTCTTGGTCGCATCGTCCAATTTCATCTCGGCATTGAGGTTTTGAGCAATAGCATACAATTGCTTCTCCTCTTCGGGGGTGAGCCGGGCATCGGCGATGGCATCGTTCATAAATCGGCGAATGAGCTCTTGTCCGCTGGTTTCGTAAATGTCTTGGGCTACTTCATCGGGAAGTTTGAGGTCATTTTGTAGTTGCTCGATAAAGCCCCTTTCGCTTTCATCCAGTTCCCCGTCTTCAATGACCTTTTCCACTTCCATTTTGTAGATTTCGCCAGCCAGTTCATGGTGGATTTCATCTACTTCTTTGTCATTGAGGCCGAGGAGGTACTTGAGTTGTTTCAGATCTTCCAACTCTCCCTTGGAGATGTACTTATCTTTGAGACAGGTGCTCAGATAAGCTTTATAAAATCCGGATACTTCATCATCGTAGTCTGTTTCTAAATTCACTCCGTATTTTTCGGCAATGGCGTGCACCTCCTCCACGGTAATGCTGGCAAAGTCCTTATCCGAGAGTAAATTATTAATTTCGATCAGCGCGTTTTCTTTGATCTTTTGCCCAAGTACTCTTTGAAAAAAGGAAGGTTTTTTCAAATCTTTTCTAGAGTAGGCCTGATGTTCCATAATATTTAATTTCAATGATCATTTTTGAGATTCGCCGGAGCGGGCCGGAACCGGTCTGTTTTGCCAAGCATTAGCAAAAAAATATAATGCTAGCGTGTCCCGATATAAAATTAACGGAATTTTTTAGAGAATGAATGAAAGCTAGGAGAATATGACATAATTTCCTCATAAACAGGCCGCAAACTTTATATTAAAGCGCATTTTGGGGCTGCCCCCGGGAGATCATGGAGTGTCTGTATTTCCCATGGACTGCCCCGGGGTCGGGCTTTCGCTACTCGCTGCCTCTACCCACAGGCCTACACGAGCTCAAACAGGCCGCTCTATCCCTCAGCCGATTGGGGATTAGAGATAAATTAGTTTTTGGATTCCCGCCAAATGTGCCTACGTAGAACCAAGACATTGGCCAGAGGCCAAAGAATTTCGTCACGAGCCCAGAGACTCACAACCGCGACGTCTTTGCCGTCGAGAAAAGTCCCGGTTCCCGGCTCCCAGTTCCCGGCTCCCTTCTCTCCTCTCTCTTCTCTCTTCTTACAATGGCTTAGGGATGGAGCGCATGTTTGAGCCCGCCGCTGGTTTGAGGGCTGGCCGGCGAGTAGCGAGAGCCCGACCGGCGCTAGGTACACTCGTAAATCTTGAGCAAAATAGCCAAGCGCCGGGAAGCCCCAATACGCAGACTAAAATAATCCTAAGGAATTACAAAAGTTATACACGTGTGTCTGTGCATGGTGTCCCCGTAGGCCAATATTAGAAAGTAATTTGACCTGCCAGGGGACATTCCCAAAGCTTGGGAAGGGAATATATAAGAAGCTCTTTTGTCTTGCTTCTCTACTCTCTCCTCTCACCCATTCCGCATAATATCCGCCGGATCGGTAATCGCCCCCCTCCAGGCTGGGTAAAGCCCGGCACTTAAATACGGTACCACCGAAAGCATCACAATCAGAAGCAAGCTTCCTCCATCTAGGTAGGGAACCAAGTTGTATTGGGGGTACAAAACCGACCAACCCACCAGAAAAGGCCGCAATATCGGGGCTCCCAGCCAAAAAACGTGGCCATACGCTATGAGCATGCCACTCAAAGTAGCCATCCCCGAAATAAGCAGGTTTTCCCAAAGTTTAAAGAGCAGCACGTCCCGGATCTGCCAACCATTGGCTTTGAGAATGCCTAATTCCCGACGGTTTTCCCGGTTGAGGCCGCTAGTACGCTCAATAGCCAAGATGAGAAAGGCCAGTACCGCCGGTAAAGCCCCGTAGAGAAAAATCCCCCCTCGCCAGCCAAACAGGGTTTCGTAGGTATTGCGTAACTGGGAGGCGGTAACCACCCGGACCCCGGCAAAGCGCCGGTCAATTTTGCGGGCAATATTATTTACCTCCGCCGGATTGAATACCTCAATGCCAACATCGGTGATTTCATGGGGTTTTAGGCCCAACATACCCCGGGCCGCCTTGGGAGAAAGGACAATTAAGTCTTTACTCAAAAGGTCAGACTCAGGCGCAAAACTTCCCACTATGCTATAACTTCGTATGGCACCACTGTCGTTGAGCAAAGTGAGCTTCTCACCTACTTGCAAACCTCGTAATTCTAAAAAACCAGTGCCTGTAAGGGCCTCTTCTGGGCCTAATGCTTTTTCTGAAAGGGTTTGTACGTATTCTAAGTCTCCAGTAAGGGAGTCTGAACCGATAATGGTAAAAACCGCTCCGGTGGGCGTATCAAAATTATAGCCCCAGACCCGGGGGTAGATCCGTTTTACGCCGCGCATAAAGTGTAGAGAATCTACCATGGCTCCGGGCATCGGTACCAAACGCCCTCCGGCTATCCTTTGTACCCATATTTCGGGCAGATCGCTTAATACCACCTGGGTTTCAAAACGCAGGGCTGAAATAAAAAAAATCACCGAAGCAAAAAAAGCTACTACCAAGGAGTATACCGCCCAAAGCCCCAAATAACGGTTCCAAGACCGGCTCAACATCCAAATAGTAAACTCCAGTATTTTAAACATACACGCTTGAATTATAGCAAAATTTGGTAATAATCACATCTGGCTTGCGTATTCTAAAAAGCCAATTGCGAATATTTTTAATTATTTTGGGAATATGACCCCTGAGCCCTACTTTTAATCTTTACAATCAAGCAAAAGCAATGAAAAAGATCTATTATGGCTTCCTATGCCTCCTCTTGCTACAGCTACCCCAATGTAGCCAAAGATCCTACTTGGAAATCAGCCAAACCAGTTTTCAAGAAGTCGTATCCACTCAGGAAAACCTCAAGTTTACCTTCAATCACTCGGTGGTTGGAGACTCCCTGTTAAACTCGTGGGATACAACAGACTACATCAGTTTTACCCCTAAAGTAGACGGAAAATACAAGTGGATTTCGCCCTATGAGTTAGTCTTCTCTCCCAGTGAAGGTTTTGCCCCTAGTACTGACTATGAAGCGGCCCCCGGCATCCAACTCAACCGCCAAATCCCTAAAGATCTCAATCTTAAAACCGATCAAGTTATTAAATTTCGCACGCAATATTTAGATCTGGAATCTTGGGATATGTTTTGGACCCAAGACGAAAGACGCACCAAGCAGCTTCGTATCAATTTATACTTCAATTATAAAGTATACCCCAAAAGCTTACAAGAACTTATTTCGGTCAAAGCCGAAGGAGAAGCCATCCCGGCCCTCCGCATTTTAAACAGCCAAGCCTCTGAGGTCGTGGAGCTGGTCATTGAAGAGGTGGGCAGCTTAGAACTGGACGAAAAAACCCTAGATTTTGAAATTGCCCCCGGTGTAGAGTGCGCCGAGAGTGACTTTATTACCCAAAAAACCATCCAGTTTTCCGAAATATCTCCCAACAAAAACCGCCTCCGTATCGAGTCGGTGAGCGCCGAATTTGAGGCCGAATCCCTCTACATTGCCGTAAAAGTAAACCAAACCCTCAGCCAGGACGAAATCTTGAAAAACCTGAGCCTTCGCCCGGCCATACCCATCGAGATTGAGCTTACCGATGATGGCTTTAACATCTTGGGAGATTTTGAAATGGAAACGGTCTACACGGTTACCTTGGCCAAAGATTTACAGGGTATTTTTGGCACCAATTTGCGTGAGGTTTTCCGTCAGAGTGTACGCTTTGGCCAAAGAGACCCCGAAATAGCCTTTGCCCACAAAGGCAACCACTACTTATCTAACAAGGGAGCCAAAAATATTGGGGTTCGTATCATTAATGTGCCCAAAGTACAGGTGGTGGTATACAAAATTTTTGAGAATAACCTCACGCATTTTTTAAGGGCTTTCCGCTACTTTGATGAGTCTGACTCCTATTACTACTTCGATCGGAGCAGCCTGCCAAACTACGGCGATGTGATCTTAGACGAAGAATACGATACCCGTACGCTGTCGCAAGTACAAGACTTCCGGGTACTCAATCTCAATTTTGACCAATTAAACAGCTCCGAAGGGATTTACTTTATTGAAGTAAACTCCACCGAAGACCAATGGATCCGGTCTTCACAGTTTGTTTCCCTTTCGGATATTGGCCTGATTGCCCGAAAAAGCCGGGACGATGTAATGGTCATCGCCAATTCACTGGTAAACGGACAAGCTATGGCCGGCACTCAAGTGCAATTAATTAGCCCCAGCAATCAGGTATTGGCTACGGCTACTTGTAACTCAGAAGGCATTGCCCAGTTTGAAGGACTGGCCCAAAAATACCCGGATACGGAAATCCCCTTGATCCAAGCCCGCTATCAAGGTGATTTTAACTACCTGTATTTGCCTACGACCGGGGTGGAAACGGCCCGTTTTGAGACCCAAGGCTTTATACCCAATGAATCTGGCTATCAAGCTTTCTTGTATAGTGAACGGGACCTGTACCGGCCTGGCGAAACCATTCCTTTGCAACTGGTAGTACGTGACCGAGAGTGGAACCCAGTCCAAGAAATTCCGGTGCGATTTCGGGTTTACCTGCCCAATGGCAAAACCTTGCACGAGTTTAGAGGTAATTTGAATAAAGACGGGGCCTACGGAACCGAGTTTAAAGTGCCCGCCAGCAGTATCACGGGAACCTACACCGTAGAAGTCTTCACGAGTACCGATATATCTATCGGTACTATGAAGATAAGCCTAGAAGAGTTTATCCCCGACCGGATCAAGGTAAAAATCAACCCCGTCAAAGCAGACCAGGAAACGGTGTATACCGGAGATTATAAAGCCGGTGACTCGGCGCGCTACCAAATTGAAGCCCGTAACCTCTTTGGCCCTCCGGCTGCCAACCGTAACTATGAGCTCTCTTTCTACTTAAGCCGAAAAAACTTCTCAGCCCCAGCCCTGAACGGCTATACCTTCCGCTTAAATACCGCCCAAGCCTATGACGCCGATATTGCCTCCGAAGAGCAAGATGGGCAAACCAATAAAGAGGGTCTCATTTACAGCAGTTTTCATATCCCAAAACAATTGGCCAATCAGGGCCTTTTATCGGCGCAACTCTACGCCACGGTATTTGATGAAAGCGGACGCTCCGTAAGCCGTCAAATCGAAACCGAAGTGTATACCCAAAATACCTTCTTGGGCCTTAAATCCCTGGACCTCTTTGCCCGTATACGGCGAGCGGTCCAAATCCCGATGGCGGCGGTCAATAAAAAAGGCAAGCCCGTCAAAACCTCAGCCACGGCCCAAGTAGTGCGTTACCGTTGGCAAACCGTGTTGGAGCGCAATGGAAGGGATTACTCCTACCGTTCAGTGCGGAAAGAAGAAATCTTAAAAGAAGAAAAAATCAATGTGGATGGGCTACAATCAGCTTATTCCTACACCCCAAGCGAGTCGGGCGATTATGAACTCAGACTCTTCTTGCCCAATGCGAAGAGCTATGTATCGAGCCGTTTTTATGCCTACGGTAACTATGGCAGCAATAGCTCTTTTGAGGTAAACCGCGACGGGGAAGTGGATATTACACTAAATCAAAAGCAATACCGGCCCGGTGAAAATGCAGAAATCCTGTTTACTACCCCTTTTGACGGGCGCCTGATTGTCACCTTAGAGCGCGACAACATTCTAGAATACCGCATTTTGAATACCCAAAACAAAAGTGCGAAGATGAGTTTAGGGATTCGCCCCGAGTTTTTGCCCAATGTCTTTGTGTCGGCTACTTTGATTAGGCCTATGAGTGATGGAGCGATCCCACTTACGGTAGCACACGGCTACCAATCGATCCGGGTAGATGAGCCCCAAAGAAAAATTGACTTGAAAATTGAGGCTGTAGCAAAGTCTGAATCTCAAACCCAACAGCTTATCAAGGTCAAGACCGACCGGCCAGAAGCCGGTATCAATGTAACCTTGGCGGTGGTAGACGAGGGCATCTTGCAAATGAAAAATTATCAAAGTCCGGCTCCCTATGCTTATTTTTATCAGCAAAGAGGACTAGAAGTGGAGCCCTTCGATATGTATCCGCAACTATTCCCCGAAATACATGTAGGCCGCTTGGCTACGGGCGGGGGGGGATTGGCTTCGGCCGCTGGCAACGAAGGGAGTCCCTTAGAAAACAAACGGATTAAATTAACTCACTTTTGGAGTGGCGCCTTGAAAACCAATGCCGCTGGGGAAGTAAGCTTCCCCATTGATATTCCTCAGTTTTCGGGCAGTTTGCGCATTATGGCCGTAGCCTATGAAGGCAATCGATTTGGCTCCGCCGAGAAAATGATGACCGTGGCCGACCCCATTGTTATTTCTACGGGCCTCCCCCGCTTTTTAAGTGGACTGGATATGGTAAAAGTGCCCGTAACGATTAGTAATACCACCGATAAAGGAAGTCAAGCCCGGGTAAAGCTCATTACCTCCCAACAGTTAAGCATTGAAAGTGGTAATGAGCGACAAGTTTCTATAAAGGCGCATCGGGAGGCCCGGGTTAATTTTGAAATCCAAGCCAAACAAGTAATTGATAGTGCCAAGGTGAGTGTGGTCGTATCGGCCCAAGGGAGAGAATACCGCCAAGACATTGATATTAGCATTTTACCGGTGAGTGGATTATTGAAAAGAAGTGGAGCCGGCGTAGTTCGGGCCGGAACCCAACAAACCCTAGACCTGAGGCACGAATTCATCCCCAATACGACCGAAGCCAAGGTTTTACTAAGCCGCTCCCCCTTAGTACGTTTTACCCGCAGCCTGGAATACCTGATCCGTTACCCATATGGTTGTGTAGAACAAGTTACCTCTTCGGTATTTCCTCAACTTTTTGTGCAGGATTTGATGCGGCTTCATGAGAGCCCCGACCAAAAACCCGATTGGTACGATTCGCGTATTCGGGAAAATGTACAAGAAGGGATCTTGCGCTTATTATCGATGCAAAATTACAGTGGAGGATTAAGTTATTGGCCAGGAGGTGGGCAAACTAGCCTTTTTGGTACCGCTTATGCCCTGCACTTTATGGTAGAAGCCCGTAAAAACGGCTACTTTGTCAATCCGGATGGGATGAACGAAATGATGCGATATTTGAAAAACCGGGTGAAACGTAAAAGCACCGTCGATTATCGTTATCGTATCCGAAATAATGAGGATAGCCCGATTTTGGCCCGAGAAGTAGCCCCCAAAGAGCTTATCTATGCCCTTTACGTCTTGGCCTTGGCGGGAGAGGCTGATGTCTCCACTATGAACTACTACAAGGAAAACCCCAAGCTATTGGCCTTAGATTGTAAATATTTATTGGCCTCGGCTTATTTACAAAATGGAGATGCCCGAAGCTACCGATCTATGTTGCCTGAGCGTTTTTCTGGAGAATATTCCGAACAAGTGCTGGGGGGAAGTTTCCACTCGGCAGCTCGGGATGAAGCTTTGGTCTTGAATACCTTATTAGAAGCCGACCCTGAAAATGTACAGATACCAGAATTGGCCCGCCATCTGTCCCAAGTAATGAGCGAAAAGAAATACTTAAATACCCAAGAACGCTCCTTTGGCTTAATGGCCTTGGGTAAATTTGCCCGAAAAAGCCGTAATAGTAAGGTCAATGGCTTTGTAAGCCGCCAAGGACAAAACATAGCCAGCTTTATTGGCAATGATTTGATTTTATCCAAAAATCTGGCTGGCCAGGATCTCAACATTAAAGCCCAAGGGAGTGGCTATTTGTACTATTTCTGGAATATCAGTGGCTTGAGTGCCAAAACTGATATCCCCAATGAAGACCGAAGAATCCGGGTACGGAAGACCTTTTACGATGTAAACGGAAGAGCTATCAATGATAATACCTTCCGGCAAAATGACCTGGTAGTCGTTAAAGTTACGGTACTAGCCGAGCCTTATTTTTACGACCTGGATAATGTCGTTATCACCGACAAATTGCCGGCCGGCCTGGAGATCGAGAACCCCAGGTTGAGTAAGAACCGAAGCCTCTCCTGGATAGAAGACCAGGATTATCCCGACCATATGGACATTCGGGACGACCGGATCAATTACTTTACAAGTGCCACGGGAGATGCCAAAACCTTCTATTATATGGCTCGGGCCGTCACCCAAGGAACCTTCCAGATGGGGCCGGTAAGTGCTCAAGCCATGTATGATGAAAGCGCCTACTCTAATTATGGGGCAGGTAGCATCCGGATTTTGGGAAGAAATGAATCGGCTAATTAGCGCATATGACCCCTCTTTCCCGTTTGGCTGAGGGATAGAGCGGCCTGTTTGAGCTCGCTGCTGGAAGTGGGTTGGCCAGCGAGTAGCGAAAGCCCGACCCCCGGCCACCTTAGGCAAGTAGGGGCACCCTATGAAAACCGGGGGGCAGCCCCTGATTTTTATGCAATTCGTATTTTTTTTGGATATTCAAGGATATTTTCTTTTTTGAACCGTTTCTTATAAAAGCAATAAATTGTAACACCTTTTGCCCATCAATCCTCATGTTTAGATATTACAAACCGATTTTTTTATTGACTGGTTTTGTCCTGTATAGCAACTTGCCACTTCTTGCCCAGGATGAATTTCCTCAAGAAGTTATCCAGATGATCGCCAGTGAATCTTGTGAATGTATTAAAAAAGATGCCCAGGGGCTTGACGCCGAAGGAGCCTCCCAAGTCATGCAAACGTGTATGCAGGGGGCAGTGATGAACCACGTAAGTGAGTTGATGGATTATGGCTTGAGCGATCCCGAAAAAGCTCAAGAATTAGGGGTGGAAGTGGCCAATGTGCTACTCAAAACCTGTCCCGAAATGACCCAAATGATGTCAGGAAACGGCACAAGCACCCGGGTGCAAACCACAACCAGTACCAGCCGGGCTACTTTGGCCGAGGGCACCCTAAAAAAAATTGAGAAAGGTCCTCTTACCTTTTTACTTCTAGAAAGTAATGGGGAAACCCAACGCTACCTCTGGTTTAATGATTTTGAAGGCTCGGCCGAGCTTATGAATTTGGGTAACCAAGCCGTGGGTAAATCGGTAAAAATTGGCTGGCAAATACGCCGCTATTACAATTCAGACAAGAATACCTACCAAAGCACGCGTGAAATCAAAAGTTTTGAAATCTTGGGTAACTAAACGAGAAAACGCTGCGTTTTGTCCCACATCCTGAGTATAGAAACTTCCTCAGTGTATTGCCTGAGTTGTCTGCCAGGGCACCAGGCGATACCCTGGGTTTCTTCATTGGCCTGATATGATTTGGTGTCTTGAGCGACTAAGCAATACCGTACATCATAATGCCAATGCCCGGCCTGCTCTTTCCGGGCCGGAATCCAGTGAATATCCAAGTCAAAAATTTTGGGCTCATATAAAGAAAGCTGGGTAATTCCGGTCTCTTCTTGGGCCTCCCTCAGGGCGGTGGCTTGCATATTGACGTCTTTCGGCTCCGTATGCCCCCCCGGTTGTAACCATTTATCCAACTTCTTGTGATGAATGAGTAGTACTTCTTGCAAGCTGGGCCCCAGTATCCAAGCCGAGCCCGTGAGATGCCCTAGGGCCAAATCCCGGGAATAAAAATTAGGATGCTCCTCCACAAAATTGATAAACTTTTGCTGTAATTCGCTATCTCCCGGGTGCAGGATAGGGTACTCTCGGAGCTGTTGGACAATCCAAGTCTTTTGCATAAAAAATGGAATTAAAAAAAGAAATGGGGCTTGCCCGCGCTATACCCTATGGGCAAGCATCAAGCGTGGGTTCTTAGCGCGGGCCGGGCTTTCGCCACTCGCCGGCCCGCCCACAAACCAGCGGCGGGCTCAAACAAATGGCTCTATCCCTAAGCCAAAGATAGGCAATTAATTGTCGGTTTTGAGGCGCTCTTTGAGTTTCTGCATCCCCAAAGTACGCGGAACCGTGATGTCAAAATATATAGGATATTGCTTCCCATTTTGGTTTTCAACGGTATATACATCATAAAAATGGCCATTTTGTCCCTGGATTTTTTTGGAGAGTTCCCGCAATTTGTAGCGAAGTAAAATTGCTTGCGGATCTTTGGGAGTGATGACAACAATAGGATTTTCCATAGAATTGCCGACCCCTGAGGCTTCCATGGCATCAAAGAGGCTTACGTAATTTTTGAAATATTTCTCCGACTTCTTTTTGTCTCCTAAGGTATAAAGCGCAAAGCCTTTTTCGGCGTGGGCAAATATCGATACCGGATTGTCTTTTAACACCCGATTGGCCAAATCAAGGGTTTCCTGGGCTTTTTCGGCCTTGGTAAGTTGCCCTAAGCTATCCTCCATAGCAAAGTAAAAATAAGGGTCATAGGCTGGGGTGAAGATAAAGCCATAATAGAGCATGGAGTAGTCAATATCCAAGAGTGAAGAGTCTCCCGATTCCAAGCGTTTGGCCAATTTAGGGAAGTAGTACACTCCTCGTTCATCCTGGGTAAGCTGCTTAATGGTACTAAGCGGAATGCCTTTTACTTGAATACTGTCTAAATTCTGCCCTGTCAAAGAAAAACTTGAGCCTAATAAGAGGAAAAAAAGTACGAATCGTAACATAGCTTTCTAAATTTCGCGATTATACCCTTGTAACGAAAGGAAAGGGAAATTGATCTATCTAGACTAAAAAATTAACCAACCATCACATGGGATACCGGGTATTGATACGATGTACTGATTACTTTTTTACTCAAAGCCAGGGCCAGGGTTAACATGCCCACCCGGCCGATATACATCGTTAAGATCAATATGGCCTGGCTGTACTCATTTAATAAGGAAGTTATCCCGGTACTCAGGCCAACTGTAGCAAAGGCCGAGATGAGTTCAAAAAACAAATCCAGTATATTGATATTGGGCTGGACAATCAGTAAGATAAAAATGCATACCAAATTATAGGCAATCGCAAATGACACGATAGAAAAAGCCCGGGAGATCGTATCGTTGGAGATAGAGCGCCTACCGATTTCAGCATTTTTCTTTCCCCGAATACTAGCAAAAGCCGAAATGACCAAGAGAAAAAAAGTAGAGGTCTTGATCCCCCCTCCGGTTGAACCGGAATTGGCCCCAATAAACATCAAAAAGATAAACATGATATACGTAGGCTGCGAAATATCAGAAAGGGATAAACTCACCGTATTAAAGCCGGCTGTCCGGGTAGTGACCGACTGAAAGAAGGCGGTGGTTAAGGCTTCAAAGAGGTTTTTGTCATTTAAGGAATAATCTTGCTCTAAGATATAAAAGCCGAGCATTCCTAGTCCCGTTAGAATCAAAGTCATGTTTACGGCAATTTGTGTACTAAGTCCCCATTGCTTCCAAGGCTTAGACATACGCTCCCGCAATCTTCGTGGGGAGGCAATTTGCTGGATATTAGAAAAACCCATACTTCCCAGAATAATAATCAAGCCGATAACCAAGTGAAAAATATAGCTCCTATCTACATATTCTTCGGCTAAGCCATTGGGAAAAAGGCTAAAACCGGCATTACAAAAAGCCGAGACCGAGTGAAAAATAGAATAATAAATTTTATTGGCCAAGCTGTTGTTGATGCGAAAATTGGGGGCTTCACTGGCGGGAGGGTCCTCGCTTTGCTCTCCCTCGACAAATAAGATATCCAAGGCATATTCGCTGTGTTCAGCATTGCTGTCGGTGCTACTATCGGCGCGTACTGGGTCGGGCGTTGTTTCCGGGGCCCCGTTAAGCAGACTGAGGTCTATAGGTCCTTCCAGAAGCTCCTCTTCTTGGAGCCCAGCCCCCGAAACAGCTTCGGGTTCTTCTAAGGCCGTTTCTAAGGAATCTAAAGTCCGCATCTCCATCACTTCCTCATTTACCGGTACTGGAGAGTAAAACTGTACATCTGGCCCCCAAGAAAAGAAAATCGCCAAAGCACCTACTGCCTCAATGGCAAAGGTCAACAAGATTACCTGCTTTAACATTTGCCTGGCCGAAGAAAGGGATTCACTACTCAGTACATCCTGGATAATTGCCTGTTGTTTGAGCCCTACTCCTTGAGTTAAAAAAGTGGCAAAAAAGGTGGCAAACGATACAATACCGATCCCTCCTAACTGTAATAAAAACAATATCACCAACTGCCCTTTAAAGGTAAAATAGGTAGCTACCGTCACCACACTCAAGCCCGTTACGCAAGAAGCACTGGTAGAGGTAAAAAGAGCCGCCAAGAATGGCATACTGCCGGGTTGGGTCGTCATGGCCGGTAAGCGAAGCAACATCGTACCGATCAAAATCAAGATGATAAAACTGGAGATAAAGGTAGTCGCCGGCTTTATTTTGATAGCCGAAATATAATGGCTCGCCCGGGCTATTGCCAAAATCGTGAGGATGACTACATAAGAAGCTATGAAAAACTCGTAAAAAGAACGATAATCCGATAGTTTGAGGAGTAAAAACAGTCCATAGGGAATATCAATCTGAAAAAGATAGCCCAAGACCAAGAAAAGATAGAGAAAAACCAAAATACTCTCGAGTAAGTGCTCTTGGATATACTTCCATCGCCCAAAGGAGTAAAACATGCGGATGAAATAATCCAGCACAAAAATTAAAATCAAGGCCTCGAGCCAACGAAAAACCCACGTGATCTCATCGGCTTCTAGATTGAACCCCACCGAATAAATCAAGGTACCCAAGGCAATCACCAGGGTTAGGTTGTCGGTAAGCTGTAAGATAAAATGAATCCGATCTTTGCTGCTGTAAACAAATTCATTAATCTTTTCTGTGATTTTACGCTGAATCATACAGACTTAATTTGGCATCTTTGGCTTCTTGTAAGAGCTGCTCCTTATTGACCGTCACTACCCCAACATACTCGCATACTAAGCCGCCAGCTAGATTGGCCAAAGCAGCTCCTAGGGCTGGATGTAAACGCAAGGCTTGGCATAGGGCCGCTACACTTACCACGGTATCACCAGCTCCAGAAACATCGGCAATTTGGCGGATATGGGCAGGAATATGATAGGCACCCTCTGGGCTATCCACATAAACGCCTTGTTCTGACAAAGTAACCAATACTCTCTCCACTGGCATTTCCTCCCTGAGTTCTTGGATAGCTTGTGGCAAAAGTTTTAGTTTACTAGGGTCATAATCTAGCTTAAGCCCTTCTCTTAGCTCTTTTAAATTAGGCTTGAACAAGCTAGACCCTTTGTAATTTAAAAAATTCCGTTTTTTGGGGTCTACTACCGTTGGAATGTCCAAACTTTTTGCCAGGCTTATACATTTTTGAATGAGTTCTTCATCCAAGACACCTTTGTCATAATCTTCAAAAATTAAAACCGAGCATTGCGGTAAAAGGTCTTGTATTTTTTCCCACAAGGCTGCTTTATCGGGTTCTTGGATAGGATCGGTCTGTTCGGCATCTACCCGGAGCATGTGTTGGCTCCCCGCCAAAATGCGGTGTTTGATTGTTGTGATTCGGGAGTTACTGTATACAAGACCCTCGGTAGTCAACTTATGTTGCTCCATTAAGCTGGTAAAATCCCGGGCATCTTTATCTTCTCCTATCACCGAACAGAGTATGGGTTGAGCTCCCATGGCCAAAACATTCATGGCAACATTGGCGGCCCCTCCCAATCGTTTTTCTCGTTTTTTTACTAAGACAACGGGTACGGGGGCTTCTGGAGAAATTCTCTGGGCATTGCCCCACAAATATGAGTCAATCATCACATCACCCAGTACCAGTACTTTTTGCCGGGAAAAATCGGCAAATATTGTATCCAAATCTATCATATTGTATCAATAGCTGGAAGCTTTCTATTCAATCTGGGTAAAAGCTTCACAAACAAACGCTTTGCTAAGATATTAGTGAAATTTACTAAACAAATCTTTGATCCGCCCCATGGCTTCTATTATTTGCTCATCCGATGCGGCATAGGAAATACGGATACATTCGGGAGCCCCAAAAGCCGAACCTGTTACGAGGGCAATGTGACACTTTTCCAAAATGTACAGGGTGAGTTCATCGGCATTGTGCATGGTTTTTTCGCCATCACTTTTACCAAAAAAGTAACTAATATCCGGAAAGAGATAAAATGCCCCGTTGGGTGTATACGGCTTGATGCCAGGGATATCTTTTACCAAATCCAAGATTAGGTCTCTTCTTCTCCGATAGGCATCCCGCATGGCATAAGTAGGTCCGAGATCTGAAGTAATGGCTGCCAAAGCGGCTCTTTGAGCGATAGAACAAGTCCCCGAAGTGATTTGCCCTTGCACTTTATCACAGGCTTTGGCAAACCACTGAGGAGCCGCTATATAGCCCACACGCCATCCTGTCATGGCAAAGCCTTTTGAGAAGCCATTTACGGTAATTACCCGGTCTTTGATGGAAGGAAATGAGCCAATGCTATGATAGGCACCTTCAAAAACGATATATTCATAAATTTCGTCGGTAATGACCATTACCTCAGGATACTCTTCTAAGACTTTGACTAGGCCCGCCAGTTCTTCGTGGCTGTATACGCTGCCTGTGGGATTACTGGGGGTGGAAAACAAAATAGCTTTTACCCGGGTATTGGCTTGCAAGGCCTCGCGTAGCTGTTGGGGATTAATTTTAAAATCATTTTCCAGGTTTCCCCGAAGGTATACGGGTTCGCCATCTACTAATTTTACTTGTTCGCTATACGTAACCCAATAGGGGCAAAATACCAAGACCTGGTCACCTGGGTTAATCAAAGCCATCATAATATTGGCCAAGGATTGCTTAGCACCGGTGGAAACAACAATATTTTGAGGGCCCCATTCCAAGCCATTATCTCTCTTTAACTTTTGGGCAATGGCTTCTTTTAACTCGGGATATCCAGCCACTGGGGGATAAAACGTATAGCCCTCATCTATAGCTTGTTTGGCGGCATCTTTTATATGTTGGGGGGTACCAAAGTCGGGCTCACCGAGACTTAATTTAATCACCTCAATACCTTGGGAGGCCATTTCGCGGGCTTTTTGGGCCATCGCCAAGGTTGCGGATACGGCCATGCGGCTTACTCTTTCGGATAGTGCTTGGGAACTAAGGTCTTGCATCGTACTGAAATCTATTGTTTTTGATTTATTGAGTGTCTGTACCAATTTTGCTAGGAAGTAAAAGAAATTCCTTGCTTTTCAGGCAAATAATATTTCAGAAATATTCTAGTTGGAAATCAAAAAGGAAGCTTCGACTAAAAAACTTACACAGTCTTTGAAAATAATTAAAAAATTTTATCTCTGAAAATCAATGACTTAACCAAAAAAAGCTTAGAAATATTCCTTGTGGGCCATAAAAGCAGTTACCTTTTAGCCTTGAAAAGTATCTATCTATAGCAAACGAGAAGAATTTATTCAGACACACCTGTTTAACACTTTATTATTTTAGCAGAAAAGCCAGTTTATTTTAAGCTGGCTTTTTTTATGTGCCTAATTGATGGCAATCTTCTTTTTGCTACGTAGAATGGACTTTTCATAAGCCTCGATATCCTCATTGATCAGGGAATACTTGATGGCTTCTTTGTACGCTTGAATGGCTTGATCGTACTGCCCTTGTAATTCATACATCGTTCCGTACTTATTCCAGATTTCGGGCTTATTGATACCAGGAATGTTGATGGCGTGATCTAAATGCTCCTTCAGGGTTTCAAACTTTTCTAGGGTTAAGAGCAAGGAAGCATAATTTTGGTACACACTTGGGTTTTCGGAGACGTACTTCATAGCCAATTTAAAGCATTCCTCCGCCTTGTTATAATTATTATATTTATTGTAGTACACCCAGCCTAATAGATTATAAGCTTTACCAAATTCGGTATCTTGCTCAATAATACGGCTTAAGGTTTCAAAAGCATCCGCGATTTTATCTTCTTCAATTTCACGCGTGGCTTTAAAATACAACTGGTCTAAGGTTCCGTAATTGTCAAATGAATCCATGAATTATTTTCACAGTTTATATTAAATTAATGATTTGGATTGCAAAGGATTAGCTTCTTTTCATTCTCCAGGGGCTCATCAGTTTGGAATCGGCCTCTGACTTCCCTTGGGTACTCGGCTGGTTTTTTCCGTTTTGGTATACATAACTAGCCATGGCAGCGGCGATCATTTCCAGAGATCCCTGTGACTCTCCCTCCAAATATTCTGGACGAAAGTGATTTTTAACAAAATTAGTATCAAATCTTCCCGAGCGAAACTCTTCATGATCCAGAACAAAGCTACAAAATCCTAAGGTAGTCTCAATTCCGCTTATTTGATATTCCTCGATGGCCCTTAACATTCTTTGGATAGCCTCTTCTCGGTTACGTGCCGTAACGGTCAATTTGGCGATCATGGGGTCATAATAAATCGGTACTTCCATGCCTTGTTCAAAACCATCATCTACCCTTACTCCGGGTCCTTCGGGCCGTTTGTATACGTCTAGGCGGCCAATATCGGGCAAAAAATTATTCTTAGGGTCTTCGGCATATACCCGCACCTCAATAGAATGTCCTCTCATCTGTAATTCTTCCTGGGTAAAGGATATGGGATGCCCCTCGGCAATGCGGATCATTTCTTTTACTAAGTCTATGCCCGTGATTTCTTCGGTAACAGGATGCTCCACCTGTAAGCGGGTGTTCATCTCTAGGAAGTAAAAATTCAGGTTTTCGTCTACGATAAATTCCACAGTCCCCGCTCCTACGTAGTCGCAGGCCTTCGCTACCCCTAGGGCGGCTTCTCCCATTTTGGCTCGCATTTCTGGGGAAACTACGGGGGATGGAGCTTCTTCAATGACTTTTTGGTGCCTCCGTTGGATAGAGCATTCCCTTTCGAATAAATAGACGATATTACCGTGGGTATCTCCTAGGACCTGGATTTCGATGTGCTTGGGGGAAGTAATATATTTTTCTACGAATACAGAGCCATCGCCAAAGGAAGATTCGGCTTCGCTGATGGCCCGGCTCATTTGCTCGGCCAGTTCTTCTTCTTTTTCTACAATACGCATCCCTTTTCCTCCCCCTCCGGCACTGGCTTTTATCAATACGGGGTAGCCAATTTCGCGCGCTTTGTCCATGGCTACTTGGGGGTCGGTTACGGCCGCGGGCGTTCCTGGAACTAAGGGTATATCATATTGGGATACGGCGGCCTTGGCTGCCAACTTACTTCCCATGACAGAAATAGCATCGGGGGTCGGCCCAATAAAAATCAATCCAGCTTCGCCAACTTTTCGGGCAAACACAGCGTTTTCTGACAGAAAGCCATAGCCTGGGTGAATCGCGTCAACTCCCAAATCTTTACAGACCTGGATTATTTTGTCCATATCTAAGTAGGATTGGGCAGAAGGTGGGGGGCCTATGCAAACTGCTTCATCGGCAAATCGGACGTGCAAGGCATTCCGGTCGGCCTCGCTAAAAATGGCCACCGTGGCAATTCCCATCTCTCGGGCCGAACGCATAACCCGGAGGGCAATCTCCCCTCGGTTGGCAACTAATATTTTATTTATTTTCATAGGCTATGTCTAAATGCCCTTGGTAGGCGCTGATTTTTTAATGCAAAATACCCAATATCTTAACCTAAGTGAGTACTAAGTTCAATTTTTTTCAATAAAAACAGAAAATTATGGAGCTATATATCTACAAATTTGCCCTCAGACGCTGTTTTTAAACTTTTAGCTTTAAATTTGCTTTGTTTTCTAATAAAGAAAAGGCGATTTATTCATTTAAATAGAGATTTGTGGACATATTTGATAAATTAGAAAATCAACGAAGTTCCCTTGGCCAGTACTCTGGAAAAGGTCACGGGTATTACACATTTCCCAAGTTAAAGGGTGAAATTTCATCCCGCATGGAGTTTAACGGGAAAGAAGTCTTGACCTGGAGTCTCAACAATTATTTAGGGCTGGCCAATCATCCAGAAATCCGTAAAGTAGATGCCGAAGCCTCCAAAAAATATGGCTTAGCTTTGCCTATGGGATCCCGGATGATGTCAGGAAACACGGATCTTCACGAATTATTGGAGCGTCAGATCTCCGACTTTATCAAAAAGGAAGATACAGTTTTGCTTAATTACGGTTATCAGGGTATATTCTCTATTATAGATGCCTTGTTAGACCGGAAAGACGTGGTGGTTTATGATGAACAGTCTCACGCGTGTATCGTAGATGGCTTAAGGATGCACATCGGTAAGCGATTTGTTTTCCAACACAATGATATTGAAAGCTTAGAAAAGCAATTAAAACGCGCTGTAAAAGTATCTCAAGAAACGGGTGGTGGTATCTTGGTGATTACGGAAGGCGTTTTCGGTATGTCGGGTATTGTGGGTAACCTGAAAGATATCATTGCTTTGAAAAAGCAGTATAATTTCCGTCTATTAGTAGATGATGCCCACGGCTTTGGAACGATGGGCCCTACCGGGGCTGGCACCGGGGAAGAACTAGGGGTTCAAGATGATATTGACGTATATTTTTCTACTTTCGCGAAGTCTATGGCTAGCATTGGGGCATTTGTTTCTTGTGACAAACCCGTTGCTGACTATTTGCGCTACAACATGCGCTCCCAAATTTTTGCGAAATCCCTGCCTATGCCCATCGTGGAGGGAGCAATCAAACGTCTAGACATGATACGTACCCAACCAGAACATCGTGAGAATCTCTGGTCTGTGGTAAAAGCTTTACAATCCGGATTGAAATCCCGGGGTCTAAACATCGGAAAGACGCAATCTCCGGTGACTCCGGTGTTTTTGAGCGGAGGGGTTGGCGAAGCCTCCCAATTAGTGGTTGACCTGCGAGAAAATTTTAATATTTTTTGTTCTATTGTTATTTATCCTGTGGTACCTAAAGACGTGCTTATGCTCCGTTTGATACCTACAGCTATGCATACAATAGAGGATGTGGAGATCACCCTAAATGCTTTTGAAAGAGTCGCCCATAAACTTAAATCGGGCGAGTACTCCAATGAAATTTATTCAACTCAAGTTTAATTTAAGTATTTTTCATTCAAACTTAGCTTTATGAAACGATTCGAGGAACTACGTGATCTAATTATGAACTTGGAAGGTGACTTCGACAAATTCTACAACAAGGAAAATCAAGCTGCCGGTACCCGAGTTCGTAAGGGCATGCAAGAGCTTAAAAAATTGGCCCAAGATATCCGTGAGGAAGTTCAAAATATCAAAAACAGTCGAGAGGAATCTTAATTGACCTAAAATCCTAATTTAAACAAAATTTCAACCCGGGCTTTTTGTAGTAGTCCGGGTTTTTTATTTGTTGAAACTATGCTTATTTTTTGGCTTAGGGATGGAACGGCCTGTTTGAGCTCGCCGCTGGTTTGCGGGTGGGCCAGCGAGTAGTGACAGCCCGACCCGCGCCGGCAGTATTTTTTCACGCTCCCAGTACTTCCTAAGCGCGGGAAGCCCCTGATTACTCAAGCGTATTTTTTGACTTGTTCACACTAAATAGCGCTACCTGCTCCGATTTTCCCCGTAATGGAATAGGCCCCAAAGAACCAACCTCATACTCTTCTTCCAATGCTAACAAGGACAAAAGTTCGCCGCTCATCAATAGGGGTACTTTATAGGTATTGCACTGCTCCTGAATGCGGGCCGTGGTATTGAGTACATCCCCGGTAAACACCAACTCTTTTTTTAAGATGCCCACCTCGCCCGTAAGGACCTCGCCAAAATGCAAACCGGCTTTAAACTGGGGCACATACCCGTAAACTTCCTGATATTGCTCTTTTTTTCGCTCAATAACCCGCAATATTTCAAAGAAACAGCGTAGGCAATTATTGCCCAAGACGCCTACTTCCATGGTCCACGTAAGGACCACCTCATCGCCTACGTATTGGTAAATGTTCCCTCGTGTATACAAGATCGGACTCGTAATATCGGCGTAAAAGTCTTGCAAAAAGCGATGGTAGGACGCGTTTCCCAAGCGTTCGGCGATGGTCGTTGAGGATTTTAAATCCAGAAACATAAAGATTCGGATCTCGGGTTTGGCTTTATAATACCGCCCCAGCATAAAGGCATACAAAACCCCAGGGCCAAATTTATCATTGATTTGTAAAACGATGGAGGTTAAACAGGTGATGGAAAACCAAAATAAGACGATCCGTAATATCTGATAGCCGGTAATCATGTCCCAAACCCCAGTGAGTACCTCTGTGTCCCACAAAGGCTTTTGAAACCAGTTACTGTTGTAAGCAAAGGAAACCACTACCGAAACCGAGTAAATCAACGTCATATACGCCATGACCGTGATCACTAAAAAGCGGCCATATGAGACCCTACCGTATTTTTCTCGGAGATAGAAGACCAAGAAAGCCCCGCCCATGAGCCCTCCTAAGAGCCCCCCCAAGATATTGGCCATCAAGTCATTGAGAAAATGATGATTAATCTGCTTAAAAAGTTCTTGATGTTCTCCTAGCTTGACGTCGGCAAAAGCCCGTACATTGACGTAGTCATACACCGAATTGCAAACCGCCAGGAAAATCCAGGCAAGTACAATCCACCCCACTAAACGAACTTTATAGCCAAATCGTCCCGGGATATCCCGGGATGGAAGAGAAGTTTCTTTTTTTGCCATTTCAAAAAAAACTTGTCGATGAATCCTCAACAAAAATCCGTATTATAGTAGCCTATACCCTAATTTTTCTCATTAAAAAAGGGAATAATCGTATGGCATCTGAAACCATTATTAAAGATATCTATAATTTTT
Source organism: uncultured Microscillaceae bacterium (assembly GCA_963922455.1). Classification (GTDB taxonomy): domain Bacteria; phylum Bacteroidota; class Bacteroidia; order Cytophagales; family Microscillaceae; genus CAWUIO01. The sequence continues at coordinate 82,585 of CAWUIO010000008.1, forward strand.
TGATAAGCTATCCTCCCTTTGACCTCTTGGCCGAAGAAGACCTCTGGGCCTTGTCGGAGCAGGTAATTATTCAATATTTTGAGGAAGGAGAGCGTATTTTCTCCAAAGGGGAAGCCCCCCTCTCCACATTTTTTATGGTGCAAAAGGGTAGCATTGATATTTTAGACCCTGGCGAGGCCGAAGCCCTGCTGGACCGATGCGACGAAGGGGACATTTTTGGAGTAAGGGCCACCTTGGGCCAAGATACCTATTATGCCGATGCCGTGGCGGCCGAAGAATCTTTATTGTATGCAATCCCCTTGCAGCCCTTTCAGCAAGTTTTGGAAAAAAACCCCCGGGCTTCCCTCTTCTTGGCTTCGGGTTTTGCCTCTGGGGCTTCTATTTTGAAAGGAGATGCCAGCGAACCTACCGAAGCGGTTCACAATGGATATATCAAACGTTTCTTAGAAAATACCCGGAGAGAAGATGCCCCTAACCTCGAGATTGATACGATCAAATTAGACTCGAGTAAAAAAATAGTAGACTGCACCCCGGAGCATACCATCCGGCAGGCAGCCAAGATCATGAAGATCTTTAATGTGGGCTCTATTTTGGTTAGCAATGCCCAAAAACATCCCTTGGGTATCATAACCGATAGTGATTTTCGTCGTAAAGTGGTCTCTGAGGAGGCTTATATGAAAGAACAAGCCGTAACGGCTATCATGAGCAGCCCGGTAGCTACCGTCAAAGAGGGCCTCACCGTAGGAGAAGTCATGCTTATGATGGTGCGTCGCCGCATCTCGCATATTGTGGTTACCGAAGATGGCTCAGAAAAATCCCTGGCCTTGGGTATTATCTCCCAAAGAGACATCCTCATCGCCCAGGGAAACAACCCCGCCGTACTTACCAAGCAAATCATGAAAACCCGGGATGTGGCCCTGCTGGCCGACTTCCGGCAAAAGGCCGAAAACTTGGTAAGCAGTTATTTACAACAAGATGTAGGGGTGCCCTTTATCTCCAACATAATCACCGAGATCAACGATGCGCTTATCGAGCAGGCTATCAAAATTTCTCGGGAGAGGCTCTCGGAAGAAGAAAATCTTGAGATGCCAGATGTCCCCTATTGCTTTCTCTCCTTGGGCAGTGAAGGACGCCGTGAACAGTTGCTTCGTACCGACCAAGACAATGCACTGATCTACGCTGACCCGCCAGAAGCCCAAGCCGAAGCGGTTAGAACGTATTTTTTAAAATTTACCAAGCATATCACCGATATCTTGATCGCCTGCGGCTTTGTGAAGTGTCCGGCCGATATGATGGCCAGCAATCCGGACTGGTGCCAACCCGTAAGCAAATGGCAAAACTACTTCCGGCAATGGATTCGGGTGCCCGACCCTAAGTCTATTATGAACACGAATATCTTTTTTGATTTTCGCCCTATTGAAGGAGATTTTCAACTGGCAGATGATCTCAAAAAATTCATATTTGCGGAAATAGAAAAAAACGAAATTTTCCTTTCATTTATGGCCAAAAGTGCCTTGCAAAACCCTCCTCCCCTGAGCTTCTTTCGAAGTTTTATTGTAGAACGGAGCGGATCGCATAAAAATGAGTTTGACATCAAAGCCCGGGCCATGATGCCCCTCACCGACGCGGCCCGGGTATTGGTCTATGACCTCCGAATTGCTACCTATGGCAGTACCTTTCAGCGTTTAAAAGAAGTAGCCAAGGCCGAGCCTGCCCTAGCATCCCTGACCGAATCGGCGGCTATGGCCTATGAAATATTGGTCAAGCAAAGGGCCATACACGGTTTGCGCAATAAAAACTCCGGCCGCTTTATCAATCCGGACGATTTTAATAAGCTGGAGCGGCAAACCATACGCAGCACTTTCAAGACTATCGAGAAAGTACAAAAAATGTTGGAAACCCGCTACCGTTTGGGATATATGGGCTAAACTAGAAATATGGGCGTGCCCCTCCATTGCATTCCGGGTCGGGCTTTCCGCTACAAGTCCTCGCCCCCCCCGCAAGCCGGCCCAAGCTGTGGGCTTTTCACTACAATCCCTCACGCGGGTCATTAGCTAACGTGTAAAAAGCAACAGAATAGGCCCATTCGCCCGATTTTTCAAATTGGTAATATCCCGTGAAAATCTAGCCTAAATGCTTGCTTTTATCCAAATTTTACTTCATATTAAGCAAAAATCAGGATGGAAGCATGTTAGGTAAGTTCTTTAGTCACCGTCATCAAAAACAACAAGCCCTCAAACGTTGTAAAAACGGGGAGTTTCCCGATTACGTAAAGAATTATCTCCTGCATTTTGAGCAGGAAAACTACAAACTCTCCATTACAGACTGCCGCTTTGTGGTTTTTGACACCGAGACCACCGGCCTAAATCCGGCCAAAGACAAAGTAATCAGTATCGGGGCAATCGGCCTGGAAGATTTAAGTATCCACATCCACGACTCCTTGGAAGTATTTATTCAGGGAGATACCGTAGGTACCAAAGAATCCGTGCCCGTTCACCAAATCCTGTGCAAAGACCTGGAAAATGGGCATACCCAAGAAGAAGCTTTACAATGTTTCCTCAAATTTATTGGCAATAATATCTTAGTAGCCCATTACGCCGAGTTTGACATACGCATGATGTCCAAAATGATGATGGATCACTTTGGCATCCCGCTCTTTAACCGCTCCCTGGACACCATCAAGTTAGCCAAGCGTCTTGAACTCGGCCTTATGTCTCATCAACACAATTTTCATAAGCCCCAAGAATATACCTTGGACCGCTTATGTGAACGCTACAAAATCCCGATATCGGCCCGGCATAATGCCGCTGGGGATGCCCTGGCCACCGCCAAGCTTTTACAAACCCTGCTTCATCAATGTTTAAAAAGAGGGATCACTACCGTAAAAGACGTCCTGGCCTAAATTGCAAAAGATTTAAAATAAGCCCCCTCGTGTAATGTTTCCCCCTAAGTCTGGTAATTTTAGATATACTTTGACTCTAAAATTCTATCGGTATGCCACAATTTATCTCATTACTCTTGTTTTTGGGTTTATTTTCTCTCCAGGGCACCTATGCCCAAGAAAAAGCCAAACCCGTCAAAAGCCAAATTAAAAATGTAGTCGTCTTTTTAAATGGTGCCCAAGTAAACCGGGAAGCTCAAGTAAGCCTAAGCGCTGGCTCCCAAGAAATCGTTTTGGTAGGTCTCTCTCCCTACTTAGACCCGCAAAGTATTCAGTTAAAAGCCGACGGAAAGCTAAGCATCAAGTCGCTGCAATTCCAAGTAAATAACCTGGAAGAGCAGGTACAAGAAGAAATCAAAGACCTAGAAGCAAAACTCAAAACGCTTCGCGGCAACATACAAAAACAAAACGACCGCTTGGCCATTTTTCAAGAAGAAGAGAAAATGCTGGCGGCCAATCATAAACTCTCCTCCCCCACGGTCTCCCTTACTCCTGCTCAGCTAGAAGCTGCCCTCAATTTCCACCGAAGCCGCTTAACGGAGTTGAAAAACCAGCAATTTAGTATCAAGCAAAATCTTAGTGAACGAGCCCTGGAAGAGAAACGAATAGAGCGTCAAATCCAAGACCGCCTCGCCGGCAAAACCCCCAAAACTGGGGAAGTCAAGGTTAAGTTGGATGTACCAAGTAGCCTAAACGTTACCTTTAAGCTAGGGTATAGCGTCAAACGCGCCTCTTGGACTCCCAATTACGATGTGCGGGTCAGCTCACTAGACCAGCCCCTCTCCTTACAATACCGGGCCAATTTACGCCAAAGTACCGGCGAAGACTGGAAGCAAGTCCGCCTTAAACTTTCCAATGCCGATTTGAGCCAAAGTGGGCAAAAGCCTAGCTTAGCTACTTGGCGGCTTCCGCAATCATACCAAGGAGCTGACTATGATGTGAGAGCCGATAGTACAGGCCTAATTACCGGCAGGGTCCTGGATTATGAGACAGGGGAAGCATTAATAGGGGCTACTGTACTAATCAAAGAAAGTAATCAAGGTACGGTCACCGATCAAAATGGAAATTTTTCATTAAACTCTCCCTATGCTAGTGTCATAGAAGTTCAATATATTGGGTATGAAGCCCAAGAAGTATCGGTATCGGTTGGTAATTTTTTTGATATATACCTAAAACCCGACCAAGCCGCATTACAGGAGGTGGTGATCGTATCAGGCGACCGGTCCCGCCAAAGAGCTAAGAAAAAAGAACTCAAGGTGACCCCGGCCCCTAGCAATCAACCCATACCGGTAAGCATCCAAAAAAATGCCACCAGCGTAGCATTTGATATCGAGATCCCCTATACCATCCCCTCCGACGGCAAAACCTATACTGTAGAAATTAAAGACTATCAGGTTCCGGCTCAGTACAGCTACACCACCGTGCCTAAGCTAGATCCCGATGCCTTTTTGAGCGCCCAAGTAGTAAACTGGGACCAATATGAGCTATTGCCCGGCCCCGCCAACTTATTTTTGGAAGGTACTTTTTTAGGCAAATCCCGTATTGCCCCCCAACAGACGGAAGATACCCTTACAATTTCCCTAGGCCGGGACAAAAGCCTGCAAATCCAAAGAGAAAAATCTCAAGCCTTCCGTAAAAAGCAGTCCCTTGGGGCCAATCAAGTGGTCACCCGGGGCTGGGAAATCCGGGTGCGCAATACCAAAGCCTCGGCCTTGGAGATCCAAGTGGAAGACCAGTATCCCATATCGGGGGATAACTCGATTGAAGTGGAGCTTTTGGAAAGTACCCAGGCGCAAGTAGATCAAGAAAGGGGCCTGCTGCTTTGGAAACTGAATCTTGAGCCCGGGGAGGAAAAACTCCTGCGTTTTGCGTATAAGGTGAAGTTTCCTAAACGGATGCACTTGGAATTGGAGTAGTTTCGAGTGGGTTTGCGCATCTATTTAATAAATTGTAAGTTAAGTTTGTAATTAAAAGCCAAACCCATTATGGCCCCTAAATATAAGTTTGACCCTAATTTATTGATCGCCCTGGGGGTGCTCATCGCCAGCTTTGCCGCCCTTTTTGTCTACATGCAACAAGCTTCTATCATGCGCGAGCAATCCAATATCTTATTAGAGCAAACCAAGATCCTCTTTGAGCAGACCAAAGCCAATGCTTGGCCCAATGTGAAGATCAGTCTAAACCGGTCTTTTGTCGAGACAGGGGATGATTATGTCATTGATAAATACAGCATTACCCTCGTGAACCGGGGCATTGGGCCCGCCATTTTTGAAGGAGTTGTGGTACGATATCAGGATGAGGTCTTACTTGATTGGGATGATTTTTATGAGGCTATTGATTTACCCGATAGTATTTCTCAGGGGCATGCTAACAGTATGGCGCAAGACTTAGTGATCGCCCCGAATGATGTGGTTACCCTCATCCATTGGAACAATAACTTGGATTTTATGCGGTATATGTTCCCGAAGGCCGACCAATTAAGCATAGAGCTGTGTTATAAGTCGGTATACGGCGATCATTGGAGGGTAAAGCGAGAGGGCTTTCAAAGCAATATGGAAAAAAATGTCCGGGAAGCTGTCGAGGATTGTGAGATGCGGGCTGAAGATTTATTTGAGGAGTAGTATGCCCCCTGGTTTCTCATTTCGCCTCTCTAAAGGCTGAGGGATAGAGCGGCATGTTTGAGCTCGTGTAGGCCTAGCGGGGAAAGGCAGCGAGTAGCGAAAGCCCGACCCCGGCGGCAAGCGATGGTTCATCTGGCTAGGATGTTTCACCGCCGGGGGCAGCCCCTCATCTCTTTAGCCCAATGCTTTAACGCCGGGCAATTCTTTTCCTTCTATATATTCCAGCAAGGCCCCGCCTCCGGTAGAAACGTAGGAAACCTTCTCGCCAAAGCCCAGATTATTGATGGCACTGGCTGAGTCGCCTCCCCCAATCAAAGAGAAAGCTCCTCCTTCGGTAGCCTCAACCACCGCTTCGGCAATGGCGATGGTGCCTTTGGCAAAATTGGGCATTTCAAATACCCCCATCGGGCCATTCCACATAATGGTTTTGGAGTTTTGGATAATTTCGGCAAACTGGGCCGCGGCCTTTTCTCCGATATCCAAGCCCATATACTCGGCCGGGATTTCCATATTGGAGGAAGTCTGGGTTTGGGCATCGTTGCTAAAAGCATCGGCCACTAGGGAGTCTTGAGGCAATTCCAAGCGAACCCCCTTTTCCTTGGCCTTGGCAATTAATTCGCGGGCCAAGTCTACTTTATCTTCTTCCAAAAGCGACTTCCCAATCTCCCCGCCTTGGGCCTTGAAAAAAGTATAGGCCATGCCCCCGCCAATTACCAAGTTGTCTACTTTGTCTAGTAATTGCTCAATTACCTGGATTTTGTCGGAGATTTTGGCCCCTCCCATAATCGCCGTGAAGGGCCGGTCGGCATTTTTAAGTACTTTTTCGGCATTTTCTAGCTCGGCCTTCATCACATAACCGGCAAATTTATCTTGAAAAAACTCGGCTACGATGGCCGTGGAGGCGTGAGCGCGGTGAGCTGTCCCAAAGGCATCATTGACGTAGACCTCGCCCAATTTGGCCAATTCGCCCGCAAAGTCCCGGTCGCCCTTGGTTTCTCCTTTATGGAAGCGGAGGTTTTCGAGCAACAAAACTTCTCCGGCTTGCAGGGACTGGGCCATACTTTGCGCTTCTTCCCCTATACAATCGCTGGCAAATTTGACGCTAAGCCCTAGTTTTTCACCCAAAGGGCCCACTAAGTGCTTTAGAGAAAATTTTTCTTGGGCCTCTCCCTTAGGGCGCCCCAGGTGCGACATGAGCACGGCCGAAGCCCCATCTTGCAAGACTTTACGGATGGTAGGCAGGGCGGCGTTTATCCGCGTATAGTCGGTTATCTGGTAAGAGGAGTCCAAGGGAACGTTAAAATCCACCCGGAATAGGGCTCGCTTACCGGCAAAGTTAAAATCGTCAATGGTTTTCATAGAAACAGCTATTAATGAATTAGATCCTTTATTTGCAAGCTAAAAAAAAACCCGAAAACATTGGCTACCCTTTCTGGGCTTTGCTAGGCAAAGACGCGTTCTAGGCTAATCAGGTAACCAAAGATTCCCTCGGGGTTCTTATGGGTTTTGTCGTGTTTTATTTCGGTGAGTTCCCACATATAAACGGCCTCATGGTCTCCCACATCCAAGGCTATTTTTTTGGTGTACGTATGCTCAGGGTCGCTTTGTAAGACCATCATGGGCCCCATAATATTTTGTAAATTACTATGCATATCGGCCACCTCAGAAGCGTGCTTGTCTTGCCAGGCACTCAAAGGGAGTACGGCAAGTTCTAATGCCGAGGGGTTGGCATAGGTCACATGTTTATTCTCATCTAAAACAAATACGGGGTCGTGGAAAGACTGGATTACGGCTTCGGTTCGTTTCTTTTCGGCCCAAATTTGGGCCAGGTTGCTCTCTTCGTAGTGCCGAAGTTTGGCGGCGAGTTCATTAAATGCCTTAGCTAGGGCGCCTACCTCATCCTGGCTGTGAAATTTGATTTGTACCGTATGATCGTAGTTTTCCTGGGCAATTTCCGTGATTTTTTCCCGCAATTCCTGAATAGGATTGGCCAAATAACCGGGTAAAACGACAATAAGCCCGATCGTAATCAAAAACGTAATCATTCCCAAAACTGCGAGAAACAAACTCACTTGAGAACCGGTATCCCGAATCGTTAAACTTTTTTGGGACAAGGCTTCCAGGTTGTATTCCTGGTACCCGATAATGGATTCTTCCAGACGGTTATAGGTCGGAAAAAAATTCTCTTGCGTATACCGTACATTTTCTTCTACGCCTGGGTTGCGACTGCTATGATTAAAGGCATCGCGAAAACCCATCAAGTAGGCCTCATAATTTTTTGATAAGGAGTCTAACTGCACCTTTTCTTGGGCATCCTTGGAGCTTTCCCGGGCATGGGATATCTGGGTTTGAAAGCTTAAAAGAGCTTTACTGTAGTCAGGCCTGGGCTTGAAAAGTTTATCTTGCTCTTCTAGAAAAATACTCTGTACTTGAAATTGGTGGATGCGGTTAAGCAAAGATTGCATTTGGGAGGCATACCGAAAAGATAAAAAATTACCCTCAACCATACTGCGCGATTTGCCCGAAAATTCTTGCAGGTAATGGTATCCCAGGTAGCTTATGAAGGAAATACTTCCCAAAAAAAACAAAAGAATGAGGAGAATCTTAGTTTTAAGGCTTAGGTTCATAGTCAAGAATATAGCTTCTTGCGAAAATAATAATAAATTACCTTTATCCGGGTTTGCCTTCAGATTTGCCTGTGATGCAGCCTTCTTTAATTACAGGGGCTTGCCCGCGCGGGAAAAATAGCTGTGAAAATACCCGTATGTGCCGCGCGGGCCGGGCTCTCACTACTCGCTGCCTCTCCCCACAGGCCAACACGAGCTCAAACATGCCGTTCCATCCCTAACGGGGTATGCGCAGGCGCACAAG
>CAWUIO010000009.1:0-90254 GCA_963922455.1 uncultured Microscillaceae bacterium
TCGCTGCCTTTCCCCGCCGGGCCTACACGAGCTCAAACAGGCCGCTCTATCCCTCCGCCAGATGGGGTAGCGGGGAGTTGGCCCGGCTTACCCTGATTGGTATTTCCTCTCCGCTCTACCTCCATTTGATGTATTAGCCAGGCGGCCCCAAATCAAAGATGTTCGGAGTGCCCACGTAGCGATAGCAAGGGGAGATATATGTAGCAATCTCGAGGTAGGAAAAAAACTCACTCCTTGCCATTCGCCACTCACCTATCCAAAAAGGCTTAGGGATGGAACGGCCTGTTTGAGCCCGTCGCTGGGGGTGGGCTGGCCGGCGAGTAGTGACAGCCCGACCCGCGCGGGCTCTCCATGTCCCAGAAGCCGCTTATTTCCTTGCGCGGGGAAGCCCCAAAGAAGCCTGATGCCCTACCATAGAAAGTCTGACCTCCCTACCCTAGTATATTTTCCAGCTTTAGCAGCCACTATTTTACGGGCTAAGGGAATTGCGTTTGATATTGCTTGTCACCTTTTTAGCGTGGCTATGGCTTATTTTGCCCGCAATTATCGTTTACAAAATTTTGCGAAAAGGATGTACTTATCCCCTTGGGTGTATTGGGTGCTCCCGGCTTTGTGATGTTCCTCGGAAGTTTTTCTATTAGTTTTCAAACTATTAAAGCTCCAAAAAGTAGTTCAGTAAAATCCCTGAGGCAAGAATATAAAACGAGCCTCATCCTAAGAGGCAAGATGGCATGGGCCGTCCTGTCTTTTTTCAGATCATCAAAATTGTCACATGAAAAGAGGGGGATAGTTTAAGTAATGGTCTATCAAGGGATTAGGCAAAGGCTCTTTGGATTGAGCTAAGAAAGCAGGGCAATTATCGAAAAAAATTGCAATTCTGCCGATTTTTCCCCATATTTGAAAACATGGGCTAAAAAACCATAAGCTACTGATCCTCAATAGCTTAGTACTTGTTGCTACTTTCCTGACACCTACTCAAAAAACTGAGCGTATCCCGGAGAAATGCTATCATGCCTGGCCGGAGCATTGCTTCTTTTTTTCTATTTAATTCATACTCAGCAAGTCACATACCTGGTTGATATAAGACCCGAAGGTTTTAAAAGTTTCTAAACATTCCATAATTTCAATATTATGAGTCAATCTATAGTAGATGAGCCATTATTGGCGGAAAATAAAAATCGATTTGTTCTTTTTCCCATCAAACACGCAGACATCTGGCAAATGTACAAGCAGGCTGAGGCCAGTTTTTGGACAGCCGAAGAAATTGACCTGGTACAAGATTTAAAAGATTGGGAAAACTTAAATGACGGAGAGCGTCATTTTATTTCTCACGTGCTAGCCTTTTTTGCGGCCAGTGACGGGATTGTCAATGAAAACCTGGTGGTTAACTTTATGGAAGAAGTGCAAACTCCTGAAGCGCGCTGTTTCTACGGTTTTCAAGTGATGATGGAAAATATTCACGCGGAGACTTACTCCTTGTTAATTGACACCTACATCAAAGATGCCAAGGAGCGAGACCACTTGTTTAATGCCTTGGAGACGGTACCTTGCGTAAGTAAAAAAGCTAATTGGGCCCTGCGTTGGATTGATAGCGAACTTTTTACCGAGCGTTTAATTGCCTTTGCGGCGGTTGAAGGAATTTTCTTTTCGGGTAGTTTCTGCTCTATTTTCTGGTTGAAGAAGCGTGGTTTAATGCCTGGTTTGAGTTTCTCTAATGAGCTAATTTCCCGCGATGAGGGCTTGCACTGCGATTTTGCTTGCTTGCTTTACAACAATTATATCAAGAACAAACTCCCGGAAGAGCGTGTCCGGCAAATTATTTTGGAAGCGGTTGAGATCGAGCAAGAGTTTGTCACCGATGCTCTACCGGTAGACCTTATTGGGATGAATGCCAAATTGATGTCCCAATATATTGAGTTTGTAGCCGACCGCCTCTTGAATGAATTAGGATGCAAAAAAGTGTATAATGCAAGCAATCCTTTTGACTTTATGGAGATGATCTCCTTGCAAGGGAAAACAAACTTCTTTGAGAAGCGAGTAGCTGAATATCAAAAGGCTGGGGTAAGTTCAAGCAAAGAGCAGCAGACTTTCAGCTTAGATGAAGACTTTTAGGCAATATAGTGTTTAGCTTATAGCCTAAAAAATTTGTTTATATACTTCAAGAATAAACAAAAAAGCCTTTTCTCATCCAAGAAAAGGCTTTTTTATGCTTTCGTTTAAGATTACAAGTTAAAGGCAACTTTAAGTTGATCTACATAGTCTAGTTTTTCCCAAGTAAAGAATTCCAAGCCCTTCTTGGTTAGGGTACGTACTTCTTGTTTGACCCCATTTTCTTCTTTTACTTCTACTGGGTACACCTCTACTTCTTCGATATAAGAATCTCGCCCCATATGGCCATAAGCCGCAGTTACGGAGAAAATTGGGTTTTTCAAGCCAAAACGTTCTACGATGGCCTTGGGACGCATATCAAAAACTTCATCCAGGACTTTCGCAATTTGTACATCGTCCATATTTACGTTCGAAGTACCGTAGGTGTTGATGTTTAAGGAAACTGGCTTAGCTACCCCGATAGCATAGGCTACTTGTACCAAAACTTCATCGGCAATGCCCGCTGCCACTACATTTTTGGCGATATGTCGAGTGGCATAGGCCGCACTACGGTCTACTTTTGAACTATCTTTTCCAGAAAAAGCTCCTCCCCCGTGGGCTCCTTTTCCTCCGTAGGTATCTACAATGATTTTACGGCCAGTCAAGCCTGCATCCCCGTGAGGTCCTCCAATTACAAACTTACCGGTAGGGTTAATGTGAAAGATCGTATTCGCATCAATGAGTTCGGCCGGGATCACCCTTGGCACGACGATGTTAACCACATCTTCTTTGATTTTTTGCAACATGACAGCTTCTGAATCAAAAGGGTCGTGTTGGGTAGAAACTACAATGGTATGTACGCGCTTTGGTAGGTTATCATCACCGTACTCGATGGTCACCTGAGCTTTGGCATCCGGGCGAAGATAAGGCATTAATTGACTTTCTTCTTTTCGTATGACAGCCATTTCTTTCACTAAGCGGTGAGAAAAAGCCAGAGCCATTGGCATATATTCTGGAGTTTCCTTCGTGGCATAACCAAACATCATTCCTTGGTCGCCGGCTCCTTGTTCCTTTTCGTCACCCTCATCAACCCCTTGAGCGATATCAGGAGATTGACTATGTAAGCTGACCATAATCCCACAGGATTCGGCATCAAATTGATAATCAGGGTGGGTATAACCAATTTTACGGATAGTTTCTCGTACTACATCCGGTATTTCAATGTACGCCTTCGTGGTAACTTCGCCAGCAACCACCACTTGCCCGGTAGTTACCAAAGTCTCGCAGGCAACCCGGGAGTTGGGGTCCTGGCTGAGCATTGCATCTAGGATAGCATCGGAGATTTGATCGGAGATTTTATCGGGGTGTCCCTCCGAAACCGACTCAGAGGTGAATAAATAAGCCATATTGTTCTTTCAAAATTTTAGAGTAAAAAAGAAATTGACACTAGCTGATAGCTGTTCAAGGGGGCAAATTTATATCAATTTAAAGGAAATGCGAAACCTTAATCAAGTTGATAGCGAGGGATATAAAAATCTAAAAGCCGGAAAAGGTAATTTTCCCGGCTTTTTGAAAGTAAAATTTAACATTTATTATTTAATCAACTCAAATTCTACCCTACGGTTTTTAATTCTACCGTATTCGGTTTTGTTAGAGAGGAGCGGTTTCGTATCTCCGTGCGCCTCGAGTACTAATCGGTCTTGGGAAACCCCCTTGCTCATTAAGTAGTCAACCACAGCCTGGGCCCTCCTAACGGAAAGGTTATAGTTGTCCTTACCAATCGTACAGGTATGCCCGATGACCTTGACCCGCATATCAGGATATTTCTTGAGAGTGCCAACAATGTTATCCAGGAGCTTGGCCGTAGCTTTATTAATATTATCACTCAAGTAGTAGAAGAAGGCTTTTCGCTTAAAAAGCTTTTCGGTGGAAACATCTGGCTTTTCTGTTACAGGATTTGGGATAAAGTCCCGATCGATCGTATCTGTATCTATTACAGAAATACCGTCTATCCTAGCAACGATGGTGTATAGACTATCGCCTTCGGCCGTTTTCACTTCCAAAACGGTGGTATCTAGAATGGGATCTTGTAATTTTGGCGGGCCTTTCTCTCTACATTTTTTACCAAACTTCACTCCCAGAGAAAATTCAATAGCTCCCCCACCCAAATCTCTAAAATCTTGAGAAGCTCCCATATCGTAGCTGAAACCAACAAAATAGTTGGGTTGGTTTACCTCTATCCCCATCACCACGGATCCGTTGCTGTCGTACCACAAACCGGCCCCAACATTTCCCTCTTTGATAAACCCTCCCCCTCCGAGAAAATTGTAATAGGTCATGGTTCCCAATCGGATTTCTTGGCTGTTTTTTTCTCGGACCAGCCGGAAATTGGGCTTTAAACTTACCATAGGGCTTAGCTCAAAAGAATAGGCTCCGTGGGCAGTAAAGTACATCGGGTTGGGATCGGCCTCACTAAAAAAGGCCGTATTGGGTTGGTTAATACTTTGTATGTTGAATCCTAAACTCGCTTTTTGGTTCCCGCAGGCATCGGCCATATAAAACATGGCGCCAAAATTGATGATGGGGAAGGTAACATTCGCGTTGAATAGCTCCGATTGTTCTCCGATGGCAATACTGGGGTCAAACACTTCTCCGTTCCATTGTTCGCCAGTGGTCAAGGCATTTTCGTCAACTCTTCTTTGAAAGAATCCCCCTTGGATACCTATACTAATATATTTTAGAAACCTTCGCGAAGAATCTTCGGCAGATACCGGAGTCAAATTAAAATTGGCAGCTGCGGTAAGGATCCCCCCGGTTGTATTGAGTAAGCCCCCTTCACCCGTACGGTCTTGTAAAAAGGAAAGGCCCAGTGCGCCTTTTCGCTTATAGCCCCCTTTAAGCCAAGGCATAGTAAACGATGCCATAGGAGATACGTAGGCTGTTCCCGAGCCAATTGTTTGACTTCTATAATTGAGGACTGCTTGCATTTGATTACTGGTCGCTATTGCTGCCGGATTGGTTTGTACCGGAGATAAATGATATTGTGTATAGCGTACATTTTGAGCGAATGCATAGGATCCAAATAAGCAAAATAGTCCAAATGTCAGGAAGAATGTCCTGAGCCAGCATCTAAATTTCATTTTGTGTGTTGTCATTTCGTCCATTGCCAGTCGTTGATTAACGCGTGAGTATTACATTACCGGTTTTAGTAAATGCTTGGTTATTGATGAATGTTCCAGATAAGGACCATACATAATTACCATTCTGTTGGGGCTGTCCTTTGAAGGTACCATCCCACCCGATATTTGGGTCAAGGTTAGTACCCTCGATCCATTGATCGGTTTCAAATACTAGCTGGCCGAGACGGTCAAAAATTCTTAATTGTACAGCCTGGATTCCTGTTCCATACACCTGGAGGCGGTCATTGGTTTGATCTCCATTCGGGGAGAACATGTTAGGAACAAATAACTCCAGAGGGACTACTTCCACATTTACGGATAAGCTCACCGAACAGTTTCTATCATTGGTAATCAGGACACTAAAACGACCAGAGGCTTCTGGGGTAAATGTTAGGGTATTAGAAGGTCCATCGGCTAAAATATTTCCAAGAGAATCTGTCCAAACAAAGTTTACCGCATCGGTAGCATTGGCCGTAAGTATGACTTCTTCACCTTTGGCTACTAAGGTATCGGGTGAAATGCTGCCATCGGTAATCAATTTTAACTGTTCTTGTACCAAGAAAGGGCCAGCATTGGTGATACAACCTCCCTCATCCTGGATTACCAACCTATAATTCCCCTGGGTTAATCTATTAATGTTTTGAGTTGTGGCTGAGAAAGACATATCTTCATCCTTGGACCAAGCAAAGCTATAGGGGCCATTGGTATTATTGCTGGTCAGCTCTACAAGAATTTGTCCCGAGGGAGAATCTCCGCCTGTGCTTACACAGCTATCCGCATTAATAATGGTCTCTGTGATTCCTACGGTAGGGTTAGCTGGATCAACAGCAATGGCAATAGGCTGTCGCGGTCCTTCACAGTTGTTTCCATTAACAGCCGAAACATATACCGTATCCTCTCCATTTACATCAAACAAGTAGGTACTTTGATTTTCATTAGGAATTGGGGTTCCGCCCGTAGCTTGAGTATACCACCTATAGGATGTGGCCGTTGGCTCTTCTGCCGTAAGCGTTAAGGTACGAGGAAGCGGCGTCGTTGTACAAACGAAGCGGTCTGTCGTTTGAGGTAGCCCCGGGTTGGCTAGGATAGAGACATTGACCGGTGTTGCCTCAACGAAACATCCACTGGAGTCTATTGTCTGAATCAGACGAATACTGCCGGAGTTGGCATCTCCCCAGGTTACCTGTATCCTATTAGGAGTAGATGGATCTACCAACGTATCGCTAGTACCGGTGGTGATCCATTGATACGTATGACCTAGTTCTAGTGGGGTAAGGGTTTCATATATATGACTAGCTCCCGAACACACCTGCAACAAACCATCCGTAGAAGTGATTTCAGGGCTTGGTAAGGGATTTACCTGCACGAAACCAATATCCCCTGGTCCTCCTGGAAGAGTGGTGGTATCTACACAGGAGCCACCTACGACTCCAATAATAACCCGAACGTACTCAAAACCTCCCGAGATGTTATCCCATTGCACCTGTACTTCATTATTATTGGTGGAAAGGATGGTCCCGCCCTCAATAATCCAATCATATTGATAGGTAATACCCGCCGGAGCGGTAATGGCTTGATAGGTACCTATGCTACCCGCACAGATCTGGAAATCACCCGTCAAATTGTTAGGATCGGGAACATCGGTAAGGGTTACATGCATATCAGCGGCATCAACGATACACCCCGCGGGTGTTTCTTCGGTAAGTTGTACCACACCATTTCCGGTAGCTGGCCAAGTAACAATGATTACATTGTCTGCGCCTCCTGCAACAAAGGTACCCCCAATAACATTCCAGGTATAAGTGTTTCCTGCATTAAGCGAGGCAGTTTGATAGGTATGCATTCTGCCCGCACAAGCCACGGTGTCCCCTTGAATTACAGGCAAAGGGTTTTCATTTACGCTGACCATAATTGTATCTTGGCCAAAGCACGCGGCAACTGTATTAATTGTCTCTCTAACCCGAATTTCAGCTGCTCCGGGATTCCCCCATACTACTTGTACCGAATCGAGAGTATGATTTGTCAAGGTATTCCCTCCACCAAGAAAAGTTCCTCCCACAACTTCCCAATCGTAGTTGTTGGCGGCATTGAAGGATGTTAAACGGTAGGTCAGCGTTTCTTGAGAACAAACAACAAGGTTCCCATTGATTTCTGGATCGGGTACAGAATCGATTTGTACAGTAATGAAGGAAGTATCTGTACAGTTTGCCGAGTTCGTTTCGATAACCTCTACCCTTCCTGAATCGGCACCCGTCCAAATAATATCTAAGGCGGTGATGTCTACTCCCGAAACTGTGGTCAAATTATTTGTTTGAAACACCCCATTAAATACGGTCCAGTTATAGGTATTACCCGCCACCGGGTTCGTAACGGAATAATTTGTGATATCATTCTGACAAACATTTGCCGATCCATTAAGAATAGGATCAGGGATAGGCCGTATGGTTAAGAATAATAGCGTAGAATCTGAGCAGCCATTCGAGTTGGTTTCTATAAGTCTTAATTGGCCTACACCATTGGATGTCCATCGTATATCGATACTAGTAGGGCCGTCAGCCACGGTACCTGAGCCAGGAGCTTGTATTTCACCGTTCCCTCCACTAATTATCTCCCATCTGTACGTACTCCCCACTTGAACCATATCCACCTGATAGGTGACTAACTCGTTGACACAGACATTATCCGAACCTTGTATCCCAGGGGTAGGAGAAGCCTGAATTGTAACCGACTCTTCGGTAGTATCAGAGCAGCCCAGAGGAGTAATCTCAATTAAACGTATGGTGCCTGGGCTTGCCCCAGTCCAATAAACATCCGCTGTATTGGTATTACTTAGGCTAGTTCCCGCATTGCTGGCGAAGACTCCCCCAATCAATTCCCAATTATAGGTATTGGCTGCGTTAAACGTGGTGCTATCTACATCATAGGTGAAGAGTCCATTGTCACAAGCTGTGAAATCCCCTAGAATACTTGCCGTGGGTTTGGGTTGAATGACAACTGCATACAAAGGGCTTGATCCGGTACAACCGGCTCCATTCGTCTCTTGTACTTGTACGGTACCAGCCGTTTGGGCCTCATCCCATTCTACTTGAATAGGAGTAGTTCCCGTGATAAGCACCGAGGTAGAACGACTTGGTAAAATTACTCCGCCGGTAACTATATATGTGTAAGTGGCCGTAAGCTGGGCATTTAGGGCTACATAGGAATGGGTCTCTAAGCCGCAGACCGTGTCTGCCCCAGTCGGGTCTATGAAAGGTTCGGGAGTAATATTGACCGTGACGGCTATTTCGGGAGTAATTCCTTCACAGGTAGTGTTCATATCTCTTTCAAGAACCGAAATTCGAGTACCCGTTGATTGGATCCAGCGTACATTGATAGGGCCCGCACCTTCTATACTAGTTGAATCATTATTAGTAATCACTCCCCCCGTAACCGTCCAGGTATATACACTATTTGGATTAGGTGCAGAACCTAATGAATAATCTAAGCTATCCCCAACACAAAGCGTAGTTGCAAAAGGCGTAGCATCCAAACTGGGTGTAGGGTTGGGTTGAATGGTAAAAGATAGGGTATCTGAGTTGCTACAATCAGTACCGGCAATTTGCTCAGTAAGCCGTATTTCTCCTGGGCCGGCTCCTCCCCACAATACAACAACAGAGTCTAAATCTACCCCTGAAAAACGTACCGTATCACTCACTGGGAAAGCCAGATTGCCTCCTACAACTTCCCAAGTATACGTATTGCCCACATTCAGGGTATCCACGGTGTAAGAAACCGTAGAGTTTGCACAAATGTCTCCATTTGGAGCAATTACGGCTTCCAAAGCAATGGGAGGTACAATGGCTGGGGTGGGGGCTTGTATAACCTCTGCCACTACGGGCACTAGAACTGATTCACAACCTGCCCGGTCAATAGAAACGGAGAAGTTTGAAGTACGGTCAATTGGAAAAATAAGTGTATCATTCGTTTCACCAGGTATAATGGCTCCGGTAGAATCATACCAGACATAGCTACCATCTTCACCACCACTGGCCACCAAGGTGACATCAACGTTGGCATTGCCAGCATCTCCACAAACGGCTCGGTTGCTTATGATAAGGGGTGGGGTAATTGTATTGGCTTCAATAGTAGCAAAGTTAGAGAAGATCTCTCCACATTGGGCACTTAATACAACCACACGGAAGCGGGTGTCGGTGAGGATTGTGCCCGTATTAAACGAGTCCATTCCCCCGGTACCCGGTATAGCCACCCATCCACTACCATCATTTTGTTCCCAACGAACGATATCGGCAGCCACATATCCTTGATCATTTTCCCAAGTTAGGGGGACTCCACTGGTTCCTTGACATACAATGGCCGATCCATTGACTCGTCCGGCTGGGGTTTGTAAATATATCTTACGAATGACTTGATTATTTTTATCTACCACATAAACAGAACCATCCAAGGCAGCCAGAATCCCACTAGGATGCTTAAACCGGGCATCAAAAACCGGAATGGTATCCATTGCGTTTACGTTGCCAGCGGCGGCATCTAGTGTATCCGAAACGCTACCTCTCCTATTTGCATCGCCCGCAAATAAAGTAACCATACCATCCCGAATGACTTTGATTTTGTGATTGCGCCGATCTGCAACATAGATTTCACCTTCGGGCCCAATATCCAAATCTGCTGGGTAACCAAAACGGGCCGCGGTAAGGGGGCCATCTACATCACGGTCGGGATTGGAAATAAATTCCCCTTCGGCCCCTGCTACGTGTACTACAGTATTACTAGCGGTATCTAGTTTTCGGATAACATTATTAAATTGATCAGCAAAAAGAATATTCCCTGAACTATCTAAGACTATTCCTCCACCAAAAAACATAAGTGCACTGCCCGCAGGACCGTTGGTATGACCAGGACCGGTAAATCCGGGACGCGTCAGGCTAAATACACGCCGATCTGAGGTCACTATCTTAATTTTGTGGTTTCCCCGGTCGGATACATAGATATTTCCATTAGCATCTACCTCCAAATCGGTAGGACGGTTAAAGAAGGCCGTCAGGGGATCCAAAAGAGGTTCATCTTGCGCAGGATTATCTCCGTCGGCACCGCTTAAAGAAGGATTTCCAGCTATTATTTGTACTTCTTGGGTAGATGGGTTGATTTGCCGGATTACGTGATTAGACTTATCTGCAACAAAGATAAATCCGGTTGTAGGATCCACAGCTATTCCCGAAGGGCGGTTAAAACGAGCAGCCGTACCTATTCCGTCTACTTTACCAGAATTTCCCGGGCTACCGGCCAAAGTTGTATACGTTTCTGTTTCCAGATCTATTACCCGGATACAATGACTAAATTCTTCAGCCAAATAAATCTTATTTTGGTCTGGTGAAAGAGCAAGGCTGATATTACCATCATTACTCGGCTCCCCATCATTATCATAACGGATTAAGGTCGTATCCATACCGCTAGTTACTACGCTAGCAATTGGTATCTCTCCAAACTGAAGGGTCAATTGGGCTAGGGTCCCCGTTTCTGGGGCAACGGCTTGCACACCAGGAGTTCCCACTAAGGTGGTCACAACCATTTGGGTATTGAAGGTGGTATCGATGGTAACTTCTGCTTCCAAAGTCTCCACACAACCGTTAAAGCTATGATTATACGTGACTGTATAGGTTCCTACTTCGGATAGCTCTCTATTAATCTCCCCCGTGGTGGTATTAAGTATTAGGTTCGTAGGGTCATTGGTAGAAAAACAAGGGCCGCCATTACACGGGTTATTCGGATCAAAGGATAAATCATTGGGAGAGATCTCGATAGTTGGCCTAACCATCGGATCGGCACAACCAGCATCACACTTACAAATTACATTGGCTAGGGCCGGATCAGGAAAATACCCAAAACTAACGGCGGGACAAGGCTGGGCAAACCACAGTTCCTGTCCACCAAATCCTCCACCATTGGCGAGAAAAAAGAAAGAGCTATCTCCCACGGCGGTGATACCCTCCACCTCGGTTGCCCCTCTTTGTCCTGTTCCCGAGTCCAAGAAGTCTTCATACAATACATTTTGAGGATTCGTGGGGTCATTGGTATTGTAGTACATCAAGCTTCTGCCCCCTAAGGTGGCTGGGGAAACAAAAAACATGAGACCTCCAAATACATTGGCTAACCCGGTTGGGTTGGAGGAGTTGCTTAACTGAGAAAATTCAGGATCGGGCCCCATAAGACTGGTGACGGTGCCATTGGTTCGCCATAACTCGGTACCATCATTGGCGGTTGTGGCTCCAAAATACAAAAACCCATTTACGTCGGTAAGTTCATAGGGGTTTGAAGAAGCAGAACCCGGGTTGATATTCATCACCAAGCTAGCTGTAGCACTTCCTAATTGAGTAGAATACAGCTCATTCCCATCTGAGGCATTACTGGCCACAAAATAAAGACGGCTGCCAGAAATCGTGGGCGTGATGGATGTATCTACGCTACCCCCGCTAGGTAAAGTAATTTCTTCTAGGGTAATTGTTGTCGTGTTATGTTGGGTCCGGTACATTTTAAAGCCTGTACCTAAATTGGCCATAAAATAACAATACTCTCCAAATGCCGTAAGTTGTTTCGGATTGGAAGAACTTGTCGTGTTTAAATCAAATTCAAGTTTTTGAACTAGGGCTGGGGCTACATCAGTACGATAGACATAAATTTCTCGGTTAATACCATTACCTACATTGGAGGTACGCTCGGCATCGGCCGTAAAGAAGGTATGGGTATTCCCTCCAATGGTAACCTCAGTAAAGTCCATAGGAAAAGAACCAATTTCTTGTCCGGGTAGGGTATTCGTATTAATCTCCGGATCGTAAGGTACTGTACCGCTTTCGGTTCCGTTACTGATCCATAATTCACGGTTGGCTTCTTGAGTTCGGGCACCTGAGAAAAATAGTAAACCTCCACTGGCCGTCAAGTAGTTAATTTTTCCATCCCCACCAGGAAGAATATCTTTTATTGGGGTGGCAATCAAGCTGGGGGGTAATGCGGGATTGGCATCAGGTACCAGCCTAATTTGTACTAAGCCTCCATTTACGGTTGGGTTTACCTTATCAGAATTGGCCGATAGATAAATGGCATTGTTGTAAACAGTCAGTTCCCGAGGGTCATCCTCATCCGAAAGGTCATTATTCGTTCGGGTTGGCTGAAAGAAGGTGGCAAGGTTAGCAAAATCCAACCCGATAGTATTGGAATTCACGAGGCGGTTACCGGTACCTACCCCTCCTCTTTCTTGGGTCACATAGAGCCCACCATCCAAAACGGTCAATTCTCTGGTACCTGGACTCAGGGTATTACAGGTACCTGCTCCAAATATACCTCGGCTGTTATCATTACATTCTAAAAGAATAGGAGGGCCAAAAGGTATCTGGGCCAGAACATCCTGTTGGGTCCCGGTTAGAGTTAAAAGCGCAAGAAAGAAGAAGAGATAACAATGTTTTTTAGTAAATATTTTCATAAATAGAACGGCGGTTTATTTTATCTCACTGGGTTTCCGTTTGTTGCTTATAAATACCTCATCTTAATAAAAGGTAACACAGCAAGTTAATCTTCTACTTATCAAACGTAAAAGGCAAGGCTTGTGTATGCGTTTTTTACAGGCGTATTGTTCTACTTTACACATAGAATCAGCTATTCCACACATTTTTTATGATTTACGGATTCTGGCAAAAAAAATCCTAAGATTTGGGCTTTTTTCCACTGAGAACACACTTTATCGGGATTGGCCCCTGCCATTGCTAATGCTTCGCCATAATGATAGTAAAAACCGCCAGAATCGGGACTTAGTTGTATGGCCTCTTCAAAAGCTTTTATGGCATCGCTAGGTTCATACATTTTTAGGTAACACAAGCCTAAACGATTATAAATACTTCCGGTTTTCTGTTGAGTGTTCTCCAATACCCACTGATAATCTTCACTTGCATCATAATAGTTATAGCGATGTAACCTATTAATATCCCCTCGTAAAGTATATAGTTGGGCATTACGTGGATTATAAGCCATAGCCAGATTTAAACGCGTAATGGCCAGAAGGTAGCTTTGCGAGGCATATAGCTTTTGGGCTTCCTGGTAATACTTTTGAGCGGTGACATAGTTCATGTACCGATTTGTAGCCCAGCCTCCCACTAAGATTAAGATCACAAAGCCCAAAACCATCCAGTTAAGGCGCCTCTTCATCTGGGCAGACACATAATTGGCCGGATCATAGGTATTTTCATAGGGGATATTGGGATCGGGTGGAGGAGGGGCAGGTGGTCCTTTGTGTCGATAACTAGGGGGATGTACTACCGGGTTTTTCCTTTGTTGATCGTAAAAGAATCGTTTACTAGGATCAGACAAGACGGTATACGCCTCATTGATCTGCTTAAATTTTTCTTCGGCTTGGGGATTGTCAGGATTACGGTCTGGATGATACATCAGGGCCAGCTTTTTAAAAGCAGCTTTGATATTGGCTTGGTCGGCTTGGGGGCTAAGCCCTAATATCTGATAATAATTATTCATGTATTTGAAAATCCGTTAATCTCATTTTCCTGACCGGGCTTTGAAAGTACCGTAAAACGGCAGGAGCCTAGAGAATAGCTGAATTTAGTTATATCACGTGAGGGCAAGGCCAAACTTCTTTCCGGGCCGGGCGATAATTAAATCCATAAGCTCCAGATTAAGTAAGCAGGCACTGATTTGCGCACTTGGTTTTTGAAGACTCCAAGCGATCTCATCAATCATCATTTCTCGGCCCGGGGCCTTTTGTAATAAGTCCAAAATTTGACGGTCTAATCCACCGAGTTCTAACTTATCAAAATTGAGCCTACCTTGTTTTGCCTGGGAATCGTTTTCGGACTTCCATCCCATGACTTCGGCGATATGATCGGCACTACTCACCAATTGGGCCTGGCCCCCATAGATTAATTGATGGCAACCCTTAGAGGTTGGAGAATAGGCTGGGCCCGGCCAGGCAAATACCTTTTTTTGGTAGCTTTTAGCCATATCGGCGGTTATTAGGGCTCCTCCCGTTTCCTTAGC
Source organism: uncultured Microscillaceae bacterium (assembly GCA_963922455.1). Taxonomy (GTDB): domain Bacteria; phylum Bacteroidota; class Bacteroidia; order Cytophagales; family Microscillaceae; genus CAWUIO01. The sequence continues at coordinate 14,304 of CAWUIO010000009.1, forward strand.
TTCCATAACTAAGACTGCATCAGACATACCCGCAATGATACGGTTCCGGGCCGGAAAGCGAGAGGCATCGGGTTTGGTTCCAAAAGGGTTTTCGGTTAGTAAGCCCCCGCCTTGGCTAATCATTTGCTGGGCGGTATTGGCGTGGGTGGCTGGGTAGACAATATCTATGCCGCTGGCCATCACCCCAATGGTAGGAGTTTTTTGTTGTAAACAAGCCCGATGGGCCGCGATATCAATCCCGTAGGCCAGGCCGCTTATGATACTAATGCCCAGCGTTTTGAGCGATTGTACCACCTCCTGGGTAGCTTGCTTGCCATAATCACTGGCGTCGCGGGTACCGACAATCGCAAGGGACTTCGGAGGATTTAGCTCGGCTTCTCCTTTATAATACAAAATCAGTGGGGCATCGTGGAGATTTTTAAGCCGTTTGGGGTAGTCGGGAGAAGAAACACTGATGATTTGTGCCCCATTTTTTTGTGCCTGTACCTTCGTGTTTTCTGCTTTGTTTAATTGCTCGGAAGTTAGTTTGAGTTTGGGTGCCAAATGAGGCCCAATTTGAGGGATTTTAAGCAATTTAGCGGCTGGCGTTTCAAATACCGCGCGAGCAGAGCCACAATAGGCAATCAGTTGCCGGGCCGTAACGCTGCCTACCCCTCCTACTTGGCTAAGGGCAATTTCGTAAAGTAGCTCTTCTCTTATCATTTGCTTTTCCATAAGGGCCGGTTAGAACTCATAGGTTTCTTTGAGATACTACTAAGTGTGCAGTAACATGCTAATTAGCGCTGTATTTTGCACAATTTCAAGGATTTTATCAAGAACCTTAACCGGTAGCCCGGGTTTTGATCTATTTGATAGGATCTTGGCTTAGGGATAGGCGCCCGAATGGGCCGAGACCGCCGCTGGTAGGCGGGTAAGCCGGCTCGGCAGCCTAGCCCGGCCCGCTTTTGACCAAATGTCGAGGAAGAAACTACATTTCCTTTTAGCCCCTAGCTGCCTAATAATTTGAAAGCGGGCAAGCCCCAAATCCTTTTAAATTTTGTTACCTTCACAAGAGAAATTCACATGTACCAATAAGACTGCACATTATGCAAGTGACCAATTTATTAAAATGGGTGGAAGAAAATCGGGACCAATTAAAACCCCCAGTGGGCAATAAGGAGATTTACCCTGGGAATGACCTAATCGTGATGGCCGTGGGAGGCCCCAATGCCCGAAAGGATTTTCATTACAATGAGACGCCCGAGTTTTTTTATCAGATCCAAGGAGATATTACGCTTAAAATACGCAAGGATGATTCCTTTGAGGACGTTCATATCCGAGAGGGAGATATTTACCTGCTTAATGCCAAGATTCCGCACTCTCCTCAGCGGCCTGCCAATACAATTGGGCTAGTGATTGAGCAAAAGCGGCTTCCCGAGCATCAAGACGGCTTCATTTGGTATTGTGATAATTGTGGCAGCAAGCTTTATGATGAATATTTTCATCTCACAAATATCGTAAGCCAGCTCCCTGAAGTTTTCCAAGGCTTTTATGCGATGAAAGAAATCCATACGTGCTCCAACTGTGGACACGCCCATGTCTTTCCTTAATCGGGGCCAGGGCCTAGCCAAGGCTGAAAAAATTCCCGGATCTTAGCTTCCTCATCCTGCCATACAATCCCGGGTATATTTTCGGCATTTTGGTAAAATGGAGCTTGCCTTAGGTGCTTATACACAGTATCCACCTGGGTTAATTGCCGAAAATCTAAAAACACCGCACTTTGGAAGGGATATTGGGCCAAAAATGTTTCCCAAACGGGATTTTCTTGGATGAGCATGGGCTTTCTCAAGGCAAGACACTCGTAAAATTTGGTAGGTATCCGGTTTTGAACGCTCTTATTTACCCGGTAAGGCATAAGGACCGCATCACATTGCTGCATAGCCTGGATAATTTGGGGGTAGGGTATCGCTTGCCGGCTCACATCCCATGTTAAACAATCGTTTTGCTGGACCAGGGCCCGTAATTGCTTATAATCGCTCTCCCGGGGAACGTGGCCACATAGCCTCAAGCGCAATCCAGGAATATGGGCACGCATGGCATCTACCCAGGCTATTGCTTCAAAAAGCCCATAATCTAGGGAAAGCGTCCCTGTAAGTAAAAAATGGGGATTGGGCTTTTGAAGGGATGTGGGACTGGATTGACGATTGGGAGGAAGCCAGTTCCGGTCCATTTTGTTAGGCAAGAGCACATAGGGCTGACGAACAAAGGAGATATCTTTTGGGTAGCAATCTTCGGCCAGAATAAACCCCTGCCCTCCTTTACTAGCCAAAGCTTCCAGGGCCCAAAATGCGTAGGCCAAGCCCACTCTTATAAATCTGGGATAGGCATGGGTATAGCGAATATTACGGAAATAATCTTCCTGCACATCATAAAGCAGGGTCCCGCCCGGGTAGCACGTATACAAAAGGCCCCAGGGGAGCAGTTCGCCAGCCGTTAGGATCAACACCCGGGGCCTCAGTTGGCAAGCCAAGCGCCACATGCTCCAGGCCGCCCGGATACGCCCCCAAGAAAAGCGATGAAAAGGCGGATAGGTATGCGTTATGACTGGATGGCCCGGAGTATCCGGAGCCGATGAACCTTGGCTGGCCCCGACCGAATGAACTTCGTAGGCCGGAAAAAGACTGGCCAGGGATTTTCCCAGCTTGTGGTAGCTACGGGTGTCCCGGGCCGGTTTTAACACGGAGGCAATCAGGATAGAAGGTTTTGGAGAAGGCTTTTTTACCTTGAAAAACCATGCCATGCCCAATTTGGCCCCTCTATTATACGTAGAGCGCCGACTTGGCCGCTTCTACTACCCTTTGTACATTAGGCAAAGTAGCCTCAATCAAGGTAGGGGCATAGGCCAGGGGTATATCCCGGTTGGTGATACGATGTACTGGCGCATCCAGGTAGTCAAAGGCAAATTTTTGTACGTGGTAGGCAATCTCCGAGGAGATGGAAGCTAAAGGCCAGGCTTCTTCCAAAATAATCAATCGATTGGTCTTTTTGACCGACTCCACAATGGTGTTATAGTCAATAGGCCGTACACTTCGCAGGTCAATTACCTCGGCTGAGTACCCCTCTTTGGCCATCTCATCGGCGGCTTGGTTGGCTATTTTCATCATCTTACCAAAGGAAACCAAGGTAAAGTCTTTACCTTCCCGGCTCAACAAGGCTTGGCCAATGGGCAAGAGGTATTCTTCTTCGGGCACCTCGCCCTTATCTCCGTACATCACTTCCGACTCCATAAAAATAACCGGATCATTGTCTCGGATGGCCGACTTCAGCAAGCCTTTGGCTTCGTAGGGGTTGGCGGGAACCACCACTTTGAGCCCAGGACAGTTTGCGTACCAGTTTTCAAAGTTTTGGGAGTGCTGGGCGCTCAATTGGCCGGCATTTCCGGTAGGTCCTCGAAAAACCATGGGCACCGAATATTGTCCGCCTGACATATACAACATCTTCGCGGCACTGTTGATCACTTGGTCGATGGCCACCAGCGAGAAGTTGAAGGTCATAAACTCCACGATAGGGCGCAGGCCATTCATGGCCGCTCCTACGCCTACTCCGGCAAATCCTAGCTCGGCGATGGGGGTATCAATCACTCTTTCGGGTCCAAACTCGTCCAACATCCCTTGGCTCACTTTATAGGCGCCATTGTATTCGGCCACCTCTTCTCCCATTAGAAAAACTTTTTCGTCCCGTCGCATCTCTTCGTTCAAGGCCTCCCGAAGTGCCTCTCTAAACTGTATCGTTCTCATAGGTTTAAAGCTCTTATGCAAATTTTTTTATTGTTTTTGGCCGACAGCATGAAGAAAATGCCTCCTTCCTGTCGGGATACGGGTTTATACACTTTTCCGTATCAGCTATAATATTACTAAAAAAACCGAAATATCTAATTTCTGTGGGCCGAGAAAAATACGATAATAGGCTAGAAGTTTGGGGCTGCCCCCGGCGCTGGGGTTTGGCTATTTCTATTCTCTAAGCTGCCGCCGGGGTCGGGCTTTCGCTACTCGCTGCCTTTTCCCGCCGGGCCCACACGAGCTCAAACAGGCCGCTCTATCCCTCAGCCAATTTTTAGAGGAGAGAGCAGAGATTAGAGAGGAGAGAAGATTTTTGCTTTAAAAACAAGAAAAGCCGGGCTGCTTCGCAGCCCGGCTTGTTCTCAAAGACCGGATTTACCGGAAATATACTTACTTGATAGCGTTTTTGAACGAATCGCTGTTTTTGAATTTGTCAAATTCAACATCGTTCATGGCCCACGTTTTCAAGTTATCGTCAATTTTGATAGCTTTCCCTAGAGCTTCGCCCATATTAGACTCTTGGTTGTTACGAGCGTAAGCGATAGCCAAAGCGTAGAAAGTCATTCCGTCTGAAGGGTTTTTCAAAGTAGCCGCATTTAAGCTAGAAATTGCCGCATCATAGTTAACCCCTTGTAGGATTTGAGCCAAACCACGGTTGTACAAATTCGGGTTGTTGGCTGTTGCATTGTTCAATACAGTTTCGGCTTCTTTGTAGTTACCATCGTCACGGGCCGTAGCTTGCTTGATTTTCAAGTAACCTTTGGCACCGTTGATCAACTTGTTGGTATTCTCGTTGGCAGAAGTCATACCAGCCGCTTTTTCTAGGAATTTCTGCATATTGGCATCATCCCCCTTCATAGAGTAAGCCATGGCCAAGTTGTAAGCTGCCTCAGCAGTTTCTTTCTTTTGCATAGAAGCTGTGAATTGCTCAATAGCCGCATCAACTTTAGACATATCGTTTTTTTGAAGCGCTTGGTCCATTAGGATAGCCCCGATGTTGTTGTGTACAGCCCAAGTTTGGTAAGACTTAGCCGCGGTCATCAAGATGTCTAAACGCTCGTCCAAATCAGGAGTTTGCGAAGCCGCATACAAGAATTCTTTTTCAGTCAAGGCGTCTGCCTCTAAGGAATCTTGCTTCATTTTGGCGATCATAGCCTTCATCTCAGGGAAGGATTTCTCGGCCGTAGGCTTACGGATACTAGACTTAGCATATCGCATTTCAGGATATACCTCGCTCATAAGCGTACGGTAGAAAGGCTTAGATTGCAATTCGCGCTCGTTTTCTACGAAGTCACCGTCGCCAGACATAATAGACTTGGCTTCAGACTTTTGCTCAGGAGAAAGAGAACTTCCATCAACCAAACGGTTGAAGTCTGGTAAAGTCTCGCCCAATACTTTTTTCTCAAAGCTGAACTCAACTTTTTCCATATCCTCTTTATTGTAATCTAACAAAGTCATCATACGGTTAAACTGCGTTTCCAAAGCGTTAGCCCGATCTTCGGCCAATTTGGTATTGATAGCTTCCCGTCCTTCTGGAGAGTGAGAGCTAGATCCAGAAGCCGTAAAGCTTGGGATCTCAACATCTTTGTACAGCTCGGTTACCGACTCAATTTGATCACGGTTAGAACCGGTAGTAGGAAGAATTGTAGCACTTCCTTGCTCAAAGTTAAAAGTAACGTCAAAGTTCTCAATGACAGGACCCGTGTATCCGTGTGCTCCGTAAGCAAATGGGCTCTCGCCAGCAGAGAAACGTAATCCGTCGGTAGGGCGTTTTACCAAACGCTGTGTAGTAGCTACCCCTTTTACGTATCCTCCGTCTTGTACAACCAAGCGTACGGGACCAAATTCACGAGATTTGTTATTTTTTGTACGAGTAGCAATCCCTTTAATCATCAAGCCACCCATTTTGTACTTGTCTTCGTACCCGAAGCTGAAGTCTTTGGTAACTTTAGGATTTTCAGTTTGGCCTTCATACTGTGCACCATCAAAAGAAATGCTACCTACTTTTACAAGATCAGTAATTTCTTCAAATGGAGTTTCGTCTTGAATCACTTCAATGGTTCCAGGGGCATAAGCTACTTCCAAAGTATACTTAGTTCCTTGCTTCATCATTTCTACTGGCAATTTGGCCGACATAGTAAACGCTACTTCCTCTCCGTGAAGTTCGAGGGGATTAGGATCTACAGTAAGCTGTTGCTGCTGAGCCATCTCGATCATTTTCTTCGTAGGATCGCCGCAGCTTGTCGAGAGAATGATTAATCCAAGTGCCCAGACACTTAGAGCGTAGTACGTTCTCTTGTTCATAAGATTAAAAATTTATGTTTTTTGTATAGCAGTTACGTTTCGCAATTTTACTATATATTTTTTGCAAAGAGAAAAAAAATACATTAAATTGTACTGGTATTCAACCCATTGATATTTTTGGCAATGAAGAACTTAGTGGATTTTTTAGCAAATCAAGCATTTGGGGTTTGCACACGCTTGGGCCAGATCATGGGAGTAGCTACCAGTAGTATCCGGCTATTTTTCATTTATCTATCCTTTTTGACCTTGGGCTCTCCAATCTTTCTCTACCTAGCCCTTGCTTTTTTAATGAACTTCCGTAAGCACCTCAGGAGGTACAATAACCCGCTTCGAGGAGATATTTTATAGGATATCATATTTTTTCAGATACCTGAACTTCCTGGGTGGACTGCATTTTACGAGCCTTTCATCGTATAATTTCCGGGTAGGTAGTTTTGCGTTTAATAAAATATTCTAGGACGATGCTTTTAGGAACCCGTGGTATTTTTTTCTTCTCAATAGTTAAGGATTTTCTTTTTTTTCTCCAGTAAGCCAGGCGCCGATAAAAATCCCAATACGCTTTTCCAATCGCTTGTATATTTTTCCATTGCCCCTTGCTTAAAAAGTAAACCGAAGTAATCAAGTCCAGCCCGGCCCTACAAAACAATATCCAAAATAGCTGCCCATTCGGCAGGTTTTTAAATAGCAAAGCTAAATTATTCCGAAAATTCAAATAGGTTTTCATGGAGCTTTGGGCCGAAAGGGTCCCCCCTCCCACATGATAAACGTGACTTTGCCCACAGTATGCAATCCGCCAACCTGCGTTTTGTAATCGCCAGCACAAATCAACCTCTTCCATATGGGCAAAAAAATCTTCATCTAGACCCGAAAATGAACGGTAAAGCCCCGCTCGGATAAATAAACAAGCTCCGGTAGCCCAAAAAATATCCACGGTATCGTCGTACTGCCCCTCATCAGGCTCCACATGTTCAAAAATTCGACCACGGCAATACGGATAGCCCAGGTAGTCCAGAAAACCACCAGCGGCTCCGGCATACTCAAACGTCCCTTTTTCTCGTTGGGATAAGATCTTGGGCTGGCAGGCGGCTATTTCTGGGTTATTTTCCATCAAATGGAAAAGAGGAACTAACCAGCCGGAGCTCACTTCCACATCGGAGTTTAAGAGGACAAAGTAATCGGCCTCTACTTGGGCCAAAGCTCGGTTGTAGCCCCCACAAAATCCGAAATTTTGCTCGAGACGGATAATGTCAACTTCGGGATGATTTTCCTCAAGGTAAGCAAGCGATTCATCCTGAGAGGCATTGTCGGCAACTATGATCTGCGCCCCAGCACTGTGTTGCACTACCCCCGGGAGAAATTTTTGTAGCCAGTGTTGCCCATTATAATTGAGGATGACAAGGGCTACCGATTGGAGTGATTGATCTATGGAAGAATTGCTATCCGACATGGGATATAGATTGCAAGCGTATAGATGAGTATTTCAAAAGGTGTATGGCCCCTAAATAAAAATATAAGCGGTGCAAGGCACTCATTGCCTTAGGCGCCTAGACCATATTACCGAAGTCTAAGCCCGGAAAGTTAGGAATAACTCCTTGAGTGGTCTTTTTCAATTCTTCTTTAACCATGCCATCCATTTCCTGTAATGCCTTATTGACGGCCGCCACCACCAAGTCTTGCAACATTTCCTTATCATCCGACTTAATTATATCGGGATCGATGTCTAAAGTTACAACTTGTTTTTTACCGTTTACCGTAGCCTTTACCATACCAGCTCCCGACTCGGCACTGGTTTGAATGTTTACTAAGTTTTCTTGGGCGACCTGCATTTTTTCCTGCATTTCTTTGACCTTACCCATTAAGTTTTTGAAATCGAACATAGAAGAATTGATATATAATAGCAAATAGAAATTATACTCCTGATTATGGGGAAGTCGCAACATTTTGTACTTGACTTCATAAAAATCCAAAATTGGCCTCACTAGGAAAACATAAAGAGTGTAAAATAAACAATCACATCTTCAAATCCTACCCAGAATATAAAATTAACGGATGAGCGTAAAGGTTCCCTGGGTTTGAAAGCTGTTGCCAATAAAATCTATCCCCTTGGCAATAAAAATATAAGCTCCTTCAGGGGCAGGCTGTCCATTGCGGTTACCATCCCATCCTTCACTTATGTCAGAAGATTCATAGAGCAATGTCCCGTCTCGATGGTATACCGAAAGTGTAATATCGTTAACAAAAAGCCCTTCTGGCCGAAAAAAATCATTTAAGCCATCCCCATTGGGTGTAAAAGCATTCGGAAAAAAGACCTTAAAATCTTGAGAGAGCTCGATTACATTGGAGACACTTTCTCGGAGGGGCACAGTAGAGATGAGCGTTCGGATACGGTAGAACAGCGTTTGGGTAGATGCTCGGGTATTTACATCTGCAAAACTTAGGGTCGAGTTGTTTAAGGTGGCGATAGACTCAAAATTTCCGTCGGCATTCCTGCGCTCAACTATATAGTTTAGGAAGGAGTTATTAGCATTTTGGTAAGCGCTCCAAGTAAGGAGAGCATCTCCTCGATCTACTAAGTCACCCTGCAAAAAAACGGGACAAGTAATGTTGGAAGTAGGGGCCGTTTGCCCACATTCGTTTTGATAAAAAACCGAATAGCAAGGCGTGTTTTCCAAACGTACATCTACATCTAAGGCATCAAATGAGCTAACATTTATACTAAAAACGGTATCCCCCCGATCTACTGTATAATCACTAATGGATGGTCGTATTGGGACTTCCCAGAATAAGCGAATCGTTCGGTCGGTCTGTACCGTCGAGTTTAAAATATCCAATGCAGGCAAATTTTCTGTGCGGAAGCCCGTAACGCAACTTTCATTAGAAATGGTAGAAAACTGGATGCTCGGAGTCTGAAAAATGGCCTCCACTTGATAACAATACACCACATTACAATCTACCGTATTGTCTACAAACGTACTTAGGCCAATCTGGTCACTGGTAAAAAAAGGCAATCCGTCCCGATAAACAATGTATTGAAAAGTCTCCAAAGGGTTGCCAGAAAGTATATCGGTTCGGGGATAGGGGGTCCAAGCAAGCCGGTTTTGACCATCCTCGGCGTTCACATTCAGATTTAGGGAACAGAAAACGGCCTCTGTAGTATCTCGGTTTCCACAAACATCTTGAGTTACGATCTCTACACAAACCGGCCCCGAAAGGGTATTGATATTTTGAAACTGAGCCTGAATTATGGCATCATTACCCGGAAAAAGGCCTTGTGAGGCCCCATTCAAAAGCACCTCGTAATTAAAATTGACATCGCTCGTAAAAGAAAGTTCCAAGCTTCCCGTTTGGTCATCCAAGTTCAGGTTTCTCAGGCTCCTGATTTCGGGGGGCACTAAAGTAGGGGTCAAGGTAATCGTTTGACTTAGCTCAGCCCCACACCCTCCCGGGTTATAATTACCCCTCACCGTTATTTGTCTTTGGCTATCCCCTATACTTGAGTATACATGGCGAATATTAGGCATTTGACGCGGAAGGGTATCAGCTACCAAATCGGCAGGATCAGAAAAATCGTTGGGATCATCCCAAACAATGATATATTGATCGTAGCTGTTGCCCGTGGTGTCTACTTGTAAAGATACCTCACGCCCCGAACAGGGCTGGATGATAAAGTTAGGTAGGGGGGTAGGTAAGACCTCCACAATCATCGTTGCCGAATCTCCAAAAGTGTTACCATTATTATTAAATTGAGCTAATTGAGCAACTCGAAATATCCCAGGGCTTGTATACGTATGCGTGGTAACCGTATCCAAACAAGCCACATTGATATCCCCATTTCCTAGAATACAAGAGTCTAAATTGTAGACAAACGAAATGAGTTCGGCCCCTTGAGTCCGGTTAAAGTCGTTAATTTGAATAGTGAAAGGAACACAAGCCCGCACAAAACTGGGCTCAAAACGAGCCGTAGAATCATTTTGAGCACGCAAAGGAGAACAAACACTCCATCCCCAGATGCATATAAAAAAGAAAAGACGAGATGGGAGGGAAATCCTGAAAATGTGAAATACCATTGCCGATTATTAGTTGTCGTTTTTCCTTCTTCTTCCAGTAACAGCTTTCTGTAAACTCAGGAACCTTCTTGCCTTAACTACCCTTTTGGAAGAAAATGGATCAATTCACCCAAAGTTTGTCTTTTTAACGTTATCACATTAGACAAATTGCAAGTTAGTTCAAAGGAATCCCATAATCAAACAAATCTAAGATTACCATGCAAAAGACAAGTACTCCAAAATTGAGAATACTACTGAGCATCTTCCAAATTGCTATTTTCACGTGGGTTTGCTTCCCCGGAAGTTTATGTGCCCAAGACGTAATCAAACCCCGTCCTAAAGCCAGCCCTCTGGCCATGGCTACCTACCAAGGCAATGAAAATGACTATTTAAAGGTCACTTACGGACAGCCTTCCAAACGAGGAAGAGACATTTTTGGAAATCTCGTTCCCTATGGCTCTATATGGCGTACCGGAGCCAATGAAGCTACCGAACTCACTACTACCGACGATATCCTCATCGGAGGCTCCCTTTTAAAAGCCGGTACCTACACACTTTTTACGATCCCCAATCAAAACAAATGGACCATTATTTTTAATGAAGTCCTCGGGCAATGGGGAGCCTACAAATATGAAGATTATGTAGACCGCAATGTATTGAGCTTTGAAGTAGATGCCATCAAGATGAGTGACATTTATGAAGCCTTTACCATCTTATTTGAAGAGACCAAAGCTGGCACAGATATGCTCCTTTTGTGGGACCAAACCCGCGTTAGCATTCCCATAAAAATGGATTAAGTTAAGTTAAGTTCTTTTTAACCAACTACTTAAACATGCCACAAGAAATTGTGGCATTGTTTTAGATTGAGTATTCGGTGTTAACTAAGTTAATGATTAATACCCTTGAACACGTTTAACTACCGCACGCTCACGATAATCCCAAGATGTAGCCACGGGATACTGTTTAGCCTTTTTTTATTCGGGTCTACTACCTCTATATGGGCCCAGAGTAAATCTTCTGAGCTGTTTTATGAGCAGGCTATTGCTTATTTTAATGAAGCCAATCGTGAAAAAGGGTATGAACTCTTAAACCGTGCCCTTGCCGACCAACCCGATTACTACGAAGCGCTCTATGCCAAAAGCTACTACCTTCTCGAAGATGAAGAATATGAGCAGGCCATCCTAATCTACGACTCCTTGCTCTTTAAATACCCCGAAAAATCAGAATTATACCTTTACCGGGGGCGGGCCCACCTCTATCAGGCCGATTTTGAAAGGGCTGAACTAGATTATCTAAGAGCTTGGGAATTGGATAGCAGCAACACCGAAACCAATAATGCCTTAGGAGGACTCTATTTCATTATTGATCTTTATAAAGATGCCATCCATTACTTCAACAAAATTCTGAAAATAGACTCCAAAAACTTTTTTGCTCAGTATTATCGCGCTTATTCCTTCTATCTAGATGGCGATTTTCGCTCCGCTCGCCTGGGTATTGAAGCTTGCTTGCAAACCAAGCCCGGGGATGCCGATGCCCGCTTGCTCAAGGCCCAAGTTATGATCGCCCAGCGGCAGTATAAAGGGGCCATTGAGCTATTTGAAGAAATGTCAAAAGAAAACCTTAGCATGGAAATTGACGATTTCTACTATTGGGGCCTCGCCTATTTCCGTCAGAAAAAATACCAAGACGCCCTATTTTACTTTCAATTGCCCGAATCCCCTCAAGATAGCCGTCTTTCGCATTACTCGGCAAAGGCTTTATTTTACACCTATCAATTGTCTGATGCTTTGCTGCACTTGGATGAGGCCCTTAGCTATGCCGATAGCTTGGATGAAGCCACGGCTGCTCTTTATTATGACCGGGCCATTATCCGGCAAAGGCTTAAAAACCCAGAAGGTGCTAAAGATGATTTCTTGTACGCCAATTATCTGCTCCCAGAAATCTATCAACAAAACAATCAAAAAGGAAAAATACCCGACCTTATAGGAAATGCTTACCTAAGCTTAAAGGCCGAAAAATACCAAAAAGAAGTAGACAGTATCCGGGTATTGGCCTTTCAAGAAAGGGCCGAATCTCAAATCAACCAGGGGCAGGTCCAAAATGCTTTATTAAGCTGCAATCAAGCCCTACTCATTGATTCCCTCAATCCCTACTCGTATACCTTAAAAGGGATCACGCACGGAGTTATGGGGCGTTTTCCCCTTGCCTTAGAAGATATTGAGAAAGCCATGCAAATAAGCTCCTCAGCGTCTCAAGAAAAAAATCATTACATCAAGGGTTTGATTTACGGTCAACTGCAAGTGTACCCCCGGGCTTTGGCCCACTTAGATACGGCTATTGGTTTAAATAAGCAACAAGCGGTTTATTACAGCGATCGAGGGCACTATCGTTCCGAATCGGGTGATTTGGGTGGGGCATTCAAGGATATCCAAACGGCTTTGGAAATGGAGCCAGACAATCCTAATTTTCTGGTAGACCGTTCTTACTATTACTACAAGATGGATTCTATACCCGAAGCGATTGCCGATTGTAACCGGGTTTTGGAAGGCAACTCCTATCAATTGCTTGCTCTTTACAACCGGGCCCTCGCTTACGAAAAGCAAGAAAAATGGCCGCTTGCCCGCCAAGATTATGCGCGTATTCTAGAAATACTCCCCAAAGATGCCGACGTACTCAAGCGCATGGAATACGTCACCCAAGCGATCGAGACTAATCGCTAAGCGGGCCTTTCTTCTGGCTACTTTCTTCGTAAGAAATATATTCCCCTACATGCTGCGACTTTCTTGAGCGCTCTCGGCTCTGTTTTTCATCTTCACTCACGTACTCAATCCGCATCCCCTTGCGCTGGGATTGCCTAGATGTGTCTTCGGGAGCAAACATGCGTAGGAAACGAAAAATCTTGTCAACCCCCTTGTAAAAGAGGTAAAAGAAAAGGAGCGCTATTAGGATATATTTAAGCAATTGCAATGAAAGTTAGTTGACATTTTAACTCTCGGCTTGCCTCAAAAGTTCAAATTATCCTGGCTATATCCCAAGATTGAAGCTTCCGGGTATAGGGGCTTGCCCGCGCTAGCACGTACCTAGCCACGTGCCCATGCATACCAGCGCGGGCCGGGCTTTCGCTACTCGCTGCCTTTCCCCGCTAGGCCTACACGAGCTCAAACAGGCCGCTCTATCCCTAAGCCATTTTTTAGAGGTGAGCCAGGATGCGAGAAAAGTAAAGAGAATGATGGGCCGCATGGAAGGAAGCAAAAGCTTAATTGTTGAGGATCGGCCCTAAATAGTCGCTGGGAAAGCAAGAGAAGAGAAAATAAATAGAAAACTCCAGCCAAGGCGGGCCTTGCTGGAGTCCAATCAAAAAGGTTTATTTTTTTACTTGAGAAGCAAAATAAAACATCTCCCGGGCAATTTGACGGCAACGCTCATCATATTTGGCAGATTCTTGATCTGTATTATCAAAAGCCTTGGGGTCCTGGTAAGGGATAGATACCCGCTTCTCGGCTCCTCGTACGATCGGACAGGCTTCGTCGGCTTGGGAACAAACCATCAAAGCACAAAATCCTGACTGAGGGTTTTGAGGATTATCATACTTTTTGGAAAAAGCGAGCAAGCTTTCAGCATCCTTGCTATACGTTACGGTATAGTTTGGATTATCTTCTTTATTATCTGATTGGATATCAAAGCCAGCTCTCTTTAAGGAGGCTACGGCCCGAGGATTGAATGCTGTGGCTTCTGTCCCTCCGGAGAAGGTAGTAACTTGGGGTATTCCGTAATACGCCGCCGCCACCTGAATCCATAATTGTCCCATATGACTACGACGGGAATTATGGGTACAAATCACTGTAAATTGGGCAGGAGCCCCTTCTTTTACTTTGCCCTGTAAATACTCGGCAATTCCGTTTAACTCTTCTTTACGCTCTGCCGGAATTTGATCAAACTCGGCCTCAAGGGTAGCGCAGTACTTTTTTAAACCCGAAAGTAGTTCTGGCGCATCGGTAGTATGGGGTACAGTACTCATAGTGATAGCTAAGAATAATACAGTTAATAAGCTTGTTTTCATGACCTAAATGCAGATAAAACCTGACCATTGATTTATAACGCAAACATACGGCAAGTCCTCCTTATATCCTACCCGATTAGGCGAGATTAGCGTATTTTTAGCAAATTATGGCTGAGGGATAGAGCGGCCTGTTTGAGCCCGCCGCCGGCTGTGGGTGGGCCGGCGAGTAGCGAAAGCCCGACCCCGGCGGCACAAAAGGAAGCAGGAGCAAGTCAATTTCTTTGCCGGGGGCAGCCCCAGGATAGTATAAGGCCCTTAACAGGCAGAGGCCTCTTCGGCATTGACCAAATTCAGGAAATTATTTATTTTATCCCAAGAGGTTTTCAGTTGGTCTTGATTGATACAGTAATTCACTTTAGTTCCTTCAATAGAACCTTTGATGAGGCCTGCTTTACGTAATTCTTGCAAATGCTGGGAAACCGTCGTGCGGCTAAGTGGCAATTCATTGGCTATGTCCCCGGAAATGCAGCATTTAGTTTCGGCAAGATGTTTAAGAATGGCTAAGCGGGCAGGGTGAGAAAGTACTTTGGAGATCTGGGCAATTTCTTGTAATTCTTCGGCAAACTCAAGAGCTTTTACGGTCATATTTTTCTTTTAAAAATACGAAAAACTCTGTCTAATTCAAAGAATTAATCCTCGAAATCAAGACATTAGGTACTATTCGGCTTTGGGAGTATTGGATAAACTAGGCTTATCATAATGCCAGTCATCCACCCGGGCTTTCCGAACCAGGAGCAGTTCCTTCAAAAATCCACTCCCGTAAGAAAACATTTGAATAAATACAGCCACCACGCTAAGCCCGGCTACTTGGATATTCTTATGACGATTCAGGGAATCAGAAAAAATCAACGCTATGTAGAGCCCTAAAATCGCTCCCAAAAAACCGGTTAAACGGAGATCAATAAAGGCCGAAACCGGGATACTGAGGCAAAAAAGCAAAAACATACTCGGTAAGCCGTAGACCCAGCGGCTTGTTTGGGGGTAGAGCCGCATCAAATTGACCCGGCCTTGGCCGAACCTATTTACCTGCTTGTAAAATTGTTGGAAGCTCGTTCGCCTTTTATGGTACACAAAAGCTTCACTAATGAGTTCCAGTCGAAAACCGGCTTGGTGTATACGAATACTCAGGTCGATGTCTTCCCCAATCATGGTCTTAAATCCACCCAGCTTATGATATACCTCCTTACGGAAGCCCATGTTGAAACTTCGGGCTTGATAAGGAGCTACTTTCTTTTTCTTCCCTCGGATTCCTCCGGTTGTGATCAAGGAAGTCATCGCATAATTGATGGCTTTTTGTAAGGGGGTAAAATTTGGAAGGGCCGCATCGGGGCCTCCAAAAGCATCCAAGTCTCTTAGGCCTAGGTGGTGATCTACAATTTTAAGATAGTCTTCGGGGATGATGCAATCAGAATCTAAAACAATAAGGTAATCCCCTTGGGCACGGTCCAGACCATAATTACGGGCTTTACTTCTCCCCTCATTGGGCTTGAAAAAATAATGGATAGCGAGCTGCTCTTTGTATTTTTCGGCGATTTGATCAGATTTGAGGCTGGAGCCATCTTCTACTAAGACAATTTCAAAATCTCGGAAAGATTGCTGGGCGAGGGATGCTAGTAACTCTCCCACTTCTTCCGGACGGTTATATACCGGTATCACAAAAGAATACTTCATAAGGCTAGGTTTTCGGGGGGCATATTTAAGATGGGGGGTTCAGGTTACTGGTTTCACTAATGAGATAATCATCGGCATGATGGGCATTGGTGGTCATGAGTTCTCCCAGAAAACCGGCCAGGAACATCTGCACCCCTATGATCACGGCCACTAATGATAAGTAAAATAAAGGCCTCCGGGTGATAATACTTTGATCTTGGTCGAAGAAAAAACGCTGATCTATGATCAAACTTATAGCGATCAGGCCCCCAATCAAAAAGGACAGGGTACCCAAGGAGCCAAAAAAGTGCATGGGCCTTTTTCGGAAGCGGGTAACCAGGGTAACGGATAATAGGTCTAAGAAGCCATACAGAAACCGCTCGAGGCCAAACTTGGTTTTACCAAATTTTCGCTCTTGGTGCACTACTACTTTTTCTCCAATTTTATTAAACCCTGACCATTTGGCCAATACGGGAATGTAGCGGTGCATCTCCCCGTAAACTTCAATGCTCTTTACTACGGGGCTACGGTAGGCTTTTAAGCCGCAATTAAAGTCGTGTAATTTGATCCCTGAAAATTTGCGGGTCACTGCATTGTACAATTTGGTAGGGATGGTTTTGGAAAGGGGATCTTTACGGTTTTTTTTCCATCCGGATACCATGTCAAATTTTTCATCCTGGATCATACGGAACAATTCGGGTATTTCATCGGGGCTGTCTTGCAAATCGGCGTCCATGGTAATGACGACCTTTCCCAGGGCAGCCCGAAAGCCCATATTCAAGGCGGCCGATTTGCCATAATTTCTTTGAAAACGAATCCCTTTGATATGGGGGTTTTGCTCACCTAGGCCTAAAATAACGGCCCAAGAGTTATCTTGGCTCCCATCGTTTACTAAGAGTATTTCGTAGCTAAATTGGTGTTCATCCATTACCCGGACAATCCAGTCACAAAGCTCGGGCAGGGATTCTTCTTCATTGTAGAGGGGTACTACGACACTGATATCGGGAGCAGTTTGCGTGTTTGGTACGGTTTGACTAATCATGATTTTGCTTTAGGCTGAAACACATAAAGGGCTTTATTCATCCCCCATTTCAGCTCTCGGAGGAACAGTTCGGTTAAGCGCGGCAATGACCAAGCTTAAGATAAAACCAGTTAGGACATACAAAATTACAAAAATGAAGAAAAAAAGGTTAGGCCCGGCCATTCTACGGAAAATCTGCATCTCTCGCTCGATACGTTCATCTGAGTAGTTAGACTCTTCCAGTTGTAATTCCCGGGCCTGTTCCAGACTCTCGATTAGGGCGGGGTCATAGTGGAGGTAAATCATTATCAGAATCCCGGTGAGTACCCCCGTGATGGTAGAAACGAACATCCCAATGCCAAATCCTTGGGCAAAGGTGCAATAGCCCCCACTTTGATTTTTATACTCTTTTATGCCATATACCATCCCCACAATCAGGATCACATTGACTAATGAGTTGATAGGAGCTTGGAATTGATGGGTCAGAATAATCACTATATAAAAAAGTACAGAGGCGAGTCCCGTATAAATACCAAATTTAAGGGCGGCCTGGGTTGTACTGGGAGGTGCATTCATAATCTTGGGTCAGTATGGATTATCAATTTAAACAAATACGTTCAAGTTAAACTTGCCCACCTCATAAAAATCATGCCCCAGCTCGGGGGCTGGGCTGGTAAAACCCGCTTATTCGTGCTCTGAACTCGGCGAATTTTCCGCTTTGGGTTCTGTGGCTTCTGGGTTTACTCCAAGACTGGGCACCTCGTCATTTTGATTAAAAAAATGGGCTCGGCATCGGGCTTCGTATACTTCGGTTTCTCCGAGGAGCACCTGTTCATCGGAAGCAATTTTACGGTAGGAGTAATTGGCCAATTCGCCAGATTTAGCACAAATCGCGTGAAGTTTGCTTACAAATTCGGCTACGGCCATTAAAAAAGGCATCGGGCCGAAGGGTTTGCCTTGGTAATCCATATCCAATCCGGCAACGATTACCCGGATGCCGTGATTAGCCAGGTGATTACAAACGTCTACAATACCCTCATCAAAAAACTGACCTTCATCGATGCCAACGACATCGGTTTTTTCTTGAAGGGCTATTTCTTGTAAAGCCTTTGAGTCTTCTACAGTATGAGAATATATAGCATTGGCATCGTGCGAAACGATATGCTGGGCATGGTAACGATTATCAATCGTTGGTTTAAACATCACCACTTTTTGCTTGGCTATTTTGGCCCGTGTAACTCTACGGATAAGTTCTTCGGTTTTACCCGAGAACATACAGCCCGTGATGACTTCAATCCACCCGGCTTGCTGCCCGGATCTTTTGATAGGTTCTACAAACATAAATAGGGTTGAACAAATGTAAAGCCGAATGCAAATATAGTAGCAATCGTGGAAAGCGAATGCATTTTATACTTGTTCGGGGGAATACGCCCGTAGGAGCTTCCGAAAAACGGGCTCTTTATGGTGTTTCTCGGGAAAAACCCGTACTCCCATAAGTAAGATATCATCAATTTGGGAGTACTTGCCCCGCATCCAGTGGCTGAGGGTTTCGTCCAAAATCTGTTTTTGTCGCTCCATAGGTTCTCTATGAATTTCGAGCAATAAGCTTTCCAAACGTTTTAAGCGGAATTTTTTTCCCTTATTGCCCCCAAACTGATCTTGATACCCATCGGAGAGCATATACAAGGTAGTGGGATGATCTAGTTGGATGCTTATGCGTTTAAACTTTCTTTCGGGTTCGGGTTGTACCCCGCCTATTGGCATGATATCGCCTTTGATACGGCGTATACATCCGTTTTGGATAATCAATAAGGGATTACGCGCTCCTGAAAATTCCAAGGTGTTATGCACCCGGTCTATTACTACGAGTGACATATCCATGCCATCCCGATTATCGGTTTGGGCCTGCTTTAAGGCCTTTCTGACACTTTTGTGCAAATGGTTTAATACCAAATCTGGCTTTTCGATGCGGCGTTCTAAGATGATGTGATCCAACATTTCATTGGCCATCATGGACATGAAGGCCCCCGGTATTCCGTGTCCGGTACAATCTACGGCGGCCAAAAAAACTTTATCTGATTTTCCTGGAGCTTGGGGAGCTTGCCCATTGCGGGTTTTGAATTTGGACTGGGTTTCGGCAAACCAATAAAAATCCCCGCTGACAATATCTCGGGGCTTCAATAGGATAAATAAGTCGGAAAGGCTTTGCTTCATCTTATCCTGCATGGGCAAGAGTGCTTCCTGGATACGCTTCGCATAGCGGATACTGCTTTCCATTTTCAAGCTTTTCTTTTGTATCTCTTGGCTTTTAACCCGAAGTGCATCGTTTTTTTGCAAAATTTCCTGGCTGTACAATTGTATTTCGTGGTGCTTTTGGATCAATTCCTGATTGTGCTGCTTCAAGGATTTTCCTTGAGCTCGAATTTCTTCATTTTGTAGCTTGAGGAGTTGGTTAATCTTTTGCTTTTGGCGATTATTCCGTAGCACATTTAACGTAAGAAAGAAACAAAATGATAAGAGACCGATAAGCGTGTAACTCGTTTTCTTTTGAAAGGCTTGGTCGGATAACTCTGCTTTTTGCTTTTCCTCCCACACTTGTAGGTTTAAGACCTTCCGTCCACTGTCGCGACGCAATTGGGTATCTTGATTTTCCTGAGCTTTGAGTACCGTACTTAGCTCTTGATAATAGTATACCAAGGAATCATTGTTTCCCGCTTTTTCCAAGCTTTGAATATACGCTTCCAATACTTGTTTTCTGAGGGGCAAGACTGGGATATCTTGACTCAACTTATAGGCCTTTTTGTATATTCCTAAGGCTTTTCCCCTTCTTTCTTGCTGCGTGTACACCGAAGCCAAACCCATCAGCAACTCCACAGAAACTTGGGGAGTGGCCAGGTTTTTATCTTCCCGAACGGCTTGTTTGATCAGTTTTTCGGCCTTCTTCATCTCCCCTTTGTGCATCATAGCTTTCCCTAAGTAGAGTTTGGAGCGTAAGATCTCAGCTTTGTTGAATGTAAGCCGGGCCAGGCTAAGATATTTTGACCAGTATTCTTCCGACTTTCCCCAATCGTTTTCTCGGTGAGACAGTTGGGCCAAAGCTTTTAAGACTTTCATTTGATGCTCAAGAGCTCCTATTTGGGTATATATACCCAGGGATTTCTCATAGCATATCATAGCCGAATCGATGAGGCCTATTTCCTTATGCTGTTCGGCCGATTGGTACCAAATCAAGGCTAGGTGCTTACGTTTCTTGGGAGAAGTATTCAGACGAGCCAAATGGAGGTAATGGAGGGCTTTTTGATGCGCTCCAAAGTGCTCCCAAACCCTAGCCAATTTAAAATCGATTTCAGCTAGGTAGGTGAGGAATGTGCTGTTTTCATACACTTGGCGAGCCTGCCAGTAATATTGGTAGGCTAAGGGGTAATCTCCCTGGGTGAGCAAAAAATCTCCAAGGCATACCCAGGCATGGGCTAAACCGCGTCGGTAATTGGTCAATTGGGCTAGACTGACCGCTTCCTTGGCTAGTTCTAGGGCTTTTTTGGGGTTCTTTTCCCAAAGTTTACGCGCTGCTTCTACTGCCGTATCAACTTTATGGGAACCCGAAGTCTGTTTTGTACTAATATAGGGCGAATTGGGCGGGTTATTTACCTGGGCTGATAGGTAAAAAGCCAGCATCACCCCTACTAGTAGGAGCAATAATTTTTTCATACTGTTTGTGTTCCAAAAGTCTGGTTTAGATAATGGAATTTAAGAAGGTGGGGTTGAAGAAGGGAATATATTCTTTACTAGTTAATACAAAACTAATAAAATATCTCACTTATACAAGTTATGGGTACAAACGTCGTTTTTACGGGATAAATTGGTTTAATAACTTCCTTGATATTTACGTAAGCCCCATTCTAGGGCCGCTAGTAGCGCCATAAGGAAAAATATCCACCAAAAATTAATAATTTCTGATAAGGTTTCGGTGCTATGGATAATATCTGGCTTGCGGGACTCTTTCAACTTCGTAATTAAATCGGAAAACTGATCGGCTTGAAAGAAACTACCTCCGGTTTTTTGTGATATTTGCCGAAGCAAATTATGATTGGCGGTACTGTTTAAGGACTCCAATTGTAAATCCTTTACTGTAAACTGACCAGAAGACTGCTCTGAGCGCCCTTGTACCTGGGCCGTGGCCTGATAGCGGTACACGCCTTTTTTGAGCCCACTTATCTCAAAGCGGGTATTTCCCTGGCTGGAAGTGAAGGGATAGGTATAGGTTTTTCCGGCTTCATCTTGCAATGTCAAGTTTATTTTCTGGTCGTAAACCCGTTCGTAAATTTCATTATAAACCTCCGACTCAAAAACCACTTTTTCAAAATCGTAAAACTCGGTATTGATAGGATACACTCGAAGTCTTCGTTTGTCTTCTTTGGAGGATAAGTATTGTATCAATTTAGAAATAAGCTCATCAAAACTTTCGTGGCTATTGCCGAGGGCAAATTCCTCGAGTCGCCATTGCCAAATCCCTTCTCCGGTTAAGACGGCTGTTTTGACGTTATTGCGTTGATTGACCAGGAGCATAGGCTTGTCGGTGGGGATATTGCCCACTTTTTGACTAAGGAGTACCTCACTGCCATTGCTCAGGGCATAGTCGGCAAAAGGTACGGCCAAGGGAGGGAGTCGCTCAATCAAAGCGACTTTTTGAGCGTCAAAAGTAAATTTATTAAAGCTTTGGTTATAGACTGGGGTCACGCGGTCCATCCGACGAATCCGTTCCAAGACCCGTATCCCGTTATTGGACCGGTTAAAGGAGTTTAAGTCACTTTGGGCTCCCAAGATAAACCATCGGGCTGTATTTTTAAATTTATCTACAAGCTCATTTCCTACATTGCGTAGGTTAGGGACCTGGTGAAAAATCACCAAGTCATACTTATCTTCTTTTAATTGGTTAATACCCGGAATGAAGAATGAAAACTCATAATTCTCGTTTTTCTCGATTGCTGTTTTGAGCGCTTTGATATCGGGGTGGGGATTATGCGCTACCAAAAGTATCTTTTCCTTCCCGTCGATTACTTCTACATAAATGTCGCGTACATTATTCAAGGTGGAAAACTCAGCATTTTGGATTTCTACTTGAACAACATAATGCTGCATGCCTTTTTGTTGGGCCTTGGTGTAAAAAGTAACTTCTTGTACTTCTCCGTCTTCTTTGAAAGTCAAGGTTTTTTGATCGAGAATTTGACCGTTTTGGGTAAGAAAGGCCCGGATGGGTCCTTGGGTATAGCCTACATTTTCAATTTCGGCTGCTACGGGAAATTGATTTCCTAAGTAAGCCACTTTATTGGCCAAAACTGCTAATAATTTCACGTCTTTTTGCGGAGTGGTATCTCCTAAAGCCATCGTATAGACAGGATTACCATAGACTTGATAATTGGGTGAAATACCTTGATTATGGATACCATCAGAAATCAGTACTATTTTGTCCAGATTGCGGTTTTCATAATCATTTTGGATCCCTCTTATCAATTGGCCCAAATCTGAGCTGGGGTGGTCAAATTTCACCTGCTCCAATTCACCCATCGGGATGGCTCCCGAAAAAGTACGGACTTCCAGATGCATATCGGCTTTTTCCATCTCTTGGCCCAAGTTTTTTACATTTTCCATGAGCACTCGCATAGATGCCGAATCGGCTCCGCTTGGCAAAGATTCTGAATTATCTAGGGCTAGCACCAAGGTCGGTTTTTCTTGGGTGTTTTCTACTTGTCGGAAAAGCGGGTTTAATAAAAGCAACATGGCGATTATGGTAGCAACGGCCCCTCGGAAAAAGGCCAGGATATAATTCCAATAGGTGGGCCAAGGTGCTTTTTTTTGATAAAGCAAGAAAGCATAAAGCGCTCCAATGAGTAGGCAGAGGAGGATCAGCCAGGGCGAGGTGGAGCTGACAAGTTGCATTCGGTTCATAATCCAGTTCTATTTAGCCGGGGATTGATTATCAAATTTTATCTTTTTCACTACTTACAAGCAATCTATGCCTGATTGTCCATTGGCTTAGGGATGGAGCGGCCTGTTTGAGCCCGCCGCTGGCTGTGGGGGAGCCGGCGAGTAGCGACAGCCCGACCCGCGCCGGCAGACATGTAAAAAAAGGCAATTAGGGTATTGCGCGGGGAAGCCCCCATCCCTCCCAATCGGTATATAAGCTTAGTGAGCAATCACGTAAAATTAAGACAATTCCCCGGAAATGCTTGGAAAATTGATTTTTTCCCGAATACCTAATGAACATTACTAAGTTTTTTAACACTTTTTAGAATCTTTCCCCTCTTCCTGAAGTTATGCATAGGGATAGTAGTTCGGAATAAGACTAAATTATTCGGAATTTACTACTTTTGCCTAAATTCAATTTTTCACCAATCATTTTGGTATTTATGCTGGATGCAAATGCCCTTCCGATGGATTCTGATTCACACGCAAAGCCCAAGCTATATTGTCCTTCCCTCACCCAATACCAAAGACGGAAAACCATAGAGGTCAACATAGGAGATGTTCCCCTGGGTGGGAATAATCCTATCCGGGTGCAATCTATGACCACCGTAGATACGATGGATACCTTGGGCTCGGTAGAGCAATCCATACGTATGATTGAAGCCGGTTGTGAATATGTGCGGATTACCGCCCCAAGTATCAAAGAGGCCCAAAACCTGGAAAATATAAAGAAAGAGCTTCGCCAGAGAGGGTATCCTACCCCATTGGTGGCCGATATACATTTTACACCAAATGCCGCCGAGCTGGCCGCTCGAATTGTAGAGAAAGTTCGGGTAAACCCCGGCAACTACGCCGATAAAAAACGCTTTGAGGTGATTGAGTATACCGATGCCAGTTATGAGGAAGAGTTGGCCCGTATCCGAGAGCGGTTTACCCCCCTCGTTAAAATCTGTAAGGAGTATGGTACGGCTATGCGTATCGGGACAAATCACGGCTCCCTTTCTGACCGTATTATGAGTCGTTACGGCGATACCCCCCTGGGTATGGTCGAGTCGGCCCTGGAGTTTTTACGAATTTGTGAAGACCACAATTACTACGATATCGTGATCTCGATGAAAGCCAGCAATACCCGCGTGATGGTACAAGCCTACCGTTTATTGGTGCAAAAGCTGGACGAAGAAGGTTTCAAACCGTATCCCCTGCACCTAGGTGTAACCGAGGCCGGCGATGGAGAAGATGGCAGGATTAAATCGGCTGTGGGAATCGGCACGCTGCTAGAAGATGGCTTGGGCGATACGGTACGGGTATCCCTTACCGAAGAACCCGAAATGGAAATGCCGGTGGCTCAAAAACTGATAGATCGCTACCAGAAACGGGTGCCCCACGCTAGTATTCCGCCCCTGGTCCATATCCCCAAAGATCCGTACGCGTATGCGCGTAGAGAAACGCAAGAAGTATTAAATTTTGGCGGGGGCAATGTTCCCCGAGTCATTGCCGACCTGAGTCGCCTGGCCCCATTAGAGCCCGAAGATTTTAAAAGTGTCGGCCATACGTACCTACCTGCCCTGGATAAATGGGGCATGAGCGATACCGGAGCCGATTATGTCTACCTGGGCGAGCAAACGGTACCGTTTATGTTCCCCAATGGGCTAAAAGCCCTACAAAACTTTGGTGCTTGGCAAGCTGAAAAAGAAGAATCTTTTCCAGTTTTTGATAAAGAAACCTTTTTAAAAGAAGATAAGCGCTCCCCACAAGCCAATTTCCTAAGGATTTCTCTCCCCGAAATAGACGAATCCCTGTTAAGAAAAATGGCCGAGACCGAATCCTTGATTTTGATGCTAGGTACTCAAAATCATCACGCCATGCCCGAGCTTCGCCGCATTTTCTTTTTATTGATGGAGCATAAAATCTCCCTACCCTGCGTTATTGTGAGAGACTACGACACAGAGGATGAAGAATCCTTTCAGTTATTTGCGGCAACCGATGCGGGAGGACTTCTCATTGATGGTTTGGGTGACGGAATTATCATCTCACCCCAGCCGAAAAAGGAATACCCAGAACGGGCTGAGCTTCTCGCTTTCTTGCAACAAGCCAATCAGATTGGTTTTGGAATATTACAAGCGGCCCGTACGCGAATGACCAAAACCGAATACATTTCCTGTCCTTCCTGTGGAAGGACCTTGTTTGACTTGCAGGAAACGACCGCGATGATCCGTAAACGTACCGACCACTTAAAAGGCGTTAAGATCGGGATTATGGGCTGTATCGTCAACGGTCCCGGAGAAATGGCCGATGCCGATTATGGCTATGTAGGATCGGGTAAAGGAAAAATCACCCTCTATCGCGGCCAAGAAGTCGTGAAGCGTTCGGTCCCTTCTGAGTATGCCGTGGATGAGCTTATTGAGTTGATCCGGGAAGATGGGAAATGGATCGAGCCCAAGGTAATGGCAGAATAAAAACCCAAGGCAAAACATTTCGCCTTCAAAACTGCTTCATAAAAGAAAATTATTATGAGTCATAAAGAAAATCGCGTAAAACACTTCTTCCGATTTGGGGAAGTATTTAGTTATTTCATTCGGGTATTCCGAAAGCCCGATCCGTCTCATCCCAGCAATTTTAACTTGCGTGTCATGCACGGGATCAACCGGATTTCTATCGTCATGTTTTTGATATGTCTGATCATTATCATCTCGCGACGCCTGTTCTTTTAATTTTGCATTCCTTTTACTAAAAAAGCCCAGCTTGAACAAATCTCTGCCCTCATGAAAAAAACCATCTTATATATCTGTTTGTTCTTTGGGGCAGTGTTATCCAGCTTGCCTGCCCTGGCCCAAGAAACGCACTGGGACAATTCCATTTTTTGGGAGATCCGTGGGGCACAACACGCTGGGCCTAGCTATTTGTTTGGTACACATCATTTACACGCCATTGAGTTTGTAGAACAAAGCCCCCTGATTGACAGCTTGCTACAAAGTACAGATTTGTTCTTGGGTGAGATCGTGATTGAGGAAAATGATCTAAGCCTCATGCAAAAGTTTACGTCCTCCTTGTTGATGAAAGAAAATTCACTCCAAAACCTACTCAGCGAGGAAGATTATCAGGCAACGGATAAATGCCTTAGAAAATACTTGGGGATCGGCTTAACCCCCTTTAACAACTTCAAGCCGATTTTTCTCTACCAAATCATCATGGTGGCCAAGTATATGGAAGCGGAGTCGGATGAAAGCGGGGCCCGACCCAATTTGATGGAGAGCTCCCTGAGCAGCTCTATGGATGGGTATTTTCAAAAAAGAGCCCGGGAATTAAACAAGGAAGTGCAAGGCTTAGAAACCATCGACGAACAGTTTTCGGCTTTGTATGACGGATACTCCTTAGAACGCCAGGTAGACATGTTGCTGGAAATGGTTTACGACCAAGATGGCTCTTCTACCGATGAAATGAACCAGCTCAATGAATTGTATGTAAAACAAGACTTGAACGGGCTGCTCCAGGTTATGGAGAGCAATACCGACCCCGAAGAGCTGGAAAGTTTACTGGTAAACCGCAATGAGCAATGGATTATCCGCTTGCGAGAGGTTTTAAAAAGTGATCAAAACGCATTTATAGCCGTGGGGGCCGGGCACCTTCCAGGAAAATACGGTCTTTTGCATCTTTTAAAAAGTGCGGGCTATGAGGTCCGCCCGGTCCGCATTCACGTTGAGTAACTATTTTTGACTTATGATTACTATTATATGCGGTACCAATCGTTCAGATTCCAATTCCAGGCTTATGGCCGAGTACTACTTGGCTCAGCTCCAAAAGCACCACGTGACGGCCCGCATACTTGACCTCATGCAACTCCCAGACGATGTTATTGCCTCTGCCTTGTACGAAAACGCGGGTAAAAATCCGCATTTTGCCCAATATCAGCAAGCCGTAGACACGAGTGATAAATTCATTTTTATTGTTCCAGAATACAATGGCTCCTTCCCGGGTGTCTTAAAAGTGTTTATTGATGCCCTCCGTTACCCCGATTCTTTGCAAAACAAAATGGCCGCTTTGGTGGGTTTATCATCCGGTATGCAGGGGGGGGCATTGGCCTTGAGCCATCTCAATGATATCTTATCTTATTTGGGTACCGATGTTATCAGTTTGCGCATTAAAATCCCGTTTATTGCCCGTAATTTTCAGGACGGGGCCTTGCAAGATAGCTTTATTGAAGGGCTCATTCAAGATCAAATTCAAAAGCTAATCTCCCTCTAAACTTCGTAGGTGGGGCTTGCCCGCGCCCCCAAAAAATCCTATCCGATTTGACATCTCTGCCGGCGCGGGCCGGGCTTTCGCTACTCGCTGCCTTTACGCACCGGGCCCGCACGAGCTCAAACAGGCCGCTCTATCCCTAAGCCAGAGAGAGCAGAGAAGCGGGAGGAGTGACAAAAACGGGGCTGCTCTCCAAAGCCTACTCCCAGGCACAAATACAGGCCTTTAGCAATTCTGGGTCAGATGCCGACTCTATGACCCCCAATTCGGTCAAATAGGTAAGGACTTTTTCAATAGCTGCCCGAGATAAATGGGGGCTCACTTGCCACTCCGTAAAGGCAAACCAAGTAGCCACATCTTCCAAACGAAGGGCATATTTATCGGCGATATAGCGGATTTTACTGGATTTATCGTGATAAGAAAGGGCTTCTTTCACTACTTCCAACAAGGGCAATATCTCATTGGCCCGCTCCTCGATAATCTCCTTACGGGCTACCAGGACAAAGCAGGGCCAAGGGGTAAGGCATTCGCCAATGCGGCGCCATTCTCCCGAGTCTACCAAGGGTTTGGTGGTAAATTTTTCCCACATAAAAGCATCGGCCTGACCTTCTTTTAAAGCTTTTCTTGCCCCTTCCATATTTCCTACTAGCTCAAAGGATAGGTCTTGAGGAGCCCAAGCGTTTTGTTTGGCTAGGACAAAACTCATCAGGTGCGAGCCCGAATGGTAGCGGCTTATCGCAAAACGTTTCCCTTCCAAAGCCTGGATCGAGGCCCATGGGCTTGGGGCCGCCACGTGGATACCCCAATTAAGGGCACTATTCACATAAGTTCCAAGGATTTGGAAGGTCTTCCCGGTTTGAATACCCGCTACCGACCCTTCCGTAAGCATAATGGCCAGATCCAGTTCATTTTGCTCCAAGGCCTCGCTCATAGCTCCGGTCCCTCCGGGAAAATCTTGCCAAGTAAATGAAAAATCTAGCTTTTGGTGTAAGTCGGTTTCTTGGACTAAGTGCCAAGGATAATTAAAGTGTTCGGGTACTCCTCCCACTCGTAAAGGAGAAAAACTCATAGCGCAGGTTTAAGTTAAGAAAAAGAAACTCATAAAGGCTTAGCAACTGTTTAAATTTAATTATATGGGCTACAAAGGGCCATTTTAAAATAGAAATACGGGAACCTGATTTCATCAAATTTATCGCCCATAGCGCTGCTATGCGCTCCTTGTTGATTTCATCAGAACCCAAAACTGACCCTTTTCGCCGACAAAAACTAAACTTAAACAGTTTCTTAAAACCTATTAAAGGAATGTATTTTTTTTTACCCTAGCAAGTGTATCATTCACAACCTTCTTGGCATTTCCCCTGGTAATCCCAAAACTCTAGTCTCTCCCCTTTTTTTAAACGGATTTGTTTTTCACTAAAATCCTGGGCTTCCTCGTACTCAACCGGGATCAGGATTTGCCCTTTTCGGTTTAAAAACCCAAACTTGCCTGCCCGTTCGACTTTGAGCAATCCCTTATGAAACTTCCAAACCCGATCATATAAAAAAGGAATAACGGTTTGCCCTTGCCTATCAATATAGCCTATCCTACCACCTTGACTCACCCGAGCCAAGCCTTCAAAAAAATCTTCTACATGATCATACACCCGTGGGGTAATGGCTTGGCCTTGGGCGTCAATAAAACCGTACTTCCCCCCTTGCTCTACCCATACCCGGCCTTGGTGGTAATTGCCCGTCATATCGTATTGTAAGGGAATAATCTCTCGGCCACTGGTATCCAGAAAGCCCCACTTTCCATTATTTTGTACCGAGGCCCGTAATTCGTGAAACTCAGCCGCCATTTGGTAACGGGGAATAACCAAGACTGTACTATCTTGGCGAATAAACCCCCAAAGATCGCCTGAGCGAATTAAGGCAAAGCCCTCGATAAACTGGCTAGTATAGTCTATCGTCATCTCTCCCGGATTTGTGCAAGCGGTCAAGAGGAAAAAGTAGAAGAGCCAAGACTTCACCCGGTGGATCTGATTTTTTTTCATAGTTTTGAAAACCCTATTTTCTTATAAACCTTTTGTTTATCGCGTAGCTATATGAGTTTGCCAGGGAATGTACAAAAGATTTTAATCATTCAAACCGCATTTTTGGGCGATGTGGTTTTGGCTACGGTCCTAATTGAAAAATTAAAAAAGCAATATCCCAATGCCCAGATAGACTTCTTGCTCCGAAAAGGCAATGAAAGCCTATTGAGAGGGCATCCGCGGCTCCGCCAGGTGCTCATTTGGGATAAAAGAAAAGATAAATACCGCAATGCCCGGAAAATTATTGGGCAAATCCGGCGGGAACGTTACGATGTGCTCTTCACTTTGCAGAGGTTTGCTAGTGGCGGTCTTTTCACCCTTTTTTCTGGGGCCCGACATACCCGGGGCTTCCGTAAAAATCCTCTTTCGTTTGCTTTTAGCCAGGCAATAGCCCATCAATTTGGAGAAGGTATCCACGAGGTAGACCGCAATATCCAACTCTTGGAAGGTTTTAGTGATTCTGAGAGAATCCGGCCAAAACTTTATCCTCAGGAAGCAGACTACCAAGCCGTAGAAAAATTTAAAAGGCTGCCCTATCTATGCTTGGCCCCAGCCTCGGTATGGCATACTAAGCAATTCCCGGCTTCCCAATGGGAGAAGTTTATCCGGGAAATACCCCAGGACTACGTGATCTATTTACTAGGAAGCCCATCCGACCAGGAGCTTTGTGCATCTATTCGTCAAAACTCCGATCCTGACCGGGTAAGCAACTTGGCCGGTCAGCTGGGTTTACTGGCCTCTGCAGCCTTGATGGAGCACGCTCAAATGAATTTTGTCAATGACTCGGCGCCTATGCACCTTGCATCGGCGATGAATGCCCCGGTTTGTGCTATCTTTTGCTCTACCATTCCCGAATTTGGCTTTGGCCCCTTATCAGAAACTCGGTATATCGTAGAAGTAAAAGAGTCATTAGCTTGTCGGCCTTGTGGTTTACATGGCAAACGGGCCTGTCCGGAAGGCCATTTCCGTTGTGCTTTGGATATAGATATCCGGCAACTCTTGGATTGTATCCCTCCGCTACCCACTTCCCGCCCCCAATAGCCTTTTGATTATGCCTGCTTCCTCCTCGCTTGAGAAACTTAAAAATGTATTATGCTCGGATAATCCCCAGCTCCAGCTTTTGGGTTTGCAGATGGCCGAGGGAGGACTCTTGACCGATGAAGTCAGAAAAATCATATCTAAAGATCCTAAAAAGGTATTGCTTTGCTTGGAGCATAATTTTCTCGGTATTTTGAGCAGCATTCAGTTTTTGTATCTACGTTGGCTCTACTTGGAAGCACTTCCCGACTCAGCCGGTTCTCTACAAAAGCTGATTATGCTGGATATGGCCTATAATAACTTTTCGGAGCTTCCCCTCATCCTTACCCGCCTTGGAGGCCTGAAAAAGTTAAGACTGCCCAACAACCCCATACAGCATGTACCTGCCGCCATTGGCCGTATGTTGGGCCTGGAAGAGCTGGATCTTCGGGACAATCAGTTGCGCAACTTACCCATGGAGCTTTACCAGCTCCCACGCTTGCAAAAGGTATTTGTACAAGGTAATCCTTTGAGTGAGGCTTGTAAAAAGAAGATGCTGCCCTTGGTGGGGAGTGGGGTGTTGGAGTGGTAATGGTAGGTTTAATTCATTTTTTAACTAAATAAAAAGTCCAGTTGTCTTTAATTTTTAACTCTGTACGTATAGTAATATCCGTTTTTGCCTTTACTGTTATAGAATCATAAGCTTTTTTGTTCACCTGGATTTCAATGATTTGCTCCTTATAAAACACACCTTTATTATCCTTTACTATTAAAAAATCACCTTTCTTTATTAAGTAGTTATCTATTTGAAAACCAAGTATTTTTCTATCCCAGACTTGGTGAACTACCTTAATTTCTTGATATAAGTATTTGGTTTCTTGTTCAATGTAATTCACATTTAAAGCTCTAAATAACGCTTTACAATAAGACCTCATAAAAATAATCACATCTTCAATTGAGGACTTATCTAGTATATCATCAACATCAATTCCATGTGCAATTTCGTTCCTTCTTCTAACTAAATCATCGATTTTAGCATAAAATATTGAGGGTTCCATAGAGGCGATCCCCTTTTCAAATAGTCCTATTGCATTTGTAAAGTGTTCATCTTTTCCTAAATATTCGTCCAGATTGATATGCAAGCGATTAAATATTTCGCAAATTTTTTTGTGTCTTAAATTACCAGCTTGAATAGTGAAGGCATCAGTATTAAGCTCGTAATTTTTAGGATTTTTCAAACAGTCGTTTAACTTTTCAAGTATCTCTTCTTTCTTTAAATGCTCATATTTGTCCCAACGTTTCTCGAGTATCATACTTATCAACCTATTTGAGAATTCAAAATGATTTTCTTTAAATGATAACTCATCATATGGAACTATTTTAGAGACTTTGTACAAGTACTCTCCTATCCAGATTGACACAAACCTTTCTAAAACACCATAAATAAAAATAATGATAACTTTGTATTCAAAAATCTTTTTATCTGCCCTGAATTCAGTTGATTTATGATTTTGTTGAAATTGAGTTAAAAGTCGTCGTGTCTGCTCAGTGTCATTGTCTGAGAGTGAATGTTCAATAATTTTATTAACTGATTGAACATGGTTCATATAAAAATATATTTTTTGTATTTCTTTTCCGAACTCTTCGAGTAATTCAACATTCATCACTAATTTTTTTGATCTTTGGATATGAAAGCTTCTAAAAAAGCTCTGAAATAATCTATCCTGGCTTGGACATTATTTTTGTGATTATACCTCCCATCAAATAATTTTGATTCATGGCTACTTTCTTGATCAAGAATTTCCCCAAGACCGTAAAACTTATCACAAATAGCATATTTCTTGTCTAGAAAGACTTGCTTATGTTGAGTATTTTGAGAGAATGCTTGCATCAATCCATCATACATTGTTTTTGTAGGAGATTTGTATTTTTTACCCGGAAGCAGAAAGGCATTTTGCCCTAAAATCTTAAAAATGAGTTCAATAGTATCTAAGAAAATATTTTTTAAATTAATCAAGGTTGAGTCGGGAAATTCATTAGCATTTTTTAAGTATTGATCTAAAAACAAGTCTAATTGCCCCCCCCAATGTTCTAAATGTCTATATGCAAAAAAGCGCAGTACTAACTCTACATCTTGCATTTTTCTGTAAGACTCGATTGTACTTACTGAATAGGTTGTCTCCTTAATTTCGTCCTCGCTTTTGAAAAGTAATTCCTCGATTTCACTTTCCAGTGGATAATGCCATAATTTCCTAAACGAATCGTTTTGAGCCAGCTCTATACATAATTTATTAAACTTACCGCTCAACAGTGCATTACGCATTTCTTGAGAGGTTAATTTTTCTCCACCACTATTCAACCTACCAAACACAATTTTTTTTAGGAATTCTGCCTCTTGTTCAGATTTTGCAGTTTCTTCAAGTAAGACAATGGAGGATAAATAACGCCTATCAATACCCGCTTTAACATTTTTAGGTAATTCGCTATATTTTTTACCATTTAGTTCTCGCCAATATTCAAGTCCTTCCAAGCTAAATTTATCTTCGTAAAAATCACGGATCGTTGTTAATCTCTGTTGGCCATCCATGACCTCATATATTGCATATTCCACCTCATATAAAAAGATTGGTGGTATAGGTACATTGATAATAAATGATTCGATCAATAATGATTTCCGACGGTTATCCCAACGTTTACGTCTCTGGTATTCTGGATTTAAGGTATACTTCTTTTTCCCATCAGTTTCACTATTAAGAGTCGATATGATCGAGTGAAGGTCTATTCGCCCTTGTTCCGTAACAATTCGCATCTCACCCTTCCTATATTTATCATTTATTTCTTGTTCTGATAAAAGATTCTTTTCTAGTTCAGAAGCTTTCAGATTAAATTTCTCCCCATCAACTAAATAGGTAACATTATCTTCCATTTTTCCTCAAAAAATTAGTCTTCAATTAATTATTTATCATGTCCGTAGTGATAGATTGCCTTGGGGCTTAACGCTAATATACTAAACATTTTCTCACGTAAAGCCTAAAAATTACACAATATTTGTTAGTAACTCTAATTCCTATTTATACACTCTATTTTTATTTTTTCTTTTAAATCTTCCTATTTTGAAGGTCGGCTTAGGGATAGAGCGGCCTGTTTGAGCTCGTGGGGGCCTTGGGCGTAAAGGCAGCGAGTAGCGAAAGCCCGGCCCGCGCCGGCAGAAAATTATCCTAGCGGCCTATTTTTCTCAAGCGCGGGAAAGCCCCATAAAAAAAACCAGGTGAGCTTTAAATGCTCACCCGGTTTCGATAAGTAAAAACTAAACTATGAGATGAAGCTAAGATAAGACGGTCTGTGCCGCCAGCTGTTTAACAGCGTCTTGAATATGCTCCGGACCAAATCCGGATTCTTTATGAAGCTCTTGTTGCGTACCGTGTTCGTATATTTGATCGCCAATACCCAGGCGTTTTACTTGGGCTTGGTAGCCGTGTTCGGCCATAAATTCTAGTATTGCCGAGCCAAAACCGCCCATTAGAGCGCCGTCTTCGACCGTTACCACCTTATCAAACTTACCAAATACCTCGTGTAGCATAGCTTCATCGAGAGGTTTGACAAATCGCATATCATAATGAGCTGGCTGGAGGCCTTCGCTCATCAATCCTTGGCAGGCTTCCACGGCGTAGTTACCCATATGGCCAATCGTCAAGATTGCTACATCTTCCCCGTCTTGGATCTGGCGGCCCGTACCGATGGCTACTTTTTCAAAAGGAGTGCGCCACTCGGGCATCACCCCTTGCCCGCGAGGGTAGCGAATAGTAATCGCCTTTTTCAACTCTTTAAATTCATCCTGGGAGGCGGTAAACATCAGGTTTCGGAGCTCTTGCTCATTCATAGGAGCACATACGATCATATTGGGGATGCATCGCATATAAGATAGGTCATAGGCTCCGTGGTGGGTAGGCCCGTCGGCTCCCGCAAAACCGGCCCGGTCTAGGCAGAAGATTACCGGTAATTCCTGAATGCAAACATCGTGGATCACTTGATCGTAGGCACGCTGCATAAAGGTGGAGTAGATATTACAAAAGACCGTCATTCCTTGAGTGGCCAAGCCGGCAGAAACGGTTACGGCGTGTTGCTCGGCAATCCCGACATCGATGGCCCGCTCGGGCATGGCCTTCATCATGATATTGAGGGAAGAACCACTGGGCATAGCCGGGGTGATCCCCATGATTTTTTCATTGCTTTGGGCCAGCTCCAGGATGGTTTCTCCAAATACTTTTTGGTACTTGGGAGGCTGGGGCTTATCAAATTTTTTCTTATGAATTTCGCCACTAATTTTGTCAAAAGTACCCGGGGCGTGCCATTTGGTTTGGTCTTGCTCGGCCAATTCAAAGCCTTTACCTTTGACTGTGACACAGTGCAGTAGCTTGGGGCCTGGAATTTCTTTCAAGTCATTGAGCACACTCACCATATGGTTGATGTCGTGGCCATCTACCGGACCGAAGTAGCGTATGTTCAAAGACTCAAACAGGTTACTTTCTCGCAGTACAGTGCCTTTGATAGCCGATTCTACTTTGGAGGCAACCTGTTGGAAACGGCCAAAACGCTTAAATTTCCCTAAGATTTTCCAGATTTCATCCCGAAAACGATTGTAGGTCTGCGAGGTCGTGACATCCGTGAGATAGTCTTTTAAGGCCCCCACATTAGGGTCAATCGACATACAATTATCATTCAAGATGATCAAGAGGTTGGTATCGGATACCCCGGCGTGGTTCATACCCTCAAAGGCAATTCCCCCAGTCATCGCTCCATCTCCGATGATGGCAATGTGCTGGCGATCTTCCCCTTTTTGCTTGGAGGCCAGGGCCATCCCTAAGGCAGCCGATATAGAGGTAGAGGAGTGTCCTACCCCAAAGGCATCGTATTCGCTTTCTTTACGCTTAGGAAATCCGGAGATCCCCTTGTATTTCCGATTGGTGTGGAATACGTCCCTACGTCCCGTCAAGATTTTGTGCCCATAGGCTTGATGGCCTACGTCCCACACTAAGGGGTCGTCGGGTGTATTGAATACATAATGGAGGGCAACGCTGAGTTCTACAACGCCAAGGCTCGCCCCAAAATGGCCTCCAAAAACGGAGACGTGATCAATAATAAATTGTCTTAACTCTTTGCAAACCTGATAAAGCTCAGAGGGTGGCAACTTGCGCAAGTCCTCCGGCTTATTGATTTGACTTAATAATTTTCCAGGCTCTATCAACATGGTCAATACATTTAATAAAATAGATTAGCATAGGCTGCTTCAATACAAACAAGAATCCTAGGTAAAAAAATCTTGTTGTGAGTAATTGGATGCGGGTTTGACTTAAAACGTATTCCTATGCTTTTAGTAAAGTTAGGGTTTTATAAAGCTTAACAGATTATACAATATTAATGTTTGACACTCGATTCATGAAATTTTTTTGCTTAAAGCTATACATTGCGGCTCAAATCAAGGGCAAAATCGGCTTTTTATGTATTTTTGCAAACATTTTAAACCCCGGATAGCGTGAGTTTTGAAATTAGACTGCCTTTGTTTGAAGGCCCTTTCGACCTTTTACTATTTTTCATTGAGCGGAATGAGATTGATATTTATGATATCCCTATTAGTCAAATCACCGATGATTTTCTTGACTATTTGCACCGTTTGGAGGAGATGAACATTGAGGTGGCCAGCGAATTTATTTTAGTAGCTGCCACGTTGATGAAAATCAAAGCCCGGATGCTCATCCCCGTGGACCCAAGCGATGAAGATGCCGAAGACCCCCGCCAAGAATTGGTTAATTATCTCTTAGAATATAAAAAATACAAATCGGTCCTGCCCTTATTTGAGGAGCTTGAAGAAATTGCCCAAAGCCGGGAAAGCCGGGGTAATATACACAAGGAGTTACAAGAAATTTCGGAGATCCACGTGGTAGACCTTGAGATGTACCGCCTAGACTTATATAAATTGCTCCGGATTTATGAGTCTGTCTTAAGTAGGGCCGATGAAAAGGCAAAAACCGGTCGCCATACCGTTATTCCGTATCCGTATACCGTAGAAGGACAAAAGAACTACTTAATGCATCAACTGCAAAGGCAGAAAAGGCTCTCCTTTGTGGAGACCATGCAGGAGTACCAAAGTAAAATTGCGATAATCTTCAACTTTCTGGCTATTTTGGAGTTATTACAAAACCGTTTAATTGATTTACAGCTAGGGGAGGGTTACAATAATTTTTGGATTGAAGCCCGCCCTCAAGAAGATGCCCCCGCTCCCAGCTTGGGTTTATCTGAATAATGTACGAGCAAATTTATGAGCAAAGCTTCCGATTCCAGCTCTCTTCTCACTAAAATGAGTCCCAGCCGGATTATCATTCCCATCCTGATTGGTTTAGGGGTGACGACCTATCTTATTTACCGTGATTTACAAAGCGAAGAAAACATCTTAGGAGATTTTTTAAACCCGGACTGGCTCTGGATGGGCTTGGCCCTGCTGGCCCTGATTTTCCGGGATGCCTTTTATATATACCGTATTCATTACCTCACCGACCGGCAATTGAGTTGGACCGGTAGTTTTTATACCATTATTCTATGGGAATTTTCTTCGGCCCTGAGCCCAACCGCGGTGGGAGGTACCGCCGTCGCTTCCTTTTTGTTGATGAAAGAAGGAATTACCTTTGGGAAGTCCTTGGCCTACGTTTTGGTTTCGGCCATTTTGGATAACTCCTACTTTATTGTCTTTGGGGGTATTGTTTTAATCCTCAATGGCCTGGGAGCCTTTCCTCAAGGAGATATTTTTTACCTGGATGCAGCCGGCACCAGCTACTCTCAGACTTTCAAAGTAGCCTTTTTTGTGAGTTACTCGGTTATCGCCCTGTATAATGTATTGATGATGTATGGTTTGTTTGTACGGCCTCAGTTCATCAAGTCCTTATTTGTGTGGGTAACTTCATTTGCCTGGTTTAAGCGCTGGCAGCCTGCCGCTGCGAAGCAGGGAGAAGAGCTAGTCATTGCTTCGTCTGAATTAAAAGGAAAGGGATTTTTGTATTGGAGTCGGGCGATTTTCTCCACCGTTTTCATTTGGACGGCCCGCTACTTTATTGTCAACTGTCTGATAGCTGCCTACGGAAGTTTATTCTTCCCGGACCATGTCCTTATTTTATCGCGGCACGTATTACTTTGGGTGATTCTCATTTTTAGTGTCACCCCGGGAGCGGCCGGTTTGGCCGAATTGGCCTTCAAAAGCTTTTTCATTCAATTCGCCGGGGGGATGTCAACGATCATTGCGGTGCTGTGGCGCTTATTTACTTATTACCTTTATTTATTGCTAGGTACCATCTTTTTGCCCTTATGGATCAAAAGAGTATATTACCAAGCAGATGATGCCCTCGCTGATGAACAAGAGGCAGCATTGGCCGAGGCCCTGGATGGGTCAAGGGGGATGATTGATTCAGAAAAAAAGAAGGACTCTTCAATAAAATAAAGACTTACCCATACCGGTAAGCCTTCAATCTTTCTAAGATAAGCTCCCAGATTTTCTCATAGGGATATACTTCCAGCTGCTTGACCTCTCCGATATAATCCATGGGGGTATTTTGCAACTCATTATACATTTTCTCGGTTCGCTTGCGGGTCTGGAAAAAGCGGAACTCCTCTTCTTCCATATCTTTAAGCATATGGATGAAGCACTCGCTTCGGTAATTATTGTCCCGCTTGGGGTAACGGCGGCAATATAAGTTTAGGGCTTGGATGGTATCCGATACTCCGGTAAGGTCCCATCGTTCTAAATAAAACAGCACCTGGGAGGCTAGTCTACCAATTTGCATCCCGCGCAAATCTTTATCAAAGGCTGGGCGATCATCTACATATTCGCTGAGTTTAAAGGAAATTTTGGAGTTTTGGATCATTGCCCGGATCTCCTTTAGCTTATGGCTTTTGTAGAAGAAATGCAGATAGGCCATAAAAGTCTTCCATTTTTCCTTTTCTTGTTCGGGCAGCAAGCGGAAACCGCTATGTCCCAGGGCTTCGGCAAAAATACTGGCCGCTTTTTGAAAATCACCACTGTGCAGCCCCAGCATAAAGCGATATTCCATTTGGGCAAACCACTTCGGACTATCGGCTTGGATCTTCCCTCCTTCTGCTTCCAAAAACTTCTCAGCCCCCTCTAAGTCTCGTCGATGTAGGAAAGAGTTTAAGACCTGGTTGATCAGCTCTTCCCGAGATTCCTGAGAAAAATAATGAGGGGATTTCTTATGATGGGCCAATTGGTTCAGCTGCGTTTGTAAAACGCCCTTAAAATCTTGATTGATACGGTTATACAAAGTAGAAATGCAGTGAAAATTATGCTTGAGCTTATCACTCTCATATTTTTGCACATCCGTTCCTACTTTTTGCAAGATCTCTTCGGCTTCCTCGATGATATTTTCCCGGTCGCTCCGCAATTTGAAATAGCGTGCTTGCAGGTATTGAATAGACTTCTCCGAGTAATTTTCGGCCATCATGCGTTCTTCACTCTCATCGGCAATGGCCTTATAACTTAAAAACTCCTTATAGTTTTTTTCCTTACAGTGGTAGGCACGTAAATGCCCAGCGCATAC
The DNA here is from genome assembly GCA_963922455.1 of uncultured Microscillaceae bacterium. GTDB lineage: Bacteria > Bacteroidota > Bacteroidia > Cytophagales > Microscillaceae > CAWUIO01. The sequence goes on from CAWUIO010000009.1 coordinate 53,095, forward strand.
ATACTCCACAGTAGTGAGCCCTAGGCTTTGCGCCTTACGCATCGTTTTTTCTAAAATCGGTACCGCAATGCCTGTATTATCATTGGTCATCAAGACCTCGGCATAAAATAAAATCTTATCGCACTCGTGTTTGGTCAACTCGTACTCTGTAATAGAGAAGCTGGGGCTAATATCCAGGAAAAAGAGGGTATTCAGTAGTTTCTGTTTCAAACGGGTCTTCAAGATCAGATACTTTTTGGCACTGGCATCACATTGATAAATATCATGCGCAGCATCATCATCCGATTGATACTTCTTAGAATGAATCCCGTGAAATAGTTTGTAGTAATTACTAGACTTGTTGCGACTGTGCTCGTCGAACAACTCGATTTTCTTAATTCGTTTCCGGGTAACAAGGTGGATTAGTTCGCTTAATGAATCCATGATGTGTTAGGTTTAAAAAATGAGCAAACGTAAGACAGGTGACCAGAGAGATGCAAAAAAGTGTTGAATTAATCAGAGGGTTAGCAGATCAATTCAAATAGGAAACCGGGCTTTTAAATTGGTATGTTCACGAAAAACGCACAGCTAAAAAAATATATAAATAAGAGAAGTGCCCGAAAAACTTATTTTTTCCCCTTAATATGCTGAAAGCAAATATAGTAACTTTTAAGAAGTAACCTAATTTTACTGTAAATAAATAGCCCCAGTTTTTAAAAAACTTTATAAGATCATATCAATTCCAAAAAACCCGGAATTATTATGCATGCAAAACTCACCCCTTGGGATCACGAGATAAACCGCTCATTACCAAGAGTTAAAACTATTATTCTTTCAGACAAGTCTTAAAAAACTCCTTTATTTCCTCTTTTCTTAAAAATTGTTCAACTTCCTTTTTCATTTCATCATACAACCTTGGCTGCCTATTTCCACTTCCCGGAAATACTACATAAACCACATTCTCTTCCGTCCCTCCCCGGCGGGGATTTGCATCAATCCCCAATTGCTTGGCCAGATATATAGAGCCCTCTCCCAACTTTCCGGCGGGTCCGGTATCGGCGTAAATGGCGGCTGTGCTTTTCCCATTGGCTCGGTTGTACACGTAGGCCAGATCACCCAAACGGGTACCCGTAGCTTGGGCCAAGCGGGCTGGCAAAACGATATATGGAATTTTTTCTGAATTGACGTATTTCCGAGGGTCCCACTCCCGGTAGCGGGCATCGGTAAGCGAAGTTGTCGAGACATAATATCCCGGATAAGGGTCTAAACTGTCTTGTACATAAGGAATTTCCTGGCCCAAACTATCTGTGTAGGTAGCAATCCCCCACCAATGTCCCGCTTTGCCGGCGTGCTGGAGCGCATCCAAGCCCGTATCTTCGGGGTGGTATGCCCGTGGACTCCCATCGGCATCTATGGACATCCCCGATAGAAAATAAAAGGCAGGCAAACGATCGTGTACCTGGTAAACAGACACTTCTCCTTCTTTTTCAAGGGACTTTTCAAAGCATGCCCGCTCCTGGGCTCCTAACTGTCCAAGGAGAAGCATCAAAATACTGCAGTAGAAACATACCCTCATAGTTATTGCTTCTTATTTTCAAGCAATTTAGCTATTTCTTCCAGAAGCTTAGGGGCTGCCCCCGGTGTTTTCCTTTTTTACCTGAATGGACCCATAGGAGCACCGGGGTCGGGCTTTCGCTACTCGCCGGCCCCCGCTTAGTCCAACAACGGGCTCAAACAGGCCGCTCTATCCCTCAGCCATCTTGAGAGCAGAGAAGCCAGAGGAGAGAGGAGAGAGGAGAGACTACTCGAACTTGCGCAAGCTGTTTCTTTTTAAAATATTTAGCACGCTATCCATCACTCACAAGCCTTACCATCTCTTTTGTATATCGGCATATCTTCTCAAGGGCAAGCAGCATATGCTCAATTCTCTCCCTTTCAATAGGTTCAACTGGTATAAATTAAAATTTTATCTTTATCTATATAAGGTTTGATGTGGGCAAGTTCGGTTCCTTCCTGCACTAAATATACCTGAGGCCCAGTTTTTTCTTCTAAATCTTGTTGGATATCGATCAGATCAAAAAGAGTAATCCTTTGATACTCAATCAATCTGATCAAAAGATCAATATCACTATCGGCACTTTCCTCTTCCCGGGCAAAAGAGCCAAACAAGCAAGCTTTTTCCATGGGTTTACCCCGTAGTTGTGTTTAACTGAAAAGTTGATTATTGTTTTATAGATTAAGAAACTGTTTAAATTTAATTGCGTTGGGCTGCAAAGAGCCATTTCGGGAACCTGATTTCATCAAATTCATCGCCCGTAGCGCTGCTATGCGCTCCTTGTTGATTTCATCAGAACCCCAAACTGGCCCTTCTCGCCGACAAAAACTAAACTTAAACAGTTTCTAAGTTAAAAAATTAATTGATATGTGGTTAAATGCTTCTTGCTTACTTGAATTCCAGATACCTGTTCCAACGCCATTTTTATTTATGCTAAGACCAAGAAGTGGTGAACAGCAGTGGATTTCGAGAGATGAGTGTTTTCTGTCACCCAATGTATCGACTCTTGAGTTTACCGATACATTTGGTAATTTATGTCAGCGCCTTAATGCTCCAGCGGGGCATTTCATAGTACAAACAAGTGTTTATGCTGAAACTTCTGATTTCTTTAACCAAGGTTTTGGCGCTCCATTTGTAGAAGTTCAGTGTCTACCAACCGGAATTCTTCCCTTCTTGTATCCAAGTCGTTATTGTGAGTCAGATAAATTTACTGAAATGGCCTCATCAATAGTAATGGGCATAAACCCAGGATATAATCAATGTAGTGCAATATCCGATTACATAAGAAATACATTTAATTACTCACCAGGTAGTGGAAACAACTTACTTAGTGCTACAGAAGTGAATCAATCGAGAAACATTGTTTGCAGGGATATGGCTCATTTGGGTATTGCTTGTTGCAGGGCATTATCTATACCGTCTCGTATGGTAGTGGGATATCTTGAGGGTCTTAATCCAATGGATTTACATGCGTGGTTTGAGGCTTATGTTGGAAACAGATGGTATACATTTGATCCTACACAAAGTGATTTGAATGGAGGACGTATTGCTATAGCTTATGGTCGAGACGCAGCTGATGTCGCTATTTACACACAATTTGGGAGCCCCGTAGAACTTTTAAAGCTGAATGTTGAAGTTCAACGAATGCCTAGTCCTCCGAAGCCAAAATTATACTAAATATCAATGCTATAATTAACAATAAAAATCACAGTATGTAAAATGCATTAAAACGCATTTTACGCTCAACGGTATTCCCCGATACGGCTCACTAGTACATCCCGATCAAGTAATTGAAGGATTCCTCTGTCTTCTACCTCAAGCCTTTGGCTGACCAAGGCAATAGCTTCCTTGGCTCTATCTTGGTTTTTAATTTCTCGGTATATTTTTTCACTGAGGTACTTAAGAAATAGGTCTGGATAATTTAAATTCAGTTCTTCGGCGAGTACCTTAACTTTTTCTTCGGGTAGGCTTTTCCATGGGCTTATTTTCAATTCTAGTCACAGAGGACGTACTGGCATAATGTATACGTTTTGCCAAGCTTGTACGGGAGCGTTTTAATGCTATTCTTCTTTTTTTTTATTTTTTCCAAAGGTTTCTGATTTTGTGAGGTGATTACCCGGATACTGTATCTAATAGATGAAAGAACATGATAATTGAATATATTTTCCCCACTTGTAAGCTTCCCAAACATTTGATTTTTCTTTTACTAAAGCCTTTGGTCTGAATTCTTTATATTCACCTCATAAAACTTAATAAACGTAGTCTTATGAAAAAATTAGTGAGCCTGCTAGCTTTTGGCTTGGCCCTCTGCCTTACTTCCCTAAGCGCTCAAGAAGTGGTTTGTGAAGAGGAGTACTCGCAAAGCCTTTTGACCTGGGCCGATTTTAATCCGGAAGAAAAAAAAGAATTGATCCGTGAGCTCCTCAGCACGGGCGACTGCTCCTTTGAAGGCATCAAATTATACGGCAAGGTTGAGATAGTTACGTCATTCCCGGATATCAAAATCCAGTATGTGGATGCCTTTCCGGATATTCGAGTGCAATTTGTGACGGCTTTCCCGGATGAGTGCGGGAAATGGCAAAAAGTGACGAGTTTTCCCGACTTCAAAGTGCAAATTGTAGACGCCTTCCCCGATATCAAGGTCAAAATTGTAGACGCTTTTCCAGGAGAAGAATAAGCCTGCCCCCCCCTTACTCCTTTAAGTAAAAAAGAAGACTTTCCTAGCTGGGAAGGTCTTTTTTATGCCTCCTTGCCATCTCGATAGGCGGAATACTAGCAAAGTGCCAGGAAATGTTTTAAGGTAATCCGGCTTAGGGATGGAGCGGCCTGTTTGAGCTCGTGGGGGCCCAGCGGGGAAAGGCAGCGAGTAGCGAGAGCCCGGCCCGCGCCCGGCACTTCAGGTTCCAGCTTGACGTTACACAAATAGGCGCGGGCAAGCCCCAAAAATCATTGCCCAGAAGTGTTTTCTTGCCATGCATGTTAGTCCACTCCACTCAAAAATAAAAATCAAGGCTAAGGTCTTAGATTTTATTCTAAAACACGCCGAAATCACCTCTCCCCAAGAGTGTTGTGGCTTTTTATACGGGCAAGTCGGGGAAATTCGGTCAGTTCAATTAGCCCGGGCGGTACCCAATAGCCACCCTGGGGACAAAAAGGTACGTTTTACCGTTCATCCTAAAGATTATATACAAGCCGAACGATTTGCCTCTGCCAGTGGGATGGCCCTCCTAGGTGTTTACCATTCCCACCCCAGGCATCCGGCGGTGCCTTCAGAGGAGGATCTAAAGTTTGCCCATTGGGGTTTTTCGTATATTATCGTCTCCTTGCAAGAGGGGATATCCGACCGGATACGGTCTTGGTTCTTGAATTCTGATGACGTTTTTGAAGAAGCATGTATCCTGAAAATCTAAGGATGCGGCTCAAGTATTTTTTGCTATGGCCAACATATTAATTCCTAGCCCTTTCCGACAATTTACCCAAAACCAAGCTTACTTTGAGAGCTCCGAAACGAGTATTCAAACTGCATTGGAAGCGCTTGCCCAGGCTTTTCCAGACCTGAGGCAGCAAATTTTGGATGAAAAGGGCCACTTACAAAAATATATTACCGTTTTTGTGGGAGAAGAAGATATCCAATCTTTACAAGGAAATGAGACTCCCCTGGACGTACACTCCGAAGTAAGCATTATGCCTCCGCTTAGGGGGGGTGCCTACTAATACCTAATTATTATTGCCAAGGATTTATGGATACGATACAATTTTCAAAAGCCGAACTGGAGCGCTATAGCCGTCACCTTATTTTACCAGACTTTACGATCACTGGTCAAAGAAAATTAAAAGCCGCCAAAGTGCTGGTGGTAGGTTCGGGAGGACTGGGCAGCCCTCTGCTTTTGTACTTGACTGCCGCTGGCGTGGGTACCCTCGGGATTGTGGACTTTGACGTGGTAGATGATTCTAATTTACAGCGCCAGGTTTTATTTTCGGTAGAGGATGTGGGCCAGCCCAAAGTAGAAGCGGCCAAAAAGCGTTTGCAGGCACTCAACCCGCATATTACCATACATACGTACCCGGTACCCCTTAGCTCGGACAATGCCATGGAACTCATCCAAGACTATGACGTAGTGGCCGACGGAACGGATAACTTTCCCACTCGTTATTTGGTTAATGATGCCTGTGTCTTATTAGGCAAGCCCAATGTCTACGCCTCCATTTTTCGCTACGAAGGCCAGGCTTCTGTATTCAATTATCGAAATGCTGAGGGAGTGCTGGGACCTAATTATCGAGATTTGTACCCCAGTCCGCCCCCGCCCGATATGGTGCCCAATTGCGCCGAAGGAGGAGTAATTGGCGTATTACCCGGCATGTTGGGAACCATCCAAGCCAATGAAGTTATAAAAGTAATTACGGGAGTGGGCGAGCCGCTGTCGGGGCGTCTTTTTGTCTTTGATGCCGCCAGCTTTGAGACCCGGGTCTTGAAAATCCGGCGCAACGAAAAAAACCCCCTGAATGGCAAAAATCCGAGCCAACATGAATTGATCGACTATGATCAGTTTTGTGGACTTCCTCATGAGAAAGAAATAATCGATACTGATATGAAATCAATTACTGTAAGCGAGCTCAAGAAGTACCAGGACGAAGGCACAGCCTACCAATTAATCGATGTGCGGGAGCCCTACGAATACGAAATTGTCCACATAAACGGGGAGCTCATTCCTATGGGCGAGATTGCCGACCAGGTTGACAAAATTGCCCGAGACAAGCCCGTGATCATGCAATGCCGCAGTGGCCGACGCAGTGCCGATGTCATTCGTATGCTGGAAGAAAAGCACGGTTTTGACAATCTTTACAACCTCGAGGGCGGGATTTTGGCCTGGGCTAAGGAGATTGACCCCAGCAAGCCTCAATACTAAAAATGTCCTCAATCTTTTGGGTTGGGGCCAAAAGTTCCATTTTTTTTACCCAAAAGCAATCTTTTTTGTTTTTTCAGGGTTATAGGGAGGGTGCCATGTTGGATATTCTGACTTTTTTTATTAATTTGCCCGGCCAACCCTAAGCTGCAAGCAAAGATGGTATTGAGCAATCAGGAAATCCTCAGCAAGATCTCTTATGAGCAACTGGTTGAGCATGCCGACTTTCGCAATGTGAAAAATTGCAGCTACACCATGCGGATCGGTGAGATTTATGAGCCGGAAAGTGGTTGCCAAATTGATCTGGATCAGGTAATCAGCGACGAGAACCAGGTCTCCAAAAAACGATTAAACTATATCATACGACCCGCCGAAATTTTGGTTATCAAAACTTTGGAGCGGGTTCATATCCCCCTGGATCTTTGTGCCTCCTACACGGCACTACACAGCTTGGCCAGTCAAGGGCTGCAATTGATCAACTCTAGTATGATTGAGCCGGGCTACACGGGTAACTTAAGTTGTTTTATCGTCAACTTTTCCAACGAGGAAGTCAGTTTTGATAAAAACAACGACATTGTCAAAATAGTATTCTATAAACTTAGTTCGGAACCTGTCACTACCGAATTTCACTCCCAACTGCGGGAAACGATTGAGGATGTGAAGTATAGCAACTTCATCTCCCGACGGGCTATCAAGTTTAACCGAACTTTTTTAGATATAAAAAGTGTTGAAGAACGGGCCGCCGAAAGAGCATTCCAATCCATACAGAAAGGAATTCGCTTTGGTGGCATTGTGGTAGCCCTCTTATTATTTTGGGCCACCCTTGAGCCCATTTTTAATAAATGGATCTATAATAGCTCATTTGAGGAAAATGTAGTCAACAAAGGGGTGCTCTTAGATAAGATCAACCACCTACAATTTGAAAACATGGAACTCAAGCAACAACTCAACACACTCAAATTAGAGCGGACTTCCCTGGATTCTATCCTAGGAGGTATCCGTATTCAACTGGATTCTTTAAAAACAAGATAAGCAGGGTTATGTACGACGTAGAAATTGATTTAAGCCCCGAACCGGCATACAATCTAGTATCCCCATATTACGACGACCGCCATTGGGCCTCGTTTTGGTTTGAAAATGAAATGCCTTTGCTAGCCAATTGGCTGGGTTCTGGCGACCGCTTCCTAGATGCCGGCTGCGGTACTTGCCCCTATTTTTCTCAAGTAGAAGGTTATTTTCACGAATACTATGGCCTCGATCTCAGCCGGGGTATGTTGGAAATTGCCCAAATGAAATACCAAAGCCACCCCCATTACGCTAAAATGGAACTTACCGTGGCCGACCTGGATTGTATCCCCTATCCAGACAATTACTTTGATGTGGTCTTGTGCACCCGCGTACTGAGCCACATGGACGACCCGGAGAGAGCATTTGCTGAGTTTTACCGCGTCCTCAAACCAGGAGGGCGATGTTTTATCACCGATATTCACCCCCACCACGACTACGAAAAAACTGGCTTCCGAATTCCTGATTTGAAAGTCTATGTAGATACGGTAAAGCACCCCATTAGCAAACTGGTGCATAACCTAGAGCACAAGCACTTTCAAATGGATCACGTGACGGAAGCCCGCTTAGAAGATTTACATAACTCCACCGAGCATCCGCTTTATCAGGAGTTTGCCGAGCACCCAGATCAGGAAATTTTTTATTGTATTACTGCCCAAAAGGCCTAAACCTTTAGCTCCTTTATGGAAGATCAGCCCCAAAATATCTTGATTATCTTGGAAGGCCCTTCCGGCACCGGTAAAACCACCATTCAGGAAGCCCTGCATACGAATCTACGTAATCAGGGCCTGGAGGTGGATATGCTTCCTGAGTTTTCCCATTCACCTTTGGGGCAAAAACTTCGCAATGAATCCATTTTTGGGGTTCCTCTCCCTCCTTATCTGCTTGAGCTGAGCGGCGCATTTGCCTATCTTTCCGACAAGCTCTTCCTCCTAGAAGAAGCCGCCCAGGCCGAAAATCGTATATGTATTATGGATCGCTTTATCATTTCCCAAGCGATTTTAGGTAGTTATTTTACCGAAGATTTGGCCTCTAAGCAACTCTTATTCAATCTCATCCGCGAGATATACTATCTTATTCAGACTAAATTTTCCCCCAAAAGCCGCCTGTTCATTTTGGAAGCGCCTTCAGAGGTGATCACCGCGCGCTTGGAAAAACGCCTACAAAGAACGCTCCGTGCCGAGGAAAAGGCCTTTATCCAAGAAAATAAAGAAGCCTATCGTCAGTTTCCTTACTCCGATTTTGAGTGGCCCACCTTTTTCTGCGATAGTGTAGACAATAGCCAAGCTACCGTCCAGGAAATTTTGAATCATCTAGATGGGGTACCCGTCCCGCTCAAAATGGATCATTAATTTTTAGAGTTATTGGGGCTTCCCCGCGCTATGAATAGACCTTATTTCTAGCTCATAGGCTGCGGCGCGGGTCGGGCTCTCACTACTCGCTGCCTCTCCCGCAAGCCCCCACGAGCTCAAACATGCCGTTCCATCCCTAAGCCAAAATCAAGAAGAGAAAGAACAGATGTCCAGGTTACCAAATACTACTCGCTAGCGCTTGCTCCCCCAGATAGTCTTGCCAGGTACTTTTGGCCAAAGTTCAATAAACTCTCAGCCGGAGCTTGTGAAAAGCACCATGGCCTACCAAAGGAGGCTTAACCTCAATCCCGCTTCAACAGCCTTTGATTTAGAATTTGCTCCATTACCTCTGCCTTGCTGTGCTTCGAGATGGGTAATTTATGCCCTTTGACCAGTACTTGATTCCCCTCTATGGCCTCAATATGCGCCAGGGCCACCAAAAAAGACTGATGTATTTGGACAAAGCTTTCCTCTGGAATTTGACTGCGGACTGATTTTAAAGTGTAATGGGCCACGTATTGCTGGCTGGCAGTATTGACCAAGACATAATTTTGCCGGCTCTCGATCCAAAGGATTTCCTTCAAAAAAATTTTTTCCAGACGAGATTTACACTTTAAAAAAATATAATCGGACTTTGCGGGGGGCTCCGGAAAGCGAGCCTGTAAATAGTCTGACGCTTTTTGTACCGATTTGTAAAATCGCTCAAAGGAAATGGGTTTCAAAAGATAGTCTAAGACATTCAACTCATAACTCTCCAGGGCATAATCGGGATAGGCCGTGGTTAAAATCACCGCCGGTGCCCGGGGGTGCAATCTTAAAAACTCAATCCCACTCAACTCGGGCATATGGATGTCTAAAAAAATGAGATCTGCCGTATCATTTTTTAAGTAGGCATCCAATTCTAAGGCATCCTGGCAGGTTTGGACCAATTCGAGATAGGAAATGCGAGACACGTACTCTTTTAAGCCACGGATGGCAAAATCCTCATCATCCGTGATGATACACGAGATTTTCATGGAGCCGTAATTGAAGTGATACCATAAATTTTTCTTCCTGGTCTTGTACGTCCAAATGAAAAGAATCAGGATAGGTAAGTTCTAGCCTCCGCCTGAGGTTGGTTAATCCAATCCCCCCTACTGTTTCTTCCTCGGATACTCGGGCTATTTTATCATTTTCAATAGTAAACAGAAAGGTATGTTCGGGTAATAATACAGCTTGCATCCGGATGCTTCGCCCTCTTCCTAGGTATTTAAAGGCATTTTCTACCAAGGGCATCAATAAAAAGGGGTGAATCCGGTAAGCCTCCAAGGCTTCGTCCCAGGATTCTTCCACCTCCACCGGGCGGCTGAAACGCTGTTTTTGTAAACGGATATAATTCTTAAGGGTATGGATTTCATCCCCAAACCAAATGGGGCCATCCTTAATCTCATACAATTGATAGCGTAAAATATCCGAAAAAAGCTCTAGAGTCTTTTGTGCCTTATCCACATCTTCAGTCATTTGGAAGTAGACCAGATTTAAGGCATTAAAGATAAAATGGGGGTGAAACTGAGCCCGCAAAAACTTCAATTCGGTATCTAACTGGGCTTGATGCCAGCGTTCGGTCTCAAGCTTTTGTTGCATAAACAGGGTCAAATAATGCCTACTTCTTAAATACAAAAAGTAGAGAATCGTACAGAGCATAGGCACCGTATTAATCATGATTAAATCATAGCCCTGCATGCCATCGTCTGTGCTCATCGTTAAGGGAACTAAGGTGCCATTATACGCTAAAAACATCCAAAAATACACGTCACGCAGTTCTCGCCAGATGTCTTGTTGACTGAAGTTATGAGGGGTTCGTTGATTAAAAACCCGGATGCGCCAATCTAGAATAAAATAAACAATATAGCCGATAAAGATCGTGCTCACAATCTCAATGGTATTGGTTTCCCAATCTCGCTTCCAGAAGGGACAGCCCGATATGCTATCGTTGAGCATTCGGATTAGGGAATAAACCCCTAGTCCGAATAGCCCAGGAAAGATGGGCGATGTTTGATGCTCTTTAAATATTCTCATTTTTCTTTTACTCCCATAAAGAAACGCATAAGCCTATAGGGCTTCACCAAAAACTCATAGGCTAAGATGGTCAAGATCAAAGAAAGCGTACTAACAAGTATAAATTTTGCTAAGATGCTTTCTTGGATTTGTATGACATAATAGCCAATCAAAATTATCACCGTCTGGTGTATAATATAAAAAGGATATATACCTCGATTGGCTCGTTTTAACCAGGCACTGGGGCGGTTCAAATAAGCTCCACCATAGCCTAAGGCAGCAAATACCCACAACCATGCATTGACTGGATATAATACCCGATGGGTGTATTTGAAATACATCTCCCACCAAGCTCCCTTAACAAAAACACTAGGCTCAAGCTGGTTCCACCGGAAATAGTTAATAAGAATAATAGCCAGTATAGCCCATTTGAGCAAATCTTTTCGGTGTTTTACCAAGGCATCGGTCAGAAAACGATAGCGCGTCATTACGTAGCCAACCACAAAAAACGTGAAGAAATAGGGGAAGGCATACCCATCGTGGATAAGATTATGGGTTACCGGAAAGCGAAAAACCAGACTTAACTCAATGAAAATTGTAGGAACAATCAGTAAAAATACGCTAGTGAGGGGGTTGTTACGCATCCAGGATTCTGTAGAAGAGTCGCCCTGAGGTGTTCTTTGTAACCGGACAAAGAGGGGCGCAGCCAATAGGGAGTAAAAAAACAAGTACAAAATAAACCAAAGGTGGTGCCAACTAAAATTCCCCTCTGGGTAGGGTACCCCCTCGAATGTGGAAGGATAAAACTCCCAAAAGGAAGCGTACTCTACGCCTTGAACGATACGCTCAATATAAATTTGAGGCGGCACAATGACCAACATACCAAACAGAAGCGGGATGATAAGCCGGGTGAAACGCTCTTTTACATAGGTGCCCCCAGTCCTTTTGCGAAGGGCAAAAAAGCTACCTGCCCCAGAGATAAAAAAGAGTAAGGGCATCCGGAAGCGCGATAGAAAGAAGTTAAACTCTAGCCAGATATTACTGGTCTCGGGGTTTTTAATGTGATAATCCCACTCGGCCGTAAAGATCATGGCTGTGTGGAAATACAAAACAAGTACAATCGCAATCACCCGCAGATAATCAATATCGTAGCGGCGGGTGTTTTCTAAGCTCGTGGCCGGGGGTATCAAGGTTTGGTTCATGGGTATAGGGTTTGGAGTTCTTTTTAGAATCACTGCAATTTGAAAAACATAGCCTATACCGGGAAATTAATTTGACAAGTGGGAGATTTTTGGGACTAATTGGGAAGATCTGACAGGTGCCCCCTGTATAGTTTCCTTGGTGGGCCTTGCTCCTTGGCTTAGGGATGGAGCGGCATGTCTGAGCTCGTTGGGGCCTAGGGGGAAAGGCAGCGAGTAGCGAGAGCCCGACCCGCGCCGATAGCTAATGGGAATGAGCATCCACGCTTTATGGCGCGGGTAAGCCCCAAGATTTTCTTATTTAACGAAGCACCATGACTTTTTTGTGGATTACATCTTTGCCCGTATTCAGTTGGAAAATGTAGGTTCCCGCCGACCAATGAGCAACCGGAATGCTTAGGGCGTGATTGCCCGCAGGCAAAGTTTGGGCCTCTTTCCAGGTATGTACCCGTTCCCCACTTTCTTTATAGATAACTATTTGTAGTTTAGGGCATTCTTGTTTCAGATTAAATTCCAGATGGGCTATTTCCCGGGTGGGGTTGGGATAAATCCAAAACCCAGGCTCCTCCGAAAAAGCCTCACTGGGACTTAGGCTACGTAACAAACCGGGCATTTCTCCAATGTAAGCGCCGCTTAGCCCCGTTTGAGGAGACCTGAGATCTAATAAAGCGTCGCAGCCTCCTATTTTTGCCTCAAAGCTTCCCCCTCCGTAGGAAGTGGCAAAAAAACCGGGTTTCAGGCTTATTTCCTGGCCCGCATCCAAGAGAATACGAGCCGCACTATCTACTTGAGCACTGGTCTCGATGGATTCTTGAGCCGAGATATCTTGCTCCCCGATTAAGGTATTGGCTAGGACCAGATTGAGAGGGCAGGATTCTTGTATCAAATCACTTTCCCAAACCCCTCTGCCAAAGGTACCAGCCAGTAGCTTCCCTCTTGCTTTATCGATGTCTAGCTCATTAATGATGGTATTGGGAAGTCCCTCAGCGTACAAGACCCAATCTTCCATCCTTTCGTTTTTGTAATACACCCCTACGTCCATGCCTAGATACAAGCCATCCTCTTGTTGGGTATCGATACAAATTGTATTAGCGGGCAAATTGGGCAAGCCTTGCGACTGGTTGGTCCAGGTATTGCCCCCGTCGGCACTGTAGAATACCTTTTCATCTTCGAAGTAGCCGCCGTAGCAAATCCATACCTTCTCAGGATCTTGGGGGTGGACCATGATGGCTTGAATCAGATTGAATGACGTATGGGGAAGATTGCTCGTAATTTCTAGCCACTTAGCTCCTCCATCCAGGCTGCGATAGAGTTGATTAAATTTACTCAGATAGATTCTTTGTGGGTCGGAAGGTGCTATGGCAAAACGGTCACTCGGCCTGTCGTCCAGGCTTCCCTTGGACAAATTGGTCCAGCTTAAGCTTGGTCTACCCGATACAAGCTCCAAACTACCTTGCCAAAAATCTTTATATCCTACATAAATTAAATCTTGCGTGGAGGATTGCTCCCTAACTTGATAAGGAGTTTCCCAAGCAGCTTGCTCAAAATTGGCTGGTTTGAAGGGGTATACCACTACGTTTTTCTCATCTAAAACCTGAATAGCGCCCTGGGGTACCATCCCGTATAGGAGCTGGGTCTGGCTGGCGTGATACGTATCAAAGCCATCGGAGCCATACCAGTGGTACATCTCCCCCTGAGATACATAATTTAAACCATTATCCTGGGTGCCCAAGAATATCCGCTCGCTCGAGTCGGCCATTAGGCCCAAGCCATATACTTGAGTGATGTCTAGCCCTTGGGAAAGATCTTGCCATTGCAAGGTGTTGATATCGGCCGCATACACTCCCCCATCACTCGCACAATAAATCTTACCCTGAGCGTATAAAAAATTGTGAATGTCGGCGTGGGTATAATTATTTTGAGTAGCCGAAGGTTGAAACCAATTGGAGGTGTTTTGCCAAGTGAGTCCTCCATCCGGAGATTTCCAACAATTGATGGCTCCCGTGTGGACTTCATCGGCATTGTCAGGGTTAATCAACAGGGCCAAGTCATACCAGGCTTGATGCGTCATACCAGAACCGAAAGTGCTGTACCCTAAGATATTGGGAGCATTGGACCGGAGTGAAAAATTCAGGCCGGTATCTTCAGAACGATATAAGCCTTCATATTGCCCATTGGCGGTACTTTGCCCATACAAAACATAGACAAAATCGGGTCGGTGGGGGCTAACGGCTATGGCTACCCGACAGTTTAGCCCGGAGGGAAGCCCACCCCCCAGCAAAGACCAGGTATCCCCCCCATTATCGGACCTAAAAACTTGGCCGTAAGCGGCCGCATACACAATACTGGGATTGCTGGGATGGAATTCCAAGTCGGTGCAATAAACCGGCAGGATTCTTTCCCAGCTTAGTGCCCCATCTTGGCTACGAAATACCCCCACGGTACTTACCACATACAAAACTTGGGGATTTTGGGGGTGGCTACTAAGCTTATAGCCGTATACTAATTCATCGGCCGTCCATTGTAAGCCGGTACGCATCCAGGAATTTCCCCCGTCGGTCGATTTGAATACGCCTAGGGAGGGGGTGTTTCTTCCATCTCCATCTCCACTTAAAAGGTAGAGGATTTTTTGCCCAGGACTTGTTTGCTCGTCCAAGGATATACCAGAAATCCCGATATTGGGGAGGCCATCGGTCAGGCTTTGCCAGCTAGCACCCTCATCGGGACTAAACCATAAGCCCCCGGCTGGGGTACCGGCATATATCTCTTGCTTATTCTGCGGATTGAAAGCTAAGCAATTAACCCGGCCCAAACCTCCATTGAAGCCAGTGGATAGTAGTCGGTACTGGGTCAAGCCCTTGCTTTGCCAGTTGGCGGCAGGAATCTCATCTCCCTGCTGATCATTTTTTAAGGCTTTTTGTTTCTGGTATAGATAAAAGGCATTCCAGTTGGCATGCCCGATAGAGCCTATGTTTCCCTTGGGATGTAAGTGCCGTCTTTGCCAATGCTCCCAACGTTTGAATTGCTTGTATCCGCTACCTCTACCCTTATCCCGGTTTTGATAATACCGCTCTACCTCTTGCACCTTATTAAAATAATTCTCAGGGCCGGTACTTTCCGTCTCCAAAAAGGGAGACTGGGCCAGTATAGGCCCGGCGACAAACAGGAGCAAGTAACACGCTCTAATCCAGGTTTTTAAAAATTTCATAATTGTTTGTTTAATCAAACCAGAAAATCCGCCTGTTTTCAACAATTAAATTACAGGTTTTCCTCATTTTTCCTAGTAGTAACAGCAGATTTGTTTTTTCACAAGCTTGTTCTATATGTTCATTGCCATACAATCGCTTGTTTTTTAGGGCCGGACGGCTTAAGGTGGATCAGGTAGTGTGTACACAGGAGGTTTAACAAAGCTTAGGCCTTAAACCGCTGGGGGCATACTTTTTACGCTTTTTTTTGGCAAGGCCCGGACCTGTATTAACTGCTTACTTGTATTTAAAGTAGAACCCCTACGAAAAATTAAAAAAAGGAAGGGGTTGGGTTTCACTTTAAAAAGATGAAATCCAATTGGCAGGATGAAAAAAAATAGGGTTAAAGAGACATCCCTTAGCGAGTCCTTACTCTTGGAGTGCCAAAAACTTCTAATAAATTCCCGTAATGGGATTCGTGTTTCCCGAGAATTGCTTCGCTAAACAACCGAATGCACTGTTAAGAACCAGCCTACCGCTATACCCAAAAATGTACCTAAGACATAGCCCATAATGCCGATTAAAATAGCCGGCGTAAGCGCTTGACGCGTACCAAAGGCAGCCGCCATACTTGCCGAAATACTCACCCCGCCTACGCTGGCCCCCGAAGCCAGGGCAATATCTACCAAGCTAAATTTTAAGAGTTTACCGAATAGCACCGTAATCAATAAGTGTATACTTAAAATGATCATGGCAAATAGCAACACTTGGGGAGAGGAGCTGAATAAGGACCCCACATCGCAGGTAGCACCAATGACCGCCAGAAAAAAGTAAAGCATAAACATCCCCGATTGGAAAGCGACTTTTTCTAGGCGCTGTAAATACTTCGGGAATATGTTGGCGGCAATTAAAATAAGCACCGTGATCATCAAAGCATCCAGCTGAATCTCAGTGGCCAAGGCCTGTTCTAGGTAGGGGGCTAAGCCGGAGCCTAAAGCCACAATAATACCCGAAATCGCCCAAGATTGGGCCAGTTGTAAAGAAAGAGGGTCGGTATTTGCGGGTTCCTGGCCCGAAAGCAAGGGAGATTCACCGGTGTCGTGGTAGGTATGCTTGACAAAATAAGGCATCAAGATTTTCATCCCGGGCAGGTAAAAAATCAACAATAAAAAGAGGATGGTAAAGGCATTGTCTACCAAGATACTTACGGCAAAGAGCTCGCTTTTTAAGAAGTCAAAGGAAGTAGCTACAGCCATAAAATTTACGCTTCCTCCTGTATAAGTTGCGGTGTACACCGCAGCCAACTTGCCTGTATCATCGCCCAAATCTAAAACCCAGGTGGCGACTAGGGCACCGAGCACTACCCCGAAACAAGCAATGACAAACAAGACCATCAAGCGTCCGCTTTGCTGGAATACCTTTCGCAACTCGATATTAAACAAAAGAAGGGGAATGGAATACGGTATCAGGTAAGTAAAAGCAAATTGATAGACGGGAACATTCAAATCTGGGTTGGAGCCATTGGGAATGAGACGAAGCGACGTAAAAAGCACGCCTAGCATAATCGTAACCAATACTCCGGAGATGGTCCGGAACCAACCGCGTTCTTCTCCCCACATACCTATGGCCACGGCCAACATCAGTAAAGCAATTATGGAAAAACTATCATCGGGGGCTATCCAACTCATACGCTTATGTATTAAATATCTCAGGGGCTGTCCCCCGGCATTCTGATTCTGTAAGTATCCGCTTGTACCTGAGTACGGCCGGGGGTCGGGCTTTCGCTACTCGCCTGCTTCCGCACAAACCAGCGGCGGGCTCAAACAGGCCGCTCTATCCCTCAGCCAGACAAAATTGGCATATCAAACCCGTATCAAGAGGCTAGTCCAAGCCAGGAGCGGATGTACTACGAAGCTCTACTTTGCTGGATATTTAAGCCTAGCCTCCTCAAGGAGTGCGGGTAGCTTGCTTGTGCGAACTTATCCCTATCCAGGACAAAATAGGTAGGTATCGGGTAGTTTGGGGGTGAGTGGAGACGGCCAGCCCGGCACCCAAGCCCTCTTCTCCTCTCTTCACTCTCTTCTCAAAAAGGCTTAGGGATGGAACGGCATGTTTGAGCTCGTGTAGGCCTGGCGGGGAGAGGCAGCGAGTAGTGAGAGCCCGGCCCGCGGGCAGTATATTTTCATCTAGGATGTATACTTTCTCCCGCGGGCAAGCCCCAAATACGTATATTAGCCAATCAGGTTCATCTTGACAAAATCCTGAATATCGAGCATCCCAACCGGCTGATTGCCTTCGGTCACGATGATATTGTCTACCTTGTTTTCTTTGAAAGCTTGCACGGCTTCGTACAAACGGACATCGGCCGGCAAGGTAATCGGCAATTTATCGCTTACAAAAGATTCCATTTTATGGTCTAAAACCTCTTTTCCTTTTTCTTTAAGATTCCGTCGTAGGTCCCCATCGGTGAAGATGCCTTGCAATTTCTGGTTTCCATCTACAATCGCGACGGCCCCCATACCCGAATCGGTCATCACATTGAGGGCATCAAAGACGGTGTGGTCTAAGGCTACAGTTGGGTTGGTTTCAGAAATAACTTCTTGCACCGTATTGGTCATCAAGCGGGTATGCTCAACAAATTGGTCGGTACCTACTTGGGTAAAATTGTTTTGGGTAAGTACCTTCATCACCTTCCAGGGGGCGGTTAAGGTGTGCACTCCGGCCAAAATAGCGGTACGGACGTGCTCGGGATGTCTCACGGAAGAGAACATGATCTTGGTATCGTAACCGTAATAATTTACCGCGTGGGTACAGTGCTCAATCAAGCTTAAGGCATCGTGGCCTTGGTCTTGCAAGCGGCCCACCAAGGGACACACGTAGTTGGCCCCAGCTGCCATAGCCATATAGGCTTGGTTTAGGGTATACACCAAGTGCACATTGACCATCATGTCCTTGCTACGAAGCAGGTTACACGCGCGCACCCCTTCGTTTGACACCGGAATTTTGAAAACGGTGCGGGTAGGGTCTAGGCCCAAGCCCAAAAGTCGCTCGGCCTCGGCCAGGACCTCCTCGGCAGAATCGCCTAGGGCTTCTACTTGAAGTACAGGCACCATGTTGGACAATTTGACAATAGCGCCGTCAATATCCGTGATTCCGTGCCGGTGCATAAAGGTGGGCGTGGTAGTGAGACCGGCCAAAAAGCCTAGGCGAAAAGCCTCTTCAATTTCATTAAAGTCAACCGAATCAAGATAGAGTTCCATACAAAATTAGTACTTAGTTTGTTGAATGTTCTTAGCAAAATAACCTTAGGCCGGAGATTCGGCCTTAGGCTCGTATTTACGGGTAATGGCGTGTATTTCCAGTAAAGGCTCAAGGAAGCTTTCTAGGTCAAGCATATAGAGCTGACTGGCCGCATCGCACAGGGCTTCCTGTGGGTTGGGGTGGGTTTCCACAAAGATGCCATCTACCCCGGCTGCCACTCCGGCCCGGGCTAGGGTTGGCAAAAACTCGCGGGCCCCTCCCCGGCTATCTTTGCTGGGTATTCCATATTTCCGAATAGAATGCGTCACGTCAAAAACCACGGGGTAGCCCAATTGGTTCATATGGTAGAAGCTACGAGGATCTACTACCAAATCGTTGTAGCCAAAGGTATAGCCCCTTTCGGTGAGGATAAGCTGCTCATTGCCAGTTGTTTTGATCTTGTTGACCGGATATTTCATGTTTTCAGGAGCTAGGAACTGCCCATGCTTCAAGTTAACTACTTTTCCGGTTTCTCCGGCAGCCAATACCAAGGAAGTTTGCATACAGAGGTAGGCTGGGATTTGTAAAACATCCAACACTTCGGCCGCGGCCGCGGCCTCTTCGGGGTGATGTATATCCGATAACAAAGGAAAGCCAAACTCTTTTTTGACTTTTTCCAAAATTTTCAGTCCTTCTTGTAGTCCGGGTCCGTGGTAATTATCAACCGAACTGCGGTTGTCTTTGGTATAGGATGATTTGAATATGATGGGAACTCCGGTTCTTTCCGAAACGCCTTTTAGGTGTTCGGCCGTTTTCATCATAATGGATTCTTCCTCGATAACGCAAGGCCCGGAGATGAGAAATAATTCGGGGCCTCCACAGGCTATATTTCCGACTTGTACGATGTTCTGAGACATAAAAAAAAGTTTTACCGATTTACTAAACTAGACAATGTTTTCGCAAAAGCGATGCCTCGGTCCTAAAATTAGGCAAGCCCGGTTGCAATCAGGCAGATCAGCAAGAATTAGTCAAAAATGAGAAGATTTTAAGAAAGGAGGGCAGCTTTTCTCGATAAAAAATTGACAATTTCTCATGAAAATCTTATCATGCAATAATGAAGGCATGAATCTCACAAGCTTGAAGGAAGATGAAAACACTTTATGAGTCAAAAAACACCCGAATTCAATTCGATCAAGAACGGAATATAATCTTTTTTTATCTTTTAGGGATTATAGACCATGAGAATTATAAAATTATGTGGAATACCTTATTGGAGAAGATCGTAGAAGTAGGGGCCAAGAAGATGGTAGCCGATCAATCCCAAATGGAACGATCCAGTATGGAGTCTAAGGCTTGGCTCGTTACCAATTGGTTACCTAGGATGCGCAAACGTGTGGGAGACCATGTAAAAGTAGCGGTGGTTTCTTCTAAGAACTTATTCACCAAGATTGGAGGGGAGTATATTGCCAATGCGGCCCGAAAAATGACTTCTTTTGATGTAAAATTTACGTCAAACAGTGAGGAAGCAGTCAATTGGCTTATGGACGACCGGAACGCCGCCATCAACTGAGGCTTCCCAAGTTGGCAAGTATTACAAAACATTAAGCTTATATTTCCGTGCAGCTGATCATTATCAATGGGCCCAACTTAAACCTATTGGGCAAACGAGAACCCGAGATTTACGGTAGCCAATCTTTTGAAGACTATTTTGAAAATTTAAAAGGGAGATACCCCGTAATTCGTTTGGAATATTTCCAATCCAATCACGAGGGAGCACTTTTGGATAAAATTCATGAAGTTGGTTACACGTACCACGGCATCATTTTAAATGCGGGGGCTTTGTCGCATACTTCAATGGCCTTAGCCGATGCCTTGCAGGCGGTTACGAGCCCGTGTATAGAAGTACACATCTCTAATATATTTGCCCGGGAAGCTTTTAGGCACCATAGTTACCTAAGCGCCCCAAGTAAAGGTATCATCTCAGGTTTGGGTTTGCAGGGTTATGAATTGGCGGTTAAATATTTTATTGATCAAAAGAAATTTTGAGCTTATTATCAGCACCTACCCTTTTCCCATGCACCTTGTGCCGCAAGGATTTTGCCCATTTTTCATTTTCTATCCCATCCACATTGCACCTGGCACATAAATTTTAATTACGGATTAAGCCTTTCCATAATTGAAACTTGTTCTCTTTTGCAGGGGTGGCATGTCAATATGGGTGTAAGATTTCATAAATCTATGCCCATGTTACGCTAGCATTATGTAAGTTGTATTATTTCATGCTTCTTCGGTAATTTCACTAAGAATCGACCTCTCAAGATCCAAGAAATGTCTAAAAACGCGTTTAAACCAAGATTTTCAAGCATATCCGCTTGATTCTGAAGGTCTAAGCACGTACTAAAAAAGCATGCCAACTTTTTTTGCAAGGGAATGCCTTGAGTTTTCAGCATCAAATATAAAAAAATGGATAGTCCCGCATGCATGTTACATATACGGGTAAAATAAAGCTGATTAGGTGTATAGTTTTCGTAATTTCACCGAATCTAAATTAGATTTATTCATGATAAGGCTAGGGTGTATCCTGCTCTGTATGACTCTGACTTTAAAGCTATTTGGTCAAAAAACGACTGGAGAAAAGGTAAATATTACCCCAAGCAAAACGCATAAAGAACTCATCCCCCAGGAAGATATTGCCTATGTGAAGCGCCTCCTTAAGCAAGAGTCTCCTCAGACCACTCACCAAGGCATCCATTTGTTACAACATTATGAAAAGACCGGTTCTCCTGAACAAAAAGCTGAACTCTATCTACTGATTAGTCAAGCCTTTCACCTAAAGGGGCACTATGCCGAAGCTTTCCAATATGCCCATATGGCTTGGCAAAAAGCTCAGGCCCTTAACCAGGATGCTTGGCAAGCCCCTTCCTTATACGCCATTGCTCAGGTATACCTGGCCATGAAAAATTATAAGCAAGCCCTTCGTTTTTTCAAAAAAGCGGGGGTGCATACCCAAGGAAAAGCCTCCCAAGTACTGGACGGTAAGATACGACTTGGCCTGGCTCGAGTGTATCTAAAATTTGGTAAAGCGGCCGAACCCCTGCAATATCTATTTGAAGCATTAGAGATTTTCCGAGAAGCAAATGCCTATCCGGAGCTGGGGCTATGCTACCAATTAATTACCCAGACCTACTTATTCAAAAAGGACTTGGATAAAGCGCAACTCTATTGGGGGAGAGCTTGGGAAAATACCAGCCAATTCGGCAGCCCTTCTCACATAGCTCAGGCGAAACTCCTGGCAGGACAACTGGCTTATCAATTTAAAAATTATCCCAAAGCACTTCACCTGGTTGAGGAATCCCTTAGTAGTGCCTTAGCCGTACAAGCCCGGCCATTACTCTTTGAAATATATACTTTTTCGGGAGATCTTTACGAAGCCCTGGAACTGTACGAAAAACGGAGCCAAGTACAAAGCCAAATACTGGCGTATGAAGACTCTTTACTCGGTACTCAAATGGATTTGGCCATAAAGCGCTGGGAAGAACATTTTACGCTGGCCGAAGATCAGGCTCTAGGCAATCAACAACGATCTTCCGCCATACAAGCCCCTTCCCCTCATTACACCCACCCAGCCTGGATTGTCAGTTTTGGAGCCTTTGCTCTTTTATTCTTTTTTCTTTTTCATAACCAGCAAAACAAAAGCAAAAATACGCGCGTAGGGGGCAAACGTGGGCGGGAATTCCGACAGCAAAAGGAAAAATTACACGCGCACAGCCGACAAATTCAAGCCCTGAACCATGAAAAAAATGCCCTTATGCGTTCGGTTGCGCACGACTTACAAGCGCCCTTAAACCGAGTATATGGCCTCGTTGAGCTGATAGAGATGGAGCCTGAAAATCTTAGTGGCAACCAACAAAAGTATTTAAAACTGATCAGCCAAATCACCCAAGACTCCAAGTTGTTGATTCAAAACTGGTTGGCTTATCGTTCCTTAGAGGAAAACAATTTACAGTATCGTATTGGAGAGATGAACGTAGCCGACCTCATGGACAACATTGCCGTCGGGCACCGGCAAGCTGCCCAGCGTAAGCAATTACAATTGTTATTTGAAAACAAGATTGAAGATCCCATTATGTGGAGCGATTCCGGTTTTATCAGCCGGATAGTAGATAATTTACTATCCAACGCCATCAAGTTTTCCCCGGTCAAAACCCGTATCGTATTAAGTCTAAAAGACACCCCCCATCGAGTCTATTTTTCAGTACGAGACGAAGGAGTGGGTATGAGTAAAGCCGACCAATTAAACTTATTTAAAAAATATCAAAGACTTAGTTCTCGCCCCACCGGCGGTGAAAGCAGCACGGGTTTAGGTCTGTCCATTGTTAAAAATCTAATTGACCAACTCTCGGGAAAAATCAGTGTCATAAGTAAGCCAGGGGAAGGCTCTTGCTTTACCGTTGAGCTTCCTCGTAATACCCACAACCGGAAATTAGAGATCTCATAAATACCCCTCGCTGTACAATTCCTCTGCATCTTTTCAGAATTCTTATTATATTCCGGCTTAAACTCCTAAAAATCCAAAATACATGGAATTTCAAGATTTGCTCCTAGAAGAAAATGAGGGAATTTGTCGAATCACCCTGAACCGTCCCAAAGTACTCAATGCCCTAAGCCCCCGTCTCATCCGAGAGCTTAAACAAGCCATCGAGTACGTAGCTCAAAATAAAGATTGCCAGGTAATGATCGTACAAGGAGCTGGTCGGGCTTTTTCGGCCGGGGTAGACCTACAAGCCATGAATGAGTCTATCCAAGGAGGGCAATTTAGCTCCGGACAAATTTTGGATGATGGAGTTAGCCTCATCCATACGATGCAAAGCATGGCAGCGGTGAGCATTGCCCAAGTACACGGCTTCTGCTTTACGGGTGCCATGGAGCTGATGATGGCCTTCGATTTAATCTACGCCTCTGAAGATGCCAAAATTGGCGACACGCACAGCAAATGGGGGATTGCTCCAAAATGGGGCATGACGCAAAGACTGCCCCAATTGGTGGGCATACTCAAAGCCCGGGAAATGTCGTTTACCGCCGAGCCGGTTTTAGGCAGTGAAGCCGCTCGGATTGGCCTGGTTAACCGAGCTTATCCAGCAGAACAATTAAGCGAATCGGTGGAGGCCATTGCTCAAAAAATATGCAGCAATAGTGCGCAGACGATCGCCGGCATGAAAAAATTATATCATCAAGGCAGTCACACCACCCTTAAAGAAGGACTTCAAATAGAGTATGACACAAGCCTCGTGATTAACGATCGGGAAGAATTTCTTAGGGAATTTAAGCAAAACAAGAAGTAAGACGTGTTCTTTTGCATCGCTCATTCTTCTTAAAATAGTACAATAGGCCTCATAGTGTATTGAGCTATTAAATTATTACAAGCCTATAAACCAGACAATTGCATAAGAAAAAGCGTCTAACCTGCACTTTTTAGAAAAAATTTCGTTATAAGAATAATCACATATCGAATCAGGCTTTGTACCTTTGTGACCTACTTTAAAATGTAGCAGATGTTTCAATTTATTCTCAGTCTTGTATTACTTGGCGTTTTATTCGTAGTTTTTTACATCATTGTAGCTACGGTTTTAAAATGGCTCCCTTCCAATCGGAAAGCAGCCATTAGCCAGCAAGGTATCGATATCTGGATTGTATCCAATGGCCCCCATACCGATTTGTGCCTGCCTTTACAATCTACCGAGATAGATTGGACCCATTTTATTGGGCTCCACAACTTTGCCCCCAATCAAGCCGAATTTGTAACTTTTGGTTGGGGAGATAAAGGATTTTATCTAGAGACCCCTTCTTGGGCCGAGCTCAAACCAAAGACCGCGTTCAAGGCTCTTTTCAAACTCAGCCATACTACGATGCAGGTGATCCTGCACGAGGAGCTTCCTGAGGGGCAAAAATTTGTCAAAAAGCTACGCATCACTCCCAAACAGTATAAAAAAATAATCTCCTATATCAAAAATAGCTTCTTATATACCGATCAAAAAGAGCTCATTCCCATTGATTTTGCCGGCCTTCCCGCCTACGAAGGCTTAAATTATCAATTTTACGAAGCGGTGGGCAGCTATCACTTTTTCAAGACATGTAATTGTTGGGTAAACAATGCTTTAAAGGTGGCTGATATCCGCACGGCTACTTGGGCCCCTTTTTCCAAGTCTATCTTTTATCAGCTCAATAAGTTTTACCCCGATACAGATTCTTCTAGCGAAGCAAGTTTAAGTATCTACGGAGAATCCAATTCCTAGCTTTTTCTACTTGTCTAAGCTAGTAAAATCACCTAAGGGTTCGGGATTTTTCAACTTCATGCTAATTTAGCGGGCTGATTTTTGTATTTTTAGACCGCCTTTCCTATCAATTTCTAAAACCAGAGCTTCTTTGGCTTATTGGGGCTTACCCGCGCCAGGTAAATTCCTGGCATATGACGAGTTGTAGTTTGGGCGCGGGTCGGGCTAGCCAGCAAAGCCGGAGCCTGCTTCCCACAGGCCACTTCGGTCTCCGCCGCAAGCGGTGGCTATCCCTAAGCCATAAAGCATCGTTTTAAACAGGAAGAATGTATAGGAATGTCACGAGAAGAAAACCTGATTAGATTAATCCATGCAGGGTAAACCCCTGCTTTATTGCATACATTATGACTGCTTATTCGTCCAAATATCCCATGGTGGTTTACTCCAAGCGTGTCTTGGAGGGTTCTCCTCGCATTCGCGGGCGTAAAGTATCCATTGGTCATTTGGTAAGTCGACTAGCCCAAGCCGAAAACTTGGATAGTTTTATACAAGATTATGTCTTAACTCGCGAAGAAATATTACAAGCCTTAGAATATTGTGTGCACCAACAATGCCTTGCTGACCAACCACCCAACTATTGTCATAATTGTTCCTTAAGACGTAAAGAACAAACCTGGAATCCCGACGACTTTGAAGAAATTGATCTCGATGGGCAAAAATGTGTTAAGGGAAAAAATATCATCTACATGGGTACCATGGAAGAGTTTTGGGAATATTGGCAGGGACAGGATTGCTGGGACACCGCCGTAGATTTATTGGCTGAGTTTGGCCAAAGCCTGAGTCGAGAAACAGATACCTAAGCATCTGTTTCCTTCTTTGACTTGGCTTTGCTTGTTTTCTTGGTAGTTTTTGGCTTCTGCTCCGTTTTTACTTCTTCACTACTAGCTTCGGCACTAGCAGCAGTTTTTTTCTTACGGGTACGGGTAGTCTTTGCTTTGGGCTTGCTTTCTGTCTTGGCCTCTTCCCCTAGGAGTCCATCTTTATTTTCATCTGTCTGGGTGTCCTCAGCTTTTTCGGCTTTTGGGCTTGCTTTGCTGGTTTTTTTACGACTTGTCTTCTTAGGAGCAGGTTTTTCTTCTTCGCTAGCCGCAGTATCATCTTTAGGGGCCGGAGTTTCCTTGGCGCTTACTTCTGGCTCAGCCTTTTTACTCGTTTTTTTAGCCTTAGTGGCGGTTTCTTTTGGGGGGGCTGGGGTTTCTTCTACTTTTTCTTCGGGCGTTTCTTCTGTCTCGGGGTTTTCCTCGGCTTCCGTATCTTGGAGTATTTCTTCCAAAGTATCAGGAAATTGGAATACCAAGATATTATACCAGCTCATCAGTTTTTTAATATCGGAGGGGTATACCCGTTCCTGATCGTATTCGGGTACTATACTTGCCATAAAATCTTGCAACTCGTCCTTGCCAGATTTTGCGTTGACCGGGAGCTCTCCCGCGTATTCCTGGTGGATTCGGAGTAAAATATCTCCTAAGGGCATGGAGCCCTCTTGATCATTGGTATAAATGGATACTTCTTTTAAGATGGAAACCCGGTGGGCAGCGCTCACGGACATTTTCCGCTTTTTCTCATCCAGGGTTTCTACAATTAATCCATTATACGTGGGCTTTACCACACGGTACAAACCCGGCTTGCCCGCGATTGCGGCAATATCCTTCAACTCCATACTAATATTGGCAGTTAATGTAAAATGCTATTAAAGTGAATCAATAATTATACAAAGTTAGTAGAACTATTGGATTGATTCCTGATTCACCTGGGCAATAAAACGCAAAATTTCTTCACAACCCTCTCCATTTACCGAAGAAGTAATAAAATGCGTAGGCATTTCCTCCCATTCTTCTAAGAGTTCTTGCCGATAGGCTTCTATATTTTTTTTCAATTGCCCAGGCTTTAATTTGTCGATCTTGGTAAACACCATCACGAAGGGCACTTGGTTTTCTCCCAGAAACTGCATAAAATCTAAATCTATATCTTGGGCTTTATGCCTAGAGTCTACCAAAACAAATACTCCTGTGAGATTAGTACGCTTCAGCATGTATTCCTGAATCATCTCAGCTAGTTTTTGCTTTTGGACCTTGCCGAGCTTGGCCCAGCCATAGCCGGGCAAATCTACCAAATACCAACTATCATGGATCAAATAGTGATTGATAAGCTGGGTTTTCCCAGGGGTTTGGGAAGTTTTCGCCAGTTTTTTTTGATTGGTCAAGCGGTTGATGAGGGAAGATTTGCCCACATTAGACCTCCCAATGAATGCGTATTCTGGGTATTGGTCGGGTGGGCATTCACTTACATTCGCGCTACTTTTTATGAAGGTGGCCAGCTTTATTTTCATGGTATTATCCCCTTAGGTTTCGTTTTTTGCTTAATCTACGTTAATTTGAAATACATTTTTTGGATCATATGCAAGAAAACCCTCAGCTTATCCTCGTACCCACTCCTATTGGCAATCTGGAGGACATCACTCTAAGGGCCCTAAGGATTTTAAAAGAAGTGGATACTATTCTCGCCGAGGATACCCGCACCACGGGGGTCTTGTTAAAACATTATGAAATACAAAAACCCCTTCTGAGCTATCATAGTTTCAATGAGCATCATATTTTGAATAAATTGATTGCTCGCTTACAAGATGGAGAGCGCATGGCTTTGGTAAGCGATGCTGGCACCCCAGGTATTTCCGATCCGGGTTTTTTGATTGTCAGAGAAGCCTTGAAGCATCAGATTCTTCTAGAGTGCTTGCCCGGGCCAACCGCCTTGATACCGGCCCTAGTGCAGTCGGGCTTGCCCAATGAACGCTTCGTTTTTGAAGGATTTCTCCCGGTAAAAAAAGGAAGGCAGACCCGCTTAAAATCGCTCGAGGAAGAGAGCCGAACCATGGTATTTTATGAGTCACCTCACCGGGTACTAAAAACCCTAGAACAATTTTCAGAATATTTTGGCCCTGAACGAAAGGCTTCGGTCTCTCGGGAAATCAGCAAAATCTACCAGGAAACCCAAAACGGAAGCTTAGCCGAACTTATCGATTATTTCAAAGAAAAAAAAATTCGGGGAGAATTTGTGATTGTTCTGTCCGGAAAGTCCTCATAATTTGCCTTTACGTATGATTCGTTTAGAAAAAGTTAGCAAAATTTTTAATAAATCCCATCCTAACCCGATCCGGGCTTTGCAGCAAGTACATTTGGAAGTAGCGCCTCAGGAGTTTTTAATTCTGGTGGGAGCCAATGGTTCGGGGAAGTCTAGTTTACTCAATGCCATTGCTGGTTCTTTCCGAGTGGATGAGGGGCATATTTTTTTGGATAATGAAGAAGTAAGCCACCTGAAGGATTTTCAAAGAAGCCGCTGGATTGCCCGGATTTTTCAAAATCCCTTGAGTGGCACGGCCCCTGACCTCAGCATTTTAGATAATTTTCGTTTGGCTTCCCTTCGTACCCGTCGCAAGGGCTTAGGTATTGGTCTTAAGCGTTCTTTCCGTAAGGAAGTTCAAGATAAGATTGCCTTACTTCAAATGGGCTTGGAAAATAAACTAGAACAGGCCATGGGCACCCTTTCGGGGGGGCAGAGACAAGCCCTGACCCTCATTATGGCCATCATGGATAAAGCCCAGATTTTGTTATTAGATGAACCTTCGGCTGCCTTGGACCCCAAATCGGCCCGAAACCTAATGCAAAACATAGATATGATTGCCCGGGAGTTTAAACTTACCACGGTTTTGGTGACGCATGATCTCAAAGATGCCCATACCTATGGCAATCGGATCATACAAATGCGGGAGGGGCAAGTAATCCGAGACTTGGGCCGGGAAAAAAAGCGTACTTTAAAGAAAGAAGTATTATATGAGTGGTTTGCTTGAATACCTCAGATTTGGCTTAGGGATAGAGCGGCCTGTTTGAGCTCGTGAGGGCCTGGCGGGGAAAGGCAGCGAGTAGCGAAAGCCCGGCCCGCGCTGGCTCGACAGGAACAAGAAACAACATACTTTGTAGCGCCGGGCAAGCCCCTAATCTTCGGCCAACACAATGATCTTATCTCCGGAGAACAAGCGAATTTCTTCAGATTTGGGGGGATTGAGTACGATTCCGTAGTCTTGTTTGGAATCGTTGACAAAGGCGCAGATGCGATAACCAATGGCAACTTCGTTTAAGCGAGCAGCTGCTTCCATCACGGTATAAAAATTTGTCGTTTTAAATTGGCTAACATCCAGGTAACGGCTCACGGGCTTGAGGTAAAATTCGGCCCCGTGTGAATCAAAGAGCTCGTTAAACACCATATTCAAATCCCGATTTTCGGCTAATTGGGAAATGATCAAGCTGATAATGTGATCACTGATGATAAAATCATCTGGCTTAGCGACTTCGGCCAGGGAGCGGTTTTTCAAATCCAACATTTCACTAACGATCGTAAAATCTCCCTCGCTGTGTTCTTTGATATCGCGCAAATGCATGAGGGTGACCAAGGTGTGCGCATCGGCCTCCTGGGTATTCATATTGCGGCTATCGCTTAGGATCATCACGTGGCTGTAACGAGAAATATTCAGGGCATTTAATTCTTTTCGGCTGGTAATATTGCAGGGGGTGAAATTTGTCTTCAAATTATGCAATGGGCCCGCTTGGGCCAATTCCTTACGGATAGGTTCAATATCGGAGCTCACCACACTGACCTCAGAACCCGGAATCACATAATTTTCTAATTGTTCCACGATGGTTACCCCCACCTCATTCCAGCCTAAAATCAGGATTTTCTTGGGGGTTTTGGGCATGGGCACGGGCGTTTCTATGATATGCTCTTCAAAAATGGGCTTGGGCTCGAAATGGGCTGGGGGGAGTTGGTCATCATCTTCGGCAATCAAAATGATCCGGTCTCCTTCTTTTATTTTGGTAGCCATTCTGGGGTTCAAAAGCAAAATCCCATTTAAACGTAAGATCCCAATCGGGATTAATTCCTCGTAGGCAAATAAGGCATCACCGAAGGTACGGCGGTTAAGCTCCTCAATGTGATGAAAGTAAATATCTACACTATTAAAGTCGAGCAGGGTATTATATACGGAGCTTAGCCCTGACTGCAGGCAGGTTTGTACAGCCATCCGGGCTATTAAATCATCGCTTACCGTGAGCGTAAGTTCATCTCCCCCAATCAAGTTGGCCACTTCCTGGTTGCGATTGCTCTTAATCTCAGCGACCAAATGGTAAAGGTCTTGCTTTCGGTTGGGATGGTTTACAATGGCCAGAATACCTTTTATATTTTCAATATCCGATATTTCCTCATCAGAAGACACAATAATGATGGATTTGGCGAAGTGGTGGTTGACTATTTCCAGGTCGTCCAGGTCTATGGGGTCGCCTGTACGGCAGATAATCTTGGTGTTTCCGCGGTAATCTATTTTTTCGGCAATTTCGTCTTCCATCTCCACTTTATCCTTTTCGGCCAAGATTACGATGCGGGAACGCCTTTGGTTGGCATTGGCTTTTATTAATTCTTGCAGGATAGAGAAGATCTTGGAAGACCAACCTAAAATAACGATATGGTTTTTTTCCAGGACCAAAGATCGTCCTTTGCGCAACTCGACTAAGACAATTTGGATACGGCTGGTTACCAAACCAACCACAGTGGCTATAAACAAAATCCCCAAAGAAGTCGGAATCATCATCACCAAGCGAAAGGGCCAAGAAGCCCCATCATCCGCTGTAATAGTTCCTTGATCAATCAAGTGCATAAGGGATATCCAAAAGACTTCTAAAGCATTATTCTGTGGGTCAACTTTAATCCCCGAGGCAGGAAACGATATGTGGGTGATGACTAAAAGTATGGATATCAAAATGGTGAGGAGGGTGGCAATAAGAAATAAAAAGACAATAATAGGGAAAATGCCCCCGGTCATGAGGTTGTCAAACCAATACTGAAAACGATGCTTAAAATTTATCTTCTTATCCATTAGCCCTTATATCACAAATAATGAGCTAAATTAGTAAGTTTTGATAAATTTTTGAGTTTTGTTTCTAAGTAAGCTGGCTGGTTTTTTAAAGATATGTAGGGTATTTAAAAATCAGATATTCATTTATCCTGTTGATGTAAATCTTAGAGCGAATTTCCGCTAAATATTTTTCCAAAATTGGAAGAGAATACCAAATTGGGGGGGAGGCAATTCGTTTAAATGTCCTTTATTACATCTGTAAGGCTTTTTTTTGAGTTGGTAATAAAATTGAATAAATAAGAATCAGTATCCTGTATTACACGGATTAACACGAGAAGGAAAACCTTCCTCAAAAAAATTCGGTTAGAGTGTTTACCAACTAAAAAAAAGATTCACTCATTTTTAATTAGGCAATAGGATGCTTTACACTGCCAAATACACAAACCTACAACAATGATCGAGAAATGGGTAATAGCGGATGTTCACGGGTGTTGTCAATCCCTTATCCGTCTAATTGAAGAAAAAATACAATTAAGCAAAGAAGACGAGCTTTTTCTATTAGGAGATTATATAGATCGCGGACCTGATTCCAAGGGGGTAATAGAGTATATTATGTACCTCCAATCTCAAGGCTATAAAGTATCTGCTCTCAAAGGAAATCATGAGGATGTTTTGGTTCGTTGCTACGAGTTTGAAACCCATGCCAAAAACCACGTGGGCATGTATGAATTGAAGGATAGTTGGTTATATCACGGAGGAAAGGCCACTTTAAAAAGCTTTGAAGTAGAAAACATTTCCGAAATACCGGCCCACTACATCCACTTCATTAAAAATCTACCTTTATATATTAAGTTGCCTGAGTATATCTTAGTACACGCTGGTTTAAACTGCTGCATTAAAGATCCTTTTTCGGATACGCTTTCTATGCTTTGGCTCAAAGACTACCCCGTCGATATGGAAAAGTTGGGGAACCGACGTATAATTCACGGGCACGTATCCCGTCCCCTCTCACTCTTAATGGAAGAAGTTGAAAATGCCCCGGCCTTTAGTCTAGACAATGGTTGTATTTACCGGGACCGCAAAGGGATGGGTAACTTACTAGCCTTAGAGCTCAATACGATGCAGTTGAAGTTACAAGCCCATGTGGATTTTGCCGTCAAAACCCTAAACCCTCCCTTGAGAGTGGCTATTTGAAGGCCTACTTAACTTTTGCGTTTCCATTTAACGTATCCAAGCATTAAATGCAAGCTTCCTTTGTTTAAAAGCGAAACTTTTTAAGTACCGCTAAGGTTTTCAAATGGATGAGTATATTTAAATTATATACCATTATTCAGGTTTTATAAAGAGAATTCATTTCAATGATACAAATTACGGATCACGCTAAAAATAAAATTGCCGAATTGCGGGACAAGGACAACCTCAATGATGCGCACAACATTCGGGTGGCTGTTAAAGGAGGGGGATGCTCTGGTTTGATGTATGACCTTGAATTTGACCCTCAAATTCAGCCTGAAGATCAAATTTTTGAAGACAAAGGCATTAAAATCTTGGTAGACAAGAAAAGTTTACTTTACCTCTTAGGCACTATCCTGGATTTTAGTGATGGCCTAAATGGCAAAGGCTTCCAGTTTGTCAACCCTAATGCCTCACGTACCTGCGGTTGTGGAGAGAGTTTTGCCGTTTAAGATTTTAAAATTTTAAGAAAAAAAGCCGGTTTTTGCAAACCGGCTTTTTTTCTTTATAATTCGTGTCAAACTCAATCATGCAAATATCTCCATGGCAAAGCTGTATGCCCTCTTGCTCCTTGGCATTGTATTATTAGGAGTACTTACCTGTTCGCAAATGGTCAAAACCGATTCTGAACCCAATCCCCCGGAAAACCCATCTGACCTTAGTTTTTTGACCCAAGCCCTTCAAGAGCTAGAAAAGGAAGCCATTTTTCGTCCGGCCCGGATTGGTTTATCCATTCGTCGCTGTAAAAATCACGAATTGGTATTTTCTCACGGGGGCCAAAAAACGATGGTGCCAGCTTCGGGGCAAAAAGCCATTACGTGTGCCACCGCTCTGGGGATTTTAGGCGAAGACTTCCGTTTCCAAACGCAAATTCAGCACGATGGCGCGATTCGGGAAGGAGTGTTGCAAGGAAATATTTACTTAGTGGGAGGAGGTGATCCAAGTTTGGGTTCACGCTATCTCAAACTCCAAAACTTAGATCTGATGTTTGCGCAGTGGCTAAGGCCCTTGCAAGACAAAGGGATCCGTCAAGTCAAGGGACATATCATAGCCGATGAGAGTGCTTTCTTCGGCGATATTAACCCTGCCGATTGGATGTGGGGCGATATGGGAAATTACTTTGGTGCCCCGGCCGGTGGCTTAAACGTACTAGATAATGCCTATATGCTCCTCTTTCAACCGGGCACAGTGGGGCAAGTGGCACGTATTAGCGGAACACAACCTGCCGACATCCCCATCCAGTTTATCAATGAGGTGCTTACCGGACCGGCAGGCAGTGGAGATCAAGCCAGCATTTCGGGAGCTCCTTACGATCTGGTCCGGTACGTTTCGGGTACTGTACCTGCGGGAGGTACCTTTAAAATCAGAGGCTCTATTCCTGATCCTGGGGTGTATTTAGCCCAAAGATTTCAAGCTTACTTAAAAAAAGTTGGGATAAGCGTCGAAAAAGATCCTAGCAGTAGCCGTTTATGGAAACTCAAGGGTAAATCCCTTCCGGGCAACCGCACCCTACTACACCGCCATCCCTCCTATTCTCTCTCAAAACTCATAAGGCCTACCAACCAATACAGTATTAATTTGTACGCAGAGGCCATTTTACAAGCACTTGCCATAAAAAGTCTGGGGACAAGTCACACGCTCAAGGGAGGGGAAGCTATCCAATCCTATTGGCAGGCCAAGGGGCTCGATACCGAAGGACTTTATATTCGTGATGGGAGTGGGCTTTCCCGTAGCAATGGGATTAGCCCAGACCAGTTTAGCCATATTTTATCTCTGATCACCCAGGAGCCTTATTTTGATAGTTTTTATCGCTCCTTGCCGGTTGCCGGGGTCAGTGGAACCATGGCCCGAATCGGGATTGGAACCGTACTGCGAAATAATCTTCGGGCCAAAAGCGGGTCTATGAGTAGGGTGGTCTCCTTTTCTGGTTACTTTAAGTCTCTATCCGGCAAAGACTTTTCATTTTCACTGATCGTCAACGGCCATACGAGTACCTATGGAAAAGTGCGAGACAAACTCAGCAACTTGATGTTACTTATGCTCAATATTCCATAAAAAAAAGGGAGCCCGTTGGGTACTCCCTTTCTTTTATTAGTGTCTTAGGCTTATTCAGCAGGAGGAAGAATCACTTTGTCAATGATGTGTACAACACCATTGCTAGCTTCCACATCAGCTGTAGTTACCGTAGCTTCTCCGTTCAACTTTACTCCATCGGCGGTAGAAAGTTCTACTTCCGCTCCGTTAACCGTAGCCACAGCTCCATCTTGAATATCGGCAGCCATTACTTTACCCGAAACCACGTGGTACTTTAAGATACCAGCCAATTTCTCCTTGTTTTCTGGCTTTAAGAGATCTGTCAATGTCTCGCCTAAAGCCTCAAAAGCTTCATTTGTAGGGGCAAATACCGTGAAGGGACCTTCACCGTTTAATACCTCTACCAACTCAGCCGCCTGCAAAGCAGTAACCAAGGTAGATAGGTTGTCAGAACCTTGAGCCAAACCAACGATATTAGCAGCAGGAGTTTCATCGCTCGTTTCATCAGTAGCGTCCTCTTCAGGAGCAGTGTCTTCAGTGTTTTCAGTGTCTTCGGTAGCTGCTTCAGTGTCTTCGGCAACCGTACCTGTATCACCACCGCCGCAGCTTACTAAGGCTAGGGCAAAAAACAAGATTGCAAACAGGTTAGAAAAATTTAGAAGTTTCATAGTAATCGTATTATGAGGTTAAATACTACGTTATGCAAACACTCCAATCAAGGTATTGTTTAACAAAACTTCAATATATACGAGCAAAATTACTATCTAGATTTTCATTCGGCTTGGTTTGTATAATTTTCACACACTTTACCTACAAGCAAACACCGCTAGCATTGCTTATAAAAAGGACAATTACGGCAATTCCTGATTGAATGCACCCGTATTTTAAGAGATCTGCCCTACTTTTGTTTATTAGAAACTGTTTAAGTTTATTTTTTGTCGGCGAAAAGGGCCAGTTTGGGGTTCTGATGAAATCAACAAAGAGCGCATAGCAGCGCTATGGGCGAGGAATTTGATGAAATCAGGTTCCCGAAATGGCTCTTTGCAGCCCAACGCAATTAAATTTAAACAGTTTCTTAATGCTTTTTGCTAAGCCTTGTCCAAATTTTAGAATAAAACCTGGACCTATGGAAGATCAAAGCCCTCCAGATTTTGTCAAAGGAGAAGTCTTATTGGTAGACAAGCCCACCACGTGGACTTCTTTTGATGTAGTTAATAAATTACGGTATGCCCTCGCAAAACGAATTGGTAAACGCATCAAAGTGGGCCACGCGGGTACCCTAGATCCCTTAGCAACCGGTTTATTAATCATTTGCACTGGCAAAATGACCAAGCAAATCGATCAATTTCAGGCCCAAGAAAAAGAATATACCGGAACCTTTTGTATCGGTAAAACGACTCCTTCCCTAGATGCCGAGACGGAGGTAGATGGCGAATATCCCCTAGACCATATACACGAGGCACTCATCGAGGAGGCCCGGAAGCAGTTTCTGGGGCCCATCCAACAAATCCCGCCCATGTATTCGGCTGTCAAAGTAGATGGCAAACGATTGTATCAAGCAGCCCGTAAGGGAAAAGTTGTGAAAAGAGACCCCCGTTCGGTAGAAATCAAAGAATTTGAAATCTTAGGGGATACCCTACCCCTTCTTCCTTTCCGGGTGGTTTGTTCCAAAGGCACTTATATTCGGAGCCTGGCCCGTGATTTTGGCAAGGCCTTGCAGTCAGGGGCTTATTTGGAGCAGTTAACCCGTACCCGTATCGGTGACTTTACCTTAGATAAATCTATGTCCTTAGAAGAAGCCCTAAGTTTTATACAGAGAGAAGCCCTGCCTCCCAAAGCTTGAAAGCTTTCTCTATATTTGCAGCAGTAGCAAAACCCAAGGTATGAAAGTGCACTACGGCCTCTCCGGCTTTACCGCCCCCTCCTATGCCATTGTCACCAGTGGCACCTTTGATGGGGTACACCGAGGACACCAAAAAATCCTGGACCGACTTAAGGAAATAGGTCAGCAAAGTCAGGGGAGTACAGTGGTGATAACGTTCTGGCCCCATCCCCGCATCGTATTGGGGAAAGATACCCATGAGCTTAAGATGTTATCCACCATCGAGGAAAAAATAGATCAATTAAGCCAACAAGGAATTGATCACTTAGTCATTTTACCCTTCACTCGGGAGTTTTCTCAAATGAGCCCCGATACCTTTATCGAGACTATTTATAGACAAGGGGTGGGTACCCGCAAATTGGTAATTGGGTATGATCACCGCTTTGGAAAAAATCGGGAAGGCAGTTTTGAGTATTTAGTCCAACGCGCCTCAGGCTACCCCTTCTCCATAGAGGAAATCCCTCGAGAAGATATAAAAGATATTGGCATCAGTTCTACCAAAATTCGGGAAGCCTTGCAAAACGGGGCCGTAGATTTGGCCCGTACCTACCTTGGGCGGCCCTATCAACTGCGTGGCACCGTAGCCCACGGAGACAAACTGGGCCGGACGATTGGCTTTCCTACGGCCAATATCGATGTGCCCGAAGCATACAAACTCATTCCGGGCCATGGCATTTATACCATTCACCTCAAAATAGCCGAGGAGATCTTTCCGGGCATGTTGTATATTGGGGAGCGGCCCACCTTAGAAAATGATACAGAACTCCGTATTGAGGCTAACTTATTCGATTTTGACCGAGATATTTACGGAGCTCAAGTCGAGGTTCTTTTCTTTGAGAAAATCCGAGAAGATGCCCGTTTTGACTCCCTGGAGGAAATGAAAGCCCAATTGCACCAAGATGGCTTATTGGCCCGAGAAAAGCTCAAAACCTATTAAGACCAACGTAGCCACCCAATAAGTGAGGCGCCCACTATGTAGGAAACAATAAGGGGCTTCCCCGCGCTATTTCCTTTCGTGGCCCACTAAAAGTAAGTGCCGGCGCGGGTCGGGCTCTCGCTACTCGCTGCCTTTCCCCACAGGCCTACACGAGCTCAAACAGGCCGCTCCATCCCTAAGCCATGAGTAGAGAGGAAAAAGGAGCATGGACCAAGGATTGGGTCTCTTTTCTCTCCTCTCGCTTCTCTCTTCCTGTTTTCCGCAATGCATGACCAAATTGATTAATATTGGATATAAGCTTAAAAACGCAATTTCAGGATAGCTATT
>CAWUIO010000010.1:0-88636 GCA_963922455.1 uncultured Microscillaceae bacterium
ATAGCAATCAAACTCCCTTGCCTAGGGCAGACAGCGGGGACGCTGTCGCTAAGACTAGGCACAAGCACCGCTGCGCTTATGCTTGCGCCAGATGGGGGAATGGAAATGCCGCTGGTAGAGGTACGTTAAGGCACGATACGCAGGGAGCCTTTCAGTATTATCTAGGGGACGAGTTCGGTACTCCTATATTTAATTACCACCCTGTTCCTGCAAAGATTAATAAAGGAAAAGTTAGAAGATAGTTATGAAATTCAAAGTTTTTATACCTTGTATAGTTCTCTCATTGTTTACTTGCTGTGTTAGTAGTCAAGTAAAGAGGAGTAGTAATAGTAATGACAATATTACGATATTAGATACTGTAAGTCTTTCTAATCCCCTAAAAATCTTCATAAAGAAGGGAGTTAGTGCTAAAGCCATTGTTGTGGATAGTACTGAATTTAATTTGAGTCACTTTGAACCAAATAGGATGCTTAAAGATGGAGAGATATATCTTTATAGTAGTCTTTTTTACAGCTATTTTGACATAAATGATTTTGATAGGTATTACAAGTATGAATGCGACTCTCTCTTAGAAGAATTGTCAATCACTAAAAAAATGGATGTATATGCTTTTAAGGAGAAAATGAGATTCATATTAGCAGAAGTGAAGATGAGCTACTATAACCAAGTCGAGAGTCATATTGGATTCATTCCTTTTAAAATTAGTGATGAAAAGAAATTAAAGCTCTTATTTCCGTTATGTATGTGACTCCGTTATCCGTAGTGTTCTTCAAGTAACTAAAAAACAAGTAGTTGCGCGAAGTCTGAGTGAAACGGGGACTTCGTGCCACGAGAAATAAGCTCTTTGAGAAGCCAATCTTCGGATTGGTGTAAGTTACTTTGAAACCGGAAGGCAGTATACCAATAATCTTCCGGTTTTTAGTTTGTAAGGGATTCAGGGCAAGGAGTTTGGGCAGTGTATGGGCGTGGGCAAATGGGTCTAGAAGTGTGTAGGAAATAAGGAGTTCGTGCGTGTCCTCGCCGGTTCCGGTCTCCGGCATCTGCCAGGTATTGCTCGCTAGGCTGCGCTCCACCGGGCATATACCTGCGCCCGGCCCGGCTGCGGTACTCCCCCACCTAGTCCAAGCATATAAAAAAACACCCCTGGTTCCAGGATAAGCGCAGCGGTCCTTGGATCTTATCTTTTTAACAGAAAGCCGTCCCCGCTTTCAGCCGTGAGGCTATTTAGCACCAACCAGCGCTGCAACGTAATCGATACTGCTAAGTCGCGGTCGGAATTGAGGCGCGATAGCGGGGCACTTCATAGAATGAGGGATTTATTTTGAGCGGAAAATAAGTCTAATCAATAGGCTAAAGAACACTCACTAGCTGCCTAGCTTATAACTTGCTACCTTCCAAATACCCTTGAATTTTTTCAACTTGCATTTTATTACTGATATACTCCGATGCCAGGGCTTGCATCTTGTGCTTGCCTAAGCTAAGATAGTGCAATACGGCCGAGGATTCCTCATACAGATTATATGCTGAGCCATAAAACTTTTTACCAAGCAAGTTATTTTGCTGCGTGAAGTACGAGACTGCTAGGAAGGCATGATTTTTGGCCAGTTGACTCAAATCTGCTGCCAGCAAGTAGCTGCTCATATCTTCCTGGTACAGGTGCTCTACCATGCTTACAATCGCTTTATTCCGGTTTTGTAATTCGGAGGAACGCGCCTCGAGGGCTTGCCTCAGCCTCAGTCTTTCTAGTTTGCTTAGCTTCCGGGTATTTTGGGTCATTTGACCCAAGATTTCGTGTAAGGAATCTTGCTTCCACCCAAAATCAAGGCGCAGGGGGCCGTATCCCGAGGAGATAGCCGATTTGTATTCCTGCACTTTATTTTTTGTCTTATCCAGTTGGGCATCTAAGGCTACTATTTTATCTTCTAGGGCAGCTGCCGTCTCTGAGCTTATGATTTGCGTACTTTTATTGGTTTTAACTGCCTTGGCTGGGCAAGTACCCCAAGCGATACATAGTAAGAGCGTATATATAATCTTTTGTATTTGCATAGTTTCTCTAATTTAGTTTCGTGATTTTCACCTAGCCTACATAATATATAACGAAAGAGGAATGGATTGGATGTAGTAAACTTGCTTATTTAAGAAAAATAAATTGTAAGACATAGCTTTTTCTTTGTCAATAAAAATAAAATATGCATGAAAATTTTGTATTTTACTACAATATATTAATTTTATTTTGCGTAGATTTATGCTTACTAGTTATCTACCCCGGATAGGTAGTACACTACGCATACGGAGAAGTGCTAGGATACTAGCATAATAATTACTTCAAAATGCCTGGCTCCGTTTTCAAGTCTCTCATTTGGCAAGGGGAGGCCTGGCATGCGTGGGGGCTTGGATCATTCCTAAA
The DNA here is from genome assembly GCA_963922455.1 of uncultured Microscillaceae bacterium. GTDB lineage: Bacteria > Bacteroidota > Bacteroidia > Cytophagales > Microscillaceae > CAWUIO01. The sequence goes on from CAWUIO010000010.1 coordinate 2,408, forward strand.
TTTTACTAAGAGCTGGTCTTCTGAATCGAGCCAAAACCTCGCTAGTGTATGCGGCCACAAGTCTTTCTACTGGCTTCTCTATTCCCTGATTTCGCTTGGCTGAGGGATAGAGCGGCCTGTTTGAGCTCGTGTTGGGCTGTGGGGAGAGGCAGCGAGTAGCGAAAGCCCGGCCCCGGCGGCCACCCAGCTTGCAATTACAAAACGATAGGACAGCGCCGGGGACAGCCCCTAAAAAAGATGGGCTTAGCGCTGAAATTTAAACATAGGGTAGCCTTGAAAATCTTCCCATTGCTGTACCAAGGTAAAGCCTGCCTCTTTTAACGTGGCCAAAAATTCATCCTGGGTGGGCAAGAAGTGGGCACAAGACTCATCTTCACATCTTTCGCGCTTTTCGGGACGTTTGCTAAAACCGTCTCGGATAAATAGAAAACCGCCCGGCTTGAGTTTTTGACGGAGGTCGAGCATCATATCCAATCGATTGTCCATAGCGTGGAAGACGGCATTCATATGGATGATATCAAAAGTTTGCTTGGGGAGACGGCTTTCGGTAAAGGTGCCCAGGGTGAGGTGGTACGCGTTACTTTGGCGCAAATCCCGCTGGAACATGTCGGAATAATAGTCCATGATTTTCTTAAATTCTTCTGGGTTGAGGCAAGCCGAATCAATATCCTGGATGTAATAGGTGATGCCTTCGGTCATCGTGGAAAGCATCACATCAATGGCCCCATTGGAGGCTCCTACATCGGCCACGACTAGACCAGGTCTGAGCCCCAGGGCTTTAACTAACTTTCCAAAAGACTTCTCAATGTTCTTACGTTTCATTACCGGGCCGCAAGAATAAGGGCGCTCCTTTTTTTGAGCTTGGATTGCCCCAGGAATACTAAGAAGAAACAATACACTTAGCAGAAAAACGAGGCGTGATCTCTCAGGTAAAAACATGGCTTCAGAATGATTTGGTTCTATTCTTTAAACGCTGCAACGGATAAATATTGAAAAAAAACAAGCATAGACCTAGCAATATCTAAGAGGGGCCCTCTATTTTATAAAACTTCGGCAAAACCCACTTTTTTCGGACGGCCAAAATGCGTAAAACGATCACCAGTACACTGGTGGATACATAAATCAAATCGGAAGGGATGGGGGTATGTTGCAAGACTAAAAAGACAGCCCCGCCCAATATACTAAGGGAGGCATACACTTCCTGGTGAAATACCAAGGGCACTTGATTGGATAAAATATCCCGGAGTACGCCCCCAAAAGAGGCACTCATGGTGCCCATCAGTACGCATAAGCTGGGTTGTAACTGGGCTTGCAAGCCCAGCTCTACGCCAATGATGGTAAACAAGCCCAAGCCCATCGCATCAAATAAAAACATGGTACGCCGAAAATACGCCAAACGCTTATGGAAGCGGAGGGCCAAAAAAACCGCTACTAAGATGATGTAGGCATAATGGGGATCGCGCATCCATCCCACGGGGGTGCGCCCGATCATCACATCGCGTAGGGTGCCTCCCCCCACTGCGGTAACCAAGGCCAAAATCAAGACCCCAAAGAGGTCAAAGCGGCGGTTCATGGCGGCCAAAGCACCCGAAATAGCAAATACCAAGGTACCCAGGTAGTCCAATAGCTGAAAAATGCTGAGAGGGCCCAGGTTCCAGGAAAATCCTAAAAACTTGAAAGCGAGTAGGGGAGGGGTAAAGAATAGGTCAGGCATTGGGTCAATGAATTTACTTGGGAGGCAAATATAAAAAAAGCTTGGGCCTTGGGGCAATTACTAAGGCATCCTTGACTTTCAAAAATAGGGCAGCCTATTGAGTAAGCCAGTTTTATTTTGTAAATTTTGTTAAATCAATGATGTCTACTATGCAGGAAAATTTTTTAGAAAGTTCCCAAAAACAATTTCAATACTATAAGCACCTGGGCGATAAGACCTTTGCCCAATTAAAAGAAGAAGAACTCTTCTGGCAGTTCCATGCCGACAGTAACTCGATTGCCATCATCGTCAACCATATGGCCGGGAATATGCTTTCCCGTTGGACTGACTTCCTACACGCAGATGGGGAAAAAACCTGGCGCCAAAGAGACCAAGAATTTGAAGACGTAATCAAGACCAGGAAAGAAATGCTAGCCCGATGGGAAGCCGGCTGGAAATGCCTCTTTGATGCCTTGGCCACGGTCAATGCCGACAATTTTGAGCAATTGGTCTACATCCGAAACCAGGGCCACACCATCGTAGAAGCCGTGCAGCGCCAGCTATGCCACTATGCGTACCACGTCGGCCAGATCACATGTATGGGTAAAATGCTCCGAGGGACTGAATGGCAAAGTTTGTCGGTGGCCAAAGGTGCCTCCAAGTCCTACAATGAAGCCAAATTCTCTCAGGAGCAACACCGAGGGCACTTTACCGACGAGATCCTCGGCGACGATCCGGAAACACGTGCTTAAATAAGCTAGTCCCTGCACGTAGCAATCTAAATGGGGGAGTAAGGAAACCGGTTTACCACTTCAACTCTAGCAGGGTAGCGCAGACCCGGATTCCTTGACTAATATTACCCACGCGGATGTTTTCATTCGGATTATGTTGGTTATTGTCCATATTCACAAGGGGAAGGATGAGGGCCGGAATGTCCAGTATGTTGACGGCCTCGATGATGGGCACTGTCCCCCCCATACTGCGGATCTTCACCGGTCCTTGGCCAAATTCGGCCTTGAGGGCTCCGGCCAGTTTTTCGGCAAAAGGCTCTTGTAAATCGGTCCGGAAGGCATTCACCCCAGGATTTCCCTTGAAGGTGGCAATTCGGGGATATTTTAAGCGCTCTTCATCGCTAGGCTCCCGGTCTATAAGGTAATACCCTTGCTTGCGGATATGCTCCCGGATCTTTTCCAACTGAACCGCTCCATCAATTTCCGATACCAAACGGACATCCAAATAGGCCGTCACAAATTCAGGGATTACCGTTTTAAGCCCGGGACCTCTCCAAGAGGTTATCAAGTGCCGAACGTTGAGGGAGGGGTATTGCAAAGCTGCTTGGTAGGTAGAAGCAACGGCATCGGCCCGGGGGATAAACAGGTTTTCAAGTATGGCTTGCTCATCATCGGGTACGGCTTCTAAGATGGCTTGGGTTGGGGCATCCAGGGTAATCCCCTCATAGTACCCGGGAATGATAACCCGCCCCGTGCTATCTTTCATACTGGCCAACAAATGGGAGAGGGCAAAAACCGGGTTGGGTGAATAATTGCCAAAATGCCCACTGTGCTGGGGAAGCTTGGCCCCATAGACGGTGATCATACACGTGGCAATGCCTCGGCAACCAAAGGTTAAGGTGGGCCGGTTGCTCGGGTGGGCCGGCCCGTCAAGGATGAGCATATAGTCGGCCGCGTATTGGGTTTTATACTCTTCTAATGTACTTAAAAAAGCCTCCGACCCAGCTTCTTCTTGGCAATCCAAGATCACTTTGAGGTTACTTCCCAATGCTTGGTTTTCGGCCTCGAGAAGGTCCAAGGCCTTGAGAAACATCATAATGGGGGCCTTATCGTCGGCGGCGGCCCGGCCAAAAATACGCCACTCGGGATTGATTTCCCCTTGGGTGCGGTTCCAGGGTATTTTTTGCCAGTTGCCATATTCATCTTTTTCCTTCAAGACGGGCACAAAAGGGTCTTCCTGGTCCCAACGGCGGGCATCCACGGGCTGTCCGTCTAAGTGAAAATACAGCAATAAGGTTTTAGAGGCTTGGGGAACCTGGCGCTCGGCAAAAAAAACGGGAAGGGTGCTCGATTCCAACCAGCTTACGTCAAAAGAGCGTTCCTTAAACTCTTGGGTAACCCAGGCTAAATTTTTGTACATATCCGCGCTGTCCCTAGCTACATTGGGGAGGCTTACAAAGTCGCGGTGCTTTTGCAATAAGGCCGGTAAAAAATCTTCAATGGCTTTTTCCCGGGGGCTCTGGGCCATAAGTCCTGGGGCCAGTAAGCCAAAGGAAATGAGTAGGCAAGTAAGGCCAAGATACGTACGGAAAGTGGGTAGGTACAACATCGTAGGAGGTTTTTTGTCGATGTTAGCCCTCAAATTGGGCAATTGCAAGGACTGGCCCAAAAAATAGCCCAGGCACCGTAGCCGGCACTGGGCATTTCTGGGGGGCTACTTGAACTTAAAAATCCATCAAGACACGGGCTAAGGCTTGTCCTCTTTTCCCGCCCATATGGACTACAACGGCAAAAATATACGTCCCAGCTTTCCAGGTTTGCCCCGCAATGGGCTTTAAATCTACAAAATAGAAGCCTTGGATGCGACTTGAGGGCTGTACCCGGCTAATTTCTACCAAACTGCCACCCGGGCCTACAATCATGGGGTCTACCTGGATGTTGTTTTCGGTTAGGTTCAAAACCGGGTTACCATCGGCATCGCTTACGGATAGCACCAAGTAATTGGGTTTGCGGTTTCCGGGCTCGGCGATCACATCTTCACTGTCCGCCTGGATTTGTAGCAGATTACAGCTACACGTAGATACTTGCTGCTCCAATTCCAGCTCGGCAAAGCAGATGAATGCATCGTCGAAGTACATCATCGGGATTACCCCATTATTGGCCGTCAGCACGTGTTTGAGCTGCTCGGCGGTATAGCCTTCGCGGAGTAGGTCAATTTCTATGGTGCGGGTTTCCCGCTTCGGAAGGGAGCGGATTTTGGTGGGGTCCACAAAACCGAGGGCCCCAAATTTAATCTGAAGGTTGTCGGTGGCCAGGTCGTGGCCATTGGTACGCAAAGTCATGGTCAATTTGGCGCTGGTGATGGTGCCCTCTTGGGAGAAATTGCCCCACTCCGGATTCTTTTTGAAGTCAAAGTCCCATTCGGTAATTTCATCAATGCCATCACCGGTCACGGGGTTGCTCGGCACGTTAGATTTGATTGTAAAATCACCGTTGACCACCACTTCGCTGCCCGGAGCAGGAGGTACGGTCGCACTGCCAATCACTTTAGATTTAAATTTTAAGAGCATGGGTAAACAGGTAAAGGGGTGAAAAATTGCTTTGTGTCTTTTTTACTCAAGAACCTGCCATTAAAGTACAAGAAATAACGGGAGCATGCAATCTTCAGAAAAGATTTGAGCTTGTGAGTAAGCTTGGGTCTCCAAAAGGAGGATGAGGGGCTGTCCCCGGCCCAAATAATAAACTGCCCCGATACACCAATCCGTCGGGGCCGGGGCCGGGCTATCACTACTCGCTGGCCGGCGCACATCCAGCGGCGAGCTCAAACATGCCGTTCTATCCCTCAGCCATTTGGCAAGAAGAGGAGAGGGGTATCAGGGTGCGCCAAGCATCTGCCTACAAACAAGCCGGGCAATCGGGCCTGTTTATTCCTATCCTGGTACAATCTAAACAGCTTAGGGATGGCCACCCGCTAGGGCGGAGACCGAAAGGGCCTGTGCGTGAGCCGGCTCCGGCTTGTCTGGCCAGCCCGGCCCGCGCTGCATACCGGACGTTTAGAAGCTATACGTTCTAGCGCGGGCAAGCCCCAAATAATCTTTTGTATGGATACGGTATACTATTTTTGCTTTGGTTTAGCATTTTTTGTTTAGGTTTGCACCGGGTAATGGTAATGCAATGTCAATTTGCATTTTAAAAGGGAACCAGGTGTGAGTCCTGGACAGTCCCCGCTGCTGTAACCTGGCCCTCTAAGAGAGGGAAGTTTGTATGTTCAAAACCACTGTCAAAAGCGATGGGAAGGGAATGTACAACCAGGGAGTCAGAAGACCTGCCTTTGCCTCTACGATTGCACAACTTTCGGGTGAAAAGTACGCTAATGAAAAAAACACCTTACCTACACTTCAGTAGAGATCAATGGGCTTGGGGTATCCTGGCCTGCGTATCTCTGGTATGCTTATCGTGTGGCCCATCCCCTTCTGACGAGGATGAAGCCACCACTACGGTTTCCGAGGTCTCGGAAAAATCCCCATCTGCCTATTCTCTGGATTACGCTCAGAACTTTGAAATTTTTGAGGAAGACGGTTTTCGTAAACTAGTCATTCGGCGCTCCCAAACCGACCCGAGTGATAGCATTGTCTATTATGTGGTCTCGCGTGACCGCCCAGCCCCGGAGGGCATCCCGCAGGAGAGACTGATCCGTACGCCCATCCAGCGCTTGGTAACCATGTCTACCACCCACGTAGCCCTGGCCGACGCCTTAGGGGTTAGCGAAAGTATTGTAGGCAATGCCAACAATCAATTTGTAACGAGCGGAAAACTGCTGGAACGGATTGCCGAAGGCAAAGTAGAAGACATTGGCAATGATCAGGCTTTGCGTATGGAGCAAATCTTAGCCCTCGAGCCTGATATGGTCATGGTATACAGCGTGGGGCCTGGCGAATACAAAAAATACCAAGCCCTCTTGGCCTCAGGCATACCCATTGTTATGAATAGTGAGTGGCTCGAAGGCAATCCCCTAGGCCGGGCCGAATGGCTCAAGTGCTTGGCGCTGTTTTACGAAATGGAAGCCGAAGCCGAAGACATTTTCTCCCAAATTGTCCACCAATATGATAGCTTAAAAGCCCTGGTGGGCGACCCTAGTAATAAACCGAGCGTTTTATGCGGCTTACCCTACCGGGGTACTTGGTATGTACCCCGGGGAGGCAGTTTTGTAGGCCAATTGATAAGCGATGCTGGGGGAGACTACTTTTGGAAATCGGAACCCGGTACCGGGAGCCTGCCCTTAGATTTTGAGTCGGTGTATGCCGAGGCCGTAGATGCTCAAGTTTGGATCAATGTCGGGCAAGTCCGTAACCGGGGCGAGATTGCCCAAATAGACAGTCGTTTGCTTGATTTTGCGCCTTTTCAAACGAAACGGGTCTACAACCATAATAAAATCCGCAATAAAAACGGAGGGAATGATTATTATATGAGCAGCGTCGTACAGCCCCAATGGGTACTCGCCGACCTGATTAAGATATTCCACCCCGACCTACTCCCCAACTATACCAGTACGTACTACCAAGCGGTCAACTAATCTAACCATGAAAAAACTCAAAGAAAACGAAGACTATTACGTCGAGAACGGCCTCTATGTCTTTACCGAAAAATATCATAGAGATCGGGGCTATTGCTGCAAAAGCGGATGCCGACATTGCCCTTATGGCTATAAAAAACCCTCAGGTAACACTTCTCAAGCCCTTAAAAATTAAATTTCCACACCTTATTTTTCAATCTGAATTATGAAATTACTATTACAATCTTTAATAGGACTTGGACTGCTATGGGCAGTTCTTAGCCCTTCCCAACAAGTTTTTGCTCAAAATACCCTATCTGGGATCATACAAGATGAATTTGGAAGCCCCGTGCTTGGCGTGAATGTACGAGTAGATGGCAGCAACCTAGGTACGGTGAGCACCGCCCAGGGTACGTACACCCTCAAGCTAGGCAATCGCTTCCCGGTATTGGTAGAATATTCGGCTATTGGTTTTAAAAGCAAAAAAATATTAGTGCGAGGTGCGGGAGAAATCAATCTTGTGCTAGAAGATCAAGTGGCCACACTATCCGAAATAGTCGTGACCGCATTACGCAGCCCCAGCGATTTAGAAGGGGAGCCCCGGGCTATGGAGGTTATCAATGCCAACACCTTGGAGCGTAGCGATTATCGGGAGGTAAGCGATGTCCTCAAACGAGAAACTGCCTTGTCGCTGGTGCAATTTCCCGGACTATTGTCGGGGATTGGCATCCGGGGCTTCCAACCCAATATTTCAGGGATTAACCCCCGTACCTTACTTCTAGTGAATGGTCGCCCGGCCGGCGCTACCAACCTGGCTACTCTTTCCGTACAATCCCTGGAACGGGTGGAGATTTTAAAAGGACCCGCCTCTGCCTTATATGGCTCCCAAGCCATGGGTGGGGTCATTAATTTTATTACCCGCAGTTCCCAAGGCGATATTCAAGGCTCGGTTTGGGGCGAATTTGGGAGTTTCAACCGGACCGAATTTGGGCTGAGTACCGGTGGTTCTTTAAGCCAAAAACTAGACTTCGATATAGACCTGCACAGTTTTAACCGCCCCCGCGATTTTGAGATTGGCCGAGGAAATGTGTTCCGGAGAATCTTGGAAAATGGAAAAGCCACCCAGCATTTTTTTGATGGAAGCCAGGCCCAAGTTGATGATACCCAGGGAGATGGTCAGCGTCGCCCCAGTACGCAACAGACTTTTTATGATGGACGTATCCGGCTCGGGTATAATTTTGCTCCCGGGTGGCGGCTGCAGGCCCAACAGGAATTTTGGCGAGCCCCTAAGGTAGAAACTCCCGGAGATATTGCCTTTGGCGATGCCCAGGCTAGTGAAAAAGAAAGTGAGCGCTATACCAGTGAGTTTACCTTATCTAAGAAATTTGATAAAAGCACGCTCAGCCTTACGGGTAGCCTATCCCAAGAAAGCACCGACTTTATCAGTACCCGTGATTTTTCTGGGGTCCCTATTGATCCCTTTGTCTCCTTTACCGATAAAAGCTCTTTTTGGTCGGTACAAGGTCGCTATGTCCTTCCCTTGGGGGCTCACGGTTTGATTATGGGCCTAGACCATAACCATTCCAAAAGTGAAACCAACTCTTTTAATTCCGACGGTACTAGCAATCCGCGCTTCAACCCCGATTTCTCGATCAAAAGTACTGGGATCTATGTACAAGGACGCTTTGTTTTTTTGCAAGAGCGACTCATCCTTTCTCCCGGCTTGCGACAAGACTTTAATCAATTTAGGGTATTCCCCACCGAGACCTTTGTGGGTTTCTCGATAGGCACCCAAGAAGGAGGGCGAGAAAACTCTTCCTTTTTTAGCCCCAGCCTGGCTGCCCAATACAATATTTTACCCACTTTCAATATCCACGGAAGCCTGGGAAGAGCCTTTGTTACCCCCAACGGCTCCCAAATAGCCGGAACGGCCGAATCCGGCACTGGTACGGGACAAGTATCCGTTTTTCAAGGAAACCCAGAACTTGATAATGAGAGTAGTCTGGGTTGGGACTTAGGCCTCGAGTACGATAATTATACAAGTGGTTTCCGGATAGATTTTACCTACTTCCGCACCAAAGTGCAGGACCGGATCATCCAGGTAACCGAAAATCCAGAAAACCAAACAACGCCGGCCGGAGACCTCATTGCCTCCATCACTACCTTTGAGAACAGCAACGAAAGTGAGATGCGGGGCTTTGAGATGGAAGTGAGTTATGACCTCGGGGCATTGAGCAATTATAGGTACTCCCTACGCTTTTTTACCCAGGCTACGCGCAACCTCCGGGCCAAGGATATTATAAAAACCGAAGGCTTTGATGATGTCGAAATCCAAATCCGAAATGTGCCCGACTTAGCAGTGAATTACGGAATTAGCTACAATAACCAAAAAAATATACAGCTAGACCTCACAGGGCGTTTTGTAGGAGAACGCTGGGACCTAGATTTTACCAATCCCAACTTTCCTGAGATTTTATACCCGGGCTTTATGACGATGGACTTTGCCGCCCATTATACTTTTTTACAACAGCACCGTTTTAGCCTTTTTATTAATAACTTGAGTGACGAAAACTATTATGAAAAGCGAGGCTTCAACATGCCAGGACGTAACTACTCCATTCGTTATCGTTGGCAGTTTTAAATGGCCTTGTCTAATGTAACCGAAATTACTTAGGCCGCCATACGAGCCTGTTAAATATGTGTTAAGTCAAGGCGCTATTCGACTAGCCCTGGTGCTTTGGCTTATTTTTGTGTTAAACTCTTTTTTATGAAAAAACTTATTTTTGTTGTTTGGTTATTTTTAAGCGTACCTGCGCTTTCTCAAGACATAACTACAGTAAAGATTGAGCAGGTACTTAACGAAATGGATAAAAAAGACGATACAACCCGCGTCTTAAACCTATGGGCCACGTGGTGTGCGCCTTGTGTAAAAGAGTTACCATATTTTGATGCCGTTAGCCAGGCCAATCAGGGCAAAAAATTTAAAATGATCCTCTTAGCGGTCGAGGACGAGATCGCCAAGGTAAAGCGTTTCGTTGGCCTAAAAAATATCCAGACGGAAGTTTGGTATTTAGACGAAACCGATGCCAATATGTGGATCCCGAAGATTGACCCCAATTGGCAAGGCGAGCTGCCGGTAACCTTGTTTAGAAGTGCCGGCGCCTCCGAAAATACTTTTCATTCGGGACAAATGACCCGGGAAGAGTTGGAAAACACAATTAAACAATCCTTGAATTAACCCTCAAATCATAATCACTATGAAAAAGTTTGGATTTTTATTTACCGCGGCTTTAGCCCTTTTATTGTTTGTGAATGCGGGCGTAGATGGCCCCGGATACAAAGTGGGTGATACCGCTCAGGATTTCGAGTTGAAAAACATCGATGGTAGCATGATGTCCCTTTCCGACATCCAAGATGCCCAGGGCTATATCGTTATCTTTACGTGCAACCACTGCCCTTATGCGGTGGCTAGCGAAGATCGTATCATCGCCTTAGACAAGAAATACAAGAAAAAAGGATTCCCTGTGGTAGCCATTCAGCCCAACGATACCCAGGCCTATCCAACCGATTCTTTTGAAAACATGAAGAAGCGCGCCAAGGACAAAGGTTTTACCTTCCCTTATCTTATTGATGAGACCCAGGAAGTTACCAAGTCTTACGGAGCTACCAAAACGCCTCACGTATATCTTCTTGACAAAAATCGCAAAGTACAATACATCGGAGCTATCGATAATAGCGTAAAAGATCCCAAGGCAGTTACCGAGACTTTCTTGGCCGATGCCATCGATGCTTTGATCGCGGGAAAAGATGTAGCCGTGAAAGAAACTAAAGCGGTAGGTTGCTCAATCAAGTGGAAAGAGCAATAGGCTTTTCTAAACTATATTGAAGCCGGAGACAAGCGTTTCCGGCTTTTTTTTGCTTTCTATGTTGGGGCGGCCCCCGGCTTTGAAATTTTGTACCCACCTTGAAAGAAAGTGCCGCCGGGGTCGGGCTATCACTACTCGCTGGCCCCCGCGCCATCCAGCGGCGAGCTCAAACAGGCCGTTCTATCCCTCCGCCAAGAAAACCTTATAGCCCACCTTATATAAAAAATCCCTAGGCAACACCAAGCGGGTGTACATAGGGATCTTGTTTTTCGGAGGAGTTTTAAGGAAATAAAAGACTCTCCTCTTGATTCTCCGGATATAAACTCATACGTTCGCCCCGATATACAATGTCTAACTGTCCCCAAGTCAATTGCCCGGTTCCATTGGCATCTTTCAAATAAAGTTCGGCTTCAAATACTGGGCTACCATCAGGGTAAGACACCTCTACCATTTTTGCGTAGGGTTCTGCACCTGTTCTTACGGTTCCTGCAACTAAGAAGCGGTTCCCGGTTTGTGGCAAGTAATCAACATCACTGATAATCGCCGAAAAGAATGACTCCTCCCGGCTAGTACCATGTTCCCAAACTTGTTGAATCGTTTTGGCTGCTTCATCTATATGGTATTCAACCCCACGGGAATAATTTACAGCCGAGTTGCCATAGATTCGGGCAAAACCATTATCAAAAATAAAGACATTTCCATTGGGTAATATCAAGGGAGCATGCTGCCCCCAAACCCAATCAAAATCAGTGTGAACGGCATCCCCGTCTTGAATACTATCTGCATACATTTGTCCGCCAGCATCTACGGCATTGAGTAGGTAAGGAGAAGTTTCTGCCCCATTACCATCCCATCCGCCCTTACCCCAGCCCTTATGAGGAGCTAATATCCAGACCAACTCGTTGTTTTGGCTTACTTTCACTACCCCTTGGTTACGCCCCGAGATGATGAGGGAGTTGTCGCTCTCATCAAACCAGATAGCATTCATATGAAACCAGTCATTGTTTCCATTTACCAAGTCGTGGCGGTCTACATCCAGAAGTTGCCGCATATCCCACTCACGTACGACGGCTCCGGTGCGGCGATCAACCTCAATGGCGTGGTCTTCAACCGTATTTACCATACCATTAGAATTCATAATGGGAGTTCCGGGTTTATCCACGGCGGCAATAAAATTCCCATTGGGTATCTCGATCAATTCGTGGTGGAAGAAGTGCGTAGGAACATCCCATCGGTTTATTTGTCTCCCGACCATATCATACTCAAAAATGGTATTAAAAGCCGCAAAAAAGAGATTTCCATTAGCAAATCGTTGGATGGGCCAGTGCATACGGGCCAGAAAATCCAAGTTAGTAAACCAGCGAATTTCTCCTTGGCTATCAAAAATGATGGGTTTGGAACGGAAATCGCCATTATTGGCCACGTGCAGTCCGGCCAGATTCATACCGGGTTCCATCTTATCGGTTTGGGCCGTTAGAATCTCGACGCGGGGCAGGTCGTCAGGCAAGGCTTCAGTTTGAAGCTGTAGGGTATCTAGGGCATAACGTCCATCTTCGGTTTCGAGCCTCAAGATCACATCATTCAAACGGTTGGCGTACAAACCCAAAATGGGCACCTCGTGACTTAGTTCATAGGTGTCAAATTCCTTGACAACTGGGATAGCTCCCATTACCTCTATCTTAACCTTACATTTTTCCTGGGTCTCCATAAGGGCCAAGGCCGAAAGGGGAGCAATGCGATAAGGATTCACTAAAACGTGAAAAGAATCAGGAGTCTGGGCAAGAAGCGAACTCATCTCCACTTGCAAATCAGGTGAGGTGATATCCTCAGGTTCAAATTCATTACAGCTGTAACAAAGAGCCAAAACCCCTAAAATAATCACAAATCGGAATCCTGGTTGAAGGAATATTCCAAACTTTGTGGAAAGATTGCTTGTGTGAAAAAGGACGGTTTTCATCTTGAATAGTTTTGAAAGTTGTGTTAAAAACGAATTTCTTAAGAAACAACTTAATCTAATTTAAAATACTGAAAAAATAAAGAATGCCCTTTTTTATTAACAAATAAGGATGTTAACTTTCATAATATTTGTTCATACAAAACCTTTTTTCCTTCTTATAAGAATTATCTGTCCAGGAAACAGTTCACGAAACATCAATAAGCTAGCAACAATTCGCTTAAATCATGTTATTTAAATAGTTTATACCGGATACTCCAAGTAATTTGTTGCGACTGAAACTTAAATTGGTTTTCCACTCGGAAACCTGAACCCAGAAATTCCCGGGCAAAAATGCGGGTGTTCAAGATGTCTCTAAAGCTCAGGGTACAGTTTCCCCTTCGTTTAGCAAAAGATTTCCGAATGCTGAAATCAATATAATACTGCGACAAATAGCGCATTTGCGGACCAAGCCGAGGTGTTTTATATATTTCTTTTAGCTCAATTTGCCACTCCTTTTTCAATTTCACTAGTTGACGAAATTGTATCGTTCCTGCCCATTGCCTTGGAAAGCGCACCGTTTCTCCGTCATCTGGGAAACGCGTTTGGTAGGCGCTTCCGTTGGCACTTAGGTTGATCCATTCCTTGGGAGAATAATCTACTTGTACTTCCAGGCCTATATCGGTCTTTCTACCAAAATTTTGGTAAGTACGTAATGTTCTTTCTTCATCCAATTGCTCAACTACATCTTGGATAGAGTTTGTTTCGTACCGATAAAACAGGGTCATATCCCAAGATAATTCCTTCCAAAGACCGGCATAACTCAATTCATAAATATGGGCCAAGGCTGGTTTTAAGAAAGGATTTCCTGTTTCCAAATTCAAAGGGTCTTGGTAAAAGATAAACGGGTTTAAATCAAAAAAATCTGGAGGATTGATGCGGCGACTGTAGCTAAAACCTAAACTATTTTGGCGCTTGCCCCAAGTATATAATACCTGTAAGCTGGGAAATATTCTATGAATCACTTGCGAAAAACTGCTATCCAAATTTTTTTGCTGGGCCTGACTATCAAAATGTTGATAGCGTGCTCCCAAACTGTATTCAAAAGCTCCTTTTTTTTGTTTGTATTCCCCGTAAAAAGCGTGCTTCCACTGATCGACCCCGAAGTCACTTGCTTGATCTACCAATTTCGGGTCATAAAACTGGAGCGCTTGTTTTACCGAGAAGCGGGTGAAATTGCTTTGCATCCCTAGCTCTAAATCTCCTGTCTTGAACAGGGGGAAGGTAGCACTCACTTTTCCCCAATAATACCGCTGACTTTCTACATTATCCGAACGCCGGATGCTACGAGCAAAGGGGCTAGCTTCAATATCCAGATTTCCCAGATTATATTCTTCCCGATTTTTTTCATTTTCCCCACCGGCAGAGAGTTGCACGCTAAAACGACTACCTGATGCAAATTTTTTCAGTATAGATACGCTGAGGAATAATTCATCTTCTAGATTGTACTGTTCATTTTCTAAGCGATAATTTTCTTCAAGTCCCCCAGCATAATTTAAGCGAGCCAATTGACGGATGGGCTCCTGGACATCCCAACGCTGGTAATTAAGCTCCACATCTCCCAAAAAACTTGTGTCGGCTTCCCAGTGTAGGCCAAAGTCAAGGGCATGCGACCATTGAATCCCGTCATACTCCAACCCGTTAAAATAGGTTTGCAAAGAATCCAATTCATTTTCACGGTACTGATCGTCGGTAGTTAAAAAATCAGAATACCGCAGGTTATAATTGGCATATACATCTATCTTGTTTAAGTTGAGAGAAGAATTAAATCCACCCGCTAATCGCCAAGGATACGTTAAACTAAGCGTGGGTTCTAATTGTAAATCTTGTACCCTGTGACGACGGTAGACTATATTGATAATTCCAGCCACCCCCTCCGCATCATAACGGGCTGAGGGGCTTGTAATGACTTCAACCTTCTCAATGGCTTCTGCCGGAATATTCTGTAAAGTTTTGGAGCCCCTTCGGGTCTCTTGCCCATTGATATAAATGATTACATTTTCACTGCCTCGCAGGCTCAAGCCTCCTTGGGGGTTCAGGTTTACCGAGGGTAGATTGTCCAGAGCCTCAGCAATAGATTGGCCCGAACTGGCTAAATCTTGGCCAATGTGCAGTACCTTTTTCCCCAAATGACTTTCTAAAAGGCTACGCTCGGCCCGCACGGTGACGGCCTCCAAGACTTGGGAGCTAGGCTCAAGCTGAATGGGATTCAAACGTATGTCCGTATTGATTTTGATAGAGTCGTGACGATACTCCTTGTAGCCAATCATTTGTATTACCAAGTGATAGATGCCACTTGGAATATGCTGCAATTTAAATTGCCCATCGATGAGCGTACTAGCCCCTTGTATAGCACTCGTGTCATTGGCTGGAAATAAGAAGACACTAGCAAAAGGGACAGCTTCTTGACTTTCGTTGTCTTGTACTATTCCCAGAACTCTGTATTCCTGGGCAAGTACAGTCTGGGAATGGGTAAACAAGATAAAAAGCAGTACCACATATAGTAAGTGTAGTATTTTTGGGTAGCTTATTGTTCGCATAAATTCTTGGGTATATGGTTCAAGCTCCAAGTAATGCTTCCAAACCTTAAAACGGGCCCAATGCTAGGTTAAAGCCCTAGTTTGCTAAATGTTAAAAGTGTTAAAAGCAGGTTAAAGGGGTTAAAATGGCTGCTTAGGGAGCGCTTTTGCCCAAATATTCGTATACTTTGTAAAATCGGAAAGAAATGAAGCGAGACAATATCATAGCACTAACTGGCTTAGTTATGGCCTTAGGGGCTTTGGTTTTTATTCAGACCATGCTCTACTGGAAAGGGACAGAATTGGATCAAAGGATGCATGCCTTCAAAGGAAAAAACCGCGAACTGATGTGGGGTATTCACGAGGCTTTGGAAGAGCAAGATATTGCCTTGAGCCAAGAGATCAATAAACTCATCCATTTACAAACCCGAGGGAAGGCCCTCCCAAGCGAGTCGGTTGAGTGGGTAAAAAAGGAAATGGAGCGAGTAATTGATTCGGTATCCCGATACTATGATTTTGATGTGTCGGTATATTTCCGCATAGCCAAAACCTGCCATGATTGTGAGGGAGACGGCAAAATTCTCTTACAAAATTATTCCTTTCACGAAGAAGATTTGACAATACAAAACTATCACGTACGCATGGGGTATCGAGTCGACGATCAAGATTACCATGTTTTCTTCTTTTATCCCCAAAGAGAAGACTATGTGAGTGGGGGAGCCTCCCGTTGGATCTTAGCGAGTTTTATCCCGATTGTCATGCTTATGCTTCTTACTTCTTATTTCTTAAAAAAATCTTTACCTACTATCGCAGGCCCAGGGCTACAAGGAGCCAGTCCTCACAAAGAGCCGGGCTCCCCCCCAGAAGAAAAGCCCGAAGCGTACATGCTCGGAGATTACCTGTTTGACTACAGCACGCAAACGTTGTATTATGAAAACCAATCCATTTCCCTATCCAAACGGGAAGCAGACATCCTGCACATTCTCTGTGAAAACAAAAACCAAGTTTTGAAGCGGGAAGAAGCCCTCAAAAAAATATGGGGAAGCATCGATTATTTCAACCGCCGAAGCATGGACGTTTACATTTCTAAACTGCGCAAACACCTCAGCCAAGATGCCAGGGTCAAGATTACCAATGTACACGGGAAGGGATTTATTTTAACCGACGAAGCTTGATAGAAAATCTGGTATCGGCTTAGGGGCTGTCCCCGGCCTTATCATGGGGTGCCCACCTTGAAAGAAAGTGCCGCCGGGGTCGGGCTATCACTACTCGCTGGCCCCCGCGCCATCCAGCGGCGAGCTCAAACAGGCCGTTCTATCCCTCAGCCGGTCTTATTCTAGCAGTTCAACTTAAGGCAAAAGCAAAGCCTCGACAGGGAGGGATGAGCAATTAGTATGAAATGGGATAGCACAAGCAATCTCAATACATTTGGCCAAGTATTAAATTCACAATCAAGTAAAAAAAGCAGAAGCATATGTTATGCCTCCGCTTTTTTCTAGCGACAAATCATTAGCGAATAATCATTAATTTACCTTGAATAGCAGCATGTTTTGTTCCCAAAACGCGGTAAATATATATGCCATTGCGTAACGACTTTGGTAGACGAATGGCCAAACTTCCTGAATCGTCCAAAGAGGCTATGTCTTCCTGATATAATACTTGTCCGTTTATATCCAGGATTTGCACCTTGCCAGGAAAATCCTCCTGGGATTGTAATTGAATGTAAAATAACTCACCCGCACGGGCTGGGTTGGGGTAGTTGGATAGTGATGACTCGATTTCTATTGGGAGTGGTACATCGGGTACAGTTAGACTCGAGTTAAGAACCCCAGAACAGATCTGTTGGTCATTCACAAAAGAAAAGACAAATTCTACAGGCAATATTGTTTCCGGGTTATTTAAGGGGAGCATCGTATTGGGGTCAAGGATTGCATTAGGCCCTGATTGATCTTTACCATAGGCAATATTAGTATTTTCAAAAGCTACAAATACTGAGTTTTGTATTTGAGCCGCTGTGTTATCGCAATCATTAGGATACTTAACCCTATAGTATTCAATTTGATTATTATAAGCACGTACATTGCCAAAAGTATAAACTTTATCAATTTGTAGACCTAGTGAGCTGTAAGCCAGATCTTTCGCTTTACGCTTTCCATAGATAATATTATTTTTAATGAGCAAGTTACCGCCAGGTTTAAGTCTTTTTACATTTACTTTTTTTGGTTTAGTTGGATCATTTTCTTGAAATACAATAGCTCCATACTTATCTCGTAAATCTTCATTCCTACTGATGGATTCTTCAACAGCTTGAATGCCAAATGCAGTTGGTTGAATTAGTAGATTATCTGAAATAACAAAACCATCACCCCCGTCATCACCCACTACTATTCCAGCCCCTCCAATGGTACATAATCCACGACTCCATCCTGATGCACTATTCGTGGCACACCTAATCCAATTTCCTTTGATTTGGGCCCAGTTATCTGGATTTCCACCTCCTGCCCGGAAGTTTAAAAAATTGATCCAATCTCCAGCATCCCCTTTTTGGTTATTCATACGATTATTGTTGACCTCAATTCCCCAACCACGAGTTCCTCTGAATTGTACAGCGTGACCAAAACTGTTAAAGGTTCCTTGTGCATTATTAGTAAAATCACGGAAGGTATTATTCCGTATTTTGATGTTAGTTTCAGTGCCTTCAACTCCACCTCCTTCAAAAATAAATCCTCCACCCATATTTTCTAAGTGGCAAAACTCAATGATCACATTGCTACTATTTGAAAGAATACCTGCCGTATAATATGGAAAATCGTTGCTACCACTTCTTACAAAGTTTCTAAATTCACAATTTCGTATTATGACCTTATGACCATTTGTATTGGTAATACGGAGTGGAACATTGCTGTTAATTGAACCAAAATCAAATAACTTATTTTCAATGATCAAGTCATTTTGTAAGTCTGTATAGCTCAAAGAAGTACTTACTTCATCCAGACAAGGAGTACTAAGAAAAATTACGCCTTGATTATTGTTTAATGTATAAGTATAGTTTGTACCCTGTTTAACATTATGGTCTATATAGATTTGGTATTCACCAAAAGTTTGTACTTCAGCATCTGTAATGCTTAAATTACCTCCTGGACTGCGAGTAATCGTTGGTAAATTGGAAGTCGTATTTTTTTTCCATATAAGCTTGATTTGGTGAGAGGAAAGAGCTTCTCCTCGAAAATTTCCGTTAAGATCGGCCCTACTTGGTGAGGTTTGGCTGGAGGGTGTAAAAAACCGTAATTCTATTGTTTTGGATTTTCCAGCTACCCCAGACATATTCGGCTTTTCATAAGGTATTGCTTCCACGGTGTAAACATCTCCTGCATTTGGCTTTGCCAAATGAGAAATCCAATTATTGAAGTCTCCGTTTAAAACATAAGGAGCGCTATTTTCAGTTCTATCGAGTGTAGAAGGCCCCGAAACCACAAATCTCACACTGCCAGTATTTTGCTCATTACTACTTACAGCTTCCAAACTAAAATCTCCTGTGGTTAGGTCTAGATAGGCTACATCTCCGGGTTTTTCAAACACTGAACGTAAATTAGCCCCTTGCCACATATTAAAATAATCAATTTCTGGTACATCAATCTCTTTAAAACAAATATCTACCGACTTGCCTACACCTGCTCTACCAGTACCATTAGTGTTGGTGTAAGGAACTGCACTAATGGTATAACAATCCCCTTCCTGGGGTATTGGGAGTAAGTTTATGTCCCAAGGATTTTGGTCACCAAAAAAAGCATAGGGGGAAGTATTCACTACCCTTTTAATAGATGGAATACTGACAGTACTCTTATGCGGAGTTAACTCAAAAACGATACTTTTTACACAACTTGGATCAACAACAGTAGCTAAAAAATTAAAATTACTAGTACCATTTGAAGGGTCGATCACCTCTCCATCTGTCAATATCGTGCCTGTGGTGCCGGGTTCAAAAATGGATAAATCTTGGATTTCAGGTAAAATAATACAAAAAAAGAAATCAAGATTGATGATTCGGGAGTCTATCACGGAAGGGGGCGCTCCTCCTGGGTTGTTTTTTAAAAGTTGTACGGTAAGAGTATAAATGTCACCAGATATTGGAAAACCTAAGTCAGTTTCGTCCCATACATTATATTGCAAGTCAGTATCTGGGTGATTATCTCCAAATGCTGCGTACGGGGCAATGGATTCCTCATGTGTATACGTATTAATCCCATCAGTAATGATAAAATTAACCTTATCAAAGCCTTTAGCGCTGTTACTTTCAGATATCGTATTTACCAGAAAACTAAGGTTTTTACCAGGGTTATTTGAGGCAATTACCCTTAGGTTTATAGCAGAATTGGGATCTAAGTCTTCATACCCGGTTGGTACTTTATGATCGATACTACTAATCATACTGATACTCTCAATAGTAGGAAATTGACTAAAAAATTGCACTTTTAGTACCTTGATATCCCGTACATTACCATTTCCTTGGTTATCTACAAGGGCGACCCATATTTGATAACGCTCTTCATCTTGAGGTAGGGGTATGGGCTTGTATTGATTACCATTATTATCATTTGTTGTTGGCCAATTGTAAAAGTCAACTGGCTTAGGGGAGAAACTATCTCCAAAAGAAGAGTAGGGTGCAGAACCTTCTAAGCGAAGCGAGTTAGTTACCAGTTCAAGATTGAACCCTTTCCGAATTTCTACACGGACTTTCCAATCACTTGGTAATGTTCCGTTTAAATCAATCCTGAAATTTAAGTCTAGATCACCAGGTGTATCATCAAATGCATCCAGGTTTAATAATACATCATCCACCCGATTCTTGATAATTGCATCTCCACTTACTGCACATTTGGTGCTTGCATAAATAGGAGTAATACCTGCAATTTTTACATTCTCGCCACTTTGTGAATACACAGTTGACGCATAGAAAATTAACAATAAAACAAATTGAAGAAACTTTTTCATAAAACATAATTTAGGTTGAGCCCCAATATAGTTTTATTAGTACTGATCAACTCTTTTGTTAGATTATGTTATTGTTATCTATTTCTTAATAGGATAAAAGGAATGGTATCATACTTTCCATCCCTACCAAAAATTTCCTAAATGGCGATAAACCCCGGCTTAGGGATAGAGCCTCTGTCTGAGCCCGAAATGGCCCAGCGGGAGGCAGGCGAGTGGCGAAAGCCCGGCCCGCGCTGGTAGATACTTGAAGTTGAGTAGAAAGGACCAAAAGCGGGCAAGCCCCCGGAATACAGGCTACCTTAAGGATTATCTGGGATACAATACAAAGCCCTTTTTGGCTTGTTTTTAAGGCTGAGCCTAAAATCAAGGACTTAAGAAGGAGTAAGAACTCTCCCTAGGGCTAGGGTCGAGAGGACAAAAAAGAACAGGCAGGGATTAAGGTTAAGGTGTTGTCTACCATTATGCTGGCTTAGCTCCAAAAATCTTACCTCTCTCTTCTCTGCTCTCTGCTCTTGGTGCCCTTTTTCCCCAATAACTTCTGCATCATATCCTGCCGCCCCCAGTTGCGCAGCTTGTCGGCAATGCGCTTGCGGTTTTCTGACTTATACCAGAAGAAAAAGAGGTGCTGGTTTTTCTTTTCTTTTTCCGACTTGGCCGTGTAGACGGGTTTGAGGGTGTAGGGGTGAACCCCGGCATAGTAAATCACGGTAGCCACGGTCATCGGGGTAGGGGTAAAGCCTTGGACTTGCTCGAGCTCAAAGCCCATGTCTTTGGTCTCGCAGGCGAGGTTGGCCATATCTTGCTCCTCACAGCCCGGGTGACTGGAGATAAAGTAGGGGATGAGGGGCTGGTCTTTTTTGTATTTCTTATTGAGGCGGTCAAAGCGCTTCTTAAACTCGTGGAAAAACTTGAAAGATGGCTTGCGCATGATGCGTAAGGTGTCGTCTGACGTGTGTTCGGGGGCCACTTTGAGCCGGCCAGCCACGTGGTTTTGGACGAGGTTGTCCATATATTCTTCCATATCTTGGGAATCGCCTACCTTGTTATGGCCTTCTACCAGCAAGTCATAGCGAATGCCACTGCTTACGAAGGCTTTTTTGACATCCGGATGATTGCCCACTTTTTTGTAAATCTCGGTGAGGGCCTTATGACTGGTGTCCAGGTTGTGGCACACCACCGGGTGAATGCAGGAAGGCGAAGTACAGCGGTCGCAAATTTCTTGAACCTTGCCCTTCATTTTGTACATATTGGCCGAGGGGCCACCCAGGTCGCTAATGTATCCCTTGAAATCGGGCATATTGGTCACGGCCTCAACTTCCTTCATAATCGATTTTTCCGAGCGGGAAGCAATAAACTTGCCTTGGTGGGCCGAAATGGTACAAAAGCTACATCCCCCAAAGCAACCCCGGTGCATATTGATAGAAAACTTGATCATCTCAAAGGCCGGAATGCTGCCTCTTTTCTTGTATTTAGGATGCGGTAGGCGGGTATAGGGCAGGTCAAACGATTGGTCAATCTGCTCCTCACTCATCGGCGGGTAAGGGGGATTGATCACCAGGGTCTTGCCTACTGACTTTTGGAGTATCCTCCGGGCTTGTACTTTATTAGACTCTTGTTCTACGATCTTAAAATTGGCCGCGTATTTTAGTTTGTCTTGGAGACAAGCCTCGTGGGAGTGTATTTCTACATCGGTCCAGTTTTTATTCTTAGGCGTTTTTTCGCCTTCCTCCAGAAGGAATGCCGTTTGGGGAACAGTCCGCATGGAAGAGAAGGGCACGCCTTTTTCGGCCAGTTTTAAGACTTCTCGCAGGGAACCTTCGCCCATACCGTACACGAGCATATCGGCCCCGCTTGTTTCTAAGATATTGGGAAAGAGTGTGTTGTCCCAGTAATCATAATGCGTTACTCTACGCAAGGAAGCCTCAATGCCTCCAATCAAGACGGGTACATCCGGATAGAGTTCTTTGAGTATCTTGGTGTAGACATTGACGGCATAGTCGGGGCGGAAACCCGCTTCTCCGCCTGGGGTATAGGCATCGGTGCTTCGTTTGCGCTTGTTGGCGGTATAATGGTTTACCATGGAGTCCATACAGCCCGAGGTAACCCCAAAAAATAAGCGGGGACGGCCAAATTTCTTAAAATCCCGTAGATCGTCCCGCCAATTGGGCTGCGGAATGATGGCAACCCGGTATCCCGCGTGCTCCAAAATCCTTCCAATGACCGCCGGGCCAAAGGCGGGGTGGTCTACATAGGCATCTCCCGAAACTAGGATCACGTCCAGCTCGTCCCAGCCTCTCTTTTCTACTTCTTTCCAGGTGATGGGCAACCAATCACTCAATGGGCGTTCTACGCTTCGGTTTTGGCTATTCATTTGACAAAGATAGGGATTTTACGATGTAGATTTTAGCTTAAATAGGTAAGTAAAGTTTTGCCCAAAAAGTTTTCAATTCCGGGATAAAATACCTTTTTCTAAAAATCTTTAAAAAGGCTCTAAATTTTACCCTAGTAATGAATCATTCTGATTCAAATATTCGTAACTAGATTATTCTAGATGTATAAAAAAGACTTATTCCTATTAAGTATCCATTAAATCCTTATTTTTGAATACTAGGCACACAAACAAAGGATGAGTCATTCCGGGTGCTAGCAACCGTTTACTCCGAGCAACGATGATCTTACAAAGTTTACTGGACCGTTTGTCCAAGATATTTAGCGCAAGTACCGAGGAGCGGGCCGAAGAATTGCCCCAAGTAGATCCTTCCTTGGTGAAAGAATTTGACGAGATCCTACAGGCTATCCGAGAAGAAGCCAGTGAAAAACGAGGCAATCTAGGGCAGTCTGAGCAATATATGGCTTTAAAGAAGAAACCGGTCACCTACCGCAAGGCCTTTTTATACTTTCTTTTGGCCCAATATCAGGATAAATCTCCTTCTTACCTCAGCACCGAAAGCAAACTTATCGGGCTTTTCCTCCGCACCGATCTCGCCTATCAAGACTCTGACTTTGCTTACCTCATCGATGTATTCAAGTCTTTTGAAGGCTATACCCATGTACTTCCTTATAAGAGTTTAATGAACCGCCTGGAAGCGTATGTCTCCCAACATGGGCTCAGTGAGAGTTTACGCAAGTCCGTTCAAAAACTCCGTTTTGAAAAAGGCTGGGTCTACGCCGAAGAGTTAAAGCTAAACCGTCGCCTAGACCTTCTCTTAGGAGATGATGCTGCCAAAGTCCTCAATACCCAAGATGCTTTCGGGAAGCCTTTTAAAGTCCTCCTGCAAGACCTTTCCTCCCGAGAAAGAAATGCCTGGCAGATGTTGTTAGAACACATTGCCGCGGAAGCTTCTCAGCGGATCCCTTCTCCCGAATGGCAGGAGCAGGCCCACAAAATTGTGGCCGCAATCCCGCAAACCTCTCTCATGCATATCCTCGGACACAGCCTGGAAAGCTTGATCGAGATTTTAAACCTTCACCACCGGGGTACCGCGTCCGAGCCTTACGTAGACTTTATGAGTAAGGAAAATGTCAACCTAGCCCAAGGACTGCTTTGGATTATTGGTATCGAGCAACTGGGCAGCCTGTATCCCCTCGTGGAAGAAGTTGGCTGGAAGTCCTTTAAGAAAATCCCGGGTTATGGCCCCCTTTCTTTAAAATTGGGGAATGCAGCCTTGTATGTATTATCAGTTATTCCGGTGGAGTACGCCATGGCCCGTTTGACCAAGCTCCGGGGAAAAATCCGCCGTCCCGGCGTAGTAGACCGGATTGAGTCTATCATCCAAGATGCCGCCGAAAAAGCGGGGAAGATGCAGGATGAAATGGAAGAGATGTTGGTGCCCGATTTTGGCCTGGATGTACGCCAGTTTTACCGGGAAAAAGTTGGAGATTGCGTGGCTCGCTTAGAAGTAGCTAAAATCAATCAAGTAAGCCTCACCTGGGACCGCGTAAATGGTAAGCAACTCCGCACCCTGCCCAAAGGCTTCAAGGAAAAATACGAGCTCAAGATTAAGGAGCTTAACCTCAAGAAAAAAGAGATTCAAAGCACCTTGCAGTCCCAAAAGAAGCGAATTGAAGGCCTCTTCCTCAAATCGCGTTCTTGGAGCTTTGCCGACTGGCTTCCCAATTATCATGAACATACCCTGGTTTCCTTTTTGAGTCATAAATTCATTTGGCTATTTGAAGACGGAAGCAACATCCGGTCGGCTATGTATGATGGGGGCAACTTCATTGATTGTGAGGGAGATGTACTAGATTGGCTAAAGGATGACACGAAGGTAAGCCTTTGGCACCCCATTATGGCCGATGCCCTGGAAATAAGCCGCTGGCGGGCCTATTTAATGGATCGCCAAATCCGCCAACCCTTCAAACAGGCCTTCCGGGAGGTCTACCGTCCCCTAGACCACGAGAAAGAACTGGGCAATTATTCCGATCGTTTT
This sequence comes from uncultured Microscillaceae bacterium, assembly GCA_963922455.1. Classification (GTDB taxonomy): domain Bacteria; phylum Bacteroidota; class Bacteroidia; order Cytophagales; family Microscillaceae; genus CAWUIO01. The sequence goes on from CAWUIO010000010.1 coordinate 27,184, forward strand.
GCCTCGCATATCGTAAAGCAGCACAACTTCAAAGCCTCTTGCGAAATACGCGGATGGCGTTATGCTATGTGCGGTGATTTTGACACCCAGCTCACAGCCAATTTGGAAATACCCCACTGGAACATGCAAGCCAAGTTTGAATTGAGCACTGGGAGCAAAGTAGACAATGTCCAAGAATCCGTGTTTCTACGCTATGTCTTTACCGACCAGATCACCTTCCACAAGACAGGCAAGCAATTAGAAATACGGGACGTACCCCCCGTGGTATTTTCGGAAGTCATGCGGGATGTTGATCTCTTTATCAGTAGCACAAGCATTGGCAATGACCCTACCTGGATCAAAAAAGGCGAGGGCCAGTACCAGGAATATTGGGACAAATACTCCTTTGGCGATCTCAACCAAACCGCCCTGACCCGTAAAGAAGTACTTAAAAGCATTATTCCCAAGCAGAAAATTCATAACCGAGCCCACTTTGAAGCCAATTTTCTTAGCATTCGGGGGGAGTTGGCCCAGTACAAAATCCATTTTGGCAGCGGGCATATCCTCGTAGAGCCTTCAAAGCAATACCTGCACATGATCCCGGACCCCAGCCGTAAGCCCAGTAATATTTTTATTCCCTTCGATGAAGACCCCACCCTGTCTATCATTTTAAGTAAGGCTTTTGTGCTTGCCCAGGATACTAAAATCAAGGACCGTAGCATCTTGGCTAAATTAAAAGACAGCCAGGTAACCGAATAAGCTTATTTTTGGAGCTTCCCCGCGCTATTCCCCATCTTAGCTAAGATGGCCTATAGTGCCTGGCGCGGGTCGGGCTTTCGCTACTCGCTGCCTTTCCCCGCCAGGCCCCCACGAGCTCAAACATGCCGCTCTATCCCTAAGCCTACAGTTATCTGTTTAAGAACACCAGGATGTTCTAATGTTATTTTAGAACATTTGAGTGTTCTATATATACCCTCCTTGCCTCTCAGAAAGGAGTTCGAATTTATAAGGGTTCTATTGCTTGTTTAGAATAGTGAGATGTTCTAAATTAGCTGCATGCAAAGAAAAGTAAAAGCCGTAATAACCGCTGACATTATAGACTCTACCAAGACAGAAATCATTTTTAAGGAGAAAATTGAAGAAATTGCCCAAGATCTTCAAAAGAAAATTCCCGCATTTCGGGTAGAAATTTCTCGAGGAGATACTTTTCAGATATTGATTGACGAGCCCCACGAAAGCTTATGGATGGTCCTCACCCTAAAAGCGGGCCTACGGAGGAATAACCGTTATCTAAAAAAGGGGAGAAGCAGCCTCAAAGACTTACTGGATGCTCGATTTTCCCTCGGTATAGGCAAAATAAACCCGGGCCGCCCCGAAGAAACCCTAGGAAGTATGACGGGTGATGCATTTATGCATTCAGGTAGGGCATTGGATACCATGAAAAAGGAAGGGGCAATTATCAAGATTACCACCGATAATCAAGAACTAAATGAAGAATTTGCGGCTGTCATGCCCCTCATAGGAACGATAACCCAACGATGGAGTAGCCAACAAGCTCAAGCCGTCTATCTCTATTTGCTTCACCAAGCCACCCAGGCAGAGATGGGCAAAATGCTCAAAATTTCTCAAAGGGGGGCCGGAAAAAGACTAGAAGGCAGTAATATTGATGAAATCCTAAAATATGAGCAATATTTTAGACAAAAACTCGCAAAGAAATGGACAATCTAGATATTCTCTTACGTCTTTTTATTGCCCATCTTTTGGCAGATTTTGTATTGCAAAGCAATGCCATGGCGAGGGAGAAAAAAAAAGGACCCGTATCCTGGTATTTTAGATTGCATATAATCATAGTAGGAGTGAGCACTTATGGGCTGCTAGGACAATGGACAAACCTGATGGGCCCCCTGATGATCTATTTTCTACACTGAGGTATTTTTGCCACGTAGGCGTTTGTGTTATGAAAATTCTGGTCTTCCAATAAACAATTGACGCTATTTCTGATAGATCAAGCCCTACACTTGGCCACCCTGATAGGATACTGGCTGTTTATAACGGGTATAGACAAAGTAGGGCAATTAGTATATGATATCGTATACCATGTTTCCACAAATACAGATATTTTAGTCATTGTCTCGGCATATTTGATTGTGACCCGCCCGATTGGCATCCTAGTAGGTTTTATCACTAAAAAATGGCAGGAAGAAATGAAAGAAGACCTTGAGCATATAATAGAGACGCAAGAAGAAGGGGCCGGGGAACAATTAGAGAGAGAAGGGCAAGTAGCAAAGGAGGATAGCGAATTATCTATTTATAGCTCAAAAAAAAGCGATTTATCCTTTTTCAAAAAAATTAAAAATTTAATTTGGAAGAATACAATAAAGGAAGACGATAAGGATAAAGAAGACAAGAGAAAAAAAAACCAAAAAACAATACCTATCAAACAAAAAAGCCACGAAGGATTAAAAGATGCGGGGCGAACCATTGGCATGTACGAACGCGCATTGATCCTTACCTTCATGATCCTAGGAGAATATCAAGCCATTGGGTTTTTAATCGCCGCCAAATCAGTATTCCGCTTTGGGGACTTAATAGACCCCAGCCAAAGAAAACGAACAGAGTATATTCTAATAGGGACCTTAATAAGCTTTACCTTCTCAATACTCTTAGGGATTAGCACCCAATTTTTAGTCAAAATTTTATAAATACCCCTGATTTGCAAAAGACTATCTTCATTACCGGAGCGGGCCGGGGAATTGGCAAAGCCACCGCTCAACTTTTTGCCCAAAAAGGCTGGTTTCTCGGACTTTTAGATATCAACTCAGAGGAGCTGGAAGCTTTAGCCCAAGAAATTGGCCCCGAAAATTGCCTTAGCTACCAAGCTGATGTAAGTAAAGAAGCTGAAGTGGAGGCTGCTTTTGCCGAGTTTGGCAAGCAAGTAGGAGGGAAGCTCGATGTTTTATTCAATAATGCCGGCATATTGCTGGCCGGGGGTTTTGAGATACCCAGCTTAGCCCAACACAAAAAAGTAGTGGACGTCAATTTCAACGGGGTAATGATTGTAGCCTACTATGCCTTGCCCTTGTTAAAAGCGAGCCCCCAAAGTGTCCTAATCAATATGGCTTCCATATCTGCCCTCCACGGCAATCCCGAGCTAACCGCCTATGCCGCTACCAAATCGGCCGTAAAATCCCTTACTGAAGCTTGGTACTATCTCTATGGGAAGCACGATATTCACGTCTGCGATATTTTACCTGGCTACACCAATACGGCCATGCTAGAACATGCCGAAAAAAACCATGGGGGTAAGCCCTAAATCCATCAAAGTAAAAGCAGAAGACGTAGCCAAAGCTTGCTGGAGGGCGCTTAAATCCAAAAAAATACACCATTACGTAGGGCAAGACGCCCATATGATGCGGAGTCTTATGTGGATGCTCCCCCCATGGGCCGTGAAGCTCATGGTGAGCAATACCTATTATAAAAAGGCCATCCGGGATAATTAAAATAGCAGCAAGAAATACCTTCTGCTCACGGGAACAAGGGAAAAAAGCAAGCCCTTGGGTAGGTAAATTGATCTATTTATAGGAAAAATGGACTGAGTGTCAAAACTTGTAAAAAAATATCTTAAAATTTGAAGATTGCTGAGAAGCTTCAAAATCACGTAGCCCCACAAGCAAGCAAGACCTAAAACCATAAAACATGAGAAAGCATTTCCTCATTCTTCTATTACTAAGCCTTGGCCTCCATGCTAGGGCCCAAGACTACCCCTTCCAAGACACTCAGGTAAGCATCGAGCAGCGTGTACAAGACCTCATTGGCCGGATGAGCTTAGAAGAAAAAATGGGACAATTGCTTTACCAGGCCCCGGCCATCGAGCGCCTCGGGGTCCCCGCCTATAATTGGTGGAATGAAAGCCTACACGGAGTAGCCCGCAACGGACGAGCTACCATTTTTCCCCAGGCTATTGGCATGGCCGCTACCTTTGAGCCCGAACTTATCCAAAAAGTGGCTCTGGCCATTTCGGATGAAGCCCGGGCCAAGTACAATTTATTTTCGGCCAAAAACCTCCGTGACCGCTACCAAGGCTTAACCTTCTGGACGCCCAATATCAATATATTCCGAGACCCAAGATGGGGGAGGGGCCATGAAACCTACGGGGAAGACCCATTCTTGACAGCAAGCATGGGCAAAGCCTACGTGCGAGGTTTGCAAGGAAATCACCCCAAATACCTAAAGGCAGCAGCCCTAGCCAAACATTATGCCGTGCATAGCGGGCCGGAAGCCCTGCGGCATGAGTTTGATGCCCAGGTGAGCCCCAAAGATCTATGGGAAACCTACCTCCCTGCCTTTCGTACCCTGGTTACTGAGGCAAAAGTAGAAGGAGTGATGGGGGCATACAACCGAGTTAATGGAAAAGCCGCCAACGCCCATCCTTACCTAATGCAGGAAGTCTTAAGGGAAAGATGGCAATTTCAAGGGTATTTTGTGAGCGATTGTTGGGCCTTGCGGGATTTTTTTGAAGGCCACGGGCTTAGCAAAAGCCCTCAAGAAGCAGCAGCCCTGGCTATAAAATCGGGCGTAAACCTAAATTGTGGAAATGTATTTGAGCATTTACACGAAGCCATAGAGGAGGGCCTACTCAAGGAAAAGGATATTGATAAACGATTGCAAGAGTTATTGCCTACTCGTTTTAAACTCGGCTTGTTTGACCCCCTCGAGGAACTGCCCTGGGCAAATCTGGGGGCCCAAACCATACGCCATCCCAAACACGTGGCCCTCAGTCGCGAAGTGGCCGCAAAGTCCATGGTCTTACTAAAAAATCAAGACCAAACCCTTCCCTTAGCCAAAGACCTGGCTAAAATATACGTGACCGGCCCCATGGCTACCCACATACAAGCCTTACTCGCCAATTATTACGGAGTAAGCGAAGATTTGGTAACGCTCTTAGAAGGGATCGTAGGAAAAGTAAGCCCCACGACAACCGTTTTGTACAATCAAGGAGCCTTATTAGACCGGCCCAACGTTAATCCCAACGACTGGTTTTCGGGAGAGGCTCTCGAGGCCGATGTGACCGTAGCTTGCTTAGGCATTTCCCAACTGATCGAGGGCGAAGAAGGCGAAGCCATTGCCTCAGCCCACTTGGGAGACCGCAAGGATATCCGATTGCCTCAAAATCAGTTAGATTTTCTTAAAGTGCTCCGTTCCAAAGCCAAGAAACTGGTTTTGGTCATCACCGGAGGGAGTGCCATGGCTATCCCCGAAGCCCTGGAAATGGCCGATGCCGTGCTCTATGTATGGTATCCCGGGGGACAAGGGGGCCACGCACTGGCCGATGTGCTCTTTGGGGATGTATCGCCTTCTGGCCGCTTGCCAGTCACATTTCCTTACCGAGTAGAAGACCTCCCGCCCTACACGGATTATGAAATGAAAAACCGCACCTACCGCTATCTTGAAAAACCGGCCTTACTCCCCTTTGGGTATGGCCTATCCTACACGCATTTTACGTATTCTAATCTAGAACTTTCCAAAAGCAGATTAAAAAAAGGAGAAAGCATCATAGCTTCTTTCAAGCTTAAAAACACGGGGGCAAGAGCGTCGCGAGAAGTAGTACAGTTGTACATTACAGACATAAAAGCAAGTACCAAGACGCCTCAATATGCCCTCAAAGGGATTCAGTCACTTCACTTAAAACCAGGACAAGAGGCCCAGGTTCAATTTGAGATAAGCCCCGATATGCTCAAGTTGGTAGACGAAAGCGGCAAAAGTATCCTAGAAAAAGGAGAGTTTGAGATTTTTATGGGCACTTGTAGCCCAGATCCCCGCAACCAGGAATTGGGGGCCAGTGAGGGCTTAAAGGCTAAAATCATACTGGAATAATAAAAAAAATAGAAGGGGCTTCCCTGCGCTCAAATAAAAAGAAACCAATAAGCAAGTACCTACACCAGCGCAGGTCGGGCTTTCGCTACTCGCTGGCCTGCCCACTACCCACAGCGAGCTCAAACAGGCCGCTCTATCCCTAAGCCAACTTTAAACTTAAACTTCAACAAGAATTTTAATTCCTAAAAAGACTAGCTTAGGAATCTCAAATCACTTTCAAAAATAGATAAGCCCCATGAGAAGTCTTAGTAAATTCTTAACGCGAATAGGAAGCTCCGTTCTATTCTGGACGCTCGCTTTTGTTATATATGTAACTTTTAGGTTTCTAGGTTTAGACAGTGCCCCCGGTGTAACGATAAACGAAGGGCTTAATGACCATTTGTTTTTTATCCGCCCCCTCGTGATTTTCATCGTGATAGGGGCATTCCTTGGAGTGCTGTATGGGCTGATAGATCTTGTCTTTGAGCGATACTTACTTAGAAAATTTTCCTTAGGAGGGGGGGTGATATTGAAAGTCTGGGCTTATTTATCGGCCACCATACTTATTTTAACTATAGTACTTAGAATAAGTAGCAAAATACTCCCCATCGAGTTTAATACGACCCGCTTTTGGTGGGTACAAAACGGATTTGTTTGGTCCTTATGGATCCATATTTTTATCTCTTCCTTTATTCGCTCCTTTATTAAAATTGGGGCTGAGCGTTTTGGCAAGGGCATATTTATAAAAATGCTGATGGGCCGTTACCGCAATCCCAAAGAAGAAGAGCGTATTTTTATGTTCTTAGACCTCAAAGACTCCACCACCATTGCTGAAAAGCTGGGGCATTACAAATACAGCCAATTTATTCAGGATTGTTTTTTTGACTTAAATGAAGTTTTACTTGATTACGAAGCCGAGATATACCAATACGTAGGCGATGAGGCTGTCATCACTTGGTCTTATCATAGAGGCCTGGCCAATAACAATTGCGTGGCATTGTATTTTGCCTTTCTTCAAAAATTACACGAGCGCCAAGAGTATTACATAGAACAATATGAGGTCATGCCCGAATTTAAAGCCGGGGTACACGGGGGAGCCTTGATGGTAGCCGAAGTAGGACATATCAAAAAAGAATTGGCCTACCACGGCGATGTGATCAATACTTCGGCCCGGATTCAAGCCGAATGCAAAAAACACAATACCGCCATCTTGCTATCGGAGACCTTACTAAAAGACTTAGACCTCGATGGGCCTCACGCCACCAAGTTTTTAGGAGATATCCTACTCAAAGGGAAGAGGAAGAATGTAAAAATTCATGCCATACTTAAATTGGATGAGACTTGATTTTCTTTCGGCTTAGGGATGGAACGGCATGTTTGAGCTCGTGTAGGCCTGAGCGGAAAGGCAGCGAGTAGTGACAGCCCGACCCCGCGCCAGGAAGGAGTACCCTGCTTGGGCATATATTTCAAGCGCGGGGGAAGCCCCAAATATTAAACTAATGGTACTATTCAAAAGAAGAGGCCAAAATCAAATTTGCATCATTGTTGCAAACAACAAAGGTTTCTTGTAAATTTGATAGATTGGCGAGCCATATGATAGTATATATTTTATGAATGCGTGGGGGAGTACTAGCCCCAAGTTAAATAAACCCATGAAGATTAAGAAAAAATTACCTGTAACCGTATTAAGCGGATTTTTAGGTGCTGGTAAAACTACCTTGCTCAATCATGTATTAAACAATCGGGAAGGTATAAAAGTAGCGGTCATCGTTAATGATATGAGCGAAGTCAATATAGATGAAAAACTTATTGCCAAGGGAGCAAAACTATCCCGAACCGAAGAAAAGTTGGTAGAAATGAGCAATGGCTGTATCTGCTGCACCTTAAGAGAGGATCTGATGTATGAGGTAGAGAAATTGGCCAAAATGAATAAATTTGATTATTTATTGATTGAAAGCACGGGCATTTCCGAACCAATCCCCGTAGCTCAGACCTTTTCTTATGCCACTGGAGATGAATTATTTGATTTGACCCAGTTTAGTAGCTTAGATACCATGGTTACGGTGGTGGATGCCCTTAACTTTTTTAAAGATTTTGGTAGTGCAGACACCTTATTAGACCGGGATATGACCGATGATAAGCAAGACAGTAGGACTATCGTTAATCTGTTAACAGATCAAGTAGAATTTGCCAATGTGATCTTGCTAAACAAGACCGATTTGGTTTCTAAATCTCAGTTAGGATTACTTGAGAAAATACTAGTCAAGCTAAACCCCTCTGCTAGGATAATACGGACGAGCTACAGCCAGGTAAACCCAAGAGACATATTACATACGGGATTGTTTGATTATGATGTGGCCGTCCAATCAACCGGGTGGCAAAAAGAGCTGGAACTCGCTCAAAAAGGAATTGCCCATAAACCGGAAACGGATGAGTATGGTATATCATCTTTTGTATATCAAAATGCCAAACCCTTTCACCCGGGCCGGTTTCTTAAGTATGTATCGCGCGATTTTCCCACTACCATCATTCGTAGCAAAGGCATCTTTTGGCTAGGATCGAGGCCCGACCACGCCATTCTTTGGAGCCAGGCCGGCGGCTCTCTTAAAGCAGAGATTTATGGAAGATGGTGGGCCAGTGTCTCGGCTGAGCATAGAGAGGGAAATCCGGCATTTGAAGAAGACAAAGAGCTAATTCAGGGCAGATGGCATGCCCAATGGGGGGATCGTATGAATGAGCTGGTGTTTATTGGGCAAAACATGAATAAGGAAAAAATCATAGCAGATCTAGAGGCTTGCTTACTAAATGAACAGGAAATTGGTGATTTAGAGGCAGGGGCGAGGTTTGAAGATCAATGGCCTATGTAATGTCATATTCCAAGCAATAGATAACACATCGTAAAGGCACATCTCACAAGATGTGCCTTTACGTATAAATTTTTAAGGGAATGCTTATTCGCTTTCCGTAGATTCGGCTTCGTGATCGGCTTTCATAGTTTCATGATCAGCTTTGATCTGCGCGTGTTCTTGCACCATGGTTTCGTGGTCGGCTTTCATCGTTTCGTGATCGGCCTTCGTGGACTCGTGGTCTTGTTTCATCTGCTCTGAGCTAATCTCCCCAGAAGCGTGCTTGTTTTCCAATTCCTTATGCTTGGCAATTAACTCCTCATGTTTCGTAATTAATTCTTGATGCTTGGCTATAATGGCCATGTGAGACAATTCCATAGCATTGTGCGTACTATCCATTTCTCCTTCGCTCATGGCTTTGTGTTCGGCTACCATTTGTTCGTGAAGGGTTTCCATCTCTGTGTGTACACCCGTCATGGACTCGTGATCACTTTCCATAGCCCCATGATCGGCCACCAATTGCTTGTGCTCCTCAGACTCAGCCGGATTAGGAGTAGAGCAGCTTGAGTTAGCAAAAATGATCGCTAATGTACAAAGAGCTAATAGGATTACTTGCTTTTTCATTATTTCTAAATTTTTAAAATTAAGGAGCAAATCTGATCTAAAAATAGGATATAAACAAAATTATGTAAGAAGGGAGCACCTATACGTAAGGAATTACAGGAATAAGAGGGGCTTTACTGGCTTAGGGATGGAGCGGCCTGTTTGAGCTCGTGTAGGCCCTGCGGGGAAAGGCAGCGAGTAGCGAGAGCCCGACCCGCGCGCATGGTTTTTTATACCAAGGCACCCTAGGTTTTAGCGCGGGGAAGCCCCAAGAACCCTTATATAGTTGCTCGCATGCAAGGATTATTCCGATAGATTAATTTCCAATTGGTACCTTAAATAGATAATTTGTGTTTCCAATCGTTTTCCCAACTATTCAAATCTGACCTATGCGCACATTTTTATCCTATTTATTTTCATGGGCAATTCTAGCTTTGTGTTCTTCTCTGGGGGCGCAAACCCTGAGCAAAGAACAGATGGCCCAACTAAAATTTCGTCATATTGGGCCCATTGGTAACCGGGTAATATCGGCCACGGGAATCCCGGGCGACCCGATGGTTTATTACGTCGGAGCGGCTTCAGGGGGTATTTGGAAAACTCAAGATGGAGGCTTGCAATGGCAACCCGTTTTTGATAAAGAACGAGTGCACTCTATTGGTGCCCTGGCCTTGGCTCCCAGCGAACCGGAAATTATTTATGCGGGTACGGGCGAATCCTTTATCCGCTCGAATGTTTCCATTGGTAATGGCGTCTGGCGCTCAACGGATGGGGGAGCCCACTGGAAACACCTAGGACTGGAAAAAACTGGGCGTATCAGTCGTATTGTGGTTCACCCAAGTGATCCAGATGTGGCTTACGTTGCCGCCCTCGGGCACGGCTATACCCCACAAGCCGAACGGGGCATTTATAAAACTACAGATGGGGGAAAAACCTGGAACTTGGTCCTACACGTGGATGAGCATACCGGAGCATCCGATTTGGTCATGGACCCTTTCAACCCCCGCATCCTGTTTGCCGGGATGTGGTCCTTGGAAATCCGCCCTTGGACCCGGACCAGTGGAGGACCCGGAGGCGGGATTTATCGCTCTATGGACGGTGGAGAAACCTGGGAAAAACTAAAAGGCAAGGGCCTTCCCAAAGGAGAAGTGGGTAAAATTGCTTTGGCGATGACTGCCGCGCAAAAAGGAAGGCTCTATGCCTTGATAGAAACAGGGGATGGAATTCCCTTGGATGGAAAACCTACGGATACTGGAGAGTTGTGGCGCTCCGAAAATCGGGGAGGTACCTTTGCCTTAGTTAATTCTGACCGGGACCTTTCTGGTAGAGGAGCCTATTATACCCGTTGTACTGCTTCGCCTGATAACCCTAATGAAATTTACTTTTTTGCGGCAAGCTACGCTACTAGCATCGACGGAGGTAAAACAACCACCGTGGCCAAGCCGGGTACCGCTCCTAACTGGGACCACCACGAAATGTGGGTAGACCCCAGCAACGGTAACCGCCAAATTGTAGTAGGCGATGGCGGATTATCTATTAGCCACAACCGGGGCAAGTCATGGCACCGGGTGCAGCTACCCGTGGCCCAACTTTATCACGTTACGACAGATACGGAGGTACCTTATAATGTACTGACCAACCGTCAGGATGGTCCTTCCATGAAAGGTCCCAGCCGCAGCCGAATGCAAAGCTTCTTTGGAGGGTTTATCCCCAATGGTATGTGGCACGATGTAGGAGGAGGAGAGAGCGGATTTGCCACCGCAGATCCAAGCAACCCCGACATAGTCTGGTCTAGCGCTTCTGGTTTTGGTGCCTTAGGTGGAGTTGTGGTGCGGTATAATGAAAAAACGGGCCAATTCCGTCAGGTGGAGGTATGGCCTGAATTAACCTCAGGAACCCCGGCCGCCGATGTAAAATACCGGTTCCAATGGACCTTTCCCCTCTTGATTTCTCCTCACGATAACAACACGGTCTACGTGGCCAGCCAATTTGTCCACCGTACCACCAATGGCGGGCAATCCTGGGAAATTGTAAGCCCCGATTTGAGCTTAAATGATAAATCCAAACAGCAGTTTTCGGGCGGCTTAACCGGTGATAATATCGGAGTAGAATATGCCAATGTGATCTATGCCCTAGAAGAATCACCACTAAAAAAGGGCCTACTCTGGGCAGGCACCAATGATGGCCTCGTTCACATAAGCCAAGACAATGGCGAAAATTGGCGTAATGTAACGGCCAATATCCCTGATATGCCGGCGTATGGGGCAGTCCGGAACATTGAGGCTTCCCAATACGAAGACGGTAGGGCCTACATTACGGTAGACGCCCACGAAATGGGTGATTTTAAACCCTATGTCTACATGACCAATGATTACGGAAAGTCCTGGAGCAAACTCATCAATGGCATAGAAGATAGCCCTTTAAGCTACTGCCGTATGATCAAAGAAGATCCTGTCAATCCTAATCTACTGTACCTAGGTACCGAAAATGCCTTGTATTTCTCCCTAAACAAAGGGGCTACCTGGCAATCCTTTATGAGCAATCTACCTTCCAGCCCGATGTACTGGATGGATATTCCCGAGCATTTTAATGACTTAGTAGTCGGCACCTACGGCCGGGGGATATGGATCTTAGATGACCTTACGCCTATTCAACAATTTAATCAAGAAGTAGCCCAAGCTCCCATCCACTTATTCAATCCCAAAGATGCTTATCGATTACATCCCGTATCCATGGTGATGCAGTTTTTTAAAGAGCCGCATTTTGGTGATGACCCACCAGCGGGTACTTCCCTGCATTATTGGCAGTCGGAGGCTATGGAAGATAGCGTGAGCCTCAAGATAGCCAATGAAAACGGCCAAACGATCCGCACCATCAAGCATAAGGGCAAGCCTGGGATTAACCGGGTATGGTGGGACTTCAAAGAAGATCCTACTACCCAGGTTGTCCTCCGTACCAAGCCGCGTTATGCTTCGTGGTACCCCTTAGATGCCAAGCGTACCCGCAAAGCCTTAATTGCTCCCATGGCTTTGTTGGCCAGACCAGGAACGTACACGCTTACCCTAGAATCTGGTGACATCAAGCAGAGCCAGACCTTTCAATTGATCAAAGACCCCAACTCCGAGGGTACCCTTCGTGATATTCAAGAACAAAAAGCCCTTTTAGATAAATTGAGAAATGACTTTGAGGAAATCTCCTTGGCCGTGAATGAAGCCGAAAAACTGCGTCGTCAATTACGAGATATGATGCCCTTAGTTTCCGGAGATATTTTGCCAAGCATTCAATCCTTAGACAGCATGGCCACAGAAGTGGAAAATAAAATGACCCAGTTGAAGCACTCAGGCAAAGGACAGGATGTAATTCGTCTACCAGGAATGCTGATGGAAAAGTTAGATTATTTAGCTAATACCATTGCTATTTCCGACTTTAAACCAGCCAATCAGTATGTAGAAGTGTATGAAAAACTTCACGCCGAATGGGGGGAGGTAAAAAAGGCTTGGGACTTAATTAAAAGTCAAGATGTAGTTTCTTTGCAGAGTACCTTAAAAGAGAAAAAAATTGGCCCTTTGATCATGGGGCGAGACTAAAGCCCTGCTTACTTATTTACGAAGGAGCTTCCCCGCGCTAGGTGGGAAAGCTCCTTTTTTGTAATTTAGGCAGCGCGGGTCGGGCTCTCACTACTCGCTGGCCTCCGCGCATCCAGCGGCGAGCTCAAACATGCCGTTCCATCCCTAAGCCTATTCAAATTACCGAGTGTATAGGACTCAAAAGGGCAAACTAGGCCCATCCTGATCACCCTGCCTGCTCACTTCTACCATATAAGGGATCTTTTTCACCTTTATAAGCAGCATAATCTCATCTAATTTTATGAAATAGTTTAATAACATTGGGATGCAAAGTTTATTAAATTACTAAGTATTGTAATATTTAAACTAAATAAAAAACAAGATGAAATTAGGATTTACCCTGAGCCGCCACTTGAAACTACCAGCGGCATGTTATGTCGTGTGTTTACTATGGGCTATATCCTGTAAGGATCCTTCTGTAGCTAGTAAGGAAGAGGAACAGGAACCCTCTGCCCTCATGAATGGAAATAGCTTGATAAGCGGAGCCAATGTACTAGCCTTTGGCCCAGACAATATCCTATTTATAGGCGATAGCAAAGCCGGTAAATTACACGCCGTTCCCACCCAGGCCCAAGAGTTGAAGGATGCAATTCCTTATAATATGGAAGGTATTGATATTCTTTTAGCAAAGCGCTTGAATATCGAGACCCGGGAGGTCATCATAAATGATATGAAAATCCATCCCTTAAGCCAAGAGGCATATGTGGCAATAAAATTAGGCCATCAACCCGATGCTAAATCGGTCATCGCAGTTGTCAATCCGGCCACCGCAGATATTAAATTCTTGGAAATTACAGAAGAGACCACCCAAAGCATCTCGATAAACAATCCTGCCTCCTCAGATCTTGTCTTTTGGGAAGAAACCCCGGCCAGCACCTTGACCATTACAGATATTGACTACCACGATGGGTTTGTTTATATCGCGGGGCTCAGCAACAGCGAGTTTGCTTCAACCCTTAGAAAAATAGCGTATCCATTCTCAGATTCACAGGAAATGGTCAACAGTGTAGAGATTTACCATGCCGTCCATAGCCAGAACGAAACCCGAGCCCCCATTCGAACTATGCTATTTGACGAAATAGACGGAAAATCTACTTTGCTAGCCAGTTATACCTGTACCCCATTAGTTACTATTCCGGCAGATGAAATTCAAGATGGAGCGGATGTCAAAGGGAAAACCATTGCCGAGCTTGGATATGGTAATACCCCGATTGACATGCTAATGGTAAACACCCAAGGATTTGATGGCTCTATGAGTAAAAGCCTCATCATAACGCATAAAAACCGAGGGGGGACTATGATCCCTTTAAACTCCGTAGTAGCCGGATATAAGGGAGACGGAATGGACGGGCAAAGAGCCATGTTTGCTTCGGGATTAGAAGGTATTCAGCAAATTCCCACCGCCAATGTCATGCAAGTAGATGTTCAAAACCCTCAAATGCTAGGTGTGGTGCGCCGTAATATGGATACCGGAGAAATCGATTTGGTATCAGAATTAACGGGTACTTTCCTGAGACTTAGTGATTTTATCTCTGAATACGATTTTCCGGATTACAAATACCCAGAAAATCAAGCCGGTACCAAAGAATACCACGACATGGTTAAGCAAATGGAAGGTTACCCAGAGTTAGTCTCGCAAAAAACAGGAAAATAAAAATCGTTTCTATTTCAAAATATTAGGAAGGGTTTATCCAGAGAATTCCCTTCTCCCTAAACTATTAATTATGAGATCCTATTACATGTTTCGGCTACTCCCATGTATCCTGTCATTAACACTGTTTGTTAGCTGCCAACAAAAACCAAGTAATGAAAGCCAAGCTGAAGTTCAAGAAGAAGATGCCCCAGATAAGCCAGAAAGCCTGGCATCTACCACCGAGACTTTTTTTCCTGGATTCCGCGATGTGGACCTTACCATTGACAACATTACTATTCACGCCGTGGTAGGCGGTGAGGGCGAACCTTTATTATTGCTCCACGGGGCCCCCGAATCTCACGTGATGTGGCGGGAATTAGCCCCCGAACTTGCCAAAAGCTATACGGTCATTGTACCCGATTTACGGGGCTACGGGCGAAGTGACAAGCCCCAAGAAGGCGACTACTCCAAAAGACGCATGGCCCAAGACCAGATTGACTTCATGAAAGAACTAGGTTACGAGTCCTTTCTCCTAGCTTCCCACGATAGAGGCTCCCATGCCGCCCGGAGACTGGCCAAAGATCATCCCCAGGCAGTCAAAAAATTGGTTATTATGGACATCATCCCGGCTACCTACGTTTGGGAACACATCGACGGCAAAGTGGCAAACCGCTTTTGGTCATGGATCTTTTGGACACAAGCTTATCCTTTGCCCGAAAACCTCATGGGCCCCCAGGCCGGTGCCTTTGCTAAAATGGCCGCCGGGGAGGACACCGAGGCCGGCGAAGATTATGCCGCCACCAATGGAAGCGCAGAGGCTTTTCACGCCATGTGCGAAGACTACCGGGCCAGCAAGGGCATCGACATGCAACACGACAAAGCCGATGCCGAGGTAAAAATTGAGGTCCCCACCTTGGTAATCTGGGGAAGCCAATCCAATACCGGCAAGTTTGATTACCCCACTATTTGGAAAAACGAAGTAAAGGAGGTCTCCTTTTTGGAATTAGACTGTGGCCATTTTGTGGTAGAAGATAAACCCGAGGAAGTATTAGAGGCAATCTTAAGCTTTTTTAACCCTAGTTCCAACTGATTCGTACTGCCACCCCGATAATAGTTTTTGCTTAATCAAATAATTTAGGAGCTTCCCCGCGCTAGGTGGGAAAGCTCCTTTTTTGTAATGTAGGCAGCGCGGGTCGGGCTCTCACTACTCGCTGGCCTCCGCACATCCAGCGGCGAGCTCAAACATGCCGTTCCATCCCTAAGCCAGGCCCGTTTTGCTCTTCTTATTAATCTTGTATATTAGCTAGGATTAAAAAGATAAAGCAAAAAGAACGCACCATGTCATTTGAGAATTTTGATTTCAACGCATTGCCTAACCAAGTTTACTACGGTCAAGGTAAAATTGAGCTCCTTCCCTCGATTATCGCTCAGCAAAAAGTTTTTATAATTGCCAGCGATAGACAAAAACAAGTACTGGAGGCACTCAAAGAAAAAATAGGTGCTGATAAAATGACTCACTTTGCCAAAGTGACCCCACACGTACCCGCAAATCTGATCCAAGAAGCTAAAAAGATTTACCTTGAAGAAAGATGTGAGGTAATACTGGCTATTGGCGGTGGCTCAGCCATCGGCCTGGCCAAAGGCTTAGCCCTAGAAACCCAGACATCCATCATTGCTGTGCCCACTAGTTATTCTGGCTCCGAAATGACCAACATATGGGGAATTAGCCAGCCAGATTCAGGGAAAACCACCGGCCGAGATCATCGGGTTTTACCGGCTCACGTCATTTATGATCACGATTTCACCTTAAGTCAACCCAAAGCTATGGCTGCCACCAGTGCCATGAATGCCATGGCCCACTTGATGGAAGCCGTTTACGCTCCCAATAATAACCCCATTACCTACATCACCTCCCTCTACGCTATGAAGCAAATGATGATAGGTATGCTTATCCTGAGCCGAGAAAAGCAACTAAGCGCCAACTCCAACAATCTTTTACTCCTTGGGGCCTTTCTGGGTGGAAAAGCCTTAAGGGAAGTATCTATGTCTTTACATCATAAGGCAGCCCACGTTTTAGGGGGTAGCTTTGGGATGGAACACGCTCCAGTGCATACCGTACTTCAACCCCATGTACTAGAATATCAATGGAGTACCTTGGGCAACAAGCTCAAAGAAGACTTAAAAGCTGCCCTCATGAATCCCTATCCACCTATGGCCTTGCTTGATGCCGCTAAAGTAATGGATGCTCCCTATACCTTAAAACAAATTGGCTTTAAGAAAGAAAACATCGAGCAAGCCGTAGATCTCATGTTACAAAAACCATATGCCAATCCAGCTCCTTTGCACAAGGAGGGCTTGACTGAGATGATGCAAAGGGCCTACGAAGGGAAGTTGTTGGGAGAAAGAAAATAAATCAAACCGAGTATTCCACGCTGGTGTTCATCTACGGACAATGAGTGAAGGAACGCGGAAGGGGAGGGGCTTGCTAAAATTTCAAGGAAGTCTGACAAGCTATAGAAGTTGTATAAGAACCCCAGGCTATCTTGCGGGCAAGCGGAGGATAGCCTGGGCGACTAGCCACCTTAGCTAGTATTTTAAGCTGTAAAGGTCTCAAGGCACAAACCAGCTTAAACACAAAGCTGATAAACTCAAGGCTTATTTTGCGTTATAATTTATATTATGTTAATAATATAAATTAAAATTCCCTCCTGCTGCCCATTTGTATGTAGTGTCCAGGTGTACAGCTTGTGCTTGCTGATTAAATTAAATAGCGGTGGCTTTTGGAGCTTTCAACTTATTCAGAAAGTTTGGCCGGCTTGGATCCATCGGTCAAAAAGGTAATGATCAGATGTAGAAGGTCAGGCAAGCTTTTGAAACCATTGCTTGGGCTTGATGCGGCAAGCTTCTACACTCAAGGCTGTCTTTCGATGGTATACAATAGCGAGTCGACTAGATAAGCCAAGACGGCTTATCAGTAAGTTTGTCAAAAATAATTCTTGTGACCTATTTTAGCAATGCTCAATAATTTAACAGCGCCCGGCATAGGGATGGAAGCCCGAAGGGAGGAGACCGCAGTGGGTTTGTGGGTGAGCCGGCTCCTGGCTTAGCCCGACAGCCCGCCCCCGGCCCAAACAAATTTTGAATAAAGCACTCTTTCCCTAAGCCGGGGGATGCCCCTACCCTTTTGCGAAACCTGAGTTTTGTGAAGCTTTCTTTTAAAAAATGCCAGCAATTGTGTATTTTAGTTAAAATATTGTATTGCCTTGGTATGAAGGAAGTTGTTAGTCCGCTGGTCGATAACCATGGCCGAGAAATCACCTACTTGCGTTTAGCGGTGACCGATCGGTGTAATCTGCGTTGTTTTTATTGTATGCCCGAAGAAGGGATTAAGTACCTTCCCAAGCCTCATCTTTTGAGTTATGAAGAGATGCTCCGCTTAGCCCGGATTTTAGGGGCGATGGGGGTAAAAAAGGTGCGGATTACAGGCGGGGAGCCTTTTGTAAGAAGAGATTTGCTGCCATTTTTGAGAGATTTGGCTGCCGTACCGGGTATAGAGCAAATTAACATGACCACCAATGGGGTGCTTTCGGGCGATCACGCCCAAGAATTAAAAGATATCGGGATCCACTCCATTAACCTAAGCCTGGATACCATCGACCCGAAACGATTTTTTGAAATCACCCGCCGCAATGAATTTGACAAAGTCTGGAAAAGCCTGCACCAATTTTTAGAAGTGGGTATCCCCACCAAAATCAATATGGTCGTCATGGACGGGAAGAATATTGAAGATATCTTGCCCATGGCCCGCCTTAGCCAAGACTTGCCCATTGATGTACGCTATATTGAAGAAATGCCCTTCAACGGTAGTGGTGCTCCCAACTCCGGCATCCTGTGGAATTTTAAGCGCATCATAGATACCATTCGGGAAGAATACCCAGAGCTAGAGCGTTTGAGCGATCCGGCCAACTCCACAGCGTATCACTATAAAATACCGGGTTTTCAGGGCAAATTGGGGGTTATTGCTGCCTTTACCCGCAGTTTTTGCGGAACGTGTAACCGGGTGCGCCTTACCCCCCAAGGACAGCTGAAGACGTGTTTATACGATGAAGGGGTGCTCGATGTTAGGGCCCTCTTACGGGATGGCAGCTCTGATGAGCAAATCCGGGAAGCTTTTGTAGGGGCCTTCAGGAGTCGGGCCAAAGATGGCTTTGAGGCAGAAAAAAGACGCTCAATCAATCCGGAAGTGAGCGAATCTATGTCAACTATAGGGGGTTGATTTTTTTGGCTTACTGAAAAACAAAAGGATGCCACTCAATGGGATCAGCATGCCCAAAAGAGATAGTATAAAGTAAAAGATCATGCTGGGCCAGCCATACATGGCCCCAGTATGTATTTGAGAAATGACCGCGTGTAAAGACTGCCCACTCGTCAATGAGGATGCATCTTCCTTGTGGTAGAGCATTCCTTTATCTGAAAAATAAGCCCTTTCCCGTACCAACAAACCCAAGGGGTTGTTCCGGTTAAAACCCGTAATGATCAAGGGATGCTCAGTATCTTTAGCTAATCGCACCATTCTTAAAGAGCTGCTGTGGTAAGGAAAAGCCTTTTCGGCCTCTTCCAAGCATACATCGACCGAAAGGTGCATGTAAGAGTAGCGGTCTTCTGAGGCCGGTACTTTCATGACCAAGGAAGGGTCCTTAAAATGGGGGCCACTACCGTCCAGGAGGTTAAATGCAAAATTTTGTACGCCTGTAAAGGCCAGATATACCCCGCTCAAGCCCATGATTAATAAAAAAATACTCCCTAAAAAACCAACTCGACTATGAAAACGGATGATTTTCTTAGAAAATTTACGGGAAGCTTTTTCAATCCGGGACCCTCTGTTCCAATTGATGACTAAACCGGTGATTAGGGAAAGACAAAAGATACCCGTCATCAGGCCACTTAAAATAACTCCACCTTTGGGCAGTAAAAAACTACGATGGGCCTTGAGAATAAGGGAAAAAATACTGGCTATTTTAAAGCTACGCTCGCCCAGGATCTCTCCGGTGTAGGGATTGGCGTAAAACTTGGTGCGTAGACCGCTTTGGTATATTACTTCCAGCATGTAGGCCCTTTTGGGGTTCGGAAAGATAAAAACCTGATTAAGGGGCTTCTCGTATTCTTGCTGAAAACGATGCAAAATACTATCAACCGGGACTTTTTTATCTTGGGCTTTTACAAATACAATTTCCCGATTGAAGTAGTCTTCTATCGGGTCTTGAAAAACGTATAGCGAACCCGTGAAACTCAGGAAAAACACAAAGAGTCCACTGATCAATCCTAGCCACTTGTGTAATTTGTGAAAGTATGTTTGAAACATATAGCCACTTCTTAGAGAATGTTTCTTGGGCACAAATTACAATAAATATTCCACTCTGAGGATTATATTTGTTGGATCATTAGATATTATACGAAGCCCATGCTAGAAAAGAAATATACATTTTGCCGAATATGTGAAGCACTTTGCGGACTGGAAGTGCACGTTGAGGACGGAAAAGTGACCGAAATCAAACCCAATGAACAGCATCAGGCCACCCAAGGCTTTGCTTGTGTAAAAGGCTTAAAACAGCATAAAATGTATAGTTCCCCCGATCGTCTCCAATACCCCCTCAAAAAAGTAGGCGATCGGCACGAACGGATCTCTTGGGCCCAAGCTATGCAAGAGATTGGGGAAAAGGTGAAGAAATTTCGGCAGGTGCATCCCAATTCCATTGCCATGTATGTGGGAACGGCCGCCGGTTTTGGGGTCCTCCACCCCGTTTTTGCCCAAGGGTTTATGACCGGTATTGGGTCTAAAAGCATGTTTTCATCGGCTACTCAAGACTGTAGTAATAAGTTTGCCGTCTCCCATCATATGTATGGCTTTCCTTTTACCCTCACTTTTCCGGATATAGAGCATATTTCCTGTCTGATCGTGGTGGGGGCCAATCCGCTTATTTCTAAATGGAGCTTTCTCCAAGTGCCCAATCCCTCTCAAAAGCTCAAAGATATTGAGCGCCGGGGCGGAAAAATCTTCTTTATTGACCCCCGGCAAACCGAATCTTCCAAGGTAGCCGGGGAGCATATCTTTATACGTCCGGGTACCGATGTCTTTTTCTTTTTGTCGTTTTTGCTGGAGGTTATTGAGCAAAAAGGGCTAGACCAGGCAAAAATTGCGCAATACTATACCGGTTTTGAGCAAATTGGAGAACTGGCCCAAGCCTGGCCGGCCGAAAAAACGGCCCCGATTACCAACATCCCGCCGGAGGTTTTGAAACAATTGGTAAAAACGTATTTAGACGCAGACGGAGCCGCTTTGTACTGCTCTACCGGAGTCAACATGGGGGGCAATGGCACCCTCTCTTTTTGGATTCAAGAGTGCATCAATGCGGTCTCGGGCAATTTAGATAAGCGGGGAGGCACGCTGGTTGGTAAGGGAGTTATCGATTTTCCCAAATTTGCCAGTAAAAAAGGAATTTTAATGCGCCCCGATATCTCCCGCGTAGGCAAATTCCGCTCCGTCAATGACGCATTTCCGGGAGGGATCTTAGCGGAAGAAATTCTTCAAGAGGGCCCAGAGCAAATTAAAGCCTTGTTTGTAACGGGGGGCAACCCTCTTTTGACCATGGCCAACTCCGAAAAACTCCGCCGGGCCATGGAAAAATTGGAGCTGTTGGTATGCCTGGACATTCAGCCTAGCGAAACGGCCAGTATGGCCCATTATATTCTGCCCTGCACCTCTCCCCTACAAAGGCCTGACTTGCCTTTTATATTCCCCTTAATGTTGGGATTGCAAACCAAGCCATATCTCCAAGCTACCCAAGCCCTGCTTCCTCCTGAAGGGGAGCAAAAGGATGAAGCCAGCATTTATCTCGCCTTGGCCCGGGCGTGTGGGACCCCTATATTTGGCTCTTCCATTGCCCAGCGTTTGCTAGAAGCTTTTAGAAAAAAAGACAAGCAAAACCCAGAAAACATTGGGAATGTGCCCCAAGAAGGAGTACTCAACTTCCTCTTGCGGATTACCCGTCAAAAAAGCTTTAAAAACCTTCTGAAATACCCTCACGGGAAAATGCGACAGGCCCATCAAGCCCAAAGCTTCTTGGGCAAACGGGTCTACACCGAAGATGCTAAGGTGCACCTAGCCCCGCAAATTTTGATGGACGAAGCGCATCGGCGTTTAGAGGCCGATTTTCAAAAAGAGTGGGAACAAAGGCACCTATATAAACTCATTACCCGGCGGGCCGTGAAGACCCATAACTCCTGGACCCACAACATTGAGGAGTTTGTAAGCGGCGAGCAAAGGCAGAACTTTCTTTTCCTGCACCCGGATGATGCCCAAAAACTTGGGCTTCAAGAGGACGATCTGGCCGACGTGCGCTCAGAAACGGCCCAAATCCGCTTGCCAGTTAAATTTTTAAGTACCTTGATGCCGGGCAGTGTTGCGGTGCCCCACGGCTGGGGGCATCAAGCGTCAGGCTTGGGCGTAGCCAAAAAAACCAAGGGGGTCAACGTGAACATCTTAGCTGCCGATGGGCCCGAAAAAATAGACCCCATCTCAGGAATGGTACACCTAACCGGTATTCCGGTAGAAATTGTCCCGGCTCAAGGAGACTTAAAATCTGATAATTGGTCGGGCTTGGAAGATCCCTACGCTTTTACTGAAAGCTCTAAAAAATAAACGGGAAAAAGGCTAATCGCTAACTTTTTCCCATTAACCATTGCAGGATGTGTGTGGCAATCTCTTGGAATGATTTGTTGGTAAATAGAATGGGCTAATTACGCTTGAGGAGCGACGGCCCGGTCTTTATGATTTTCTTTGACGACCGTATGATCGTTGGCGGCCCGCTCTGCTACCAATTGCCAAGTGGCCCCTTTCATGTCTTTGATTAAGCGTAAGACATCCGAACGGCTTATTTGCCCGACGAGTTGTCCCGCTTCATTCAATATAGGGAAACGCTTAAAATTAGCTTTCATGAAATCATTGGCTACTTCCACCACCGATCGTCGGTGCGAGATGGAAGTGACACTTGAACTCATGTAGTCACGTACCTTGCCAGCCGGTAAGTTGTGATAAACACTGTCTACAATTACCCGAAGGCAGTCTTTTTCCGAAATCATACCTACCAATTCCCCGGCTTCATTCACTACGGGGGCACCCGATATCTTTTTCCTTACCAGAAGGTTGATAACATCGTGAATACTCTGCTCAGGGCGGAAGGTGATCGGCTTTTTGACCATGTACTGGGAAATGGGATCACTAGGATTCATAGGCTCTCTCTTTAAAGGATTTAACTATAAAGTAATATACCGATAATTTTGCTTTAATCCTAATAGAACTAATAATAATTCAATTTAAGGGGTTTTGTCAAAATATTCTTTCAGGATTTGATAGGCCCGGCGCATACGATCCATATCGCGTACTGCAATGTACTTTTCATAACGAAAAAGAAACAAATCTTCCACTTCCATGTCTAATACCCGGGCAATCGGTACCAAGTGCCTCTCGTAAGCGAGGTCGATTTCCCCATTTTCCAAGCGGTTGTAGGTCGACTCGGATATGCCCAAGCGCTCCGACATGCTTTTTTGGGTATGCCCCTGCGCTTTGCGTAGCTGTATGATATTCTGATGTATTCTTCCCAATGCGAATCCCTTTAATCGACTAAAGTATGGAAATAAAGAAAAACAAGCTTGAAAATTTGCAAACTTGCATATTATGCTGTATTATTGTATAAATAATAACAAAATATGCAAGTATTGAAATTCTTCCTAGCCTCTCTCCTACTCTTTTGCAGTAGCCCTAGCCTAAGCGCTAAGGGGCACTATGAGCCGGACAATGATCTAGCATATGAGCAAGCCCGGGTAATTATGCACCTGCTAAAATGGGAAAAACGCTCTCCAAAGCGCCTGAGAAGGCTTATGAGTAAGATCCTCATTTTGGGCGGGACGCGCTACCGAGGGGAATCCTTTGAGATGACGGGTGAGTTTGGTGAAGAGGTGCTCATTCGGAGCCGGAAGTGGCAAATTCAAATACCTGCTTGGTGCCTCTTGCGTTATGTGCAAGAATTGGAAAATGCCCAGGCGTTTAAGCGGCATTGCCAAGAGAGGAAGCCCCGCCCCAACATCTTGGCCAGCCCTCTCTCCTATTTCAAGAATTAATTTGGTTTTATCCCTATTCCTATACCGTTAAGCTGAGCAAGCTCGTTTGAGCTTGCTTAACTTTTTTCATCCTCAAAAAAGCCTTCGCTGAGCAAGCCCTTGATCATTAAACGAGCCGATTTAGGATTGGTAGCCAGGGGGATATTGTGAAGGTCACACAAACGCATAAGCATTTGTACATCCGGTTCGTGGGGATGCTTGCCGAGGGGATCTCGAAAAAATATAACCGCTCCTACCTTTTTTTCGGCTGCCATTGCCGCAATTTGGGCATCTCCTCCCATGGGCCCAGAAAGTTTGGCATCTACCTCCAAACCGGCCCTTTGCACATGCTCTCCGGTGGTACCTGTGGCAACTAGGTGCACGTGACCGAGTATTTCTTCGTGATCTTTTAGAAAATGGACCATCTCTGGTTTTCTCCCATCGTGGGCAATAATGGCTAGGGTAAACATAGGTATATTATTTTTAGATATTTCTGAATTATGGGGCTGCCCCCGGTTGTCACAGGTTGGCCCGAATGGCCATTGGGGTGGCCGGGGTCGGGCTTTCGCTACTCGCTGCCTTTCCCCGCCAGGCCTACACGAGCTCAAACAGGCCGCTCTATCCCTCAGCCTTTGGAGAAGAGAGAACGGAGAGGAGAGAAAAGAGACGCTTATACGTACTTAAGCTTCACTATTTTACGTGCATATTTCTCCTCTCTCCCCTCTCCTCTTATTTGGCTTAGGGATAGGCGCCCGACAGGGCCAAGACCGCCGCTGGATGTGCGTTGGCCGGCTTGGCAGCCTAGCCCGGCCCGCGCCGGTACCTTAGGACAAGGTGCCTCTACATGTATGGCGCGGGCAAGCCCCGATTTTATTTTATTGCTTTAAAAATGAACCATAAATCCTTCTTTGGTCCAAGGTACGAAGGCCGAAGCTAGATTCCGAATGGTCTTGGAGTAATCTTCCCTTTTCTCGAAGGGGTCAAAGTTAGAAATAGGTTCTACAAACCGGTAGTCATCTACGTGAATTTCTACATCTTGGTCTTGGTAGCGTACGCTAAGTTCTTCGGCGGGGTAGCCGTGAAAAAAGATTTGGGCCTGCTCAAAGTGGGAGGCATACGTCCCTTCCTTGGCTTCAAAATGGAGTTGACGGTTTTGGGGCTCAAAGACTAGCTTGCGTCGGTAAAAATCCCCTTGCTCAAAATTGTAGGTTTCGCCATCATCTTCATAATAGCCAAATACACTGCCTTCGGGCCCAGCATAGACATGGACTTCCAAAATCGGCTGGGGTTTTTGACTGGTATGGGCTACCGTCTCCTGCATGAGTAGGATCCCCCCGGCTTTTACAAACACGGGTTGCTTGTCTTTGGGGGTTTCCATCAATATCGCTTGGCTACCTTCGTAAGGATGATCATTGTATAAATCATACCATGCGCCTTCTGGTAAGTACAATTTATGAATGTCTTGCGAACTACTCACTGGGCAAACCAGCAAGTTGGGCCCAAAAAGGAATTCATTTTGGAACAAGTAAAAGTAGACATTGTCATCAAAGGTATAATCTATGGCCAAGCTACGGCTTATCGGAATGCCTGTACGTGTGGAATCCTCAAATATAGCATACAAATAAGGAAGCATACGGTAGCGAAGCTTGATGTAATTTCTCGAGATTTCTTCGGTTTCTTCCCCAAAGGCCCAAGGTTCGGCATCCCGCGTATTGATCATGGTGTGGCAGCGGTAAAAGGGTGTAAAAGCCCCTAAGGCTACCCAACGTTGGAATAAAGCCGGGGTAGATTCTCCTACAAAGCCTCCTACATCGGCCCCGGCAAAGCTCACCCCACTGAGCCCTAGGCTGTTGATCAAACGGACATCGGAAAACATAGCGGCGTCGTGGGAAACATTATCTCCGGTCCACTTAGCAGAAAAACGCTGTAAACCGGCGTAACCGGCCCGGGTGAGGACAAAGGGGCGTTTGCCTTTTAAGTGTTTTTTGGCCCCCTCAAAGGTGCTCCGTATCATCTCGAGCCCGTATACATTGTGGGCTTCCTTGTGGCTTGCTTTACGCCCATCAAAGTCAAACTCGGTAAAGTCGGGGAAGCTCTTATTCCAGACGGCAGGTTCGTTCATATCGTTCCAGAAGCCTTCTAGGCCTATTTTAGCCAGTTCTTCGTGCTTATCGGCCCACCATTCACGAACGGCTGGGTTTGTATAATCGGGAAAATGGCACCAACCCGGCCATACTTGGCCCTGGTAGGGCTCCCCGTCGGGGTATTTTACAAAGTAATTTTTTTCTAAGCCCTCGTGATACACTTCATATCCTTCCTCAACCTTGATCCCCGGATCATAAATCATGACCAATCGGAAACCTTCCTCGCGCAGGTTTTTAATAAGCCCTTCTGGGTTAGGAAACCGTTTATCGTCCCAGGTAAACACCTTATAAGCGTCCATGTAGTGGATATCCAGATAAAGCACATCGGCGGGGATATCTTTTTTGCGAAAAGAGTGGGCGATCTGTTGGATTTCGGTATCGGGGTAGTAACTATACCGACATTGTTGGAAGCCCAAGCTCCACAAGGGAGGAAGCGGGGTCTTTCCCGTTAAATCGGTATATGCCCCCAATATTTGAGAAACCGATTCCCCTCCAATAAAGTAGTAGCGTAAAGGCCCATCACCCGTTTGGAAAAAGCTGAAGCGGTTGTTGGAGGCGCCAAAGTCAAACCGGGTGGGGTATGAATTATCTAAAAATATTCCGTACGCATTACCGTTCCATAAGCCCATGTAAAAGGGAATACTAGAGTATAAGGGGTCAGACTCGGGCCCGTGGGCAAATTGATCGGTATTCCAATGGATATAGGTGCTTCCTCTTCGGTCTAAATTTCCGGTTTTTTCCCCGAGCCCCACAAATCGCTCCCCTTCTTGTAGCTTTTTGTAGTTCCAAGTCTCTTGTCCTAGCCAAGAAATGCCAAAGGCTGGTTCGTCTTCATTAAGTAAGTTCCCGTTTTGATTAAAAAAACGGAGGCGTATGGGTGATTTTTGTATTTCAAGGTGTAGGGCTGCGGTCTTGACGTACCAATGCCCCTCCTGTTCTTCCACTTGTATTTCTTGGGCTTGGCAGGTATCGAGGACTGCATACGAAAAGTCGTCCCAAGCTTGATTTTGTTTTACTGCCTGCACTTGAATGACCAAGGGGTGAAAAACTTGAATGCGTATTTTGGCTTCCTCCGTATGTAAGATGAGAGAAGTTTCCGTTTGTTCGGCTCGCACCTGAGCTCCCAAACTTTGGTTTAAGCTTGTTAGGTTTGCCATAAGTAAGGCTGATTAGGTTAAGTCAAATCGGCGCCAAAATAAGAAGAATTTACCAAAAGCGGGTAGGTATTTAAAGAAATTAGATGGCTAAGTAAGTTTGAAAATAGACTAAGGATTTTTACATTAAAGAACTCAAAACAAGAATCTTGTCTTTTTTAGCAATCGACTTGAGCTAGTGAACGGAATAATGTAAATTTATCTTTATTTCAATATATTTTACTTTGTTTCAAAAAGTATTAAAGAGTATTATAGGGGGCACAGCGAGCAAAAAGTACACCTACCCTATTCCCCCAGTGGCTAGTAATGGCCGGCAACTTGTCATTCCGGATGTACACGGATGTATCAAAAGCCTGGAAGCTTTGGTGCGTAAGATTGACTTGCAAGGAGAAGACCAACTTTTTTTCTTGGGCGATTATATCAATAAAGGCCCCGATAGCCGGGCTGTGCTTGATTATTTGATGACGCTGGTAGAAAGTGAGGGCCATATTTTTCTGCTCCGTGGTAACCACGAGGATATGCTTCTAGACCACAACGTAGGGACCAAGTGGTTACACGAATTTGTGCGAGAGCATCATTCCGAAGAATTGTTGGATGAGCGCGGCCTCCTGCCCTTAAAGTATAAACATTTTCTGGAAGACCTCCCCTACTATTTTGAATTGCCTCGTTATTTCTTGGTGCACGCAGGCTTTAATTTTCAAATCAAAGATCCATTTTCTGATCTGAGGTCTATGTTATATATACGCGATTACCCTGTAAATCCTGATTTTGTGCAAGAAAAGCGAATTGTGCATGGGCACAACCCTAAGTCTTTAGGGGCTATTCAAGATTACCTAGATTCTGACAGTGCCGTAATTCCCCTTGATAATGGCTGTGTGTACTATGGAGAAAGAGAGGGAATGGGTAATTTACTTTGCTTGGATCTAGGCAGTCAGGAACTGATAGTACAGGAAAATGTGGAATTTTAAGCTATATTAGAAAAACTGAAGCCCTAATTAATCCTTAAAAAATAAAATTTAACTCCGCTATGCACATTACATCTGTCCAGGTAGGAAGAGCCAAAGAGGTTTTATGGGAAGGCAAAATGGTGAGCACAAGTATCTATAAAACCCCGGTGGATAATGTCGTACAAGTTAAAAAAAACAACCTCGAGGGAGATGAACAGGCCGACCTCAAAGTACACGGTGGCCTGAATAAAGCTATTTATGCCTATCCGGCTGAGCATTACCCTTGGTGGCAATTTGAATTGTACTTAGAGGAAGTACCCTGGGGTATTTTTGGGGAAAACCTGACCATTGTTGGCTGGAAAGAATCGGAAGTCAATATTGGGGATATCTTTAAGGCCGGCAATGCCCTATTGATGGCTGTACAACCTCGTTTTCCTTGTTTTAAATTAGGGATACGCTTTAATAATAAAGAGGTGGTGCGAAAGTTTTGGGAAGCCCAAAAACCCGGAATTTACTTCAAAGTGGTTAGAGAAGGAGAGCTTAAGAAGGGGGATGATTTTGTACGGGTACAAGAATCTACTTCCCAAGAGAGTATTTTGGATGCCTATTTGGCCTATACCCAAAAACCGCCTAATCCGGTGTTATTGGAGAAGCTCATGGCCAATCCCTATTTGCCAGACCCTTGGAAGAAAGGTCTCTCTAAGCTACTCAATCGGGGTTAGCCATATTTACTCTGAAAACTCAGCAATGAGATCAAAACTATGGATTACTTGGGCAAACTCCTCATGTAAGCTGGCCAGGGCTGTGTCGTGAATCAGTTGAGCCGGATAATGCTGTCCTTGAGGTCCTTTTTTGTCAAAAGTAGCCACTGCATCTTCTACTAAGTAAGTCTTGAAGCTCAGGTTACCGGCCATACGTGTACTGGTAGAAACACAATGGTCGGTAGTAAGACCGGTGATGACCAATTTTTGAATACCGGCAGTTCGTAAATCTTCCTCTAGACGAGTACCTATGAAGGCGCTATTTACCTCTTTTGTATATAAAGCTTCTTCTCCAGTAGGTTCAAGTTCGGGCAGCCAGGCATTTCCCGGACTATTGGTTTCTAAAGGCGAGCCAGCTATTTTGGAGCAATGCTTTACGTGGAAAATGGGTAGGGATAACTTCCGCCAGATGTCCAGGATTTCCTTGGCCTTTGTTTCTGCTCCCAGGTTATTCCGATTGCCTCCCCAGTAATCTATATCTTGAAAGCCTATTTGCCAATCAATCATCAAAAGAGCAGGTCGTTCTTGGGCTGTAAGGTGCATAATTTTTTGAGTTGAGTTAAGCGATAATACACCTATAATACGAGTGTATCATTCGTAAAGCAATTTAGAAAAAAAATGATACACCCTATGGTTGTGAGGCCGTTTCACTGGCTAATTCATTTCCTGGGATTGCGTTGAGTCCTTTACTAGGGACTTCAGGCGTCTCCTGGGAAATTTCTGAATTCAAAAATCCCGGTTGATGGCTTCGGGTTTGGCTAATGGAAATAATTAAAAGGGCAAGAATACTTAAACTACTTAAAGATAAGGACAGCCAGGCGTTTAAGTTTTGATAAAAGCTATAACTCAAAGCTACGACCGAACCTAGTAAGAGCAAACCCCAAAACCAAGAATACAAAGCTATCGGAATTTCTCTTGTGAATTTTGAGGCTTTTGAAATATCACGAGTTGAGGAGGTTTTCCATTTGGCCCAGGTTTCTTTAATGTAGTTTTGATCACTCACTTGAAATTGAAAAAAGGATATTCTTTGTATTTTAGACTGTTTATCTAGTAAAAACACCCATGGCCCTTCTTTTTTTTGAAATCGAGCTTCAATAGGCTTCTCCGTAGATTCTATGACCCAAGACCTTATTTCAAGATGAGGAGAAGAGGGTTTATAAATCAAAGAGAAAAGTAAGATGGTACCGATCCCTAAAAAATATTTTATGAACATGGCTGGTTAGTTTAAAAACTTTAATCGGCTAACTTTTTCATATACGAAAGCCCTAAACAAGGTTGTCAAGTTGCATCCAAAGTTCAAAGAAAATATTACAGCGTAGAAAGCTATTTCTTTTTAGGAATTAAAAAGGATGAGTAGAAAACCAGGGTGTGTGTATTAGGTAATGCCCGTATGAAGTGTAGACTGGGGTAATTTTTTCAAATAAATATTTTAATTAGTTTAGATTCAAAAGTGCCTGACTTAGATATTGTTTGGCTTATGTAATAAATGGAATCTTACCTTATTGTTTTAAGTGACCGTGACCGTATTGAGAAAGTATAATGCGTTCAAAAATCAACTCAGAAAGCCCGTTCATCTTCCATTTAATCTCTTAATTGATGAAAGAGAACAAGTTATCAGTAATACGTGGCCAGATAACTCTTCTTCTGATTACAGAAGTCACTTATGTAGGCTTCATCAAGCTTTTTGGGGCCTAGCAGGGGTATTTTTTAGTTTTTCCTAAGACTGGGCTGTTGAGTGATTACGCTAAAAATGGCTAATTATCTTATTTTTTTGAAAAACCTAGAACCATGAGCGTTTTTGCTTTTTATGATCACGTGGCTAGATTAATTCAAAAACTTCAAGCTGAAAGCCTTAAGTTTAGATTATTTAATGTATATTTTATTGCATTATATTCATAGTTCTTGCGAAACCAGATTTGTATTGATTTATGTCACGACTGAGAGAAATAGAAATTTCTTATCACGATGGCTTTACCAAGCTACTTGTAAATTTTTATGCCCTCATCAAACCGGATTGTATTGAGGTGAAATGTGCTTGGTTTGATCCCCGAAATCATCAGCCTAATTGCACCTTCCGTTTAGCCTGTGACTGGCATTCTTGGACAGATTTAGATATAGAGCTGCAAAACTTGGACGAGTTTTATAGTACCCACTATAGTGATTTAAATGATGTTTCGATTACCGTACGCAAGGGGAACAACAGTTATGTTCGGCGCTTTTACGGTTTAGGTGCTCCGCTCTATCAAGATTACCCTAGTCTGGAGGAAAAGTTGTACACCCTTGATTTGTTTATTCACCAAATAAGCGATCGTATCAACCGAATTGCCGCACCTCCTGCTCAAAAACGATCTGCCAAGCGTAAAGGATTCTTTTCATAAAGATGTTTTGCGTTTTTTGAGAAACAGTCTCTGCTACAAAGAAGAATTGCCATATTTTAGTAATTATTTTCATCCTGATGAGCTACCCTTTCGAGCTAGGGAAGGTAATCTGGACCCGCGATGAAATCATACGGGCCATACCTGAATTTTTGGAGCTTTATGCTGAACGACCTATTGTAGATAATCAAGGAGGAATGAAAGCTCCTCATATGTTTGCTGTTTGGTTCATATGTAGAAAACTAAACCCCCAACTAATCATCGAGTCGGGGGTTTATCGAGGACAAAGCACCTGGCTTTTAGAAAAAAGTTGCCCCCAGGCCCAAGTCGTGTCCATAGATGTTAACCTAGATTTTAGGGAATATATATCTTCGAGGGTAGACTATTCCAATCAAGATTTTTCTTTACATGATTGGTCAGGTATTGATCCCCAGAATACGCTGGCTTTTTTTGATGATCATCAAAATGCTCTGACCCGTTTGCAACAGTGTTTATGGTTTGGCATAAGACATATCCTCTTTGATGATAATTACCCAGAACAAAGAGGAGACTGTTACAGTATAAAAAAAGCGTTTCTCGGTTGTGGTTTTGAGCCGCTCCATAGTCAAGCTTATCCACCAAAAGCTTCTTTTAGAACTTCCCTTAAACATAGAGTAGCAAACTTATTGGGGCTTAGCCCTATTCGTTTAACTCCACAATACGAACAAGTCCGGATCCCTCCTAATGTACATGATGCGAAATTCCTTTTAAAAAATATAGATAGTTATTATGAGTTTCCCCCCGTGTACCAGCCTAAGCTTACTCGCTGGCATGACACCTGGGATGATACTTATCCTACACCTCCTTTTTTATTGGAAGAAGAAAGTAAAGGACTATATCCCCTATTTTGGGAAGAGGCCTTGTATTATACTTGGATTTGCTATGTGAAATTAAAAGCCTGTTTGTAAACTAAAGCTTAGGCTCAATCCATAAATAGCTCAATCCTAATAGGATAAGAATGTAAAACCAAATGGGCGAAATTTTGTGATAAATTTCGTATTGAAAGGATGTATTTGTAAGATCTGATTTTATTGAGTTAGCCGCTGCCATTTGATTCACCTTCCTAACCTTTTCCCGTCTAAGATAGGTCCAGGCTTCTTGACTATACACATAAAATGATCTACTCAGGCTGTCATTAGGCCCCGGCTCCATCAAGGTATGCCATCCCCGATTATGTGGCCAAAATCTTCCAGACCAACGGTGAGATAAATAAGCATCTTGAGCTAATGGAACTGGCGTTTCTTCTAATTGTGGATTGATTACTTTTTGGTACGCTTCGGGATTTAGTGTCTCAAAATGAAAGTCAAATGGTTCTTGAACAATCACGGGTTCATCAAACTCCCAATTCTTATTCACATCTGCTTGCCTGAGTAATTTTTCTAAAATTTGGGTCCAGTAGTATTGGTAAGATTTCTTGTGTCCTTTTAACAAAATAGGATAGGATTCAGAAACTAGACTAGTCCCAATTTTTCCGAGTCCGTAGGTTTTAGCAATTGATACTATACTTCCCTTGGGGCTACGTAAAAGAATTTCATCAGAAGCTTGAGAAATAAATTCTCTCTCCATAGTCTCCAAGCTTGTCTTTTGTTTTATTGTATTGTGTACGTTTCTGATAGGGAAGGTCTGTACGATGGAAAATTTATGTTGAAAAGAAGCTTGTAAAATAGAAAGAGGTTGCCAGAGTGGGGGTTCTTCGGTTAATTGCACCCATAAACTACTACCATGTTCGCGAATAGCTTTTTCTAAACGGTTCATAAATAATCCTTGCGCTTGCCTTAGGAATTTATGATCTACCAGGATAAGGTCAAGTTGATTCAAAAATGATTGGGATAGACCACCAATGGCTTCCTGTGTATTATTTAAATCATCTTTAAACCGATCTTGGCTGATTTGACTGCGTACCCATACCTTATGCCCTTCCTCTGCTAAATAATTTTTAAGATATTTCGTTTCAAAAAGAGGGCTACTGTTCAAAAACAAAATTCTTAACTGAACTTGTGGTTTTATCTCTAAGGCTAAATTTTCTTGACCAATGGCCTTCCCTTTTTCATCTTTAATTAGTAAGTCAAAAATAAATTGCCCACTACTTTTTGGATTAAAACTTAGAGAGAAGTTATATCCTTTTTGCTTATTTACCAGGCTTGAATCCAGAGGGGCCCCTTCATAAGCCAGATGTATCCATCTTTTTTCGCTCGATTCGGGTAAATGGTAGTAACCTTTAAGGGTAGCTATTTTGTTTTGGATAAGTGAATTGGGCCATTGTATTCTACTTATACCCTCATGTTCTTTCTTAGAGGGCACGTAATGAATTTTTCTACCTTCCAAAGATTTTAACTGATCATTTTCTAATCCATCCCCTAGAATCCATACCTCATCAATTCCTGGATATCGGTAAAGTAAATCCTGGACATCATGGGGGGCATTACCTTGAGGTGCTAATGTTGCTTGCTTTAATAAATATACAGTTTGTGCACTAGTTTCTTGTAATGTTAATCTAGATAAAGCTGATTTAGAATAGTGATCCGTTAGAATTATTACTTTCTGCCCCCGGTTAATCTCACGGATTGCAGGTTGCCATATAAGTCCAGTAAGACCGAGAAAAAGCAAGAGTAATGAAGTGATTCTCCTGGGTAAGTTCTGTCTATTCTTCCTTATAAACGCAAGCCCAATACTTAGCCCAAAAACGAAAATAAATACTAAGCTTATCCCCCAGTGAACTTCATTGCCGTGAAGCTTAAATGGATATAGGAGGGTCGCAATACGTATCATAATCCTATTCTTTTATGGCGGAAGCGGGTCTCCAGGGGATCGTTTGTCAGAGGGCTTGGATGAAGAGAAGGAGATTCCCTGGGCAAAGCCATCCATAAGAGCCTTCGGGTATTTTGAACAGCTTTTTTAAAATTATCCCTATCCACTATCCCTTGAGATAAACGATTTAATTCACTTAAATCACTCAATGATAATCCTGGCTGATGGAGTATAAGATTTACAAGCTCGTTGCCAGCAAGGTTTAAAGCAGCTTTTTCTTCTAAATTAAGCGAAGTTGCCTGATCTGTTAGCTGCTCTAAACGCGACAAGGCTTCACGGATGGCCGGGAATGTAGTCTCTTGCTTGTTATTTCTTAATTCGTAGCCATAGTTTACGTCATCCAACTCTCCCTTATAACGAGTGGCATTTTCATCAATGGGTGGAGGGTCAAAACCGATTCTTTGTACATACAATCGTGACTTTTGTTGAATCAATTTGATGATTTTTAAGGCTCGGTATTGAAAAGGCAAGGATTCTTTGGGGCGAAAGGTTCGCAACCGCAACTCAGATTCCCACATATTGCTAAGGGCAGCTTTTAGTTGAACGCGTAGGGCTTCATCCAAAAAGCTAGCCTCTTCCATTACATCATGTAAGTGAAGTATATCCTCGGGAACCTGATTTATGGATGGATTGGAATACTTAAATGGATCTTTATCATTCTTTTGAGTGGGGCTATGGTCTCTTTGATTTCGTTCTAATACCTTCATAGATGACCGCCGAGAAAGCCAGGCCTTATGTTCTGGGTCGTTTTCGTCATGCCCATCTCCCTCATAATGTTCATATTCTTCCTCATCCTCTTCTGGTTCGTGCTCATCATCATGGTGTTCATGCCCCTCGTGATGGTCATGACCAATACCACCTCCCATATTTTTACTAAACTCTTCTCCGAGAAATTTCCCGTATCTTAAGCGTAAAATCTTTTGATCAATTCCAAGCCCATTGCTCTCCGACTCAAATACTTTTTGTGCTATGCTTTCCTTTTGAGCGATTAATTTTTCCGTATCAATAATTAGTTGCCTC
This sequence comes from uncultured Microscillaceae bacterium, assembly GCA_963922455.1. Taxonomy (GTDB): domain Bacteria; phylum Bacteroidota; class Bacteroidia; order Cytophagales; family Microscillaceae; genus CAWUIO01. The sequence goes on from CAWUIO010000010.1 coordinate 62,125, forward strand.
TGACTTCTAAAATATTCAGGTAGTACCTTGATGCCACTACCAGATTCAAGGGTTAATTCCACATCAGAAGTATCCTCAAGATTGACAAAAAACATTTCAGTCCGTGTGGTATTGGCCGTGGGTAGGCGATTATCGCGAGCTTCAATATAAAAGTAAAGCTCATCTCCTGGTTGCATTTCTAGGTCCTTAAATTTGAGTGATTTGGCAAGCTCAATTTGCTTAGGATGTTCAAGGAAACGGTACTCAAAGGGAATTTTAGACTCTCTAAATTTGACAGACTCCCCTTCTCCTCTGCTTACGGTTGCTACCAAAAAGGCTTGATCGATGCCATAATCATCTTGTATGAGCGCCTTAAAATTTAACTGGGCCAACTCATGATAGGTCCGCTCAGAATATTCGGCTAAGCCTTTAATTTTGATTTGAGGAGCCTGATCGGGTATGGGCTCTAAACGATAATAAGATGAACTGTATACAGAGTCCCGGTTTACGTCACGATAGCAAATTTGATAAAATTTAGGTTCGCTGATAAGAAATGAACTGCTGTACTGAATGCTATCCTTTGAAGATAACATAAGACTGTCTTGGTTATTAAACACCAGATAAGCTTGTTTAACCTGGTGGGAGAAATTTAAAGAGATGATTAGCTGGCTATTTTGGGGAGCTAGCACCTCAGGTTTGGTCTGTGTATACGCTCTTAAACGAGTATAACTTGGGGGGTAAATATTTAACTGTATTTTTTGCAAGCTTGGAAAAGGACTAGACGTATTTCTAACTTCTTGTAAAGAAGGCGAATTGTTTGTGGCAGATTCTATTACGTTAGATCTCAAGGCTAGCAAGTCTTGAGGCTTTAGCTGAGCTAGTAGTATGCCCAACAAGATTATACTCATGATTAGAATGACAGGACTAAGTTTTGGGGCTGGCAAACGGATGGTATCTATTTGATCCTTAGAAAGTTGGGCAATTTTTTGCTTTTGTAATAAACCCAAAGAGTTTAGATTTCTTCTGGGAATGAGTAATAACTCTGCGCTATGCTCAAAAAAGGGATAATTTCGGTTTAGATACGAGATAATATAATTTTTTTTCATGTGTGTTAAGCCCCTTATTCGGCGTGAAATGAAAAAAATCACGAATCCTATCAAAAGGCCCAAAAATATAATCCAAGGATATGATAGCCCCCTGTTGTAAAGGACTAGCCAAGTAAAAATTAATAACCCCACACAAATACTCCAGGCTAACACTTCCAGGGAGCGGATGAGCTTAAACCGCTTGTAAAATTCATCTATCCAATTATCACGTTTGTTATTTCTGCCCATGTATATAGTGACTTAGTATTCTCTCAATGGCTAACAAAATCAAGACAAGGTACCACCCCAACCTACTTGCTGGGTACCTGTATCTAGTATGTATTTCTCTTTGTTTCTCTACCTGATTATATATTATCTGATTACCCGCCAATCGTCGACGATCTATGGCAAAGGCACTTTGCTCCCAAGTTTTTTTCGGTAAAAGCAAATCACATAATTCTTGTGGCAAATTATCCAACATTTCTGGTTTTTCTAATGAATCTGTCCTTAAGCGATGGTTTAAAAGATGCTGGAGTGAAGTATTCATAAATGTAGGACTAAACCAGCTATCTTCTCCCCTTCTTGGTGCATATACTACTTTATTTCCATCCCATGTATTTACAAGCTTTGCTGTATTAAGCCCTGTCAATATAAAATACCAATCTGCTTCCACAAGCATTTCATCTTTCTTAATATCTTCCCAATTAATTTCCTCTATGCTAAATGGAATACGAGTATACTCCGAAACTACTTCTAAGGCTAGCTTCAAAACTTGAACGTCTGTTTTAAATTGAGGAGTTAGAATGAGTTTGATGTACATACTATCTAGCGCATACACGCTATCGTTAGGATGAGTATTGTTTTTATTGTGGTCTGCTTTGGCGATTGCTTCCAAACTGACTTGGCTAATATCTTCCTTAAAAACCCCTTTTTTTAACAATAATGAGTCTTGCTTGTGTGGTAAAACCTCCAAAAGCTGATGCTTAGACAAAGAATCGGGAAATAAAATCCAGCGCGTTTGGTAGGGCAATTGAGGCCGGGTACCCGAAAAATTATGTTGCCTTCCATAGGTCAAAATAACGATGCTATCGGGGGGAGAGTGTTCGTTTCCTAAGGATTTAAGGAGTGACCAAAAATTAAGAGGCCTAAGGGTATCTGTTAATGTAATTGTATGGCCTTCGGTTTCTATATCAACTTCAGGAAAGTCGTGTTGCAAAAGGTGGATGCTATAGCCTTGATCAATCCAGGGTAAAACAAGCTTACTCAATGGTCTCTCCCCTCCTAAGGCCGGATCTACAAGGAGCCATTTTTGCGTTTTTGAACTTGGTTCAAGCTTTGTGTTAAAAACCCAACTGGCCATAAAAAAGCAGGGCAAAGCAAGCAACAGGCATCTAATAAAAAGTAAGGGCAATTCGTGGAGATGAATTTTGTAGGCCTTCGGTGTATGGGTAGATTGCATCCATCGGATGCTCCCAATCTTTCTAATTTTAGAGGAATTTTGGCTCCATAGGTGGATCGTCAATGGAATGATCAGTGCCAGTAAACCAAATAAATATGCCGGTGTTAAAAACTGCCCCATAGGTTCACAATAGTTTTTTCCTTCTTTTTAAGAAAGTTGCTAATACGTCTCCTAGAGAAACCCAAGAACTAAATGTCTCATAACTAATCCCTCGGCTAATCATAAAATATTTCATACCATTTACATAATGCTTCAAAGTAGTTTGGTAAGATTTTTTTGAACGCGTGGTGTCAAGTTGTACCCTTTCTTTTGTTTCTAAATCTTCAAAAGTTTGATAACCAGGATAGTATAAATCCATCTCATTGTGCGCCAAGAGATGAAAAACCATCATCTCATGGCCCCGTGATTGCCAGTCTTGCAAAAAATCCTTCAACTCATCCCCGTATTCATACCAATCACTGATAACCAAGTACATCAGTCGTCTTCCTCGGTTCTCTGGGATATATTGGTCAAAGGAATACTCTGGCAATTTGCCTTCTGCCTTCAAATCCAGCAAATTTTGTAAAAACCGTAGGAGTTGGCCCGATTTATTTTCCAAGGCTGAAAACTGGGGAGATTTGTTGTTTAGTCCATATAAAGCAATATGATCTCCGTTCAAATACGCTAACCTTCCTAAAGAAGCCGCAATTAGACGGGCATAATCAAGTTTACTTAGTCCATTATCATCTTCGTGTAGCATGGATGTACTTGTGTCAATAACAAATCGTAGCCCAATATGACTTTCTAACTCAGCTTCTCGAATATAAAAACGATCTGAACGGGCATACATTTTCCAATCTAATTGTCTTAAATCATCTCCCGCTTGATAACTACGATATTGACGAAATTCTGAGCCCATACCTAATCGTAAGCTCCGATTAGCGCCGCTTTGAAAAGCCCCCAGGACTTGTTGACTAAGCAGCTCTAGGCCCCTTAAGGATTGTATGATATCAGGTTTTAATAAATCTTGAATATGCTCAAAATGGGCCATATCTTAAGATGGTTTCACGTGGGCCAAGATATCCTGGCTAAGCTGGTCTACACTGATGGCCTCAGCTTCTGCCCTGAAGTTTAGCAAAATCCGGTGACGGAATACAGGTAAACACATAGCTTGGATGTCTTCTGGTTGCACTGCCAGGAGGCCACGAAATAAAGCACGGGCCTTGGCTGTTAGAATAAGGGCCTGTCCTGCCCGAGGACCAGCTCCCCACTGTGCCCAAGTCTTAACACTCTCTACCGAACTATCCGAAGGACGGGTTTCTCGGACTAAACGACTCACATAGCGAATTAACTCATCGCTAATAAACACTTGGCGCACCAACTTTTGGAGTTCTACAATTTCTTCATTCTTGAGTACTGGTTCTATAATAGACTTTTTTTCACCCGTTGTAGCTTTTAAAATTTCGTATTCCTCTTCAGCATCCGGATAATGTATTTGGATATACAAGAGAAAACGATCCAATTGGGCTTCGGGCAATGGAAACGTTCCTGATTGCTCAATTGGGTTTTGAGTAGCTAAAATAAAGAATGGGGCAGGCAATGAATACGTTGTACCCCCATAAGACACTTCGTACTCCTGCATGGCCTCAAGTAAAGCCGCTTGCGTTTTGGGAGGTGTTCGATTAATTTCATCCGCCAGCACAATGTTAGCAAATACAGGGCCTGGGTTAAATTTAAATCTTCTTCTTCCGCTTTCAGGGTCTTCTTCAATAATTTCTGTCCCAGTAATATCTGAAGGCATCAGGTCAGGGGTAAATTGTATTCTTTTAAATTGCAGGTCTATTGCCTCAGCCAAAGTACGGATCATCAAGGTTTTGGCCAATCCAGGAACTCCCTCAAGAAGCGAATGGCCTCCAGCTAAAAACGAAATAATCAAATACTCCAGGGCTTGGCTTTGCCCTATAATCACTTTTTGTATCTCGGCTTTGAGTAGGTTTAGTTTTCCTAACAAGACCTTCAAGTCCTGCTCACTTATTTCTGGCATATGTGTATTCATTAAGGGAATATATCAAGCGGTAAGCGCATACATTACAATATTTACCCCAAAACGGGTATTGTCTTGAGCTAGCCAACGTTTGTTTCTGAAATCATAATCCCATTCACAACCATAATCTTTGTTGCTATATAAAACCGCTATACGCTCTTGGATAATAATGGCCTTTAAGTAATCGTGTACCAAGTCATCTCCCCATCCATTTAACTCTTGAGACGTTGTAGGTGGGCCGTCTTCAAATTCAAAAAAACTACGATAGATTTCGTGTGTATGGGGGATCTTTTGTAAGGCCTCAGGGCCAAAAATACGGCTCATTTCCCGCTCAAATGATTTGGCAAACAAACCGTCTATATCGTGGTTACAATCATCTACAAAGATAAATCCTCCATTCTCAACATAGCGTTTGAAATTCTCCGATTCCTGAGCGTTAAATTGTACTAACTTATGCCCACTTAAGTAGCAAAAAGGAGAGCTAAACAGCTCTTCACTAGACAATGTGATCACCTTTTCACGGGTATCCACGGATAAGCTGGTATATTCTATCAAAGAATTCATAAGATTGGAAGGCATTCTTTGATCGGTGTCCCAGTCACCCGAATTATATCGGAGGCGTGTAAAAAAGAATTTGCTACGATCTATTTTCATCCTTAGCAAGTGATTAACAGCTTAAAAATCAGAGAGTTAAAATCAGTCCGGGTTGTACCCAGACTGAAGTTTACTCCTCGTATTTGGTTAAATTGCGTCTGAAAGACTAGTAAAGGTAAAATCTCGAACTTTCATAGGGGGCACAAGGTTGCCATTTATGCGTTGTGGCTTTCCTAAAGCTTCCAAGTTGTTCAACATGATAATTGGACTTTCATTGAAGCGGAAATTTTTAACCGGATGTTTCAGCTGTCCATTTTCAATGTAAAAAGTACCATCCCGGGTTAAGCCCGTATAAAGCAAGGTTTGAGGGTCAACCGTACGAATGTACCAGGTACGAGTTACTAAAACTCCCTTTTGGGTATCTTTGATTAAGTCTTCCAGGCTCGCATCTCCCCCCATCATAATCCCATTGCTTGGGCCAGGTACCGGGGCCACTCCTTTTTGTTCTGCCCAATAGCGACTGTAGAACATATTTTTGACTACCCCATTTTCTACCCAGTTCATTTTTTTGAGCGCTTGCCCATCGCCTGCCCAAGTAGACGCGGGTACTTCAGCATTAAGTGGGTCTGAGTAAATAGTTACCCTTTCGTCAAACATTTTTTCGCCTAGCTTGGTCCCTCCTCCTTTTTTAGAAAGGAAGCTCCTACCCTCATCGGCCGAACGAGCATCCATGTTAAACAACATGTTTTGTAACAACCCAATCGAGGCTGCCGGCTCCAAAATCACTGTATATTTCCCGGGCTCAATAGCCTTGGGCGTACGTGATTGCAAACACTTGTCGATAGCAATTTGAGAGGCCATCGCCGAGTCGAATTTACTTACATCATTGTAATCTCGCGTAGACCAACCCGAACCTGTACCATCACTCGAACGCATCGTAACTGTAAATTCCATACTCGTTTGACGCTCGTAGGCAAAGAGGCCTTTGGAATTTAACATAGCCGAAAAACCAGCCGAATCATTAAAAAATCCAGCCGCCGTAATATCTTTAGATTTAGCCGGCTGAATACTATCAGCGGCTACTTTAGCTCGAAAGTCTGGGTTAATATTTGCTGTGGCGTCAAAATAGGTTTTGGAATTAGCGTAGGTTTGCGGCCCCAAAACACCCATAAACTCCGGGTTTTCGGGAGAAAGCCGGGCAATCTCCTCCGACCGCTTTACTACTTTGGCTAGAGATTCGTCATCCAATTCATTAATGGTGGCTACCCCCGATTTTTTACCAAAATTACTCTGGACAACCAGCTCAATATTGGACCGCATACCACTGGTGCTAATCGTATTACGGGCATAACGAATGTTTCCACTATTGTTCCCGTCTAAATTTACTTCGCATTGATCAGCCCTAGAAAAGCTCAAGGCCTTTTCTAATATTTGTTTGGCTTCTTCTTTACTTAATATGGCCATAGTTTGAAAATTCTTGAATTAATTAAAATATTGCCCAATTCCATTTCGCACTTCTCTCCCATCATCAGGCTTTTGATTTAAAAGTTAGATTTTTCGGGCGGTATTAATCACATTCACATCATCAAAACGAGTGGTCGAGCTACCGTGGGATACCGAACTAATCTGAGAAGGTTGTCCTTTCCCATCGAAGAAAGAACCAAATAAACGATAATCGCTTTCATCACATATTTTGGAGCAAGAATTCCAAAATTCCTGCGTGTTGGATTGATACGCTACATCACGCAGCTGCCCTACTATCTTACCATCTTTGATTTCATAAAATACCGTCCCCCCAAATTGGAAGTTATACCGCTGTTGGTCAATGGAATAAGAACCCCGTCCCGCAATGTAAATGCCCTTTTCTACATCTTTAACCAAGTCATCCACACTCAGTGGCTCCTTCCCTGGTTCCAGAGAAACATTAGGCATCCTTTGAAACTGCACATCGTTCCAACTTTGAGAGTAGCAGCAACCGTGTGATTCATCCTCACCAATAATATGGGCTTGGTCACGAATTGCCTGGTAGTTGACCAGTATCCCATCTTTTACCAGATACCACCGTTTAGTAGGTACTCCTTCATCATCATACCCTACTTGCCCTAAGGAATTTTCCTGAGTCTTATCGGCTACTAGGTTTACAATTGGGCTACCATATTTAAAGCTCTTGGTCTTCCATTTGTCCAGGGTGGCAAAACTGGTTCCAGCATAATTTGCTTCATACCCAAGTACCCGGTCAAGTTCTAAGGGGTGTCCTACCGACTCGTGTATGGTAAGTCCTAAGTGATTAGGCTCTAAAACCAAAGAATATTTCCCTGCTTCAACCGACTTTGCTTTAAGCATAGATTTTGCTTGCTTAGCCCCGGCAATGGCATCTTCTACAATGTCGTAGGAGTTTTTATACAAGTTCAAACCGGTACCGGCCGGTCCAGCAATTTTATCTTCAGCTTTTCCGTCCATCCATTCATACCCCATCCCCATGGGGCCGCCTAAACCTTGACGACTTTGGAATTTACCCGAATCAGGGTCGATAGCCGTCGCCGTAAAGGTTGACCAAATACGATGGATATCCTGGTCAATGTACGAATTATCCATAGAAGCAAAATACTTTTGCTCGTTTACCAAAAAAAGAAAATTGTTCATGAAATTGGCCCCATTTTCCATAGCCTTGGCGTTAGCTTCAAGCAGTAATTCTACTTTTTCGGAGATAGGAATTTCAAATGCGTTCTTTTGGATGGGTGTTTTCCAGCTTACCTCTCCCTGCGATTTTACCGGGGCAAGTTTAACGGGGTCATCCTGGTATTTGGAGTTTGCTTTGGCAATAGCGGCCGCTTGTTGAGTAGCCGCTACAATACTTTCTTGGTTTACCTCATTGGTAGAGGCAAATCCCCAAGTACCGTTGACAATTACGCGGATACCGGCCCCAAAAGACTCCGTGTTGACCACATTTTGTACCTTATTCTCTCGAGTAATGACATATTGATTGAGATAACGGCCAATACGTACATCGGCATAAGAAGCCCCAGCGGAGCGGGCCGTATTTAAGGCTGCATCGGCCAATTCTTTTTTGGCAGCAACGGATATTCCCGGATTTAAGAGTTCTTCCGGGTCTATGGGCGCTCCCATAATAGGTATGGGTAATGCCAAGGCACCGGCGCCTAAGCCGGCTACGTGTAGAAAATCTCTTCTTTTCAAGATAAACCTCCTTGTTATAATGTCTTGGTTAATGAAATTTTATTTGGGTGATTACTTAGGTATATACAGATCTATGTAATGCAATATAGCTCAGATGTTATGAATTTCAAATATCCCGACATACAGACGCTGTTAAAGATTTAGAATCCGGAGGGAAATTTGGGGCTGCCCCCCGGTTTTACGATCCTAGGGCTAAGCAAGTAACTGCCCGGGGGTCGGGCTTTCGCTACTCGCCGGCTCACCCGCAAGCCAGCGGCGGGCTCAAACAGGCGCTCTATCCCTCAGCCTTTTTATATCGCCCCCTTGATAATCTGTTTAAATTAATCGTGATGGGCAGGTCTTAGAAATGCCAACCTCCTAAATATATTTTTATTGCAGGCACCTTTTATTAAAAAACTTGGCTTAGGGATAGAGCGGCATGTTTGAGCTCGTGTAGGCCCGGCGGGGAAAGGCAGCGAGTAGCGAAAGCCCGGCCCGCGCCTTTCATATAGACCCAGTGTATGCCTACTTTCATAGCGCGGGCAAGCCCCGTATAGGTATTTATATATTTTTTATCTTCTCATCGTACTGCTAGGAAAACTAACAGTGCTTTCATGCCCTGTTTTACTAACACTACATACCCCAAAAAGGAAATTATCAATCACAATGTTTTCTAAGGTAAACTCGCTTACCTTCCCCACAAACCGGCTCTTTTCCCATTGAGGAGAAGTTGTTTCGCGCCAGTAAATTTTATAGCCTAAAAGCTTAGGATCATCCGACATATCCCAGGCCAAAGTCGTAGAAGGGCGGACAGCCCCTCCTATTTTCACATTTTGGGGAGCTTCGGGAGCCGATCCCAACCCGGCCATCACGATTGCATTGACGGCCGTTAATTTTGCGCAATATTCAAAATTGACCCCCTCGATTACATCTCCGTACGCTATCCCATTTTCTTCCCGAATGTCTTGGTGTTGTCGGTTATAATTTTCGTGAGTTTCCATGATCCTGACCCCCGGAAAACCGGCATCATTAAAAGGACGGTGATGCCCTCCCCTACCAAACCGGTCTAAACGGTAGATCATTTTGGCTTTCAGGTTAGGCATATATTGCTCACTCATCCGGGCCACATAACGGGCCAATTGACGGGAAGGGCCATCAATTTCGCCTCCATAAAAGCGGCGCCGCCTTGCATCGCGTTCGGTAGAGAGCATAGAGACTGGTTCGGAAAATACCCGATAGGTGCTGTTTTCTATGACTCCATCGATTCCTTCAATATTGCCAATCATATCATTATTGAGCACACCCATAATTTCCCAGCCTTCTTCCTTGGCGGTTTGGGCCAGAAAACGCCCCCCAAAGAGTCCCTGTTCTTCCCCAGAAAGGGCGGCGTATACAATGGTATTTGGAAATTTGTATTTAGATAACACACGGGCCGCTTCCAGGGCTCCGGCTACCCCCGTAGCATTGTCATTGGCCCCTGGGGCATCAATGGTAGCATTGATTACATCGGAGGCCCGGGAATCTATATCACCAGACATCAACACATAACGGTTGGGATTTTGCGTACCTCTTTGAATGGCCAAGACATTGACTATCCAAGTATCTTCGGGAATTCGTTGACTTTCCCCTTTTTGGACCAAACCCCGGTGGTAAATTACCTCTAAACACCCATCACAGGCTTCGGATATCCTTTCAAACTCAGCTTTGATCCAACGGCGGGCTGCCCCAATACCGCGGGTTTCCGAAACGGTATCCGAAAGAGTGTTTCGGGTGCCATAGCTTACCAACTGTCGAATATCTTTCTCGATTCGCTCTGGAGATACGGCATCTATGATCTCATATATCCTATCATCCTGCATAGGGGGGATTGGGGTGGGCTGTGCCCAAGCTCGTGAGAAGTTTAACAGTATTAGAAAACCCAAGCTCGTGTACTTCATAACGTATGATCATTTAAAATACTTAATAAAGCCCCAATTAAGTTAAAAATATGAATTAATTGACCTTACCCGTACATATATGGAAGTATTCCTTGTCAACCAAAAGCAAACAGTTGCAGTATATATTGCGAGGCTCAGCCCCAATATCACCTTAGAAGTATTCAAGGAGTCAAATTTTCAACCGTCGTTTTGTTTATTGTTGCTTTTTTTACATCATGTGTGGGAGACTTTTTTGCTTAATATTCTGTTTGATGCTTGGGGTTTCTACACACCTCCAATCCCAATCTAGCTTACAGCCTGAGTTACCTACCATTGATGTTTTTCGGGATACTAGTGGGCAAATATCCCTGGAAGACATACTTGATAAGGCCGAAGGAGTCCAATTTGAAGCGATTAAGGGTTCTTTCCTCCCTCTAGGCTTTGATGAGTATTATTACTGGCTCCGGATAAGCTTGCCTGAACTCAAGGGCTCTTTGCGCTATGTTTTAAGTCTAAGTACTACGCACATAGAGGAGGTATATTTTTATTATCAAGCACCTCCCAAGGCCAAATGGGAAGTCAGAAAGGGAGGTTATCGGGTTAATTGGCAGGAAAAAGACTACAAGTTCCACACTCCAATCTTTCCAATTCCTCAAGAGATAGATCCGGTAGTGTATATTCGGTTCAAGAATAAAAATATAGGCTTTCAAATTAGTATAGAAGAAGTCCACTCTTTCGCGAGAAATACCCAGCTTAATTTCTATTTCTTTGGGCTATTTTGTGGCTTGATGCTCTTTGTCATTATTTACAACTTGTATTTGGCTTTTTATATGAAAAGTCAGAATCATTATATTTATAGCCTGCTTACTTTTTGTTATTTGCTTTTTGCTGCGAGTTATGAAGGATACTTGTACTATATGGTAAAGGATATACCCTGGTATGTTCATCATTTCACCACCTTTGGCACTTCATTTATTACTGCCTTATGTTGGGGTTTGGTACCTGTGTATGTAACTAGTTTTTATCATATACTTAAAGGAAGTATCTGGGTTACTTTCCGAAATGTATTGATAGGTTTTTGGGTAGTCCAGGTTTTAAGTTTCTTATATTTACCCCTGGTCGTGATGATGGCAAAAACTGGGGCCTTGCTTGTACTGATCTATACGGTAAGTCTTTCGTGGAAAAAGATTAAGGAAAATTATCCAGGATCAAGATACTTTTTGATTGCCTATATTCTTTACTTTATTGCTACTTGCCTCGAGGTTTTATTCTTGGATGGGAAGATTGCGTGTATTTTACCTGTACAATATACTACTGTAGGTACTTTGTTGGAAGCGCTTATACTTTCCAGTTCATTAGCTCAAAAGACTGCGAACGAAAAACTACGCTTGCAAATAGAAAAAGATATGGCCCTCAATGAAAACATACGGCTTATTAAAGAACAGAAGCACATGCTCGAGCTCATGGTTAGAGAGAAAACTTTTAAGATCCGCAAAAAAAACCGGACTTTAAAAGGCCTAAATCGAGAACTCCGTAAGCAGCAAAATGAAATTTTAGAGCAAAAAGAGGCTATCAGCAAGCAAAATGAATTGTTAAAAGAGGCTTACGATACCATCGATACACAAAATCGCGAAATTCAAGACCGTAATGAGAACCTAGAAGAGCAAGTAAAAGCAAGAACCAAAGAATTATTGGAACACAATCAAGCTTTGCAACAATTTGCATTTATTGCGGCTCATAACCTCCGGGCACCCGTGAGCCGTATCAAAGGGCTGGGTGAATTGTGGCTTTATCCCGATACAAGCCCTGAGGATGAAAAGCTATACAAAGACTATATTTTTCGATCTATCTCGGAGTTGGATGAGGTGATTCAGGATCTTTCCCATATTTTGAATATCCGTAAAAATTATACTCAAGTACTCACTGAAGTGAGTTTAAGAGAAGAGTTTGAACGGGTGCAACTTAACTTATCGGATGAAATACTACGTACCCAAGCCCTAGTGGAGGCAGTATGGGAGGGGGAAATTACCTTGCATACGATTAAGCCCTATTTATACAGTATTTTGTATAACTTGATCACTAATGCTATTAAATACCGACAAGAAGACCGGAATCCTCACATAATTATCCGGGCCCGAGAAGAGGAAAAAGAGCTTTGCTTGGAAGTGCAGGATAATGGTATGGGCATTGACCTTGAGGCTTACGGTAAGAAAATATTTCAACTCTACCAGCGGTTTCACTTTCACGTAGAAGGTAAGGGTATGGGCCTTTTTTTAATTAAGACCCAAGTAAATGCCCTTAAAGGGCGCATTGAAGTAGAGAGCACTCCAAATGAGGGCAGTACTTTTAAAATATTTTTTCCGCAAGCTATGTGTGAAGCTAACTAGTCCCTAGAGCGATAAAAAAACCTCTCAACAAAAAGTTGAGAGGCTTCTTAAGTGTTTAAAACATTAATTATGCGGTTTGCTCTTTAAGCACTTCGTCTCTGAGTTTTCTTCTCAATATTTTACCAACATTAGACTTGGGCAGTTCTTGTCTAAATTCCACTTCTTTGGGCACCTTGTACCCAGCTAAGTTTTCTTTACAGAAAGCAATTAAATCCTTATCGTTTAAATTAGGATCTTTTTTGACGACATAAATTTTAACCCGTTCGGTAGATTTGGGGTCTGGTACGCCAATAGCAGCCACTTCCAGAACACCCTCGTGGCTGGCTACTACTTCTTCTATTTCGTTGGGGTATACATTAAACCCAGAAACAAGGATCATATCCTTTTTACGATCTACAATGTAAAAGTAGCCTTCTGTATCCATATATCCCATGTCTCCAGTACGGAACCAATCGTCCTTATGGAAAACTTTTTGGGTTTCTTGTTCACGGTTCCAGTACCCCTGCATCACTTGGGGGCCACGGGCACAGATTTCTCCAACTTCCCCTACGGGCATTTGATTGCCAAATTCGTCCATAATGGCCAGGTCGGTACTAGGCATAGGCATGCCAATAGAACCTAATCGGGCCAAATCATCCGGAGGATTGGTAGTGAGTACGGGGGAGGTTTCGCTTAAGCCATACCCTTCTACAATGAGTACCCCACTGAGTTTTTGCCAACGTTCGGCCACTGGTTTTTGCAAGGCCATGCCCCCAGAATTGGCAACTTTGAGGGGGGCAAAGTCAACTTCTTTTATATCAGGGGCATTGAGTAAGCCATTGTATAGGGTGTTTACTCCAGTAATGATGGTGAATGGGGTCTGTTTAAGGACTTTTACAAAGCCCTTCATATCTCTGGGGTTGGTAATCAAAACACTTTCTGCCCCAATATAAGTCATGAACAGGCAGTTAGAGGTAAGGGCGTATACGTGATAGAGAGGCAAAGCAGTGATCATAATCTCCTGCCCTTCTTCCAGCTTGTTTTTCTTGGAGGCATTGGACCACATACGGACTTGCTTGGTATTGGATACCAAGTTGTGGTGGCTCAACATAGCCCCTTTGGAAACGCCTGTGGTACCGCCGGTATATTGTAAAAATGCCAAATCTTTTCCAGACAAATCAGGTTTGCTCAAGGGGGTTTTAGAACCCAGTTTGAGGGCTTGATGAAATTTAACGGCCCCCGGAATATTATAAGGAGGGACCATTTTTTTGATATTGCGGACAACAAAGTTGGTGATGCCCGCCTTAAGCCCGCCTAATAAATCACCAATTCCTGTAGTGATTACGTGTTGGATATCGGTTTGTGGAAGGGTTTTTTCTAAATTGTAGGCAAAATTATCACAAATGAGAACCGCTTTGACCCCTGCATCCTTGTACTGATGGGTCATTTCCCGTACGGTATACAGAGGGTTGATATTTACCACTGTCAAACCTGCCCGCAAAGCTCCGTAAATGGCCACTGGATATTGTAATAGGTTGGGCATTTGAATACCGAAGCGATCACCCTTTTGGAGTCCTAGGCTTTGTAAATATGCCCCAAAGTTTCGGGACAAGGTATCAATTTCGCCAAAGCTTAAGGCTTTTCCCATGCAAGAAAAGGCTTTCTTGGTTTTAAACTTTGAGAAAGATTCTTCTAGCATCTCCACTAAGTGCTCATATGTATCCGAACCTAACTCGTGGGGGACTCCCTCAGGATAATGTTTCAGCCAGAGCTTTTCCATGTGTAAATTTTTTTATGGCTTATTGAACACAACTATTAAAAAGACTAATTTACATGATTATAAGCATAAAGCAGTAGGCGTACCGAGTAAAAGTGTATAATTCTTAAAAAAAACCGGAATATTATCGGGTTTTAGATGTATACAACAAGGCTTTCTAAGCTAGGGTCTGCTAAGGTAGATGGCTTTTTTTGGCTTAGGGATGGAGCGGCCTGTTTGAGCCCGCCGCTGGCTTGCGGGTGAGCCGGCGAGTAGCGAGAGCCCGGCCCGCGCCAGCCGATTTTTTTCAATCTAGCCCATTTTGTTAGCGCGGGCAAGCCCCTCTATAATACACTAGCGGCACTTAGCGAAAGCTTAAGCCCATATTGAAAGATACGTCCACCCCCCGGGCCGTTCGTTGAGAAAATGCACCTAATAGATTACCTGAGCCCAGGCCTATATCAAAGGCACCTAATTGAGCCGATAGATAGGTCCCCCAGGCAAATCCGTAATAACCGCCTAGCCCCAAAGTAGTACCGACGCTGAAGCGAGTACTGCTACTGTATGTATAGGCCAGGTTGAATTGTGACTTCTTGGTAGAGGCGCCAATATCGCGAAAGCCTTGGGTATAGGTAAGAAAGGCCTGATGGCGAAAATAGTCTAGGTTGTTTTTATCTTGTGCGGGCACTCCATACTCCAATTGAAGGGACAAGCGGGTGGGCAAGGGCATAGTAAAAGCCTCTTGTGACTCCAAAGGCTCTAATTCGTTCCACAAAGAATCCAGAAAATCGCTATCGTCCTGGTTGGAATCAAAGTCTAATTCTACTCCGGCAAAACTGGCATCTCCCTGTCGGTAATAATTTTCTACTTCTTTGGTATAGCGTACCGAACCGATATCTAAAATACTTAGGCTAGCCCGGTATCTTTGCTGAAAAGTGAGGGTCCCTCCTAGATCTAGGCCAAATCCTTTTCCGGTTCCCGAAATAACATCGGAGCTCGTCCAATCGTCTTCGCTGAAAGCTTTGTTTACTCGGTAATTTAGGCCAAAATCAAGTTGAGAATTGATATTGGCAGTGTTTAGCGCTGGAGTGGTAAGCGAGTTTTCAAAAACATCGGTATGTACGGAGGCTACCCCAATAATATATTTTACCCGCCCGCCTGCTCGTATATCAAAATCACGGTTTCTCCAAACGGGCAAAGCAGCCCCTATGGCAATTTCCCTTTGCCAAAAGGCATCCACGGAATTTTCTCCTATGGAGACCGTCTGGCCAGCAAATTGGGCATTCCCGTTCCAGGCTAACTGCCCCACTACATCGGATACCAAGGCTGTTCCTTCCACTCTTTCGGTGAGATCTAAGGAGATGGTAAATAACTCTACTTTTGTGGATGCAAAGCCGCTTTGGCTTGTATCACTAGGTAAAGTTTCGTTTTTGAAAAATTTCAGAGACAGGCTCAAAGGTTGAATATAGGCCCCAAAGCCTACCCGGTTGATGGGGTCCAAATCATTCACTTTTTCATCAACATCCTCGGTTGTGATAGTTTCAGTATCTAGCAAGTCCACAATCTTTTCCAGGCTCAGGCTGGTATTACCGGCCCAGGCCTGAATACCCATCAAAGGAGCTACGTGTATATCTATTTTAGTGGAACTAAGACCTAGCTTACTGGGCTGATAACGAGCGGC
This sequence comes from uncultured Microscillaceae bacterium, assembly GCA_963922455.1. Classification (GTDB taxonomy): domain Bacteria; phylum Bacteroidota; class Bacteroidia; order Cytophagales; family Microscillaceae; genus CAWUIO01. Next base: position 78,158 of record CAWUIO010000010.1, read on the forward strand.
TTGCCAATGGAAATGGGGGGTATAAATAACCGGGGCATTTATCTGGGCTTTTAGATTTGGCAAAGCAAAAAGTAGGAAAAGTAAGAAGAATAGAATCTTTTTCATAGGAGCTAGTTGGTTTCAATTTCGGCAATAACATTGGCGAGTAATCTAAAATCTACCTGATTGGTCGTGTCAATCAAGACATTGCCCGAATTGGGGGTGCTAAACCGGCCGTTTACTCGAATTTGTTCGGCATCTTTAAGGCTATTGAGCACGGGGGCAGCATTTACCACCGTTATTTGGGAGCTAGGGTTTGCTACGCTACCTGCCTCAATCATAATGGGAGCTTCGGTTAAGCTGGATAAAACCATCCCATTATTATTAAGAAAAAAGACCTCGACCGAGAAATCGACTGGGAAGCTACTTTCCAGTACGAGCCCTAAATCTCCTTCTAGATTGTCTAAGTCATCCCCAATGCCAATATCAAAAGCACTCTCAATGGTAAAGTCATCAACGGTTTGCGGGGGGTATACAATCGTAAGAACTCGAGGTAAGGATATGGTAAAATCAATCCTGAGATTACTGGGTAGCAGCCTTACGGGCGAGCTACTTCCGGGAGAGCTGATATTTTCTACAAAGAGCTCTAGGTCTGGCTTAACCACTCCCTCTTCTACTGCTTCACTAAAGGTATAGCTCCCTCCTATGGAAATAAAATCGGTTGTGATGTGTTGTACTAATGCTTCGGTTTCACCCACGTTGCGAACCGTAATGATGGCTCCAGCTTCTAAGGCTATGGGCGTTTCATTGCGTAAGGTGCCCTGAAATTCTAGTTCTTGGATGCCTATTTCCACGAAGACTGGATCATTAATCTGGAAAGTCTCTGGACCAGCCGACTGGTTTTGAAAGGCAGGCACGGGAGCAAAAACGCCCGATACCCCTAGATCTAGTCCAAGGTTAAGGGAAAAATCGATGTCCCGTAATTCGGGTTGATCATTGATTCCCAAGGAGCCAAAGCCCAAGGGGCTTACAATTTGCGGGCGCCATGCTAGATTTTCATTTTCATCACAGGCTCCTAAAAGCAAGAACATAAGGAATAGAACCATGCTGCCCCTAGCACCAGGGTACAAAGCATAGGCTGCACGTATTTGATACATACTTTATAAAAGTTTAGTAAAATAGGGCTTTTGAAAAGGGAATGTGTGTGGTATACGATCGAGAATAGAACGCTTTTCTTATCCTTATAGATAAGGTGATTTTGGTATGGGAAAATTAAGGCTTATGATCGTGGAAATTAAATCGAATTAACCCTAAGCACGTACATTGTCAGTTTGATTAACAAGTACCTTATGAAAAAAGGGGGGGGGAAATAAAAATTAGGCTTGAAAGGCAAGCAGAAGAACTTTATTTAGCTCTTGAAGCATCTAATATCAGACCAACTCGGGTAATCCCTCCAACACTCTGGGGGGGCATATCTTGTATGATTTGGAACAAATAGTCGCCACTCTCGGCAAAACTAATTCCGCTCTCTAGCTCATATTCAATATCACCATAGTCTCCCGCTACATCCCCTAGGTGTTCGCCGTCTGCGTCTTTGATAGGGATGGCATATCTTTTTTGGCTTACTTTACCACTGGGAGCCGTTGTTTTTAATACTACAGCGAGGTCTTCCCGATCTATGAAGGCAATGTAGCTGAAGCCGATTTTAAGAGAAAATTTTTCATCTCCGGTATTTTCCAGGACAACCAAATATTCCATAGGAAAAGATTTATCCCAAGACTTTTTAGGTACATCGTGGTACTCGTAATGCACGTGGTTTTGACAGGCCGTTAGTAGGCCAATTGCCAAGACAAAAAAGAATATCCGAGAGCTATAAGGGTAAAATGGAGCAGACGAGACCATGATGATGGGATTAATTGAGTTTTTTCGAATTTTTTAAAGCTACGGTTTTTTTTAAAAAGTTTAGAAAATCTCTAAAAGAATCCTTCTCAACAAATACTTGTTTGATCTCTCTCCAGTAGGCTTGCCAGCCAGGGGCAGTACTTGTGATGGGGGTTTGATCTTGTATTTGTTTGGCTTGCTCCTTCGTAGCTTCCCGTGCCTCGTATTCTTTTAATATTTGCTCCATATCAGGCTTCTCGAAGGTTTTTCCAGCATCGGCCAAAGAGTCGGCTTGTTGGAAGTGCGCTTGGGCTTTGTCTTTATACCCTGCTTTTTCTTCTAATAAACCTAAGTTGTTGAGCGATATGGCATCTTCGGGATCTAAGGCAATGGCTTTTTCATAATCTTCCATTCCCCCGTGGATATCTCCTACAAAGGCTCGAATATACGCTCGACTGGAAAACCTATATCCATTTTGAGGCTCAAGGCGGCAGGCCTGGTTCATTTGATCTAGGGCTTCTCTCTGAAGGCCCAGGTGATGTAAAGCCACCCCTTTTTCAGAATAAAAATCTGCTTTGTTGGGCAGCAATTGGATTGCCTCATCAAAATCTTGTACGGCTTTTTCGTATTGCTTCAGCTTGGCGCGAGCCATTCCCCTATTGTAATAGCTAGCTACATGCTTCGGATCCAAAGAGATAGAAAGGGTAAATGCGTGAATAGCTTCTTCAAAGGACTCTTGCCTACACTTCTCAATTCCCGATAAAAAATGAATATTTTCTGCCATGTTCCTTTAAAAGGTGATGAATATATCCTCTTAAGAGCCTGGATGACTAATTTGTTTCAATAAATAAAAAAAGCCGGCCCTCCCAATAATAGTATAAGGTAAGCCGGCTCCATGAAGTGGCGATGAAATAGATTTAATTTACCTGATGGCTATACACTTCCATATGCGGATACGGAATACTGATTTGAGCTTTGTCAAATTCCCGCTTCACATTTTCCAACATATCCAAGTGGATACCCCAGTAATCGGAGCCCTTGGCCCACATACGGGCCGTGATATTAACCGAGCTATCGGCCAATTCGGTCACTCGGACAAATGGCTCAAATCCTTCTTTCTTATAGATGCGGTCATCGGCTTCAATAAGTTTGTTAAGAATTGCTTTAGCTTCTTCAAAATCTGCCTCATAGGCAATTCCAAATACCATATCGACACGACGATCAGCTTCGGCTGAGTAATTTACCAAACTTCCTCCCGCCAAAGGACCATTGGGGATAAAGATAAGGCGGTTATCTAAGGTCTTAAGGGTAGTCACAAAAATGGATATTTCTTTCACAATACCCGTAAAACCTTGGGCTTCAATAAAGTCTCCTTGCTTGAAGGGACGGAATAAGATCAGTAGTACTCCCCCGGCAAAATTGGCTAAGCTCCCCTGCAGGGCCAAACCGATGGCAAAAGTCGCGGCCCCTAAAACGGCCACAAAGGAGGTAGTCTCAATGCCTAAAATCGAGGCTACACTGATCAATAAAGCCACTTTGAACAGGACCGAAATTAAGGTGCGTATGAAGTTGTTTAAGGTCGGGTTGTCCGAACGGGTCAAGGCCTTACTTAATGAGCCAACAATTCGGTTAATGATGCTAAACCCTATGATCAAAGCCAAAATGGCCAACAAGACCTTAGGAACATAAATAGCTGCCCCAGCTACGAGTTGATCGATAAATTTTTGAATATCAAACATGGGAGTTAAGGTTAAGATACGTTTGGTGAAAAATTAAAATTTGAGGCCGACATTCACGTTCAGGGATTGTTTGTACTGGATTCCCAATTTTTGGGTGCCATCATCCTGCGTAACGCGTACATCGTGGTCATAAATTAAGCGCGTGCCAAAACTGGTCGTAATATATTTGTTTACTTTGAAAACCAATAAGGTAGTCCAATCCACATCAATCAAATCTGGGGTTTCGTAATTCATAAAGAGCAAAAGGCCCGATTTGAAAGAGACATTCTTGAATAATTCAAATTCTGTGGCAGCATTTACCGTTGCCCCGATTTCAGAACGGATTTTATCCCCCGGGTCAACCCCAAACGCGCCTGCATCCGAGAGCGAATCATCCAACACAAAGGTTAACTTGTTACTAATGGGAGAAATGGTAACCGAGAAATGTTTGATGCTATAATTCAAACCCAAGTTTAGGTTTAAAAAGGCCGGCGCAAAAAACTCCGATTGTACTTGGTCCCGCACTTCATTTCCGTCGGCATTGGTGGTAAACGTATAACCAGGAGCTACTTGGGTACGAAGTTCTGCCCCAGTGGCCAAACTCCAACGAGGTGATAATTTGTAATTATACGCCGAACCCAAAATCAATTGATCATCCGTTTTACGAAATAAATTACCGTCCCCACCTACCCGGGCGATCCCGTAGGCTAAGTTAAAGGTATTGGTCCACTTACTTTTGTCCGTTTCACGTACGGCTGATAAATCAAATACACTGCCCAGGGCAAGGGTATTATCTCCTCCCCCAGCCCAGTTGCTCAACTGAACATTGGAAAAGTTAAAATTGGCCGAACCGGATAAAGTCCAAATTTTGTTACTATCTGCGGCTGTTTCGGTATCTTGGGCTAGCAGTATACCCCAAGACAATACTGTACAACATAACGCAAGGTAAAATCTTTTCATCAATAATAGGATTATGGTTTGCATTGCATCAATGACTGAAAAATTTAAAAATGTCACTCCTCATTGAGAAGTCAAGGGCAAATTTGTTTACAATGCTTGTAAATACCCAAGTTTGATTAACAAATATTATGTAAGCAATGGAATGCAGGTTCGGAAAGAGTTGGGCCATGGGCTTCCCCGCGCTATTTAGCCTCGTTTTTATAGGGATACCTCAGGCAGCGCGGGTCGGGCTGTCACTACTCGCCGGCTCCCCCACAGGCAGCGGCGGGCTCAGACAGGCCGTTCCATCCCTAAGCCAATCATTTTGTTAGATTTATACCTCAATTGCAGAAAAAATTTCTTATTTTTGATTAGTGAGTTAGCAATAGTACCAGATTATTCTATCCTATGGCTTAAATTTTACTTAATTAGTTCTGCTGCCTTTCATATAAATGTCAAACATATAATCTATCCCATAGACATTTACACGTTTACGCAAGTTCATGAAACTCGAAACTGACTTTACTAGAAATGGAGGCAAACTAAGTAGGGAAGCCCAAATCCGTATTCATCTTAGTCAAGATTGCCAAACCATACTTAGAAAGGGCCTGATCAATATTCCATTGAGTCATTCGCTTCCCGCTTACTCGAATTACTAGTTTGTATGATGCACCCTTTACGGCTCATTGTTTTCTTAACTTTTATATGCCTAAGAACACCTTGTTGGGCCCAAAATCCCCTACCCAATTATAAAGTAAATCTTATTGCCAGTGATCAAGGTAATGTTATCATGGGGCATTTAGAAGATGGCCAAGCGATCGACTTGCTCCAAACAGGCAACATACACTATGGGATTATTGTTAATACCCCTGGACACTCTCCAGGGAGCCTCCTTATGGAACTCAAAGGCCCCCTTAACTCAACCAAAAAAGAAAATAAAAAACCCTTCTCTGTTTTTGGAAGATTAGGAAATGACATAAAAGGTCAATTATTACCGCCAGGCCAATACACCTTAACGCTGACTCCATATGAATTTGATGACTTAAGTGGAGCAAAGGGTAGGCCTACTTCCATCCACTTCAGCGTCTTAGCCATACGAGAGGTTCCTTTAGAAATTAAATCATATCGCCTGATCAATGCCAAGACGTCCGAAGTAATTTTAGAGTTTGATGATGACATTATTTTAGGCAATGAACCTTATTTAAAAGAGCCCTTAGCAATTCAAGCCATTACTAGCCCAAGTACTGTTGGGAGTGTCTTTATGCAATTAAGCGGTCCTTTAAGCGTGAGTCAAATAGAAAATGACCCACCTTATTCTCAATTTGCTAAAGTTAAGCATGATTTTTTTGGTCGCTACCTCTCTGAGGGAGACTATCAATTGTGTTCGCAAGCCTTTTCCTTGGCCAATTTGGAAGGATATGCTGGTGAGGAAACCTGCGTTAACATCCGAGTAGATCCTGAGATATGCCCAAATGAGGATATCTTTATGCGATTAAATGACTTTAGGGGCCCCGCCCGTATTCACGCTGTGGCTTTTAGTATTCAGGATAAAGGGTACTTAGGCTTGGGGGAAACGGCCGTGAATTATCGGGAAACTGATTTTTGGGAATATGAACCTAGCACAGATACTTGGATCCAAGTCGCCGATTATCCTGGTGAAGGGAGGGCACACGCTATTTCTTTTGTAATTAATGAAATTGCTTATGTTGGCTTAGGGAAGCGTCACGACCAAACTTCCCTCACTGACTTTTATAAATACGACCCCTCGAGTAATTCTTGGGGGCCTGTACACGAGTTTAAAGGACCCAAACGTACTTCTCCCTTTACTTTTGTCCTCCATGAGCAAGCTTATATAGGATGCGGCACCTCAGATTCTAGAAAAAAATTAGCTGATGTATACCGTTATAACCCTAAAAAAGATAAATGGACCCAAGTCCATGACTTCCCATTTCCCATTTACAATCCACAGGCCATACAGATTGATGATATAGCTTACGTTTTTGGTGGGGCAACTAACGTAAGCTACGGGCAAAAAAAATATTCCAATCAATTGTGGGCCTATGATCAAGCCAAAGACCTATGGTATAGACGGGCCAGCCATCCTGACCCAATAGGTAGAGCTAGTTTCTTGGCATTTAGTATTGGTAAAAATGGATACGTAGGTTTAGGAGACAATGAAGATGGGGACTTACTTCATGATTTTTGGGTATATGAGCCAGCACAAGATTGCTGGCACTCCTTGGGGGAGTTTTGTGGGGAATCAGCCCGGGACATACCCATTTTTCTTATTGGTAATCACGCCTATTTTGGCACTGGACTAAGTAATGAGCCCGGAAGAGTATATAAAAAAGATTTTTGGAAATTTAGCCCAAGAATAGAACCCACCCTCCCCCAGACACCTGTCTGTGAAAATGATCATATTTTTACTCAATTGGGTGATTATCTTGGAGGTAAATTAATCAATGGCGTTACCTTTTCTATTGGCAAGCGGGGATACTTTGGCCTAGGCGAAAAAGAAAATGGACTAGCCACCCGAGAATACTGGCAATATAATCCTGATGATGATACTTGGGCCCAAGTTGCCAATTATAGAGGCCTAGCCCGAGAAGATGCCGCCGCATTTGTAATAGATGGTATTGCTTATGTAGGTGTAGGTACAAACAATGACCATATCCCGGTATTTCCCATAGATTTTTGGTCATATAATCCCCAGGAAAATATTTGGACAAAAAGAGCCAATTTCCCCGGACAAGGGAGAAATGGCACCTTCACCTTTAGCCACGATGGCATAGGATACTTGGGAGGAGGTCAAAGTTATGGTGGCAATTTGGTAGAAGATATGTATGCCTATTCTCCTCAAAGCGATTCGTGGAAAAAAAAGAAAAAATACCCCGGGGCCGGAGTCGGCAATGCTGCTTTTTTTAAAATAGAAGACGATGCCTACGTACAAGGAGCCCAAGAATTATGGCAATACAATTTTAGCTTAAATACATGGAGCCAGAAGGCTGACCTTCCCAAATCAGAAGGCTTAGGAACCCATATTGGTTTTTCTATTCAAGATAAGGGTTACGTTGGGCTAGGATTTGATCCAAAATTCTATCAATACAACAAAGAGTTCTGGGAATATGACCCCAGCACTGATACCTGGAAGTCATTAGGTGAATTCTGTGGAAACCCGATGAGAGGATTGGCCGGCTTTGTTATCGATGAAACGGCCTATTTTGGTACCGGTCAAGACAGAGCACCCGGAAAAGTTCATAGAAGTGACTTTTGGAAGTTCACACCTCAAAAAACGTCACCGGTGATTGGTCAAATGGCCGCCTATCCCAACCCCATACAAGATGCTCCCTATATTGTTTTATCCTTGCCCAAAAAAGGCAAGTACACAGTTGATTTGATTCACCCCCAAGGTAAACTCATGAAACAATATACGTACACCGTTGACCCTGACAAACAAAACTCCCAACTTCAAATACCTAGAACCGATATCGGGGATAGCCCCTATCTCTATGTGCGGATCACGCATCCCAATGGATATAGCATCCAAAAAATATTGCGCTAATCCCCTACTAAATATCTTGTCCTTTTATCCAGTTTATGTTTTAATTATTTATATTTGGATTCTAATAACCTACTCTTCAACTACTCCTTACCTTTTCATTAAATATCAGCTAATTAATTTTCTGTTTTCTTGTAAATAGTTGAGCCATTTCTTTTACTAAACTCTTTACACAATTGGTAAATAAGCAATATTTGGTCATATTCTTTTGAATTGTCCACTTATGAAAATTTCTCAAACAATGTTGTGTAATGTAAGTAACCTATGGTTTAGCATGAATTAAGGGCTCACTATACTTTTAAACCCCTTTAGTATTTCAACCTAAACACGGTTTTGATTATGATTTTGCAACCCAAAACAAGCTTATTTTGTGTAGTATTTCTCCTTTTGGCTCACCCATTATTTAGTCAAATTGAGCCGCCAACTTATGAAATTCAGTTAATTGCCAGCGATTTCAACGATGCAGTCTTGTCTACCCTAGAAGATGGGCAGGAAATAGACTTACTAGTCACGGGAAATATTGCTTATGGTATTCTAGTGAATACATCACAAAATACCCCAGGTAGTCTCAAGTTGGAACTAGCCGGCCCTCGTAACCGGGTACAAATTGAGAATGAAGCTCCCTTCTCCGTATTTGGAGGGGTAGGAAGCAATAAAGGAGGAAGGTTACTACCTCCCGGGGATTACACTTTGACCCTTACTCCCTTTGAGGGAGAGAATTTAAGTGGGGCAAGTGGCTTAAGCACTACCCTAAATTTCACCGTATTGCCCATTAGAGATGTCCCTTTAACAATCACAGGATACCGATTGATAAATGCCCAAACGGATGAGGTCCTCGTAGAATTTGACGAAGACATTGTTTTAACGGAGCAATTATTTAATACGACACCCTTAGCCATTGAAGCCATAACCCAACCAAGTACCGTGGGGAGTGTGCAAATGACCCTAAATGGCCCCGTACAAAGCACAAAAACTGAAAATAAAGCCCCATATTCCCAGTTTGCCAATAAAGATGGCGATTTCTTTGGGCAGATTTTACCGGCTGGCGATTATACCGTATGTGCTCGAGCTTTTTCTTTGGCCAATTTGGAGGGCTACTCAGGAGGAGAGTTCTGTACTAGCATTCAAATAGGCCAGAGAAATACCTGCGACAATGGCCTTTTTACCCAATTAGGAGATTTTGACGGGGGACATCGTTTAAATGCCATGTCTTTTTCATTGGGGGGCAAAGGCTACTTAGGCACCGGTGAAAATGCCTCCGGTATCTCAGTCAATGACTTTTGGGAGTATGACCCTATCCTCGATTCTTGGACCCAAATTGCCGACTTACCCAATGCCCCACGAGAAAGGGGAGCTACCTTTGTCATCGGAGACAAAGCCTACGCTGGGCTAGGATTTACTAACGCTGCGGGATCAAGAGAACTTTGGGAGTATGACCCTAGCCAAAACAATTGGACTCAAAAAGCCAATTTCCCAGGTATTGGCCGGGAACTCACTTTCTCTTTTAGTCACGAAGGCTTAGGCTATGTAGGAGGAGGGCAGCAACTTGATGGGGTCCCTTTGTTTGATATGTACGCCTATGACCCCCAAACCGACACCTGGGAGCGCAAAGCCGATTATCCCAGTACCGGACCCGCTGCCACCGCTTCTTTCAAAATAGGGGAAATAGCTTATGTACAGGGAGGAGGTACCAGCTCCCTCAACTTTAATAATGAACTCTGGGCATACGATTTTGCCCAAGACACTTGGGAACAAAAAAACAGCCTGCCCTTAGCCCTGGGTCGTACAACCCACATAGGCTTTGCTTTATCTGGCAAAGGATATATTGCTTTTGGGCATGACTCCAACCTTGATTTCCTAAATGACTTCTGGGAATACGACCCCCAAGAAGACAGTTGGACTTTTCTTGGTGAATTTTGTGGCACAACCGTTCGCGCACTAGTTAGCTTTGTTATTGGGGATCAAGCCTACTTTGGTACCGGTCTTCAGGATGCTCCTGGCCGGGTGGGTAGCCGAGATTTTTGGACATTTACCCCCCAATTATCAAACAGTAACGTTTCTCAAGAGACCATTACAAATGAGTTGCCATTAACCGTTAATACATTCCCCAACCCATTGCAAGGCAAAAAACACTTAAGTCTAGAGCTGTCTTTACCTGGTGAATATGAAGTAGACTTTATTACTACCGATGGAAATATTTTACAAACCCAATACTTCATTATTCCAGAAAATAGTAAAGTTTTGACCCTTGAAATCCCCAAACTAAATTTAGATAGGCATAGTATTTTATTTATGAGAATTATACACCAGACGGGACAGGTTGTTCACAGAATAATGCCTTAAATCAATTAAGAAACTGTTTAAGTTTATTTTTTGTCGGCGAAAAGGGCCAGTTTGGGGTTC
>CAWUIO010000011.1:0-87847 GCA_963922455.1 uncultured Microscillaceae bacterium
CAGGTTCCCGAAATGGCCCTTTGCAGCCCATATAATTAAATTTAAACAGTTTCTTGAGCAAATACGTTTTTTATTGGGGCCTAGTATTGTATTAAACATAGTAGGGGCTTCCCCGCGCTAAGACTACTTCTGCCAAAGGTACAAATACCGCTCGGCGCGGGTCGGGCTGTCACTACTCGCTGGCCAACCCCCATACCAGCCACGAGCTCAAACAGGCCGTTCCATCCCTAAGCCAAAAAACCAAAAAGGGCTGTAAGATTACACATTCCAGGTTCAAAAAACACCTGGGAATTACCAATCCGAATTGCCTGAGTCGCTCATCCTAGTTTTGAGGCTACTGATCCAGAGCCTCACTTGCTCTTTTAATTGGACAAATCGTTGGTGATTTAAAATATTAGCATCTACCATGGCTGCGTGAGCGTGGTAATGGTCTAGGTAAAACGTGTAAACCTTTTCTGCAGGGTCATGCAATTGCGCGTTTTCAAAATAAAAATACCGTAACGTAAATCGATATTTACCGGGCTTGAAGTTTATTTCAAAGCTATAATGAATTTTTTCGGGAAACGTATGCCCCCCATCATCCACCCGGATTGGAAAAATAGCTTTGCCAAGGATTTTTTCAGGACTTGCCGATTGAATCACCGCAGATGGGTCTGGATAATAGCTGGCCAGCCATTTTTTTACCTTTTCAGATATTTCTACGGGGCTGCCCGAAATGCTATTGACTTCTTGGTAAGCAATCAAGTCATCTATCTTAGGCAGAATAACGGGACTTACACTACTAAGCCGGACTGAAGGGCTAGCAGGTGCGGGTGTGGGAGCAGGTACCGGTGTGGGAGCTGGTGGAGGCGGAGTTGGAGGCGGTGGAGCCGGTGTAGGTCGGGGGCGTGGTACAGGTTGGGCCATAGCCCCCATACTTAAAAGTAAACAGCATAAAATAAGGGTGATCCTAAGCATAATTGTTGAGCCTTTCTTCTCTTAGTTTTTGTAAAATGAGCAATTCCTTACTGTTCATGAACCTGAAAATCCATGAATTATTGTCATTCTTAATTTAGGCCCAAATATGATAGAAGAAGCCAAACTAATTTAAGTAATAGCAGCTCAACTGATTTTTTTACCCTAGCGACATTTTGGTTTACATAATTTTTTTGCGACCGGGTGTTAACCTTCCGCCGAATAGAGGAACTGAGTAGTTAAAGAAAGAACTATTTATTTTTTTCTAACAAACAATTGCAACTTTATATGGGCTCGGGCAGTAATACGTTATACGGGCGAATCCTCTGGCGGATAATGTGGGAAGCGTACGCTTTGCTTTGAATTCGAACCCAAATTATAGAATTGAAAATAACGCCCCCTATGCCCTCCAAGCCAATAATGCTACTAATTACTTTAACTGGACACCCGCCGAAGGGGATTATACCTTAACTGCTACACCATTCTCGGAAGCCCAGGCCCAAGGGGAAGAGGGGAAGGCAGCCAGCATTGATTTTCACGTACACTACGGGGCCAAAGTGCTACGCTTTCTCCTATTCAATGCCGATACCGATGAATTAATCAAGCCCTTGGAAGATGGAGATGTATTGGACGTTTCGGTATTGGGCCCTAATTTTTCCATTGTGGCCGAAACCATGCCTCCCGAGGTGGGTAAGTTGGAGTTTGCCCTCCATGACCAAGATCCTTACCGGACAGAATTGAATGCTCCTTATGCCCCTCGAGGAAACTTAGGTACTGATTACTTTCCTTGGACCCCTGCTTTGGGCAACTATACGGTCAAAGCCACGCCCTTTGGCTGGCCTACGCAAATGGGTGAACCCCTTAGCCTTAGCTTCGATATTGTAGACCGAGGAAGTGATGAACTGTCTCAGGTGAGCATTTTCCCCAATGCCAGTGATAATTGGGTAAACCTCCGAAGTGCCCAACCGGCCCCCCAAACAACGATCACTGTGGTCAATCAACAAGGTAGGGTCGTGTATTCTCAAGAATTGGCCGTTTTTTCTGAACTCCGCATTCCGGTAAATGATTGGAACCCGGGGCTGTACCTGTGTAGAATTGCCTCGCCCACAAGGGAAGAAATACGTAGGATCTTAATAAAAGAAACATGCGCCCCAAGCCTTATTCAATTAAGCCCATCACTTCTGTGTTGGGTTTAATTTTCTTGGCTTAGGGATGGAACGGCATGTTTGAGCCCGCCGCTGGTTTTGTGGGGAGCCGGCGAGTAGTGAGAGCCCGACCCCGCGCCACCCGATTTTTCAAACTTGGCCCAAAAAGACAAACGCGGGGGAAGCCCCCTAAGTCAGAGACCGTAATTACAGGATCAAAGGGACTTATCATCTGTTTTCTTTTTCTTCTTCAAAAAATCAAACACCGATTTTTTACCCTTTAACCAGTTTGTCTTGATCCGGTGGGCCACGAAAAAACCTATGTCTAGGTTGTTGGTGCGAAATTGCACGTGGCGGGTATTCATGCCTTGAATATCAGCACAAAGCGAGACGCCGACCACCCATTTTTCTTTATTGTAGCCTAAGGAAGACTTGCCCACCCCCTTCAAAAAGTAGTTAAAGCCCTGGTCGGAGAGATTTTCTCCTTCGCCTTCAAAGTATTGCATACCGACCATTCCCGAGGCTCCCACACTAAAATAAAACCCCTTGGGCAATACAATTGTAAAAGCGTAGCCCGGGCTAGCGGATAGGGTGTAGAAACCGGTTGCATTAAAAAAGGCCTCCGAACGAAAGTTTAAATCATTATCGGGGGGCACAATACTCGAGTCGGCCGAGGCCCGGAAATAACCCAAGGAGCCCATTAAAATGAAGGACCCCCCACTGCGTACTTGCCGCTCATCCAAAACAAAGGAAGAGCGAGAAGAAAACTTTTCTGGATTAAAAATATAATAGACATTGGTGGAGAGATTTCGTAGGGTCAAATCATCTCGTCTTTGGAGGGGGTCGCCGGCAAAGAAATCGGTAAAGAAGTTGTCAAAATTACTTATAAAATACCCTTTGTATTTTTGGTAGTAAATATCATAACCAAACTTGTGGCCGTAGGAGTGTATTTGAAAGTTAAAGTAGTCGCTTTCTCCTTGCCTATTCCGGATCATTCGGTTTTGCCGGAGTTTGAAACTCAGATTAAGGCTCAAACCCTTAAAACTAGCTCCTACCCCCACTATATTTTGCACCCCTGGGCGATACCAAAAAGGTTTGAGGTATTGGGTAAGTCCGTTGACCCGGGGAGAAAGGGCGAAGTTTAAAGTGCTGTTATGGACTGAAGCCTTAACCACGAGATAGTCGTCGAAGGTCTCAATGTAGGAGCTATCCTTTTGAGCCAATAGGGGGCTTGCCGTCCAAATACAAAGCAAAAATACTAGGTTTTTCATCTTAAAAAGGTGTGCAAGGATACATATTTAAGATGGGAAACGGGTGAGGGATGGCAAAGTTACATAACATGCTATTAACATATGACATGGCTCCAGACTAAATGACACTCTGGCTTAAAATTTAACGTTTTGGGGGTAAAACTGACTTTTTATCAAAAATAAAGCACCTTGCCGTTTTGAAATTGCTCTTTAATAATCTCCATCGGCGCCACCTCCTCCCGAGCTACCTCCGCCAAAACTTCCCCCGCCATAGCTGCTTCCTCCGCCGCTAGAGCCAGAACTACTACTGCCCCCATAGCTTGTCGTGCTCGAGGTACCCGTAAAGCTAGAGCTTCCATAATTTGGAGACGAACCTGAACTTCCCCCTGACCCTCCTCCTCCAAAAAAGAAACCTAGTAAAGCCACGGCCAAGAGAGGTACAAAGACCATCAAGATGAAGCCGTAGTCGTGCCAAAAAAACGTAGGGCGGTCTATTTGGGTAGACCTAATTTTTTGACTATGTATTTTTTTAAGATGCTTGATCACCGAGCGAATCCCCGCATAATATTTCTCGATATGAAAGCAGCCAAATAGCACTTTGAGTTGCAAGCGATAGGCAATAAGATCCATGGCTTTGTCCCGATCATACCGATGATAATAATGATCCTCTTGTTCTGATAGCTCTTGGGCAAGTCCCTCCCAGTTATGAATGATGTTGTGATTAAAGCTCATGCTCTTTCCCTCAGAATAATGGTACACGCCGATATATATAAGCGTTTGGTAGTTTTCTGCCTTGGGATTGTATAATTTCATAAAAAGTTGTTTGGCTATTTTATGCGATACCTGATCCACAGAATTGTCGTGTAGGATCCGGACCCAGGTTTTGTGCCCACTTTCTTCTTCGTAGGCTTTGAGCTGGTTTAGTATTTTAATTTTTTCCTTGCTTGATAATAAATTTACTTCATCGATCAAGAGGCTATCTGCTTGGGCTTCCAACACTCTGAAATCTTTCAGGTAATATTGAATACTGCCAATAGCCTTCTGAAAAGCTTCTAGGTATTTCTCTTCTTTTAGTTTGGGGGCCAAGTCATTTTCTATAATTCCTTGGGCATTGAGATCGCTTATATATGGCTCCACCCCGTAGCCTAGTTCAATAGCTACTTTCCGATTTTTTGGGGCTAATACAATTAAAATACCGTTATCCAGGCCTACTTTGCCAATGTCTAATTCTTCAAACAAACGAGATGCGTAAAAGCGAATGGACTTTGCCGAAAGGTCCAAGCTATCTACGACCCGGATGGCTATTTCGTGGCTGGTTTCGATTTCGTAGGATTCTAGCGCTTGGCCCAGCGTCTGTATTTCCTCACCAGATAATAGCCCAACTTCATCTTGTATAAATACTTGAGCCTCGCTTTGCTCTAAAACCAGTAAAGCCATAAAAAGAAGGCCCCAAGGCCCAAAAAATAATCTCATAATTTTTTAGTTTGATTAATAACTTCCATCAGCCCCACCTCCCCCCGAGCTACCGCCTCCAAAACTTCCTCCACCGTAGCTGCCCCCTCCTCCACTCGAGCTAGACCCACCATCTCCACCATACCCCCCGCCGCCCGAACTTCCCGAACTGCTTGAACTCCAAGTACTACGGCCTGATCCTCCTCCCCCAAATCCACTGCCGCCATTGCCCGTGATTCCTAAAATAATGCCTGCGACCACAGCCGCCCCCATAAACCCAAAGATAAGGATAAAAATCCCATAGTCGGCCCAAATGTATACGGGGGTTTTAATTTCCGAGCCTCTAATCTCTTTTTTATGGATCTTCCTCAAGTACTTAAGTGTGTGCATAATCCCCTGGTAGTGGCGATTTTTCAAAAAACTTAGCAGAAGTACCCGTACCTCCAAGCTGGAAATTAATGTAGATTTCTCCCGATCCGAGGAGGAATACCTACCTTCTTCATCACTAAGTTCCTCCGCCAATTCGCGCCAGTTATAAAAGATATCATAAGAATAAGATATATCTCCATCATCATAAGTCAGCTCATTTACATAGAGGAGGGTTTGATAATTTTCCTTCTCCCGATCCTGCAAGCGTTGAAATAAACTCCTAGCATAATCTTCGCCCGTGAGATGCTCTGGGTCGGGTAAAATACGTATCCAAATGGTATGCCCGGTCTCTTTTTGATAGTTGTGTACCCATTCTCTCATGGTTTTTTCTTGGGAGGCAGTCAGCAGCCGCGTTTTATTGATCAAAAGGCTATCCGATTTGGGAATATAAAATTGGGCATCCTTAAGATCATACTTAATACCCTGCAAGGCCCTTTGAAAAGCCTCTAAATATTTCTCTTCTTTGAGCAGATCGACCATACGGTTTTCAATATAGTTTTTGGCATCCACATCCGTTATATATGGCTCAATCCCATACCCCAGCTCGATGGCCACTTGGCGGTTTTTGGGAGCCAGCATGAGCAAGATACCATTATCCAAACCTACTTTCCCAATGCCTAGATCTTGAAAGAGCTCATAGGAATATTCACGGATTGTTTTTTTAGACAAATCCAAGCTGTCTACTACCCGAATGGCTATTTCCACTGAGGTTTCTCTTTCGTATGCTTCCAACTCCTTTCCCAAAGTTTCAATTGCATCCTGGCTTAGGATTCCGGTTTGATCTTGAACAAATACTTGGGCTTGTGCGGCAGTAAAGTCCATGATGAGAAGAAATATGTAGACAAAGGCGATCTTCACAAAAGATGGGCTCATCATATGATTGTTTATCCAGGTATATATTTATTTATTGCCAAAATATTAGGGGATTCCCCGCGCCAATAAAAACGGGCTTCCCAACAAAAAATGGAATGGGCGCAGGTCGGGCTTTCGCTACTCGCTGCCTTTCCCCGCCAGGCCAACACGAGCTCAAACATGCCGCTCTATCCCTAAGCCAATTTCTTTTCCACTTGCCCTATATCCTCACAAAACAAGACTTTTATCACATCAATAGCCGCCATCGGCGCCACCTCCACCCGAGCTTCCTCCCCCAAAACTTCCTCCACCGTAGCTTCCGCCGCCACTCGAGCTACTGCTTCCTCCCCCAAAACTATTGCCTGTGCTACTAGCCCCCGAACCCCAAGATTTGTACGAAGAAGCATTATATCCCTTCCCACCAGGGCCTTTTCCTCCTTTATTTCCCGTATAATCGCCAAAATAAAAGAACACAAATAAAACCCCTCCTCCAGCAATACCTCCCAAAATATACAAGCCGTACTCTCTTAAGAAATAGCTTGGAGATTTCATTTTGCTGTAGGAGGTCTCTTTATTTTGCACTTTTTCCAGCAGGTCTACGGTAGCTTTGAGGCCTGGGTAATATTTCTCCCGTATAAAACTGTGATCCAAGACCTCAATTTGTAGCTTCTGGCAAATTTTGTCTTGAGCCCGGTCTTTATAAAACTCGCTTACTTCCTTATCTTCAGTGTCAATCTGTTGCCGAGCCAGATCAGGCCAATTGTGGACAATCCTGTAATTAAACTTCAAGTCCTCCTTATCTACCACACCAATAAACACCAGGGTTTGATAAACTTTATCTTCGGGATCTTCCAAGCTTCTGAATATAATTTGGGCCAGGCGGTGGGAAACAACTTCATCATCCCGGTCGTTTAGGATACGTACCCAGAGGCTATGCCCCGTCTTTTCTTGGTATTTTTGTATCTTTTGGCTCAATCTACGCCGCTGGTCCGAACGCAATAAGCTAGCCTCATCCAAGACCAAACTATCTCGCTTAGGATTTTGAACATAGGAGTTTTGCAGGTCCCGACGGATACTCTGAATAACTTTTTCAAAAGCCGCGTGAAATTGCTTTGCTTTAAGGAGCGGGCCCATTTCTTCCTCAATGTAGGCCTTTGCCATCAAATCGGAAATAAAAGGCTCAATACCGTAGCCCAATTCAATAGCGACGCGGCGGTTTTTAGGGGCCAGCATGATGAGAATTCCATTGTCTATTCCCTTTTTGCCAATACCCAGCGCTTGAAAGAGGGCATAAGAATATTCCCGGATGGTCTTCTGGGAAAGGTCCAGGCTATCTACTACCCGAATGGCTATTTCATTCCCGGTCTCGGCCTCGTAGGCCTCGAGACTTTGCCCTAAGGATTGAATCTCTGCGGGGCTTAAAATACCCACCTCATCTACAACAAAAACTTGGGCTCCTGCGGGTATAGCCGATAAGCCTAAGCAAAGTATCCAGCCAAAAGTGCGTAATGTTAGCATCCTAATTTTTGAATTTAGTAAGACCCATCGGCACCTCCCCCTCCTGAACTGCCTCCACCAAAATCACCGCCACCATAGCTGCCGTCCCCGCTGCTGCTGCCTCCACTACTTCCCCATCCCCCGGAGCTACTCCCCCCGCTGCTGTTAGATTTCGGGCTTATGTAACTACTAGAACTTCGTTTGAAAGTATTTCGGTAGGAGGAACCTTTATACCGACGGCCTTTTCCTCTACCAAAAGTCACCTTATAAATCAACCCAATAATAAGCATCAATACAAAAGGAATGAGGAGGATAATAAAAACACCATATTGCCCCTGCTCCCAAAAGGGGCCTCGGCGCTTGATTTGGTCCGACTTAATTTCTTTTTGATGAATTTTCTGTATGTATTCAAAGGCGTATCGGATACCCCGGTAATAGTCGTCCTTTCTAAAGCGATGCCCTAAAACAGATTCTAAGCGATAGGTCACCACATCGGATGATTTACTTTTATTGTAAATTTTGTGATAATAATCATCCGGGGCAAGAATTTCCCTTACCAAATAGGGCCAATTGTGGTTGACCGTATTGGTAAGAAACACTTGATCCTTGGATATTTTATGAACGCCAATAAATATTAGGGTTTGGTATACTTTTTTATTTTTGTCTTCCAACTTCTGGAAGAGTCTTTTGGCAATGACTCTGACCGTTTGCGGGTTGGTTTTGTGAGGTAGGATACGCACCCAAACCACATGGCCACTTTCTTCCTGGTATTTTTCTAATTTAGCTTGAAGTCGCTCTTGGTCTTGGGCACTTAAGAGAGTAAACTGGTCTATCAAAAGACTATCTGGGTACACATCCGTCTTAGCCCCAAAGCCTTTCAGGAGTACTTTGATAAATGAAATAGCATTTTGGAAAGCAAAAAGGTACTTTCCCTCCTTCATATAGGGGCTCATGCGCTTATCAATGATGTATTGAGCTTGTACATCCGTAATGTAGGGTTCAAGGCCATACCCCAACTCGATGGCTATTTTACGATTTTTGGGCGCCCATAAGAGGAGTATACCATTGTCCAAGCCCTTTTTGCCTATACCTAGAGTATTATAAAGCTGGTTGGCGTATTCCCTTATGCTTTTTTCAGATAAATCTAAGCTGTCTACTATCCGCAGGGCAATCTCGTGACTGGAAGAGGCCTCATATGCCTCTAAACTTTTTCCCAAGGTTTCTATTTCTTCGGGGCTCAACTTGCCCAACTCATCTTCTACAAAGACTTGAGCTTGGGTACTTTGAGCTAAGACCAAGCAAAAGACTCCAGTTAAAAGGAAAAAAAAGGCAGATTTGCGTAGTAGTTTCATAATTTCAATAGGGTAGGCTTAATAAGACCCATCGGCACCTCCCCCACCTGAACTGCCTCCACCAAAATCACCGCCGCCATAGCTTCCGCCCCCGCTGCTGCTGCTGCCGAAACCGCCGCCGTAGGAGCCACCACCACCACTGCTCCCGCCACTCCCACTGCTAGAAGAAGAGCTGCTTCCTCCAATATACCCTCCCCCAGAACCATCACCCCAAGACATCCCTCTTGTTTGAACTATAATAAAAATGATTATAAACAAAGCCGACCCACCTATAAAAATGGAAAACCCATACCGTTGGGATGACCAAAAAGGCTCCCCAATGGCAATGGAAGTAATTCTTTTTTCGTGAAGTTTTTGGATGATCTTCAAACCTTTCATCAAGCCCTTAAAGTAGTTTTTGCGATCAAAGTTTTTAGCAATGATCAAATGTTCTAAACGCCAAGACACTACATCTTGCGAACTTTTAAACCGTAAAGAGCGCCACTCATTGCTGGCAAGCTGTTCTGAGGCCAGCTCTGGCCAATTATGACAGATTCGCACATAAAAAAATGGCTTGCTATATTCTTTGGGTTCTGGAGCTTCTATAAAAATATAGGTTTGATAGTAATTATCAGAAGAAAATTTTAGTTTGTCGTATAGGCTTAAGGCCCTGGTTTTAGCATGATTACTAGGGTTCTTAAAAATATGAATCCAAGTAGAGTGTCCTCTTACTTGCTTATAATTTTGTATCCAGTCTGTCAACTCTTTTTTTTCCTTGGAAGTGAGTAAGCCCATGGCATCGAGAAGAACATCCTGGCGAGAAATATCAAAAAAAGCCGCCTCTTCTAAAAGTTCTTGGATAGATTGAAATGCCTCTTTAAATGCTTTAAAATATTGCTCATATCTTAAACGAGGAGCCATGTCCTTATCAATTATTTCCTTAGCTTCTTCATCTGATATGTAGGGCTCTATGCCATAACCCAACTCAATAGCTACATGCCGATCTTGGGGAGAAAGTAGGATCAAAATGCCATTATCGAGCCCTTTCTTACCAATGCCAAGCTCTTGAAAGAGCTCAAAGGCATATTCACGGATGTTGTAGGAGCGCAAAAGAGTGTCTACAATCCGAATAGCAATTTCATTACTGGTTTTATACTCATATTCCTCGAGCATTTTCCCTAAGGTTTGTATCTCTTCGGAGCTTAGTGCGCCAAAGTCATCTTGAATGAATACTTGGGCCCTAGTTTGTTGTCCTAAAGTCAAGAACAAACTTAAAAGTACTATGTGGCTAAGCCAACGTGTACATTTTGTGGGTTTTGAACTAAAGTACATTCTTAAGGTTGGGTTTGTTGGGCAAAATAGGGTAAGGTCTCGAAGCCGAAAGTATCGTAGGGTTTTTGTTGGATCAGCCCATTGTATTTTTCTACGGCTTCATTGTACCGTTTCCGTTCAATAGAGATCCGGTTTTCGGAGCGCTCAATTTGGACCTGGAAGTCGCGATACCTCTTAACCGTATTCAATTGGGGGTCTTTTAAGGTTTCTAAAACCAAATTAAGTTGGCTACTGAGTTCTTGATTTTTTTGATGAAATTCTACTAGGCTTTGGGATTGATGGGGGTCTACTTCATCTTCCAAAGCTTTTTGGGCTTGGATAACTTTATCGATCATCTCTTCCTCGAAGTGTTCTGAAGCCCGAATGAGGGGGGTAATTAACGTGACTACATCCGATCGTCTTTGCATAACATTTTCTACCTGGGCCCATTGTCGCCTTACCGCCTCCCTCAGCCGAATTACTTCATTGTATTTTTCGTCTGAGACCGGAGAACTCGTCAAGGGAATCACTTCGGTTTCGGTACGAATGGTAACTTGATCACGACCCGTAAGAAAAAAGACGGCTAAGCCAATAGCTAAGATGAGCATGACGCCTACCGCCGCCAGGGCAATTCTTGGCTTACCCAGAGATTGGCCTTTATTGAGCTGTTTGATGAGTTGAATGGCTTGGGTGTCACCGGGTTTTACGCGCAACAGCCGATTGGCATAGGCCCGGGCGAGTTTGGCCGATTTGCGATTTCTCTCCTTTTGATATTGCCCTTGATGGGCCTGGGCCATCCCAAACAAACTTGGGCTGTGAAAGGGATTAATTTGTAAGACTAGGTCAAAATGCCGTATGGCTTCTTCATAGTTTTTATACTCCAAGTGACCTTTGCCATTTTTATGATTTATTTCGGCTTCTGCTTGTAGTTGCTCCCACTCATATTCAGAAAAACCACACTCTAAGGCTAGTTCTTTTAATTGATCGGCGTTAATAGAACCTGTATTGGCTTGGATCTTCACCAATTGCTCCATATAATCGCTTAAGGATATATCTTTAGGCATGCTATAATTTATTAATTTACAAATGATCGATATGTGAGAAACGATTTGTTTCTCAATATAAGCTGCTGGTCTGGATTGAACAAATTCAAACGCCCAAGGGTAGGAATAAGGCTTCTATTCATGTACACGAAAAGCGTTTGTAGGAGTTTTCTTGTATATTGCCAGCGACTTGCCAAATTTAAAGTCCATGAAATTGACTAGTTACCCCTTATTCTTCGCACTAATTTTGGTGTTTTTAAGTTTCGCCTGCTCAAAAGGACAATCGGGACATGCTACCAAGGGACAAAATCGCTTAGCCCAGGCCAAAAGCCCTTACTTGCAACAGCACGCCGATAATCCCGTGCATTGGTATGAGTGGAGCCCCGAGGCCTTGGAAAAAGCCCAAAAAGAAGATAAACCCCTGCTTATTAGTGTGGGCTATGCGGCTTGCCATTGGTGCCACGTCATGGAGCACGAGTCTTTTATGGACAGTAGTGTAGCCCGTCTCATGAACGACAACTATGTGGCCATCAAAATTGATCGAGAGGAGCGTCCGGATATTGATCAAATTTATATGAATGCCGCTCAGCTCATTAATGGAAGTGGAGGTTGGCCCCTGAATGCCTTTGCTACTCCAGATGGACGCCCCTTTTATGCCGCTACGTATTTTCCCAAAGACCAATGGGTACAGGTACTTACTCAAATCAAAAAAGTGTATGATGAGGACCGGGCCAAGATCAATGAACAAGCAAACTTACTCACGGAGGGCATCCAAAACCAAGAGTTTATACAATTGCCGGGAGACTCTACCCGAAAGTTTAAGCAAGAGCAATATCTGGGTATTTTTAAAAAATGGGAGAGTTTAATAGATTTTCAAAAAGGGGGGTATAGTCGCGCTCCCAAATTCCCCTTACCCACGGGCTGGGAATTTCTTTTACAGTATTACTATTTTACCCAGGAAGAAAAAGCCTACGATGCCGTCTGCCTTACCCTGGATGAAATGGCAAAAGGGGGCATTTACGACCAAATTGGTGGGGGCTTTGCCCGCTACTCCACCGATGCCCGTTGGTTTGCCCCGCACTTCGAGAAGATGTTGTATGACAATGGGCAGTTGATAAGCCTCTATGCCCACGCTTACCAAATTAAGCCTCAGGAACGATATGCCAATATAATCCGGGAAACAATTGCCTTTGTAGAACGAGAATTGTCTGACCCCAGCGGAGGGTTTTACTCCTCCATCAATGCAGACAGCGAAGACGAGGAAGGTAAGTTTTATGTCTGGACGCAGGAGGAAATAGAAAATGTACTAGGGGCACCAAGTGCATCCTTAGTTAGTGAATTTTACCAAGTAGAAGCCGACGGCAATTGGGAAAAAGGAAAAAATATACTCTACCGCAAAGAAGAAAGCCAGATCTTTGCTCAAAAGAAAGATTTGGAGCTTAGGGATTGGCAAAAAGTGCTAAAGGAAGCCCAAAAAAAAATACTGGATGCCCGTGAAACTCGGGTTCGTCCATCTACCGATGATAAAATCTTGACCAGTTGGAATGCTTTAATGCTCATGGGCTATCTGGATGCATACCAAGCGCTTGGCGATAAGCACTATGTTGAACAAGCAAGAAAAAATGCCCAGTTTCTTAAAGCAGAAATGCACAGGCCTGATGGGGGATTATGGAGAAATTATAAGGATGGTGAAGCGGGGATTCAGGCCTTTTTGGATGATTATGCTCTCTTGGCCCAAGCCTACATAGAATTGTATCAAGTTACCTTGGATGTAGCTTGGTTAAACACAGCCCGCAAACTGGTAGACTATGCCATTTTGCATTTTCGCGATGAACAGAGTGGGATGTTTTACTATACCTCCGATGAATCGGAGAGCCTGGTAGCCCGCAAAATGGAATTGTCGGATAATGTGATCCCCTCTTCCAACTCAGTTATGGCTCATGTGCTATACCGATTGGGCGCATACTTTTATGAAGCAAGATATACGCAAATGAGCAAGATCATGCTCAATCATATGGCAGCCAAAATTGATGAGGGCGGTCCGTATTATGCCAACTGGGCCCAACTGATGGGCCTGATTCAGTATGAGCCTTATGAAGTGGCCATTATGGGCCCTGAGGCGGCTGATTTAAACCGGGAATTTCAAAAGCAATATCTGCCAACAACCTTGTTTATGGGAGGTTCGCAAGAAAACCTGCCCCTCCTGGAAAACAAGTTAGTATCTGGGCAGACCCGTATTTATGTGTGCCGCAACAAAGTATGTAAATTGCCTGTGAAGCAAGTGGAGCAAGCTTTAAAACAAATAAATCATTTAGAATAGTATGTTTGGCTTAGGGATGGAACGGCCTGTTTGAGCTCGCCGCTGGATGGGCGGAGGCCAGCGAGTAGTGAGAGCCCGACCCGCGCGGGCACAAATTTTCAAAAACTACGACAAGATTTTATTAGCGCGGGGAAGCCCCAAAACGGTTTTTTTAACCCAGAGTTTGATTTACCAATTAATTTTTAAATAATTGGGGCTGAGATGCCCATCTTTCATTCAGCTAAAATACATGCCACGAATTATTGCCTATGCAAGCCCAAGATTACCTTAAAAATTGTCAAGTACTGCTCGCCTCCAAGCAATATGCAGTAATAAAAACCAGGGAAATGCCTGGTAATCAAACATATTTGGCTAGTCTTCACACCCCAGGTGAACATACGTTGATTGTGGAAGAATCCTTCGCCGAAGGGCCCTGGATCGAGGCGGCAGAACCCGGTTGGAAATTGCTTAGCTTCCAAGTGCAGTTGCCTTTTGAGTTGGTGGGTTTTCTGGCTATTGTGGCCCAAGCCTTGGCCGAAGAGTCTATTCCGATTTTTGTACTTTCCTCTTTCTCGAGTGATCACATTTTGGTAAAAGAAGAGCACCTTAGCCGGGCCTTGGCCAGATTGGAAGCGCTTGGCTGTTTGATATTGACATAACATGGCTAGCTATACCCAAAGTATGGAATTAGGAGGGAATAAGCGCTGGGCTATTTTAAAGCTCATTGTTTTCATGGGTTTCCTTACGTTTTGTAAAACTCAAGCTCAGGAGTATACCTCTTATTTTAGAAAAAAATATACCCGTCAGGATTCTTTAAGAGGGGCACTCAGCCCGGAACGTCTGTGTTTTGATGTGTATTATTACGACCTCCAAGTTAAAATCCCTCCCAAAAAGGGTAAAATTGTAGGGAGTAACCGTATTTATTTCCAGGCTAAGAAGCCCAGCCGAGTAATCCAGCTGGACTTGTATTTAAACATGGCCATCAAATCTGTTTATTTACGCAGTCCAGCCTTTCCTGAGTCTGATTCTCTAAAAACGCTTTCTTATTGGAGAGAACATAACACTTTTTGGGTAGCATTTGAAGAAGAGCTTCAAACCGGCTCGGTGTATTGTGTGGAGGTGGTGTATGAAGGCACTCCCAAAACCGATTTTCCGGATACCCGAAAAGGCTTTCATTGGACAAAGGATCGGAAGCGTCGCCCCTGGGTGGGTGTCAGTTGCGAATACGAAGGGGCCAGTGTTTGGTGGCCCAATAAAGACCATCTCTCCGACGAGCCCGACTCGATGCGTATCCACATAGAGGCTCCCGCTGAGCTTCAATGTATTTCCAACGGGCGTTTGGAAGGAATCGATTCCCTGGGGACCGAAAAGCTTTATCATTGGTTTGTAAGCTACCCTATTGATAATTATAATGTTTCTTTTTATATAGGCCACTACGTGCGCGATACCTTGGAGTATACCGGGCCAGGAGGAAAACACACCTTGGAACTATACACCAAAGATTATCACAAACGCTATGTAGATAATTATTTTAAAGTTCTTAAACCGGCTTTGAAGTATTTTGAAATCTTATTTGGGAAATTTCCTTTTTGGCGCGATAAATTGGCTGTTGTAGAATCCATGTACCCGGGCATGGAGCACCAAAGCTGTTTTGCCGTGGGTGGGATACAGGAAATAGGCGATCGGGCTTTCGGATTTCAACTCCCCTATCCTGGGGTTTTAGTTCACGAACTGGCCCACGAATGGTGGGGCAACTCTGTTTCGGTAAAAGATATGGCCGATGCTTGGATTCAGGAAGGCTTTGCCACCTACGCCGAGCTATTATTGATTGAACGGCTCTATGGATACAAGAAATATAAGGAAGGGGTAAAGTATATGGAACAGTTTATCCATTACACATTTCCTTTGGTTGGCAACCCTGAAGTAAATGACCTAAGCTTTATCAATAATGACATTTACTATCGGGGCGCCTTATTATTACACGAAATTCGGGAAGAAATTGATGATACGAAGGTGTTTTTTAATATTCTACACGGGTTCTACCAGCGATTTCAATACCAAACGGTCACCTCCCAAGATTTTATAGATATTGTGAATGAGTTTGCCCCAAAAGATATGAGCAAGTTTATCCAGGATAGGCTCTATACCCAATCAAAAGTCGAGTAAACAGTCCGTACTCATACTCAAAAACTATGGCGATATATTTCCTAAGCCCTATGCTCGAGACAGAAGACATGGATGCAAGCATCTTGTATTATGAAACGGTCTTAGGGTTTACCTGCGTAAATAGAATGGCTTCGGATTGGGCTTGTGTAGAACGAGATAAAGTGAGCTTGATGTTTACGCAACGGTATAGTCAAAAAAAACATCCTAGGCTGGCTTTCACGGGCTCTCTGTATCTGTATACGCATGAGGTAGATGACATGTGGGAAGAACTCCAAGATAAAGTAAACTTGGCTTATCCTTTGGAGACCTTTGCTTATGGTATGCGGGAGTTTGGGTTTTATGATTGCCACGGTTATCTCATACAATTTGGTAGTCCTCAAGAATAAGACTTGCACATTGCTGTATTGACTAATGTGCACCCTAGGAATTAGCGTAATATTGGAGCTTCCCTAATAGGTGGCGGCCAACGAGATTTTTCAAGCCGATATGACTGGTGATTCGGCGAGTATATTCACTTCTATCCAGTCTATTGCCACTATCCCAAGTACTAGCCGGGATGAGCCGCTGGGGGCTTTCCAGCTGGGGCCGGATGGAAGAATATACATTGCCCGGCCCGGCAAAAGCTTTCTGTATTTCCACCCAGGGCTTAATCCCGGGAAATTATATTATGAAAGTTTCCAGTGAGCGGGACATTCGTTTTTACAAAATCGTCTTGTATTAACTACTCATTTTGCGCTTATAACCCCCTCTTGGCTTAGGGATAGAGCGGCCTGTTTGAGCTCGTGAGGGCCTGGTGGGGAAAGGCAGCGAGTAGCGAAAGCCCGGCCCGCGCGGGCACCAATTAACATAGAAAATACAATTTTTCTGGCGCGGGCAAGCCCCTAACATACCCTTAAAACCTTCTTAAGCCTTTTTGGGTGGAGTCATTCAGGATTTCAAAGTAGCTAGAATCAACCGTTTGGAAAACAATCGGAATGGGTGAATCAAATTGAGGAGGACGGTAAATATCGTCTTCGGATTTTTGAAAAATGAATAAGGTATCTTCGCGAAATTGAAAAATCAAGGGGTAGCCCTTGGCAAAAATATATTCTTGAGTAGAATCGGCAAATGGCACATAATTTGGCTGGGTAGAAAGCACTCGGATCACATGGCGACCCAAGGCTCCCCAGGTTTTACGCTTGATATATAAAGAACGTTGGTGCTGGCGGCTTCTCAGCTCAACTCGCCGATAAAAGGGTTTCATGCCCTCACTGGCAATTTGCAATTCACTCCAATATTTTTGCCCTTCTACGCCCAAGAAAACGCAAAAGGCCGGTATAAAGAGGAAGTAGAGCAAGTCTTTCCAAGGAGTGGGGCTTGGGTTTGAATCTCGCCTAGCCATTTAGCGTACATCCGATCCAAAACCGCTAATTTGCCCGATTTGCTGATTAATTTGTCCTTCATCAATGATTATCATGCGTACTTTATACAAGACAGAGGGAACATAGCGGTTTCCGAGCATACTCCATGTATAGTTCTGCATTTGCATGTTTTGATTTTCTAGCTCGAAGACCAATTTCTCGATGCCTAGGTTTAACTCGGGGGTGCTGTGGTGGTCCATAACGGCATTGGCTTGAAAAAAGCTCAATACGGCCCCTAGGTGCTCCAAAGCCATCAAGTAGGAGCTATTTTCACCATAAAAGGTACAAAAAAGGAGGTACAAATTAAGGTGATACGCGGCTTGGGAGCCCGTAGGACGATTCCGGTTTCGGATGGCTTTTTCCTCTTCCAAATTCAAGAGGGTCACCGTGACTACATCATTATTATACGTCTTAGGGCTCCCATCTTGATTGAGTAGATCGGTTACCAACAACTCCAAACCATCCCGGTCAGAAAAACGCAGGTTCAGGTAGTTTTCCAGTTCTTGGGCAGTAATTTCTAAGGCTTTATCTATCATAGTTTTCCTTGTAAGGCTTGCTCTGTTTTGAAATATGTTATTAATTCATGAGAAAAAGAAAAAATCCCTCTACATATTCCGCTGAATTGCTTTGACCAAGGCATCTTGGGCAACTGTATTATTTTTTTGGGCCAGGCTATGCAAACCCAAATAATGTTTCACACGCTTGATAAAAGCGCCATTCCGTTTGTATTCTTTGGCTAATTGGCGTAGGTCAACCTCGGGGTCTAAATCAAAGGATGCCAAGGCTTTTTTCCAGAGTTCGTGGCGGAGTTGTTCATCCGGCTCAGCAAAGTGAATTATGGTATCAAATCGCCGGAAGAAGGCTTTGTCCATATTGCCCAAGTTATTGGTGGCTACGATCACAATACCCGGATATTCTTCCACCTGCTGTAAAAGGTAGGCTACGTCTTGATTGACATAGGTATCTTGGGCACTTTGGTTATTCCCGGACCTTCGAGAAAATAGAGCGTCTCCTTCGTCAAAAAAAAGTATCCAATCCCGGTTCCGGGCATAGGTAAAAATCTGGGCAATATTTTTACTCGTTTCGCCCACATATTTGCTCACTAATTTCTCTAAATTGATCCGATAGATGGGCCGTTCCGTTTCTAAGGTGAGGAGTTTGACGGTCATCGTCTTGCCGGTACCCGGTTCTCCGTAGAATAAGCATTTATAGCCACTTCTTTCTTTACCAAATACGGGGTTTTTGACCAGATCGGCAAAATGCTTGATCCAAAGCGTAAGGTCATTAACGGCGGTCCGAGCGCTCCAGGGAAGAATGAGATCGTCCCAATTTTGTCGGGTACTTAATTTATGAGCCGGAAATTCAGGGCTATATTGGGGTTCGAAATCCTTACCAGTAGTGAGTCGGTGTAAATATTCCGGACTAATTTGGATAAGGGCACTGAGTGAAGGGTTATTATCCGAGACTTCCAAGGGCCGCAAAATACCCCTCAAAAAAAATGCATGCCTTGGGTCAAATAAAAAGCGGTATTGATTGCGGGTTTTTAGCCCGTCCCCTCCTATGACAAAAAGAGCCGTTTGCACTGTAGGTAAAAAGCCTTTGTGTTTGGTATTTTTTTGGCCTCCTAATAAATGAATATTAAAATAAGTGGGCTCCAGGCATAGGTCTAGTAAATCTGGGGCAATTTCTGGAAATAAAGCCAAGCCTAGCACCAATCGTTCCGATTCATCCAGGCCAAGGGATAGTACCTCCCGGGCAAAAGGGCTGGGGTCCCGGTTCAAATCCGGGGCGAAAATCTCTTGATTCAGCTGCTGTTTGAGTTCTGGACTTAATGCCTGCCCTGGGGTGCCCAAATAGGGGATCAGCCTTTGGTTAAGCACTTGAAGCATCCAATGGAGTTCTCGTTCAATACTTCCCAAACATAAAATATGTGGGTCATTTTGATTCATTCGGATTCGTTTAAGCCTGGGTTACATCATGAGCAATCCTTAAATCTAGTAAAAACGGGATATTTTGGGGCTTCCCCGCGCTAAAAAAATCTTGTGGCCCTATTGAAAAATTGTGCCGGCGCGGGTCGGGCTCTCGCTACTCGCTGCCTCTCCCCGCCGGGCCTATACGAGCTCAAACAGGCCGCTCCATCCCTTAGCCAGGTTCTGGGGTAAAATCAGCTTCTGCTCGAACATAAAAGGCCCCGATTTCTTTGAGATCGGAGCATGGGCAGGCTTGAAACAAATGAGACCTTACACGCAAGAAAAATTAGTCGTTAAGGACTAGTTCATCTTGTATCCATAACATCGCATTATCAATATCGTCAAAATATTGGGTCTCAAAGATAGACGGCGTATGGTCGTCCATGGTCTGTTCGATAGATACCGCAGCAAACAAGTCCTTACTCAATACGAGGGCTAATTTTTTTGTACCATTTTTCGTGTACGCGGCAAATAAATTAGCATCTAACCATTCTTGAGTTTCGAGGGAAATAGTGAAATTCATATCTTGCATGTTCCCAATTACATTCTGGGGTTTATGCTGGTTAACATACGTGATAATTGTTCGTATTTCATCACGGTACTCTCCGTCCTCCATCCGGATAGATTCTGGCTTTACATTACAAATAAGTAGCGAGAGTAAACTGTCCCATTCAAAGAACATATAAGGGCTGGAAGAAAGTATTTCCATTGCTTCTCAAAATAGCTTAGTTGGTTATTATCTTGTTACGCATGTCTAAATGGATAGTTTAAGCCCCTGGTTTTCCCCCCGAAAGATTATGTATGATTTTATAAAAACACATCCGAATTGATTAGAAGTATAGGGGGTTTCATCTAGAAAAATCTTTGTATTTCCCTATAATTTATAAATTTAGATCAAGTATTTAAGTAAAGCCTGAAAGGGACAGCGTACGTTTTTCCTGATTTTTTGACCGGCTATATTAATCAGATAATCCGGTTTCTTCTTTAAGTATGCGTCCCCGCCAGCGAAGCCTTTCTCCTCGCCAATACCGTAAAGCCGAAGTCCAAGTCATCGCTAAGTAAAGAGCGGCAATTCCTGGCAAAGTCAGGGCCCAAAGTGGGGAAAGGCGATAATAGCTAAGGGTTGGTATATAAGAAATCATCATAAAAAGCCAAGCGGTAGCTCCCAAGATACCCGTTTGAGAAGGTAAGGTAAACAGGGCGCCTATAGGCACAAAATATACCAAGAGCATTATGAGAGAGCAAAGTAAGAGCAAAATGGGTGAGTAATGCAGTTGGGTATAGGCCGTTCGGGCCACCATGTCCCATATTTCTTGTAAATCCTTGTAAGGCCTACTGCTTTGGGCCGCGTGGCTTAGGCCTAACCAACTGTGATACCCTGCGTTTTTAACTTGACGGGCCAGGGCACAATCGTCAATAACTTCCTGGCGGATACTCGCAAAACCACCAATATCTTCTAACACTTGAGTACGGGTAAGCACACATCCCCCAGCCGCGGCCGCCACCCATGTATTTTTGGAATTAGCCAGACTGAAAGGATATAATAACTTAAAATAATAAATGAATGCCGGCATCAAGAGCTTGTCCCAAAACGTGTGCAAAGGAGGATGCGCCATAAGGGATACAAAATCGCGTTCTTCGGTTTGCATCTTTTGCTTAAGACCTGCTACCAGCCCTGGGCTAACTCGAATATCGGCATCTAGTAACAAGGTCAAGGGCGTTTTTACGGCTTGTCTCCCCTGCTCCAGGGCCCAGAGCTTCCCGCTCCAACCGGAGGGACGGGCTTGGCCCTGAATAATGGTAACTTGCTCACCGGCAATGCGTTGAGCCTCTTCGGCTGTACGGTCATCTGATTGATCGTCAATCAAAATAATTTGCAATCCCTTTCCTTGCTTTTGCAGAGCCTCAAGGGTGAGGGCAATTACTTGTTCTTCGTTACGGGCCGGCATTAAAACTGTAATATCTGATAAATCAGTATCCGAGGGTGGTAAAACAGTTTCGGGGTCCCAGGCTTCCCGGGTAAGCCAGGGCAGCCAAGGGCTCACAAGGAGCAAAAACCAAGATAATGCGGCGAGGCAACTTAGCAGATATAAGATTTCCATGGTAAAAAAAAAGCCCGAACGTAAACGTCCGGGCTTGCTTGGGTTTCTTCAAATTAAGCTTCTACATTCTCGTTTTGAGGATTTTGAGGCTTGTATAAGATCGGGAGTTCAGCCGCCATTTCCCCTTCAGTCTTGATTCCACGATTAGAAACTTTGAATAATTTCAAAGGGTTACTGAAAGAGTCTTCAACCGCTGTACCTTCATATCCGCAGTGAGCCATACAATTGTCACACTTAGGATTCTTTCCGCTACCGTAATTATCCCAATCAGTTTCTTCCATCAATTGCTTGAAGGTAGGCACGTAACCCTCATCTACCAAGAGGTAGCAGGGCTTTTGCCAGCCAAAAATATTGTAAGTAGGCATACTCCAGGGAGTACACTGATACGTTTGGTTGCCGGCTAAAAAGTCCAGGAATAAATCAGACTGATTAAACGTCCACTTGCTTTTGCGTTGCTTCGCTTCCCGGAAAATATCACGGAAAAGCTCCTTGCTCTGACGACGGGGCATAAACACATCCTGACGCGGGGCTTTCTCATAACTGTATCCAGGAGAAACGGTGATGCCTTCAATTCCTAAAGTCATGGCATAGTCAAAGAAGTCTGCCACTTCCTGAGGGTCTTCTCCTTGGAATAAAGTACAATTTACCGTAACGCGAAATCCGCGGGATGTGGCTTCTTTGATGGCATCGATCGCTACATCAAAAACACCTTCTTTACATACCGACTCATCGTGACGTTCTTTCAAACCGTCTAGGTGAATGGAAAAAGTAAAATAAGGGGAAGGCTTGTACTCATCAATTTTACGTTTCAATAAAATTGCATTAGTACATAAGTAAACGTATTTTTTTCGTTTGATAAGGCCTTGAACCAACTCAGGCATCTCTTTGTGGATCAAAGGCTCTCCCCCTGGGATGGAAACCATAGGAGCGCCGCACTCATCAACCGCGGCTAAAGCTTTATCTACATCCAGTCTTTTTTGCAAGATGTGCTTTGGGTAGGCAATTTTTCCGCAACCGGCGCAAGCCAAATTACATTGGAATAAGGGCTCAAGCATCAATACTAAGGGATAACGCTTACGCCCCATAATCTTTTGCTTCAAAATGTAGCTAGCAACTTTTAATTGCTGTTTAATTGGTACTCCCATGGTCAATTCTATTAAATTAGTAAGCTTCGTTTATGTGAAAAACAAGTAGCGGTTTTTGTAGATTTTTGACAAAGCAACAAAAACTTTTGGAAATTAAGAAAATGTACAAAGCACTTTGCACACGAGTCTTAAAATAATTCAATTTTTGATTTGAATATCCAAATAATTTGGCCTTGATGATTCAAATTGATAAACCCGTGCTTTTAAAACCCGTAAATATCAAATTGCCACCCCCTTAACATCTCGATAAGACTTAGAGTTTCCTAAATGAGCTCACTTTGTCATAATCACTACATTTATTAAACTAATCCAAGTTTTCTCGCCTTTTGATCTTCAGCTTTCCTTGGGAGGTGTCAAATATTTGTTTAGGTTTCTTTACATTTGCCTTTATATTGCAATTTGTTGAATTTATACAAGCCAGCTATTTCGTATTTGTATTAGCTTGCGCACAAACCCCAATAACAAAAACTTACGAACCATGCTCAAAGAAAAAACTGTACAAAAAGCTTCGGATACGTTTACCGAGCTTTCTGACCAGGAGTTTCAATCATATTTCTTGCAAGGAGTTTCCCGTACATTTGCCCTTACCATTCCTCAGCTCCCCTCCCCTCTCTCTGAAGTCATCACCAATGCTTACTTACTTTGCCGCACCGTAGACACCATTGAGGATGAACCGGCTCTCAACTCCACCCAAAAAAGAACCTTTTGCGATCGTTTTATTCAAGTTGTCGCCGGTAAAGAAGATAGTACGGCCTTTTCTCAAGAACTTCTGCCTGAACTCTCCAATGGTACTTTAGATGCCGAAAAGGAGTTGGTAGCATACCTTCCCCGGGTAATCCAAATCACCCATACCTATGCCCCGGCCCAAAGAGAAGCCCTTCAGCGGTGTGTGGAGATCATGTCTGAAGGCATGGCTTATTACCAAGAACATACCTCCGGCAGTGGCCTAAAAGACCTAGCCGCGATGGATAAATATTGCTACTACGTCGCCGGGGTGGTTGGGGAAATGCTCACGGACCTGTTTGCTTACCATTCCCCAAAAATTGCCGCCAAACACACCGAAATGATGAGCTTGGCCGTTTCTTTTGGCCAAGGATTACAAATGACCAATATCTTAAAAGACATTTGGGATGATTTGGAGCGGGGGGCTTGCTGGCTGCCCCGAGAAATTTTTGCCCGTCATGGCTACAACCTCAACGATCTAGCTGGAGAAAATGACCGGGAGAAATTTGTGAATGGCCTTGACCATCTCCTGGGGATAGCCCATAGCCACCTTTCTAATGCGCTTAAGTATGTGAGTTATATCCCCGCCCGGGAACACGGTATCCGAGAGTTTTGCCTCTGGGCAATCGGAATGGCCATCCTCACCCTACGTAAAATCAAGCAAAACCCTCGATTTCGCGACTCCCAGGAAGTAAAAATCTCCCGTAATAGCGTAAAAGCTACCATCGTGACTACCCGAATCATACGAAGTAATAATTTTTTGCTTCGCTTGGTCTTTAATACCTTAGGGCGAAGTATTCCCCGTAAAGATATTAGTGGAAATTAGCTACTGGCTTAGCTTGGTATTTTAAGCCATCTTTAACCTGTTGAACCATGTTTGAAACCATAGAAAAACGAGCAGGCACTCTCCCATCGCAATTGAATACGCTGAACCAAGGTATTCAGAAAGCCATGGAGGCCTTACTTCAAAAACAAAAACCGGATGGGCATTGGTGCTTTGAGTTAGAAGCCGATTGTACCATCCCCGCTGAGTACATTTTGATGATGCACTACCTCGGCGAGGAAATTGATACCGTCTTACAAGAAAAAATTGCCGTATACATTCGCCGTCGTCAGAATGAAGAAGGAGGTTGGCCCCTCTATTATGGAGGACTTACCGATATTTCCTGTTCGGTTAAATCGTATTATGCTTTAAAACTGGCCGGTGATGATCCGGAAGCTCCGCACATGCTCAAAGCCCGCCGGGCTGTATTACAAAGAGGCGGGGCTGCCGCTTCTAATGTCTTTACCCGTATTGCCTTGGCTATGTTTGAGCAATTGCCTTGGCGAGGCGTTCCTTTCATTCCGGTAGAAATCATGTTGCTTCCCCGATGGTTCCCCTTTCATCTTTTGAAAGTGGCTTACTGGTCCCGCACCGTGATGGTGCCCTTATTTATTCTGTGTACCTATCGCGCCAAAGCCCAAAACCCCCAAGGTACTGGCATTCGGGAGCTGTTCATGAAAGATCCTTGGAAAGAGCGCAAGTACTTTCCGGTGCGGTCCGGACTAAACCGGGCTATTTTAGTTTTGGAGCGCACCGCCTTTAATTTACAAGGGCTTATCCCGGGCTTTGTGCGCAAATTTGCTACCCGCAAGGCTATGGATTGGTTTACCAAGCGCCTCAACGGGCTAGATGGCTTAGGGGCGATCTTCCCGGCAATGGTAAACGCCTACGAGGCCATGCTTTTAAGAGGAATTCCTGAAGACGATCCCCGGGTAAAAACGGCCCGAGAGGCCATCGATAAGCTCTTGGTTATCAAAGAAGACGAAGCCTATTGCCAGCCCTGTGTATCCCCGGTTTGGGATACCTTATTGGCAGCATGCTCCTTAGAAGAGACCGAAGAGCAAATGCCCCACGAATCCTTAGATAAGGCATTTGCGTGGTTACAAGAAAAGCAATTACTAGAAGAAGAAGGCGATTGGAGCCTTTACCGCCCTCATATCCCCAAAGGAGGATGGGCCTTCCAGTACAATAATGCCTACTACCCAGACCTAGACGATACAGCCTTTGCGGCGTTTGCCATGGAGCGCTACGACCGCAAAAAATACCAAGACAATATTTTGGCCGCCGCCCGGTGGATTGCCGGTATGATCTCTAAGAACGGGGGCTTTGCCGCCTTTGATGCAAATAACACCTATTATTACCTCAATGAGATTCCCTTTGCCGATCACGGGGCCTTACTAGACCCCCCAACGGCCGATGTGAGCGCCCGCTGCCTGATGCTTTTCGGTAAATTGATCCCTGAGTATCCTGAGTTCCGAGAGCCCTTGAAAAAATGTATGGACTACCTTAGCCAAGAGCAAGAAGAAGATGGCTCTTGGTTTGGGCGATGGGGTACCAATTATGTCTACGGAACCTGGTCGGTACTCATTGCCTTAGAAGCGGCCGGAGTGCCCAAGGATGACCCTCGGGTCCGAAAAGCAGTACATTTCTTGTTATCTGTCCAAAATCCGGATGGGGGTTGGGGAGAAGACAATGATACTTATGAGCCCTTCCGTATGCGGGGCCAAGGGTATTCCAGCACCGCTATACACACCGCTTGGGCCTTGATTGCCCTTCTCTCGGCCGGGGAAGCCCATTCTGATGCCGTAAGCCAGGGAATAGCCTACCTGCTTGAGCATCAAGCCGAAGACGGGCACTGGTACAATAAAGAATACAATGCTCCGGGTTTCCCTCGAGTATTTTATCTGAAATACCACGGATACGACAAGTATTTCCCAATCTGGGCCCTAGGCCGTTACCGAAAAGAGATCCGGGTAGCTCAGCCCCAAAACAATGGGCAAGAGAGCTAAATCAGATGTATGAAAGCGGCGATTATCGTTCCGCTTCCTCAGGAAGCCCAGAGCCTTACAAGGCAAAAACTGACCTTTGGCCAAGTTTTCCCCTTAGCGGAAGACTTGGCTATTTTTCAATCGGGTATGGGGCCCCAAGCCATTGAGCAAGCGGTGCGTACCTTAGCCTCGCAACAATACACCCACCTCCTTAGTTGGGGTACCGCGGTGGGCTTATCGCCAGAAATTCAGGTGGGCGATATCCTCTTACCGGAGTACATTACAGATACCCACGGGAAAAAATGGCCTATTTCACCAGCTTGGTTTCAGGAAGTTGAGCCCCTTGTTAAAAAATTGCCCCAATGCCATAAGGGGCCTATGGCCGGAGCCGAAGTGCTCTTACATACCCAAGAAGATAAGCAGGTACTGTATCAACAGACGGGAGCATTGGCCGCCGATATGGAAAGTTTGGCCCTTGCCCAAGCAGCCCAAAAGCATCAATTAGAATTTTTGGTGATAAGAGCCGTTTCGGATACTCAGGACATGCGCCTCCCCCGCCCTGTTATCCAAGCTTTGGATGAGCGGGGTAACTTGCAGGTCCTTAAATTTTTGGGTGGATTGGCTCGTTACCCCCAGGACATCCTCCCTCTAATCAAGTTGGCTCGAGGTTTTTTTCGGGCCCGTAAAAGTCTTAAACTAGTAGCCTATACTCTTTGGCAAATCAAACCTTAACGATTCGGATATTAACCCATGGATGAAAGCAAAAACGTCGATTATTTCAATCAGATCAGCAAAGAAAAATTTCCGGCTTACCTTGGCATCGAGATTACCCAAGTAAAGCCCGGCGAGCTTCGGGCCAAAATGAAGATCCAGCCCCAGTTTTTTGCCCCCAATGGATTCGTACACGCGGGGAGCATCGTTACCCTTGCCGACACCTTGGCGGGCTATGCTACCGTCGCTCACCTTCCGGAGGGGGCTAAAGCCTTCACGACCCTGGAGCTTAAAAGCAATTTTTTAGGGGCAGCCCGGGAGGGCGATTTGGAAGCCATTGCTATTCCTGAGCATACTGGGCGTAGCACCCATGTGTGGCAAGTTTCTGTGTACCACGCCGAAAAGCAGAAAAAAGTAGCCTTTTTTACGTGTACCCAATTGGTGATTTACTAGGGGCTGCCCCCGGCTATCCCGTTTTGTGCTGTCAATCCACTTAATTAGCGCCGGGGTCGGGCTTTCGCTACTCGCCTGCTCCCCAACGGCCAGCGGCGGGCTCAAACAGGCCGCTCTATCCCTCAGCCGATTTTGAGAACCGGGATACGGGATTTGGGAACCGGGATACGGGATGTCTTAGCCTAAAATAATATCCTGCTCGGCTGCAAATGTTTTGCGCTCGCATCTTTCTGGCATATGTAATGCCCTTTTGGCAATTCAATATGCGGAGGGGCATGACAAATTCCCGATAAAATACTGGACCTGCCGATCCTTTCCCCATTTTAGGTATCTTTTGCCCGAAAAGAGTCAGGCGTATCACCCATACTCCTTAGCAAAAACATGGTACATGGGCTGCCGCATAATCTACCTCTCTCATCTCACTTCTGAATAAAGGCTTAGGGATGGAAGCCCGAAGGGGCGAGACCGAAGGGGCCTGAGGGTGGGCCGGCTCGCGGCAGAGCCCGACAGCCCGACCGGCGCGGGCAGATTTGGACAGAATTTGCTCATACCTGTTCGCGCCGGGAAGCCCCAGATTTTATTTTTTTAAGTAGAAGATAAACTCCCCTCCTTCGTCGCCTACATTTTTTAAGTGGCTGCCAATAGGCGTTTGGTCGGAATTATTGGCTACGGAAACTTTTACATAATTGACCAACTCAGATACGGGCACTTTGGCTTTTTGGTTTTCTTGTAAAAACTTGATAAAGTACTGGGCAAAGGGACTGTTTTTGCCTTCTCGCCCATCGGAGACAAACTCCAAGCGGCCCGAGGTTAAGGCCCAACGGGATTTGTATTGCTCTACGTTTTCAACGTAGCCCCGGCTGGCTTGACTAAACAGGGCGCCCGAAAAACAGGCATCGGCTACCAAAAATATGTGCTTGGCCGGGATGGCTTTGATATATTTGAGCAGGGTAGAGTTGGGAAGGTATTCGGTTTCCTCACCTTTGTGGGCATCCACCGGAATCCAGTAGCCTTCGTCTAAATCGGCATCGTAGTAGCCGTGGCCGGAAAAATAAATTAAAAGGTTATCGCGGGAGCTCATTTCTTTGCGGACTTCGGCCAGTTTGTCTAATATGTTTTTGCCGGTAGCTCCATCATTATAGACCTCCACCATATAATCGGGCTCAAAGGTGTACTTACTAAGCAGGAGGTTTTTGACATCTGAGGCATCTTTGTTGGCATTGCTAAGCTGATTCCAGTATTTGTAATCATCTATGGCAATCAAGAGTAGGTAATTGCTCCCTTGTTCGGTGACGTCAAACTCTAAATCTTCGGAGGCCCCGTGTTCTAATTTTTCGTTATCGTCGGGATCGGGGTCTATACCTCCTTGGTCTTTATTGTCTTTGATTTTATCTCCCTTGTCTTGAGGAAGCCTCGTATTGCTTACTTGAGGGCCATCGGCTCTTTGCCAGATAATCAAGCGGTGGTCGGTGGCGCCAGAGGCCACAAAACTTTGATCGGGGCTAAATTTTACGTCCATAGCAAAGCCACCGTGTACTTTTATATTGTCTACTAGCTCCAACTGCCCTTCCCGGAAACGGTAGGTACGAAAGCCACTTTGTTGGGTGCAGCTCCAGTATTTTCCTTCGGGGTCGAAGTCGGCCTGGCGAATAGAGACCTCATCCAGGAGAATCCGGTTTAATGTATCATAGCCTTTTTTATTGCGTTTAAACGGAAACACGGTACGGCTTTGGGCGGCCAAGAAGTAGTCGCCACTGGGGTGGAAATCGACACAAGCCAGGCTGGGCATATTGCCATAGTAGGCATTGCGGGTGAAATTGCCCTTTTTGATATTGTAAATCAAGACACCATTTCCGACGGCAACCAAACTTTTACCATCCGGGCTCAGCTTGATCTCATTAATCCGCTTCATTTCGGTATCGCTGTAATCGAGAGATTGATGCTTAACAAATTCGCCATCTACTCGCTTCCAGACAATCATTTGGGTGTCATCTCCCGCGGAAATGAGGTATTGGGCATCGGCGGTGAGGGCTAAGCTGTTGACATAGCTTTTATGGGCGATCATTTTTTGAACCAAACGTTTTTGCTTCAAGTCATAGACGGCAATGTCTCCATAGTCTTGATATTTTCCAAAGACCATAAAGCTTTCGTCGGGAGCAAAAACGGTGGTCCCTCCTGCTACCCGGGGCTGGCCTTGGTATTGCCAGATTTTGACAAAGTTACGATCGTATAAAAAGATCGCATTGTCCACATTGGTAACACTCATGTAATTACGTTGGGGAGAGAAGTTGATATCTAGGATATTGGCTTCATAATCTTGCAAGACTTTATATTCGGTAAGCAAGAACCCCTGTGCTTTCAAGTTAGCACTAAAAATTATGCCTGCCCATGCCATCAATACTAGGCATTTGAGGGAGAAGTTGGTAAATCTAGTTTGCATACGAACGAAAATTTAGACAAAAATTAAGATATACACCTTTTGAAGGTACGGGAAAGTCTCTACAATGTTAAAAGACTTTAAATTGAATACTCCGGTTTGTAAAATTGTTACAAAAGAATTTACTTTGAATTACAAAGTGCTTTTTAAACCACACGAGGGAAAGAAGATATGAAGAATCCTGAGCATCCTATGGAAACTTTGAGCGAGATACGCTCTTTGATGGAAAGATCTACTAAGTTTTTGTCTTTAAGCGGCTTATCGGGTATAGCGGCCGGTTTAATAGCCTTGGCTGGCGTATTGACTGGGGCGGCGTATTTAGGCATCTCCCCGTGGGGTACCGATTTGTACACGCTGCTCAAGTCGGGTGGTCCAGCCTTGGAACCGGTACGTTGGTTGATGGTTGGCGACGCAATCTTAATGATGAGTTTATCTGTGGGGTTTAGTACGTATTTCTGTTATCGTAAAGCTTGCCGAGCGGGGGTGAAATTATTAGATAGAAGTGGGTATCGCTTGGCTTACAATCTGGGATTGCCCTTGCTAGCCGGTGGTTTGTTTTGTATGATCATGCTATTTGGAGAGTATCCAGAGTTGGTTCCATCCCTTAGTCTCATATTTTACGGGATGGCTCTATTGAATGCCTCCAAATATACCTTGGGAGAGATCCGGGTTCTAGGTTTGGGAGAAATTGGCCTGGGATTGATAGCTGGATTTAGCCCGGCACATGGCTTGTTGTTTTGGACGCTTGGATTTTCCTTGTTTCATATTTTTTATGGGGCGTGGATGTATCAGCGATATGACTATCAGCACGCTTAAGACAAAAATTGACACACGATTAGCCATAAAGGCAGCCTATTAATCTATTTTATCTCCCCTATGAAAAAAAGCAGTAGCAGTATTATAGACGGCTTGAATGAATTATTTAACAGCAAAGTAAAAGTGGGGATCATGGCCATCTTAGTAGTAAATGATTGGGTTGATTTTAAATCGCTTAAAGAGTTACTCGATCTAAGTGATGGGAACCTGGCCAGTCATGTCAAGGCGCTGGAAGCCAATAATTGTATACAAGTAAAAAAAGAATTTGTAGGTAAAAAGCCACGCACTTCCTATAAATGCACCCTTGAGGGGCGTCAAGCTTTCCAAGATCATTTGAATGCTTTGGAGGAGTTGTTAAATCATCAGGCTATACGATTGAAGAAATAAAAAAAATTTAAACATTAACTTTGCAATTCAAAGTACTTTTTAGCTATGAAAAAGAAACATCTTTACTTATTGGTCTTGCTAGGAATTTACCACGTTCTCTTCTGGGGGGAGGATTTTGGAATTAATTTGGGGATATTTCACCTGGTATGGTTAGGTGTGTGGGTACGATTTTACCCAAGTTCTTTTCTGTTTGGTTTTACCCGTATGGGTTTGTTAGGAACGACTGTAGCCGCGGTTTTCGGGGTTTTGCATCATTCCACGATTAGTTACATAGCCTATTTTGCTTCGTTTGCTGTAACGACCGTGTACTTGCACGCTCCTATATTAAAGTCACTTACCTATGGATTACGCTATGCGGTCCATGATTATTGGCAAGCCCTCAAGCTTGTATTTACCTGGAATCGTATATCTGGGCACTCGCTTAGGCAGGAGCTTTTACATAAAGGAGAAAAGGGCTACAAATCATTGGTTTATAAAGTCTGGGGTACAAAATCCTGGCAAAGGGTCTTGCACGTGAGTATTTTCCCTTTACTTTTCTTTGGAATCTTTCTGTTTTTATACCGCATCGCCAATCCTGATTTTGCCTATTTAATTGACCACGCTTGGTTGAAGCTGCAAGATAGTCTGTACAATTTCTTTACGTATATCAGTATTGAATATATAGTCTTTATAAGTGCTGGCTTTATTTGGATAGGTCTTAGTCTTTATCACCGATATCATGCGGCGTTTTCTATCCGGGAGGCCTTATGTTCTGAGCTATTACTCAGAAGCAGAAAGGATTACAAGGGAAGCGGCATTTTATTGCCTATGAATGAGCTAACTCAAGAGTACCGCACGGCTATCTTGACATTTGGGCTATTAAATATACTCTTATGTTTGGTAAACCTCACAGATGTAGGATACATCTGGATATCATTTGACCCCAGGCAGGTGAATGACCTCACAGGTATGGTACACCGTGGCACCTATGTGCTCATTTTCAGTATTTTATTGTCCATGTTTTTGGTTTTGTACTGGTTTAGGGCCAATTTAAACTTTTATCCCAGAGGGAAAATACTCCGTAGATTGGCCTTAGTTTGGATTTACCAGAATGCTTTTTTGGCTTTATCTGTGGGATTAAGAACGTACTACTACATTGCCGAACAGGGTATGGCTTACAAAAGGCTCGGGGTATTATTATTTTTAGTGCTGACCCTGTTTGGCTTATTTAGCTTAATAGTAAAAGTACGTGACCGAAAATCTTTATATTTTGTTTGGAAGTATAACAGCTGGGCAGCCTATATCATGCTGATTGCGATGAGTACCATAGATTGGGATATGATGATCGTACGATACAATTTAGATCACGTCACCAGGAAAGGGAGAGTAGCCGATGGATTTACCATGAGTCGGGCTCCTAAGACACTAAGGCTGGTGTATCCTTACCTAAAAAATCAAGATCCGGAAAAACTAGGCACTATTTCTTCATCAGATTTTGTTTATGATACAAGAATTCCAGAATTTATTGAAAAATTTGAAAAAAAATCTTGGAAATCATGGAATTACTCAGAATATGTTACGTATATGTACTTAAAAGAGGTTTTACAAGATGATTTAAGCTTGGCAAACAGCGAAACGAATACGCATTGATTAATTTTTTAAATAAACGTAAACCCTAGTAATAATTAAGCACCACGGGTTCATATGACAACTTGTAGAAAAAAGCTTAAACATTCCCTTGGTTCTTTTAGTAATTAATTATGTATTCAACTATCTAGTGTAGGATTATACAAAAGGTGTGTGTATACTAGGCAATCACACTTTTTACCTGCTATATTTTAAAATATTTACAATCAAAGCTTTAGGAAAGTAGGGACATTTTCTTATAAAAATGATAAAAGTAACAATCGATAAAAATTCAGGTTATTGTTTTGGGGTTGAGTATGCCATCCAAATGGCTGAAGACGAGCTAATTGAAGGCAAAACCCTGTATTGCCTTGGAGATATTGTCCATAATGATATGGAAGTCAATCGGCTACACAATAAAGGGCTTCGTATCATTGACCGGGAAGATCTTAAACACATCCGTGATAGTAAAGTATTGATTCGTGCTCACGGTGAGCCCCCTGAGACTTATCAAATCGCTTTAAAGAACAATTTAGAGCTTATAGATGCATCCTGTCCGGTTGTCCTTAAACTCCAAAACCGAATCAAAAATGCTTATGACAAGGCAAAGGAGGAAAAAGGTCAAATTGTTATTTATGGCAAAAGAGGACATGCAGAGGTAATTGGTTTGGCCGGACAGACCCAACAAGAAGCTATTATTGTTACCCGCGAAGAAGACTTAGATCAAATTGATTTTAGTAGGCCGGTTACATTATTTAGCCAGACTACCAAAAGTACCGAAGGTTTTTATCGCATAAAATCCTTGATTGAAAAAAGGTTATTAGCTTATTCTCCCAAAAATGTGGGACAAGA
The DNA here is from genome assembly GCA_963922455.1 of uncultured Microscillaceae bacterium. Classification (GTDB taxonomy): domain Bacteria; phylum Bacteroidota; class Bacteroidia; order Cytophagales; family Microscillaceae; genus CAWUIO01. The sequence goes on from CAWUIO010000011.1 coordinate 33,142, forward strand.
TTCGAGTACCTCCCCCTACCTTGACGCAAATGATAGTATCTGCCGGCAAGTTTCCAATCGTGAAAGCCAACTCCAAAAGTTTTCACAAGAGCAAGATGTAATTTTATTTGTAAGCGGTAAAAAAAGTTCTAATGGAAGAGCCTTATATGAAGTTTGTAAGGACACTAATCCGAGGAGCTACTTTATACAAAGTGAAGCAGATATTGATCTATCTTGGATCCAACAAGATGACCGAGTAGGTATTTGTGGAGCTACTTCTACTCCAAGTTGGCTCATGGAACAAGTAGCAGAATACGTATCTGAGCAAAACCTAAATTTAGTAGTCTCTTAAAATTTAAAAATTTAGGCTGTTTCCCGTAAAATATTGTACTTTGTTAAGTGTCAGCTCTTGACTCTAAGGGTTTCTTTTTCAATGAATAATAATTACATCAAGTTATTGGAATAAAAATTTCCTTTGATTTTATTTTCTCGAAAAGTTCCTAATTTTGTAGGCATCTTCAATTCAAATTAGGCCTATGAAGCTTAAAATATCTAAGGGCTTTGATATCAAATTAGTAGGGAAAGCCCTCCCTGAACTTGTCCAGGATATTCAATCCGATACGTATAGTTTCAAACCCACTGACTTTCCCGGACTTGCCCGCCCCAAAGTACTGGTCAATGAAGGGGATACTGTCAAAGCAGGTACCCCGTTATTCTTTGATAAATGGAATGAGCAAGTAAAATTTACGGCTCCAGTAAGCGGCGAGGTAGTTGAGATAAAGAGAGGAGCTCGTCGCTATCCATTGGAAATAAAGATTTTGGCGGATAAGGTTTTGACGTATGAGTCTTTTACGAGTCACTCAGCCTCCGAAATTGCCAATCTTAGCCGAGAAGCGGTCTTGTCTCAACTCTTAACCAGTGGCGTATGGCCTAACCTAGTGGAGCGTCCTTTTGGATTAGTCCCAAAACCGGAGCATAAGCCCAAAGCCATTTTTATATCGGCTCTTGATTCTCATCCATTAGCTCCAGATTATGACTTCGTCTTCAGCGGCGAAGAAAATTATCTCCAAGCCGGAATTGACGTTTTACAAAAACTTACAGACGGCAAAATTCACATTACCACCTCTTCTGGCAAAGGATCTGTATTTAAAAACTTACAAGGGGTAGAGAAACACGAAATTAGTGGCCCTCACCCTGCCGGTAACGTTGGGGTGCAAATCCATCATATAGATCCTATCAACAAAGGAGAATTTGTTTGGACTACCACTCCTTATGGATTACAACAAATTGGCCGTTTATTTTTAGATGGAAAATATGATAGCCGGAAAGTAGTTGCTCTAGCTGGTTCTGAGGTCAAAAAGCCCCAATATTACAGTACCTATTCTGGGGCGAGCCTAAAGAATTTTGTTGAAGGTAATCTTAAGTCTGATAATGTTCGCTTTATTTCTGGGAATGTGCTTACCGGGGCAAAAATAGATCAAGACGGATCACTGGGTTTTAACCAAAATATGTTTTCGGTGATTCCTGAAGGCAATCATCACGAACTTTTTGGTTGGATTTTGCCTACTACCCGAAAAGTAAGCTTTCACAAAGCTTTCGGCCTTTTATCCTTTCTAAGTCCTGCTAAAGAAAGGGTTATCGATACGAATCTCCACGGTGAGGAAAGGGCCATCGTACAATCTGGTGTGTTTGAGCAAGTGCTTCCTATGGACATTTACCCCGTACACCTTATCAAATCTATCTTGGCAAATGATTTTGAAGAAATGGAAGCCTTAGGTATCTATGAAGTCATCGAGGAAGATTTTGCCTTATGTGAGTTTGTAGATGTTTCCAAAATGCATATACAAGCTATTTTAAGGGAAGGTATGGAAGCCCTACAAGAGGCTTAAAAATTCCCAAAACCATTTAGGAAAACAGCTGCTTGACTAATTAGAAAAAATATAGATCATATGAAATTTTTAAGAAATACACTAGATAAAGTAAAGCCACTATTTGAGAAGGGAGGGAAATATGAAAAGCTCTACCCTGCATATGATGCTTTTGAGACCTTTCTATTCGTTCCCAATCATACGACTTCTGCCAAAGGAGTACAAGTACGGGATGCCATAGATCTAAAACGATTAATGATGACGGTCATTCTGGCCATGGTACCCTGCTTACTTTTTGGTATGTGGAATGTCGGTCACCAACATTTTATTGCTACCGGAAACGTGGATGCCACGTTGATGGAAAAAATCCTGATAGGTGCCTGGGTCGTATTGCCCATTGTCATTGTTTCCTACGGAGTAGGCCTAGGAATTGAGTTCTTTTTTGCCGTTCGTAAAGGCCACTCAGTAGAAGAAGGCTACTTAGTTACGGGTATGTTAATTCCTCTTATTATGCCTCCTACTATCCCTTTATGGCAGGTTGCGGTGGCTACAGCCTTTGCCGTTATCGTAGCCAAGGAAGTTTTTGGAGGCACGGGAATGAACATATTAAATGTCGCTATGACCGCTCGGGCTTTCCTATACTTTGCCTATCCAGGAGATATGGCCGGAAGCTCGGATGTTTGGGTATATACTGATGGAAAGGAAATGGTAGATTCTTACACAGGCGCTACGGCCCTGGGTTTAGCGGCATCCGATGTAAGTGGCAATGTGGTTATGGCCCTTGATGCCGCCAGCTTATCTTTTATGGATTTGTTTATCGGTATTGTCCCCGGTTCTATTGGTGAGACCTCTGCCTTAATGGTATTAATTGGGGCTTTTATCCTGATTGTAACCGGTGTAGGGAGCTGGCGAATCATCCTTAGCGCTTTTGTAGGAGCTTGGGTGGTAGGCCTCATGTTTAATGGCCTTGCCGGAAATTCGGATAATTACTTTATGACTTTACCAGCCCATTATCATTTAATAATGGGAGGCATTGCTTTTGGAATTGTTTTTATGGCGACAGATCCAGTATCTGCTGCCCAAACGGAAACCGGTAAATGGATTTATGGGTTTCTTATAGGAGCTCTAACGGTATTAATACGTGTGTTTAACCCGGCTTATCCGGAAGGTATTATGCTAGCAGTCTTGCTGATGAATGTTTTTGCTCCTTTGATTGATTACTTCGTCATTGATGCCAACAAACGTCGTAGACTAAAACGATTAAAACTTAACGCTGCTTAATTATACACCCATGAATAAACAATCAAACGCTTATATTATCACGTACACGGTTATTTTGACCGTGGTATGTGCTTTTCTCTTGGCCATGGCCTCTGAAGGTCTCAAGCCATTCAAAGAGGCTAATATTGCTTATGATCTAAAAAAGAACATACTCCTTACCACGATGAGTTTAGAGGGTAAGAAAAAGCCGGAAGTTGAAGACTTATACCAAAAATTGGTTCAGGATAAGTTTGTGGTAGATGCCAAAGGTAATAAAGTAGAGGTGGATATTGAAACCATCAATGTGCAGGAAGAATATCGCAAAGATGATATCAACGAGCGCTTATTGCCCGTGTATGTGGTGAATGATCAAGAAGATGCTTCCAAAAAATACTATGTGTTCCCTATGTACGGTTTTGGTCTTTGGGACTATATCTGGGGTTATGTTGCCTTGGAGCCTGACTATAATACCATCAAGGGTACGGTTTTCCTTCATAAAGGTGAAACTCCTGGTTTAGGGGCCCGTATTGCCAATGCCGAAGTCCAAGCCCGTTTTGAGGGGAAAAAGGTTTTTAACGGTGAAGAGTTACAAGTCGTCCAAATGCAAAAGGGTGAAGGAAATGATTATTCTGAAAACCCGTACCAGGTTGACGGCATGTCAGGAGCTACCATCACCGGCGATGGTCTAAATGATATGCTTAAAGCCTATTTTAAGGTGTATAAATCCTTTATAGAGGCCCAAAAACAAGGTACCGTTAGTATGGCTAACTAATTCTTTCTTTATATTTTTATTCTCGAATCTTAAACAGTAACTATATATGGCTGAAGTAGCTGAAAAAGATGCGGCCTTAGTAGAAAAGCAAAGCGAACCTTTATTTTCTAAGAAAAACCGCAAACTCGTTTCCGACCCGCTTGATGGAGATAACCCAATCACCGTGCAAGTGTTGGGGATTTGCTCGGCTTTGGCAATTACGGCTCAAATGCAGCCAGCCCTCTTAATGAGCATCTCCGTAATTTTTGTCATGTGCGGATCTAGTGTGGTTGCCTCGCTTGTTCGTAACACCATCCCATCCAGTATTCGTATTGTAGTACAATTGGCCATTATCGCTACTTTCGTGATTTTGGTTAATGAGTTACTCCTCTCTTTTGCCTATGATACGGCTAAAGATATGGGTGCTTTTATCGGGCTAATCATCACAAATTGTATCGTGATGGGTCGCCTAGAAGCCTTTGCCACAGGTAATAAACCTTGGCCTTCTTTCTTAGATGCCCTAGGTAATGCCTTGGGATACAGCATCATCCTTTTAATTGTGGCTTTCTTCCGTGAGTTATTTGGCTCAGGTTCTATTTTTGGATTCAAATTGTTTGAAACCCTCGGACTTACTTATCAAGGAAATGGCCTGATGCTTCTGCCTGCCGGGGCTTCTATTGTTGTGGGACTCCTTATCTGGGCCCAACGTTCTTGGAATGGATATGTTGAAGACCACTAAACCCTAAAAAACATGGAATTAATCAATCTTGGAATACGGTCCATCTTTGTTGAAAATATGATCTTTGCCTACTTCTTAGGCATGTGCTCCTACTTGGCGGTATCCAAAAATGTAAAAACAGCCGTTGGTTTAGGAGTAGCTGTAACTTTTGTCTTGGCCATTACAGTTCCATTAAACTGGGTCATATATAACTATATCCTTAAGAAAGGGGCTTTAGTTTGGGCCGGTGGTGAACAATTTGCCAGTGTAGACCTTAGTTTTTTAAACTTGATTATCTTCATTTCGGTCATTGCCTCCTTTGTACAACTTACCGAAATGGTTATTGAGAAGTTCTCCCCCTCGCTCTATGGCGCATTAGGTATTTTCCTACCGCTCATTGCCGTAAACTGTTCTATCTTAGGAGGGGCTCTCTTTATGCTTGGTAAACCATTTAACTTTGCCCAAGCAGCCGTCTACGGTTTAGGCTCCGGGATTGGTTGGTTATTGGCTGTAGTTGCGCTGGCTGCCATTCGGGAGAAAATTAAATACTCCAATGTTCCGGCTCCCCTACGAGGTTTAGGGATTACGTTCATCTTGGTAGGCTTAATGGCATTTGGCTTCCTAAGCTTCCTAGGTTTTAATATTTAAGCAAAATTTTCATATTTGTAACAAGGCTTTACTGGGTAAAGCCTTGTTTTTTTGTTTCTATACCTTAAATTGCAAAAACGCTCATATTTTGAGTAAGAAGGAAGGATTCAAATGACCTAAGAAATTATCAATAAGGAGATGTCGCAGACCCTCAACCCTGCTCATATGGGAATATCCGATATAATTACCGATTACCTTAGCTTAATTGGGCAATTATTGGATGAATTGTCTCCAGAACACTTCCCGGCATCCCAAAAAGCTTCTTATGAGACCTTTCAACGGGTGCATGCCCACGTTACAGGCAGAACAAGTAACTGGGATTCTTTGAAGGCTCCACTTGCCAAGCATATACTCTTTAAAAATATCTTGCAGGTTTCCGCTTCCCCTCAACACCTAAGGCTTGTCCAAGAAGACCCCGTGTACCAATCTTGGGAAGAATTATTGACCTCCATACATCCATTAGTAAACTGGCCCCAAACCCTAGCAGAATTTCTCGGGACGCTAAAAGATTCCTTCCAAAATTGTCCCGAAACAGCTCAAACTTCTTGGCAAAATTTAGCCCTAAGAGCTGCGGGTATCATGGCTCCTGAAAAAAACCCTCAGCTTCCTTCCCCATTCCTCCAATTGCTTTATTCACTCGTGGGAGAACTAGCGGAAGCATTTCTTTCCAAAAAATCTGGTGACTTAAGGGTAATATGCCCAAACGCCAATACATCTTTTGATCCCCCCAAGCGAGCATCAAAGGAAAAGTACACGTATATTTCGCAACTTTCTGAATATTATTACTTCCTTACTAAGCATATACATAATAGCCCCTCAGAAAACTCTTCCTACTATGCTCTCATTTATCTAAACCCCCTCGCCAAAATTGCTTACGGTTCTCTGAGCCAACAAATTCATTTGTTTGATTCTCAAAATTTACTTTTCCAGCCCTTTCTAGCCCAAGTAGACACAGACATAGACCTCCTCTTTTGCGATCTACGAGAATCTAGCCATACGCTTAGTACACCATCCTCACAACTCGAAAAACGAATCAAAAATACCTGGGGAAAACTTCCAACATATTATAGAAATAAGAAAAAAAAGCCCCTCACGTATCTCTTACGCTGGTGTATGGACCGTATGAGCCAGAAAGGAATTACCGTTTTTGTGCTAGACCGGGAATATTTGGCCCAAAACACATCAGAATTTTTAAAAAAATCCTGGTTCCAAGAATACCAACAAATATATTTATGGGAGTCTCCCCCGACTTTTTCCGGCTCCGCTTCCCGAAATCAGCAAATAAGTATTGTGATCTTGGTGCGAGAAAAAGCATTCCGCCCCTCCCGAAAAGGTGTGCCCCACAATACAGCTCAAGTCTTTTATCGAGTGATTGGTGAAGAAAAACGCCTAAACCGGGCCGATTTTAAAGAAATAAGCCCGGACCAGTTTTTCAATAAATTATATCCTAGCAATTTGAAGAAGGAAAGTGTCCTTCCTCTTTTTACCCATCCCGAAGCAAGTACAGACCAGCCAAGCAATCCATCCATCTTTCAAAATGCCTACCCTCCCCTGCTATCTCCTTGGAAAAACCAAGTGTTGGCAGATAGCCGCTCAAAACTCGAGGCCCAAATGAAAACCATCCTGGAAGCCTACCAAAAGGCCCAACCGGGGGAGTTACCCAAATCAATCGCTTGGCCTAAAAGTGTGCAAAAATTTCACGAACAAAAATTTCCAATCCAGTTTCGTAAAAATCATATCCAAGAAGTTTGGGCCCAACCTTATGCGCGTTCCTACGCTTATGTAGATCCTTTATTCCTAGACCAAGCCCCAGCTATTTTAGATCAGTACTCAGACAGCGGAAAGATAAACCCTACCCTGCTATGGGGTATAAAACCTGAAGGAAATCTTAAAATCAGGTTGAGTATCCGCCCAGCTTGGAAAAATGCAGGATTTCCCGAATACCAAATCCCTTTATTTCAAGCCCTAAGCTCGACTTCTACTGAATTAAGTACTAACATTCCTTCCCAAACCCTGGAATATTTCCAAGCCTACTACCAAGGCCAATGGCAAGCATGGGCTTACGAAATAAAAGAAGCCAGCCATGAACTTTTTGACTTCACGGCTCTGGAGCAATGCCAAGTAAGTCCAGAATTTGCCGGGGAGGTAAGAAGTTTATTCGAGTGGACGCAGAAAGGCCAACATCTAGACCACCTGAGCAAATACCTAAGCCAAGCTCAAGAGAAAACATCATCCTTGCTCAAAGAATGGGGGCGCTTGTTCCGTCAAGCCTATCGGCGTATGGATCAAATGGGAAAGAAAATAGCATCCCATCCTGAATCACGCGAAGTCATAGAAAAGTATTTTCAAACTGGGATGAAAGCCTTGGAATATCTCGAGAACCATCTGGATCAGGTTCAGCAAAAACTTCGCCCTCATAACTTAGATTATGAAATCACGGAGAGGGATATTTTTGCTTACACCTATGCGGTTTTACAATCTCCCATCTACCAGGGTATGTGTGATTTGTACCGCCATCAAGATGTACCACTAATACCCCTGTTCACCTCATTTTTGCGCTGGAAAAATTGGGGCAATACCTTACTAAACCTTCAACTAAAACTAGAAGAGCAAGCTCCTTGGCGACTCAAAACCAGGGTTTTACCCAAGGCTGACCCCGATGGTAAGGAGTGCTTTCATATTCATCCAGACATTCAGGAGATTACTCTAGAGTTTAGCTCGCAAAGATGGATACTCAGCAATCTGCCCGAGGCCTTATGGGAAAGTACAAGCTTTGATTTAGGTGAAATATTAGCTATTTTACTCCCCCCAAAAACAGCCAAAGAAGCCTCCATATCCGGTGAAGAAGCCAATCCTCAGGCAATCTGCGAGCAATTAGCCCGCATATGCCGGGTAGCCTACGAAACCCATCTGATTTATGCAGAAATGCATCAGGTTACTATCTAATTTTTGAAGGCTTGCTCTCGTAAATATGTATATACAGAGGTAAAGTCCTTATCTCCCCATCCTTCTTGTCGGGCCTGGGCATATAATTCCTTGGCCAAATTCATGGAGGGCATGGGTACTTGGGTATCATAAGCGCTCAAGCTAGCCAAATGAAGATCTTTCTGTATCCATTTTAGCGGAAAGTTGGGCTCATAGTCTTCCGTTTCAAGCTTCGCTCGAACATTTGCCAGAAATGGGGGCGTTACGGGGGCATTAAGCAAGACATTCAAGAGTACTTCTTGCTTTAAGCCCATGCCTTCCCCCAAAACCATCGCCTCGGCAAAAACCCACATCGACTGGGCCAGGAGTAAGTTGATTAGCATTTTCATGGAGCTGCCCATGCCTACTTCACCCAAGTGCACATCTTTTTTGCCCATAAGGGCGGTTAAGGGGGCACACAAATCTACTATTTGGCTAGGACCACCCAGTAAAAAGAGTAACTCCCCTTTTTCGGCGGGCCCTTTGGTACCTGCCACGGGGGCATCAAGATAGGCAATCCCTTTGTCTTGGGCCAGAGCGGCCATTTCCCGGGCAAAGCTAGGGTCTACGGTGCTGGTATTCATCCAGGTGCTCCCTTTGGGCATGAAATTTAAAAAGCCATCGGGTCCGGTGGCGATCTGGCGAATTACTTGGGGCTCGGAGAGCATCGTGATGAGTACTTCCACTCCCGGGGCCATTTCTGAGGGACTCGCCAAGCTAGCCCCCGCTTTGATTAACTTCTCCGCTTTTTCGGGACTTCGGTTAAATACTTTGACTTCGTGCCCGGCTTGCACAAGATGCTTGGCCATTCGGCTACCCATGATGCCTAATCCTATAAATCCTATTTTCATATTTTGTATTTTTATTGCCAAGATGGAGGAAATGCCCTGCCATATCTAGCCCAAAAAAGTCAAAAGTGGTCATTTTGGTTCAAAACTTTGGGGCGGCCCCCTCCCGAAGTACATAAAATGCCCCCAATGTCCGAAGGTGCCGGGAGGGGTCAGGCTCTCGCCCGTCGCCGGCCAACCCGCAGACCAGCGGCGGGCTCCAAAAGGGCTCCATCCTTCCGCCGGGGTCTTGATTTATGAGGTAAACTTTACCCTAAAAATTCACATTGGGGCTTCCATAGATGTAAGGAAATAATTTTCACGTGGGGCTTTGATAGCGTAGGGATAGAGCGGCCTGTTTGAGCTCGTGCAGGCCCAGCGGGGAAAGGCAGCGAGTAGCGAAAGCCCGACCCGGAGGCCCAGCACCCATTTTTACATGCGGCCAGGTTTTTCAGGGGGCCGGAGGGGACGCCCCAAATACCTTAGATCTTTAGCCTAAGCCTATACGTATCAAGTAATTACAAACCTTAGCTAGGTAGCACAAAGACCCAGAGTTTGAAAAGTCCTAAAAGATGTGTTTACGTCCATGAACGCATGCCATGACTTGGCAGAATTTCAAAAATAAATACGCAAGGGGCTTAGACTTCCGACTTGGCCGCCGCCGCCTCGGCAAAACTCTTGAAGTTGTTCATCATTTTACGGGTCTCTTTCTTGAAGTTGCCCGGGAACAACCAGCCGATGACTCGCATAAAGCCTTTGAAGCGAAACTCACTGAGCATAACCCATTGGGTTTTGTGGGAGCTAAGTGCCACAAATTCATTCTCGATGCGGTTATACACTCCTGGGGCTTCGTAGGTGCCATGGAAGCGCTCGGGGAACTCCCGTAGGGTGATGGTCTCAATCATTTCCATGTCCCGCTTGCCCATTTTGTATTTCAATTTGGACTTGGCACCCACTTGGCCGGGCTCTCCACTGAGGTGATCAAAACTGAGTAAGTCAGGCTGCCACTTGTACAGGTTTTCCGTACTATCAAAAAGCTCAATAAGCTTGTCCCGGGGCAAATCGATCTCGATTTCAATTTTATATTCCATGATAAGGTGGCAATAAAAAAATATGGGGAGCTTAGCTAAGGAAAACCAAGCTAGGGGCTTAGGTTTTAGGCTAGCACGCAAACCTATTGAAATTGCAGTCTTTTTGAGATTTTAGTAGAGGTTTATTTATTAAATTACTGGGTTGAAACACCCCTGGAAACTAGAATTTACAGGGGTGTTTCTTTATTTTTTCAGGTCTTTTTGAGGGATCCATCCACACAAATAGGGTGCTGTCTTTCTACCTGTTTTGTATTCTCCATCTACCCGATGAAAATCGTCCATACCATGCCTCATGCTGGTCTCTTGGATATTGGCTTCGGGGCTTACCGCAACCAAAGCCCAATCTCCCTCTTCGGCGAGTACCATCACCTTGCTCGGCAAACCCAGGTCGGCAACGACATTTCCTCTCAAGCACCTCGTTCTTGCCTCTATACTATATTCCTCTGGGTTTTTTGTGGTATCATCTACCAGGGGGGCGCTACGGAGCTCACTCCTAGCTAATAATTGCGAAGCCACCGGTTCTTGAAAAGACTTAGGGATCTGAATTTGAGAGGGATAGTATAGCTTGGGGCCCAAGGAAAAGGTTTTTTGCTTAGCGTTAAACACTATATTTTCCATAATGACCGGTTCGGCCTGGTCTATCACCCTAATCTCATACCGGAATACCATACCCTCAGGGTTTGTCAAAATTTCCATAAAATCTCCGGAGTTGTCTAAGAGGTATTGGTATTTGCCATCTTGCAAGGCATACATATAATATCCTGGTGTGGGCCCAAAGTATACCCTGACAAAAAGAATCATATCGGCTATGCCATCTTGATTCACATCCAATATGCGCATCGGGTAATGTCCTCCTCCATCGTATATCTCAATCGGATTACCCGATTGCACGGCTTCCAGAGAATGCTGTAAAGATCGTATCTTAAACTGATCACTTGAGGAGGCTATTTCGGCATTAATTTGAGAAATAAGCTGGCTTTTTTGGCTAGGATCCAGGCTTATCTTCAAGTGTTGGGCTAAAATGAGGACATCTTCTTTATAACTTCCTGAATTTAAAAATTGATCAAGTAATTTTTTTGAAGCGGTCTTGTCCCCTTTCCAAGCAAGCTGGTCCAGGCTACTTTTGGCTTTTTCCAATTTACCGTCCCCATACCTACTTATTAGGATGTTAAAGGCACTGGATGTTTGAGAATACCCCGGGCTTAGGGGGCAAAGAGAAATAAAAAGTAAGTAAACCCAGACTTGCTTGGTGTATAGCATACATGTAATATTAAAAAGAATCCATATAGGGCTTTATACCCTCTTCCAACTCATAAAGTTGTTTGACTTCCTCCTCATTGAAGGGCCGGGCAAAAATTGCTAACTCATCCATTCTTCCTATAAAGCTAAGGCCTAGGTAAATATTCGCTTGGCCTACATCCCAGGTATAAGGATCATCTATGCCAGCCACGGTGCCTTTCTTTTCTCCATTGAGATACAAACTAGCGGTGCTTGTCTCATTACCCAATTGCTCGTAGCTTATAAATACGTGAGTCCACGTATCAGCGTTGAAAGGAGGATTTTTCACTCGCACACATCGTCGGTCAAACTCTTCATCGGCCGAGGTATCCAAGGTATCTTGACTCCACACATCTAAATCACCAAAAACTCCTAAACGGAAATCACGGGGCTCATCTTGGGTAAAATCAACCCAAATCGAGGCATCATTATACCGTACGTCCGTAATTTGGATCGGATCGGTATAACCCGGGGCTAATTCTTTTTCTGGATCTACCTTTAACCAAAACGAAATACTGCCCGTCCAGGCACTCGAGTCATATACTATATTATTGTTTGCTTTAAAATAAACTACGGTATCGCTTTTATTGCCAAAATGAAAAGCTCCCCCAAAGCGTCCTCCATCCGATTCTAGGCTATGATCTGTATTGTGTAAACCCGCTTGGGCTTCTTCTAATTGCTTTCGAGAGGGTGCCGTATAAAATGAAGGGTCTCCCTTGGCAAAATCGGCATCTGGGCTCGAGTCGAATGAAGCATACAAAGTGATTTGAGAAAGGAAATCTGGGCTAGTAGCCTGGTCTTGGCTAGTCGTATCCGTGGCCACGTTTTGCGTGGTAGATGGTCCGGAGCCACAGGCTCCCAACAGGGCGGATACAATAACAATACAGCATGAGAGACGAAAAAATGACATAGGTTGTGTTGATTTGGGTAAAGGTTCCAATAAAAGCAATTTTGTAGAAAGAAGGAATACTTAAAGCATCAAATACGCAATCCGATTCCTGTAATGTCATCTCTTTGCTCGGTTTGCACCATATGTGAATCCAAGAGGGCTTCTAATTTTTGCAATTGCTTATCTGTCCCTAGCGTGGATACCTCCTCTAAGGTTTGTAGAAGTTGCGGTTCCCCAAACTTTTTACGTTTTACGTTATTTTGATCGGCCAAACCATCGGTAAAAAGATACATCATATCCCCCGGATGCAAGTCTATTTGCTTAGACTCAAAAGAGATTGATTCGTTTTGTAAGCCTCCAATAGATTTTCGGGTACCTTTAATTTTCTTCATGGTACTGGTTTCCTTACCATAAATATATAAGGGGCGCTTGGCCGATGCATATACCAGCGATGTTTTATTCTTCTGATTCTTTAATCGGCATACGACCAGATCTAGGCCATTATTGTCTTGGTTTTGATCTTGGCATAGGGTTTTTTTTAGGGATTCGTGCAATGTATTCAGGATATCGCCCGGTCCATTGATTTTTTGGGTAACTATAATTTCTTGCAGCAACATAATTGCAATGAGTGAGATAAACGCTCCAGGCACCCCATGCCCCGTACAATCTCCGACAACTATATACATATTTTCTTTGTAGGTGTGTACCCAATAAAAATCACCCGAAACTACATCGCGTGGCCGATAGAGTAAAAAGTAGTCTTTAAAATATTGGGCCAGTGTATTGCGGGAAGGCATGATAGCCTTTTGAATAAACTGGGCAGTATTCAAACTTTTACCAATCATCTGATCTTTTTGTACTAATAATTTATGCTGGCTTTCCAAGGCATCCCTCTGGCTGGATATCTCTTCAGATTGTTGAATTAGCTCTTCATTTTGGGTAATGATCTCGTTATTTTTCTCCATCAAAATTCTTTGGGTCTTTTTCTGGAATTTATAGCGTCCTTGTATTACAAAGGCCATCCCAATTAGTAGGACAATAGAAAGTCCCCCCAAGGCAATCATCCAATTTCTCCGCACCAAGGCCTCGTCTTTGGCCATGACTTGTTTTAAGTTTAAATCTCTCTCTCGGGTCAAAATTTCAATTTCACTTTGGTCAAATTCGGAACGGCTATCGCCTACTTTTATAATCAGCTCTTGAGCATCTTGGCCAAAGTACTTCCGGATCACTTTTTCCGTAAACGCTTGGGTTGGCTCCTGATCAAAAAACGCTTCCAAAGGCTTTTGCCAATCACTTCCTTTGGCTAAAACAATGGCCCGGCCCTGGCCATACGATTTGAATATATTTTGCCGATGAAGGTAATCCCCACTTTTGATCCGGGAAAAGTAACTATCCAACTGCATAAAGGTGAATACATTGTCGTGCGACATCAAGTACTCCCACACTTTCACAAAGTTTTTTTGTTCTATAATTTGAAGATCAGGCAAAAACCTTTGCTTGACCGATTTGACCATTTCATCCAGGGTAGTTTTGGGGACAACCACTCCTTGTACGTGCCCAAATTTCTCGATAAATGCGGCGGTGTCCTTCAAAATAGGCAAGTTCATAGAAGAGACCATCACGGAGATGTCCGGCATATAACTGGGGCTAAAACTAACTTCCTTTTTCCTCTGATCGGTGATTGAAAAACTGGAAATAAAAAACGCCCCTTCTTTTGCCTCTTTCGCTTGCTTATACACCTCAGAGAAGGCTTGTTTTTCAATAAATTTATATTGAAGATTAACCCGATAGTAGTCTTCTACAAACTTTTGAAAGCCCATAAGCATATCGTACTCCAAACCCGAAAACTTACCATTTTCTTGCGAGATATACCCCGGAATTTGAAAATAATATACAGGAACTACAGCTTCTTTCCGTTCCAAGGTCTCCTCCCAGCTCTGCAATTTCTGTTGAGCCAGGCCTTGATTTCCTAAAAAGAGTAAGCCAAGGCATAATATAATTCTTGTCATATTATAAGCCGTGTAATATCGCATAAGAAAACTATAAGTTGATCACTTGCCCTATCTCGGCAATTTTAAATCCCAACCGGGCCGTGGTGCGTCTCTCGGGGCTATTGCGCAGCAATGGATTGGTATGATTTAAATGTATAAAATAAATCTTTGACTTCTCTAATTCGGGTAATTCACGAAATAAAGCAATACTCTCCTCGATGAAAGGATGGGGGATTTCTTGCATATCCCGCCCCGGAATTTCACCATTCTGGTAAAATGTCCCATCCAATAAGGCCACATCCACCTGTTGTATTTCTTCCCGGATATCTCTTTGCCATTTGTTCCACTTATCGATATCCGGGATAAACAATACCTTTTTACGTGGCCCTATAATCCGAAACCCTACGGTTTCAGAATATTCATCTCGGTGGGGTACCCTAAGGGCTTGTACTTGAATATTCGGACTAAGCTGCACCACAGAATCCTCTTGAAGTGGCAAAAGCCTAATGTTTTTACGTTTCACCAAGAGGCTCCACGGCCCATGCGTACTCAAAAACGTATTCATTTTAGGCATGACGTACGTGTTTACTTCTTGGGCATCCATCACTTCCTTACCCAAATGTATTAAACCTGTATAGTGCCCAATATGGGCATGCGTCAATAGCAAAGCATCCAAAACCCCATGGGCACTGGGAAACTCTTCCAACATCTCTAATTGCGGCCGAAAGTCTGGGCTTGCCTCGATCATAGCCCGAAATTGATGCTCGGTATCTAAAAGGCCTAATGACACCACATGTTGAGGTTCCGCTTTCCCCTCCCGTATCGCTTGGCAACAAGCTTTCTGACAATGCGCCTGGGGATATCCCGCATCTTGGGCAATTCCCAGAATTTTGATACATGTTTTGGCCAAGTTTGTATCCTCTACTTCTTCTGAGAGCTTTTCCTGACATGCTACTTGAAAAAGCAACCCTAAACAGCTGCCTAAGAGCCCAATTTGTCTTAAATACCTCATAAACAATCATTATTTAGATTTCCTTTAAAATATAAGGAAATGGAATAGTTACTCCAATATCCAAAAAAAGATCGAGACAATGCTGCCCCGACCTTTCCGTAGGGATAAAATCCCGGTCTACTTTAAATAAAACGTGTATAGATCACCTAAGGCGTACTATTCCCAAATCTTCATAGGAGCTTGCCCGCGCTTACCAAGTACGTAAGCAAATTAT
Organism: uncultured Microscillaceae bacterium; assembly: GCA_963922455.1. GTDB lineage: Bacteria > Bacteroidota > Bacteroidia > Cytophagales > Microscillaceae > CAWUIO01. The sequence continues at coordinate 48,632 of CAWUIO010000011.1, forward strand.
AAAAAAATACCAGCGCGGGCCGGGCTCTCGCTACTCGCCGGCCAACCCACTACCAGCGGCGGGCTCAGACAGGCCGCTCAATCCCTAAGCCAGTTCGCTCGTCTCTGAACCACTTCATTCACTTGAAATAAAGATTAGAACTAATTTTTTGGAAGACCTTTGCTTCGTAGACCAAGCTCGGGCCAAAAGGGTTGTCTCTGCTTAAAAAAAGAATTAAGCCATTTTGGATACGTTTTTAGGGAGGCTTGGTGCTTTCTTGCTTAGGGGTAGGGACACCGTAAAGGAAGTGCCCTGCCCCAGAGTGCTTTCAACGGAGATGCTTCCTTCATTCATCTTGACGAAATTATGCACCAAGGTAAGGCCTAAACCGCTACCCGCTTCTCCGTGAGTTCCGGGGGAGCTTTTCTTATGATGTAAATCAAATAAACTCGATAAATTTTGCGGAGATATACCAACTCCTGTGTCTTGAATGATTATCGCTACATCCTTTCTTTGGACTTCTGTACTTAGCTTAATATAGCCATCTTCTGGGGTAAACTTGATCGCATTATTGATTAGGTTCCGTAAAATGACTTCCAGGCTATTCTGGTCGGCCCATACTTCTAGCCCCATTTGTATGCTAGACTGTACTGTAATCCTTTTTGATTCAATTTGGAAACTATAGAGACTTAGGGTTTTATCTAAGCAGGCTTTTACATCTACAGAACGAGGTTCATAAGGTATAAGTCCTTGCTCTTGGCGAGACCATACAAGTAGGTTTTCTAAAAGCTGCGATAAATTCTTAGAAGACTTATCTAGCATTTTCATGTAATGGGCCAATTGCTCAACATTCCGGTTTTGAATGGCATTTTCAATCAAAGGATTTAGACTGCTGAAGGAGTGAACAGGGCCTCTCAGATCGTGTGAAATAATAGAAAAAAACTGATCCTTATATCGGAGCGTCTCCTGCAATTGGTCTTTTTGCTCTTTAATTTTATCGTTCTGCAATACGATCTCGTGGTTTAAGCGTGCCAAGTCACGGTTATCTTTAACTTTGGAGCGGTAAAATAGAATAATGATTAGGATCAGTGTTATCAATAAAAACACTACCAAATTAGTCCAATTCTGTTGCCCCTCTTGATATTCTAGCTTAGACTCTAAGAGTAGTTTCTCGCTGGCTTGGGCTAAGCGTGTAGAGTCTTGTTCGTGCCTAAATTTAGCCTCAGCCTCGGCAAAGGCAATCCGCTTTAATACTTTTTGATTAAATAAGCTATCCTTCAAGCTTTGAAATTCCATCAAAACCTTGTGAGAATTGGTATGGTCTCCCAGAGCCTCGTAGGTATCTGCTTGATACTTTTTTATAAATTGTATAGAACGTGGCCTGCCCATGGCTTGAGCGATCTCTAAGCCTTTTTGTAAATAATCAAGAGACTGCGGGTAGTTTTTTTGTAAGTAAAATAAACGTCCTAAAAAACCGTAAGCACTGCTAATCGCGTGCTTATCTCCTTGCTCAAGACCCATTTCTAAGGCCTTAGGAAGATAAGCCTGAGCAGAATCCACTTCCTCTAATTCTAAAAAAACGCTAGCCATTTGAATATTTGCCAATAATTTCCCTCGTTTAAAATCGACGGTATAAGACCTATTATAGCCTTCACGGGCATACTGCAAGGCCAAGTCTGTTTGCTTAGCATTTCTATGGGCCTCGCTTAGATTTAAGTTGCATAAACTTAAATTATAGGGGTCATTGAGCGCCATATTTATTTCTTTAGATCGCTCTAAGTATTCAATGGCTTGGGAAAAATCATCGATGCTACTGTATAAATTTCCTAAGTTATGGTAATAGACAGCCAAGGCCGGCTTTTCTTGCATCTTTTTGGTTATTTCTATTCCCTTTAAATAATACTGCAAGCCTTCTACATATTGTCCCAATTGTACATTGAGTGAGCCTAAGCTATTGTAAGTGGCAATCAGCATGAGGCCATCCTCTGGTATTTTCAATAAAGCCAAGGCTTGCTTATAATATTTTGCTGTCTGCTGATAGTCCCCCATGCGTTTGTACACCCTCCCCACATTCAAATAGGACTTCGCCCCGATCCTATCCTCTTGGTGTTGCTCATATAATTCCAGGCTTTGAAGTGCATAGTCTAGGCTGGTTTTGTAATTTCCAACACTATATTCACAGCGGTTCAGCATCAGTAGGGCTTGGGCCTGGAAAAGCGGGGATGCTAATCTCTTGGCCTGGGTATAGGCAAGGTGGGCAATTTCGATAGATTCGGGAATGAGATGATGATAAAACTTGATACTCGATTTAACAATGAGCGCTTCGCATTCCTTTTCGGGTATTTGTAACTGATCGGCTTTGATTAAAGCCAACTCGATATACCGGATGGCTTTGGCACTATCCAATGCAGCACTTGCTTCCTTGGCAAGAGCTATGCAAAGCTCTAACTTATCTTCCTCTTGACTTGTACTCTCAAGGATGGTTTCTAAAGAATCAATAGCACGGCTTGACTGACAAAAGGCAGGGAAAGAAAAAAATAATCCAATTAGAAAATATAAAACCCGGTTCATCTCTTAATTTAAGTTTGAGATCATATAAGCAGTTTTTAAAATAGTGGGGTGTGTGTTCTAATCTATGTAATCTACACATAATACAAAAAAATTGTAAGTTGTAAAATGATCCCTTAATAAATAGTATCTTGCATTGTAGAGTGTACTATTCCTTTAAAAACCTAAATGCTGCCTTAGTAAAGTTCTAAATCTTTTATATTTGCCAAAGCGCGGCTTTGGATTAATTTAAAACTTCTCATGTTTATCAAAGGTACTTTGTCTTTTGGCTTAAGGCTTTTTGGACTATTTTCTCTTCTTATCGGGTTTTCATCTTGTGAACATTCTTCCCCCAAACTCCCTTTTTTAGGCCCCAAGCAAGTAAGCCAATTACCTGGGGATACCCTTTACCATACCATCCAAGCATTTGAGTTTATCAATCAACATGGAGAATTGGTAAACGAAGATACCTTTGCCGATAAAGTCTATGTATGCGATTTTATTTTCACTTCTTGCCCTAGTATATGTCCCTTGATGAGCCAACAAATGCAGCGGGTACAGCAAGTCTTCCAAAGAGAAGACGAACTCCTTTTTTTATCGCATACCGTCGACCCGGAGCGTGATTCGGTGGAGACCTTAAAACAATACGCCGAGGCTTACCAAGCTCAAACCGGAAAATGGCATTTGGTCACGGGTAAAAAGGAAGCGCTGTACCACATGGGCATAAAAAATTACTTAGTTTCGGTAGATGAAGACCAAAATGTGCCCGAAGGGTTTCTCCACAGTGCGGCTTTTGTTTTGGTAGATAAGGAGAAACACATTAGAGGGATGTACAATGGTACGGAAAAGGAAGATGTGGACCGATTGATTCAAGACATCCGAATTTTATTACGAGAATATAAGTAGTCAAGAATCCCCAAACTGGCTGAGGGATAGAGCGGCATGTCTGAGCTCGTGTTGGCCTGGCGGGGAGTGGCAGCGAGTAGCGAAAGCCCGACCCCGGCGGCACGTATTTTACCCTTAAGAAACATTTTTTAAAGCCGGGGGCAGCCCCAGAAAACTGGTCAAAATGTAAAAGTATAAAGTAAAACCCTTGGATTTCCTCTGTCTTTTTTGAATATTAAATCCGTTTAACCTACGATTTTGAAAATGAAAGCATCCTCTGTTCTCCTCCTAGTGGCCTGTCTTTTCTTCTGGACCTGCCAAAATGAAAATGGCCGTAAAAATACCACGTATAGTCTAGGAAAAGTGGAGTTGGAAGTAAGTGGCCAAGCCGCGGCCCAAGAATCATTTAAAAAGGGTTTGTTATTACTCCATAGTTTTGAGTACCAAGATGCCCGAGAGGCATTTTTGGAGGCTCAAAAAGCTGACCCGGAGATGCCCATGGCCCTTTGGGGAGAAGCGATGACGTATAACCACAGTCTGTGGCGCGAGCAAGAATATGAAAAAGGGCAAAATTTGGTGCAAAAACTCGACACCTTAACTGCGCAAGTACAGCTCCATGAGCTAGAAAAGGATTTTATCAAAGCATTGGGTATCTTGTATAAGGCAGACTCTCCCAAGGAAGACAGAGATCAAGAATATGCCACTTTTATGGCTAGGCTCCATGAGAAGTATCCTCAAAATCAAGAAGTGGCCGCATTTTATGCCCTTTCCTTGCTAGGCTCGGTCAAAAATGGCCGAGATGAAGACATTTATGGGAAGGGAGCCAAAATTGCCGAAGGTATTCTCAAAGAAAATCCCCAGCACCCAGGAGCTTTGCATTACCTTATCCACTCTTACGATGATCCGGGGCATGCCCAATTGGCCCTTCAGGCCGCCAATAATTATTCGGAAGTAGCCCCAGACGCAAGTCATGCCTTGCATATGCCCTCCCATATTTATGTAGCTTTGGGTATGTGGGACGAAGTGGTACGTTCTAATGAACGTTCTTACCAAGCGAGCTTAAACCGCATGGAGCAGAAAGACTTGGGCAATGATGCCCGCGGCTATCATGCCTACCACTGGCTGGAATATGGTTACTTGCAACAAGAGCGGACAGAGGAAGCCCTGGAAATGATCCAGAACATGAAGACGTATGTTCAAGAAACCCCTTCCGTTCGGGCCCGCACCCATTTGATTTTCTTAAAAGATACCTACTTGGTAGAGACCGGTTCTTGGGAAAGCCCCGTGGCCGATATTGAGGTGGATCTTAAGGACTTGAATGTATCGGTTCAAGCCCAATATTATCTGGTAGAAGGATTGGAAGCCTATTATAAAAAGGAAGTAGAAAAACTAGAAGGTGTAATCCGTACCTTGGCCGAAAAACGGGAAAAAGCCGAATTATTGGTGGAGTCCCGTAATCAAAACATTCCCGTATGTAGTATCGTGAGCCGGGAAAGTGCTAGTGAGATTGATATTAAGCAGGCCCAGGTCATGGAAAATCAATTGCGAGGCTTACTGTCCGATTTAGCGGGAGATAAGGAGATGGCCGATTCTTATCTCAGCAAGGCAGTAGACCAGCAGTATACCATTAGTTATAGCTATGGCCCTCCATTTATTAGCAAACCCTCAGCGGAACTCTACGCCGAATGGCTCGCTGCAAATAATGAACTGGTAAAAGCCCTGGAATATTACGAAAAAACCTTACGCCGAACGCCCAAGCGCACCTCTACTTTAAAAGCGCAAAAAGCTATTCAGGAGAAATTAGAACAGCAGGTGTAGCCAAGCCTTTTTATACAAGGAATCCCCCTTGGACATGAAAACCAAGGGGGATTGTCTAGTATAGTATTCAGTAAAATTACGAATCTAATTTAAGCACAGCCATAAAGGCCTCCTGGGGGATTTCCACGTTTCCTACCTGGCGCATGCGCTTCTTCCCTTTTTTCTGCTTTTCTAAGAGTTTTCGCTTACGCGTGATATCCCCCCCGTAACACTTGGCCGTAACATTTTTTCGCATGGCCTTCACCGATTCCCGGGCGATTACCTTTTGCCCAATGGCAGCTTGGATCGCTATCTCAAACAATTGTCGGGGCAATAACTCCCGTAATTTCTCACAAAGGCGTTTTCCCCATTCATATGCTTTATCCCGGTGTACAATGGCCGATAAAGCATCTACTTTCTCGCCATTGAGCAGAATATCAAGCTTGACCATGTTGGATTGCTGGAAGCCAATCAACTCATAATCCAAGGAGGCATACCCCCGGGAGATGGTCTTGAGTTTATCAAAAAAGTCAAACACAATCTCAGCCAGTGGGAGTTCAAAAATCATTTCAACGCGGTCGGCGGTGAGATAATGTTGGTTTTTCACGACGCCCCGCTTGTCCATACACAAGCTGATCACCGGACCAATAAAATCGGCCTTGGTAATGATCTGGGCTTTTACAAAAGGCTCCTCGATAGAGTTCATGGCAGTAGACTCCGGCATATCGGCTGGGGCTTGTACCGCAATGGTTTCTCCATTGGTGAGGTTGGCCCGAAACTGTACTGAGGGCACGGTAGTGATGACAGTCATGTCAAATTCACGCTCTAAGCGCTCCTGGACAATTTCCATATGCAACATGCCCAAGAAACCACAGCGGAAACCAAAACCTAGGGCCGCCGAGGTTTCGGGCTCCCAGACCAAGGAAGCATCGTTGAGCTGTAACTTCTCCATGGCTTCTCGAAGGTCTTCAAATTCGCTGGTTTCCACCGGATAAATCCCCGCAAATACCATAGGCTTTACATCTTCAAAGCCTTTGATGGCGGGGGCGCCATTTTTCTTGTGGGTGATGGTATCCCCTACTTTTACCTCTTTGGCATTTTTGATTCCAGAAATGAGGTAGCCTACATTTCCGGCTTGGATTTCTTGCTTGGGTTCTTGTTTTAGCTTGAGTACCCCAATTTCATCGGCTCCGTATTCACGGCCCGTGGCCACAAACTTCACTAGATCATTTTTTCTAATTCTTCCGTTCATCACCCGGAAAAACACTTCCACCCCCCGAAAAGGGTTAAACTGGGAGTCAAATATCAAGCACTGTAATGGAGCTTCAGGGTCTCCCTTAGGCGAAGGAATCCGCTTAATTACTGCCGAGAGAATGTCTTCTATCCCAATCCCGGTTTTTCCGCTAGCTTTGATGATATCTTGGGCCTCGCAGCCGATCAAATCAATAATTTCATCGCTAACTACTTCGGGGTTGGCGTGGGGCAAGTCTATTTTATTGAGTACCGGGATAATCTCCAGGTCATTTTCCAGGGCCAAATAGAGGTTGGATATGGTTTGGGCCTCAATTCCTTGGGAGGAATCAACCACCAAGAGGGCCCCTTCGCATGCCATTATAGAGCGGGACACCTCGTATGAAAAATCCACGTGGCCTGGGGTATCTATCAAATTTATGATATACTCCTCTCCTTCGTATAGGTAATTCATCTGGATGGCGTGGCTTTTGATCGTAATACCCCGTTCGCGCTCCAAATCCATATCATCCAAGAGCTGATTTTGCATCTCCCGGTCCGAAATGGTATGGGTGTGTTCCAAGAGTCGGTCGGCCAAGGTACTTTTACCGTGGTCGATGTGGGCTATGATGCAAAAATTCCGAATATTTTTCTGATTCATATAGGTATAGAGTTCACTTCGGCTCTCAAAAGGATGAGATTTTTACCGATAAGTACGTAAAGTTAATGTAGCTAAGGCATATATTAGCTATTAATTTGCCGGAAATTTTAAGGTATAAGACGCAGCGCCTAATTGAAACACCTAATTGCTCATAAGGAACCCTTAGGCTAAGATTATTATTTATATATGTAGAATTCAACGTGTAAGCTTGATGTTTAGAAAAAACCTAAGGAAAACCGCTTCTTTATGGCTACTGGGGCTAATTGCAGTCCATCAACTCTCTGCCCAGGAAGAATACGGCGAAAATTTAGTCATGAATTTTAGCTTTGAGGAGCTAAATGCTTGCCCTTCCGACTATGGGGCCATTGATGAAGCTGTGGGTTGGATGGGGCTCAACTTTACGCCCGACCTCTTTCACGTATGTTCCGAAGCCCCCAAAGTAGGCGTTCCTCAAAATTACTTTGGCAATCAATGGGCCGCCGATGGCAAAGGCTATATCGGTTTATTGATTTATCACGAACGTTCCCCTCTCGAGTTTGTTGGTACCAGATTTAGAGAACCTATGCAAAAAGGAAAGAAATACATGATTTCCTTTAAGATATGCTGGGCCAAAGTCTACTCCAATTATGCTAGCGATAATATTGGCATATTACTTACCAATGACCTTATGGGGGCCACCTCAGTTCACGGGGCGGATGTGGTAGTAGATGAAATTATTACCGAAAGTGATCGCTGGGAAACCGTATCCAAGACCATCATTGTAGACGAAGACTACCAATTTTTGGCGATTGGTAATTTTGTTGGAAAGGAAAAAACCAAAAAATACCAAGTGCAACAAGCTGGGTATCCGGGAGCCTATTATTATGTAGATGATATTCGGGTACAAAGGGTACTAGACGAAGACGACCCCGAAAGGTTTATAAAAGTAGTGGGCCGGGTTTTTGATGAAGATACCCGCCAACCCATCCCGGCCCGCATTGATTTTGTACTACCCGAAAAAAATTTCCGGGCTTTTGAAGAGGCAGATACGACCCGTGGCTATTACGAATTTAGTAATATGCAAAAGACCCAATATTTCTATTTGGAAGTAAAATCGGAAGGCTATTTTAGTAAACGCATATTTATAGAACGAAATCCGGACGATAGTTACGTCGTACAAGATTTTCATTTAAAACCGAGCCTCCCGGGCAACTCAGTCATTTTGGATGATATTTATTTTGATACTGGGCAGACCAAACCCAATGACAAATCCCGAGATGCCCTCAAGCTATTAGCCAATTTTTTACAAGAACATCCCGATCTCAAAGTAGAGATTTCAGGCCATACCGACAACACAGGCAATGCCCATCGCAATCAAGTTCTTTCTGAGCAAAGAGCCGAGGCCATAGTGGTGTATTTGATTGACGAGGGCTTTATTAGTCCCCGACGCCTAACTTTTGTCGGATATGGCGATACGCAACCCATAAGCGACAATGAGACCTCAGAAGGTAAAGAAAAAAATAGAAGAGTCGAGCTTAAAATTTTGGAAGAATAAGGGCTTCCCCGCGCTAATAAAATCTTGTCGTAGTTCTTGAAAATTTGTGCCAGCGCGGGTCGGGCTTTCGCTACTCGCTGCCTTTCCCCGCTGGGCCTACACGAGCTCAAACAGGCCGCTCTATCCCTAAGCCAAGATAAAAACTTTAAAAGACCTAGCCGCAGCTCTAGAGTAAAGACTATATTTATGGGTAATTAGAGCTTATTCGCGTATGCATATGTTTTACATCCCGGAATTAAGCCCGGAAACCCAAGTCCTCCCCCCCGATGAATCCCATCACTGTGTCAAAGTACTTCGCCTCAAACCTCAAGACCAAATCTACTTAGGTGATGGCAAGGGACGGATTTATCGGGCCCAAATACAAGATGACCAAGCTCGTTCTTGTAGTATTCAAGTACTTGACTGGCAAGAAGCCCCCCCCAAAAACTACCGTATACAAATTGTTATGGCCCCCCCCAAACGGAGTGACCGCCTCGAATGGTTTATCGAAAAAGCCGTAGAGATTGGCGTGGACCATATAAGATTTATACTGTGTGAGCGTTCCGAACGTAAGGTAGTCAAGCTCGAAAGGCTTTATAAAGTGGCCATTAGTGCCTTTAAACAGTCTATGAATTTTTTTTTACCCCAAATCGACAACATTCAGCCATATCCTTCTGTTATAGGGGAACATAACCAAGATTACGACCGTTACTTAGCATACCTTGATCCTGAAAAAAGTGTACCCTTGGTTGAGGCCTTAGCAAAAGAATCTAATTGCAGTATTTTTATAGGCCCCGAAGGTGATTTTAGTGAAACTGAACTAGATATCGCTTGGCAAAATCAATTAAGGATAGTAAGTTTGGGACAAAACCGACTCCGTACAGAGACAGCTGCCTTAGTGGCTTGTCATACGTGTCACCTAATTAATCAACTGTCTAATTAATGAACCTAAATTCTTCTACAGCCTACGTGCGTATTCTCATTATATTTTTTATGCTGCTAGCCCCCCTGGGAACATCCCTAGGACAGACCCCAACCCTCCGGATAGCCAAGCTCAAATACAATGGTGGGGGTGACTGGTACTCCAACAAGACTTCTTTGCCCAACCTGATCCGTTTTTGTAACCAGAATTTAGGCTTAAATTTAGTCTCTGAAGAAGATATCGTAGAGGTGGGCAGTCCTGAAATCTACTCCTACCCCTTTATTCATATGACAGGCCACGGGAATGTGGTTTTTAGCGATAGCGAAGCCGCCAATTTGAGAAGTTATCTCATTTCAGGCGGTTTTTTGCATATTGATGACAATTACGGGATGGATAAGTTTATCCGATTGGAGATGAAAAAGGTATTCCCTGAGCTTGAATTTGTCGAGCTGCCCTTTGATCATCCTATTTATCATCAAAAATTCCATTTTGACAATGGGTTGCCCAAAGTACACGAGCATGACGGCCAAGCTTCGCAAGGACTGGGGATCATGTACGAAGGGCGTTTAGTTTGCTTTTATTCATTTGAGTCTGATCTTGGAGACGGTTGGGAAGATGCCAGCGTTCATAAAGATCCTGAGGCAGTACGCCGGGAAGCTCTTAAGATGGGAGCAAACATAGTTAGTTTTGCATTTATCAGTTATTAATTATATAATACTTTATATTTCTTCCCTATATTTGCTTGAATTTATTATTGAATAATGATAAGTTTTTCCGCTCTACCGGATTTGCTTTTAAAGTTTTAAACATATGATTGCTGTTATAATTTTCTTTTTCGTTCATTGGTATCTTTCTCTCTTTTGTCAGACATTTTTCTTACATCGCTACGTTGCTCACCGTATGTTTACTATGAGCAAGTTTTGGGAGAGGTACTTTAGTGTTGTTACCTACATAAGCCAAGGTTCTTCTTACCTGAGCCCCCGAGCTTATGCCGTTATGCACCGTATGCACCATGCTTACAGTGACTCCCCCAAAGATCCACATTCGCCGCACAATTCTAAGAACTTGTTCGAGATGATGTGGAAAACCAAGGATGTTTACATAGATTTTGTCCGTGACAAAGTCAAGCCTGAAGCTCGTTTTGATACCAAGCCTGTTTGGACTGCGGTTGAAAATTTGGGCGAGATGTGGACTTCCCGCTTCTTGTGGGGTACTTTGTATACTTTATTATACATCTGGTTCTACTACCAGTTTAACATGCCTTGGTATTTGTTCTTCTTGTTGCCAGTACACTACCTCATGGGCCCCATTCACGGAGCTATCGTAAACTGGAGCGGTCATAAGTACGGGTATTCCAACTTCGACAACAATGACAAATCACGCAATTCACTCATTTTTGACTTCCTCATGATGGGTGAACTATTCCAAAATAATCACCATAAACTCCCTAACCGCCTTAATTTTGGGGCAAAATGGTTTGAGTTTGATCCCACATACCCAGTAATTGTAGTCTTCAAATGGTTGGGAATTATCCGAATCAACCCCCAACCGGCCGAACACTAAATCCGAAACAAGAGAAGACACAAAGTCCGATGCGGGTACTGCCGCATCGGACTTTTTTTTATTTAGAACGATTTTAAATAAAACTAAAATCGCTTACATTTGTTGATCTAGTATACAAAGACGTACATTCATAAGCATCCTAACCCTATGGAAAACCCAATAGTCGAACAAAACAAAACCTTTGATATAAATAAAATCCGGGCCGATTTTCCTATACTACACCAAGAAGTAAATGGTCATCCGCTCATTTATCTCGATAATGCGGCCACTTCTCAAAAACCCCAAGTAGTCATTGATGCCCTCAATACCTATTACGCCCAAAATAACGCCAACATCCACCGGGGAGCCCACCACCTTGCCGCCAAATCTACCGAAGACTACGAGCAAACCCGGGAGGCTATCCGGACTTATCTTAACGCCCGACACGTAGAGGAAATCATCTTTACCCGGGGAGTAACCGAAGGCATCAATCTAATCGCTTCAAGCTGGGGGCGTAAATACCTGCAAGAAGGCGATGAAATAATTTTGTCTACCCTGGAGCACCACTCCAATATTGTTCCCTGGCAACTCATAGCCGAAGAACGCGGGGCCAAGATCAAAGTTATCCCCATCCGGGATACGGGCGAGCTTATTATGGAAGAATTTCAGGGCCTCCTTTCCGAAAAAACCAAAATGTTGTCCCTGGTTCACGTATCCAATGCCCTGGGGGTAGTAAATCCGGTTAAGGAAATGATCCAGATGGCCCATGCCGTGGGCAGCAAGGTACTTTTAGACGGTGCCCAAGCCAGTGTCCACCTCAATATCGATGTCCAAGAACTAGATTGCGACTTCTACGTCTTTTCGGGCCATAAAGTCTACGCTCCCACCGGGATTGGCGCCCTTTATGGCAAAAAAGAACTCTTGGAAGACATACCCCCCTATCACGGGGGAGGCGAGATGATCAAAGACGTAAGCTTCGAGAAAACCACCTTCAACGGACTCCCTCACAAATTTGAAGCCGGCACCCCCAATATTGCCGATGCCATCGCCTTTAGAAATGCCCTCGAGTACCTAAATGGCTTCGACAAGCAAGCCCTTGCCCAGCACGAGCAAGACCTCCTAGACTATGCCACCCAAAAACTACAAGCGATTGAAGGCTTAAACATCTACGGCACCACCCCCGAAAAAATCAGTGTGGTGTCCTTTGACATAGACGGCACCCACCACAGCGATATCGGCACCTTGCTCGATATGCAGGGCATCGCTGTACGCACTGGCCACCACTGTACCCAACCTTTGATGAACCGTTTGGGTATTTCGGGCACCGTCCGCGCCTCTTTTGCGCTCTACAATACCCGCGAAGAAATTGACCGCTTTGTGACTGCCTTGCAAAAAGTAGTAAAAATGTTGAAATAAACGGGGCTGCCCCCGGCGGTGTAGATGGGATGCCTGTATTTCCAAGCTGTGCCGCCGGGGTCGGGCTTTCGCTACTCGCTGCCTCTTCCCGCCAGGCCAACACGAGCTCAAACAGGCCGCTCTATCCCTCAGCCACAATGGGAACCGGGACAAGGAGAGAAGCGAGAAGAGAGAATTTAAATCACCCCATCGGTCATCCCCAACAACCCAAGGGATCTTCACGCTTGAATGATTTGGAGCCCAGTTTACACGACCCGCCACATCTCGCAAGGGCCAAGATTTCTCCCTAGGGCTCAAATGACAAAAGTTTTTATTATTTACTGCCTGTGGAGTCATAATGTCGAGATGATGTGACATTTCACCTAAACAGCACTAATTTTGGGTAGAGCCATCCATCAATAGTAGATCTTACAATTGGGTATGGACCTGCAAATTAAAAAATACTTTGCCAAGTATAGTGGCCCTATTTTCCTTGCGAACCCGGCCCATATGGTAATTTCTTAAACCAAGCCCCTCCCTAAATGCATTGCCCCCTGCTGGGCAATTCAAAAACCCCAAAATTTTGTATATTCAAGTCCCACTTGATCCTTCAAACCATGTCTAGTAATTTCAAAGACCGAGTATACATTGCTACTACGGCCAACCTCGTAATGTTTTTTGGGGCTAGTTATCTTTTATTTATTTTCTTTTATGTCTGGGCTTTTCTGCAATACACCGATATCTTAGAAATGTTCGGGCCCTCTTGGGCCGAGATAAATAAAGAGACGTTTGCCATCATGCCTTGGATCATTTTTGTCGTCAAAATCATCCTCATGGTTAGCTTAGTTCTTTCTACTCTTTTCTTCCTTGCAGGGTATGGCCTTAAATTTCGTTATCGTTGGGGTAAAATTTTGTATACAATCCTAGGGTCGCTCTTGGTTTTGCTTTTACTTTCGGGAGTAGGGGGCCTTACGTATGCCTATATGTTGATAGAAGAACCTTTGCCAGCTAAGGGGCTTGACCCACAGGGGAACTATGGCACTTTTCCCGGAGGTTTCCATAGAAAAATAGTTGGGATCTTCAGGATGCAATATAGGCTGTATGGGATCTATGGCTTGAGCTTGGCTTGGATTTTATGCAGGAGTTTGATTCACATCAATAAAAGGAGGTTTCGGCTTTATTTTAATTGAATAAAGGGAAGAGAATCGTGAAGTAACGGCAAGGTGGAATTCACATGTTTGTGCCAATCTTGTTTCCGAGGGTTAAATAAGGGAACCGTACCTTCATAAGGATCAACATAACTAGTTATATCACTTCCTGTATTTAGCTTACCAAGAGAACAAAAGTATGCTAAATTAGCTAACTCACTACTTCCCCCATGTTTTTATAATTTCTTCGGCGGAGGGATAGAGCGGCATGTCTGAGCTCGTGTAGGCCCTGCGGGGAAAGGCAGCGAGTAGCGAAAGCCCGACCCCGGGCCTGGCACCCCATGCTATCTCCCAGTACCATTTCCCTTAGCCCGGGGGCCGCCCCAAAACCCATAAGTTCTTATAAATTTTCATATAATACGATTTAATAAAAAACTTAAAATTTTATAGAACTATTTGCCTTTGCTTGGCATCTTTCCTATGACAAGCAAGAAAAGGATGGTAAACAAGCGCGAAATAAGCAGCCAATTAGTACAAAAAATCCAAGCCGGCGATGCTCAAGCCTTTAACAAACTGGTAGAGCTGTGGTATAACCGCATATACCAGTTTGCCCTCAAGATGGGGGGCGGGCACGACGGGGCTAGCGAAATCGCGCAAAAGACTTTTATCCAAACCTATAAACACTTGGGCCGCTTACAAGACCCGGAACGTTTTGCTTCTTGGCTCTACCGCATCGCCGGCAATTGCTGGATGGAAGAGCACCGCAAAGAATCGCGCCGGAGAAGCGAGTCCTTAGATGAAGCCAGCTTAAACACCGATACTCTCGGAGCTAGGAAAGAAGATTCGCCAGAGGAGGTATATCACCAGGAGGAGTTAAGTCAACTGATTCGCCAGGCTTTGTCGCGGATACCTGCTGAGCAACGCTTGGTAATTTTACTCAAAACCTACGAAGGTCTCAAATTTAGCGAAATTGCCGAAACCTTGACCATCCCCGAAAATACCGCCAAATCTCGCTTGTATTACGGGCTTAAAGCCTTAGCTAAGATCTTTGACCAATGGCAAATACCCAGACAACATTTACTGTATTAATGCGATGAAAAAACCTGAACCTCATAGGCTGATGGCTTACCTCTATGGCGAATTAAAGCCCGAAGAAGCCAAAAAAATACGCCAAGCCCTGGAAAACTTCCCCGAGTTAAAACAGGAATTCGTAGAATTGAAAAGAACCCGTTCGCTCCTAGAACAAGATGAGGAAGAGGCCGTGCCGGCCCCCCAATTTATTCTACCTTCCCCGCAAGCTCCCACGGCCAAAAATCTGAGGCTTACCCGAATAAAACCCCGGCTTGCTTGGGCTGCCGCCTTTCTCTTGTTATTAGCCATGGGATATTGGATGAATTTACGGGCTTCCTGGCAAGACCAACAACTGGTGCTCCGTTTTGGAAAAGGGGCCGGGCAAGAGGAGCAGAAACGTTGGGAAGCTGCCCAGAACCAATTCCAACTCGTAAAAAATGAATTAGACAGCCTTAAACATTGGATGTTGCTAAGAGAAACCAATCAAACGGAATTACTTGATAGCACCTTGCATACTATAGCAGCTCGTTTGAGAAACCAAGGCAAGCAACTGCAAAATTTAAGCAAACAACCGTCTGACACCCCAGATAGCCAAACCTTGCTATCTATTCTCGAGAGCCAACAAAACCAATGGATCACCGAAATTGTGCGCCAGGTATCTCAGCAATACCAGGAATTTAATGAAGATAACCTTTCAAACCTGGTTCTCTACCTGGAAAATCAGAGAGAAGAAGACCTCCAAAATATCTTTGCAACTCTCCAAATCTTACAACTCAATCAGGAAAACCAAGACTTGGAACAAAACGAAATTCTTGACGAAATTTTAATCTCCCTATACAAAAAACAAAAAAACCATGAATAAGCCCCTAAAATACCTCCTATTATTTGGTCTATTAGCCAACGCCAACCTTCTTTTTTCTCAAGAAAAGCAATCGGAAGAAATCCTTAGCAACCCAGAAAACACCACAAATCCCTACAAGCAAAAAATCGATCGCCAAATAGAAATGGCCGAAATGATTTTGGATCAACTGGCGGTGGAGTTATATCAAAAAAAGTCCTCGGTTTTCATGGTATACCATAAAAACGCCCAAGGCTTTTACGTGGAAAATAAAGGAGTTGTGATTAAACTTACCCCCCTTCCTCTATACCAAACCCTCAGAATATTATCCAACAACGCTGTAAAACTGCCTCCAGAGCACTCCCGCGCCCTCTATGGAGAAGGATATGTGGGCCAAACCGACGCATCCCAAAATTCAAAAGATTCTAGCCAATACGAAAATCAAGCCTTGGCCAAAGAATTAATGGAAGTCTTCTACCTTAAATATGGTTCCATCTTCCGAGATTTACGAGGGGATGAAAAACTTATCTTAAGCTTTGAGGGAAGTAAAACCAGTACGGCCCTTCAGAAAAATATCCGATTTTATAGCCTAGGCCAAAACTCAGACAATGCATACAGCTTCACCTCTTCCCTTACCAAAGCTGATATTGATGCCTACGAAAATGGTCAAATTAAAAAAGAAGATTTACTAGGCCGGATCGAGTATACCGAAACCCATAGAGACCAAGAATCGGCCGAAGACAATCTTGAGTTTAATGTCTTCGCGCGCATCCTTCGTAGGCTTATCGCGGACGATATGAAAAAAGAAAATTGGACAATCGGCTTACAACAGACCGACCGACGATTTGAAGACTTAGGGTATGTGCTCGAGTACACTTTTTCAGAGTATAAGAAATTAAAAAATTCGGAGGCCATTCAGCTGGATTTTATCGAGTCTACCAAAGAACACATCTTAAACTATGGCCCGACGCTTAAGAGTCTCAAAAGTGATGAGTCTCTTCTGATTATACTAAAAAATCGTAGCAGCAAGAATCGGATAGAAATCACATTTAAAGTCAAAAAACAAGTCTTAGAAGAATACGATCGGCAAGAAATCAGCTTAGAAAATGCCAAGGATCAAATCCAAGTGGAAATCAACCTAGAAAAACCTTAAAGACTCTCCCGATAAACCATCGAACATTTAGTAATGAAAAAAAACCGGCCAAAGGCCGGTTTTTTTTGCCAATTACGGAGCTAAGCCCTTATTTTTGAATAATTTTCAAAGCCACAAACCATAATAACGATGATCCAGTCGGCAAGTCTTCGCTTTTTAGAAGGATTAAAAGATAATAACCAAAGGGATTGGTTTCAGGAACACCGCAAAGCCTATGAAGCCGCTCGCGACAACTTTATTGCCTTTACAGGTCAGGTGATGCACTCCTTGGCCGAATTTGACGAGGGTATCCGGGCTTCCGAGCTTAAGCCCAAGGATTTTATGCTCCGCATTTTCCGGGACGTCCGTTTTTCTAAAGACAAGAGTCCCTACAAGACTAATTTTTTTAGCTACATCCACGCTGGCCCCAAAAAAGGGCCCCATGCTGGGTATTACCTGAGCCTCGAGCCTGGCAACAGTTTTATGGGTGGAGGGGTGTACATGCCCGCCTCGCAGCACCTGTCCCGCATCCGGCAAGAGATTGATTATAACTTGGCCGAATGGAAAACCATAGCCGAGTCTGAAAAGCTGGCAGAACATTTCCCTGGGGGTATCCAGACCCACGAATCGCTCAAACGTCCCCCCAAAGGCTACCAAGCCGATAACCCGGCCATCGCTTACCTCAAATATAAAGGCTTTTATACCCAGGCTTTTTTAAAAGATAAGGAGCTTACCCAAGAGGGCATCCTCTCCCAAATGCAGCAAAAATACCAGACCCTACTCCCCTTGATCACATTTTTAAACCGGGCGATCCTGGCCGAATAAACAAAGCATTCGGGGCTTGCCCGCGCTTGAAAATCTTAGGCCCATAAGAAGCCCAGGTGGCAGCGCGGGCCGGGCTTTCGCCACTCGCCGGCCAGCCCGCAGGGCCATTTCGGGCTCAAACAAAGGCTCTATCCCTAAGCCAAAAGCTCCGCAATACTTGAAAATTACGTTTGCATGGCTTTACTCTTCCACGGGGCGAAGATGTTTCTTGCGGTAATGCTGGGGCGTCATCTGGGTTTCGCGTTTAAATGCCTGGTATAAGGAGGAAGTACTCGAAAAACCCACCTCGGTAGCCAAGGCTTCAATCTTCAAAAGATCCTCTGGATCTTGGAGGCGAGCCTTCACCTCTTCCACCCGATGTTTGTTGACAAACTCTGTAAAACGGAGTCCGTGATGGTTTTTGATCACCTGGGATATTTGATATACGGGTTTCCCCAATTCCTGGGCAACTTGGGCCAGGGTAAGGCCCTTCTTTCGGTAAATTTTACTTTCCGTAAATAGCAGGCGGACAGAATCAACCAAGTCGGATGAGATATCGACCTTGTCGGTCGGGCTTTTGGGTTTCTTGAATTTAAACAGGTCTTGCTGGCTAAGGATATAGAAGTTGACCATATACAACAAAATACAGTAAAGGGCAGAGCCTATGGTATACCCCCACATACTAGCGCTCAAAGACTGGTATTCTAAGATAGCCCAGATAAGCGCTACCGTGCTAAAAATCCAGGTAAAGCTTCGGGGCTTAGTCTCCCAAACTTCTTTACGGGCCCATAAATAAGAACCTAGTAGATAAAGGATCAACAAGTGTGTTCCCAGATAAAACGTATAAATTACTTGAGCACGGGGAAGGAAAAGCCCAATGGATAGAAAGCCAAAAGGAAAAGCAAAATGAAGATAGTGGGCCCAATCTAATTTTTTGCCCTGACTACTTCTTACAAAACCCCAAAGCGAAGGGCCTATTAAAAGCAAACCAAAGGCTCCCAACACCAAACCCACCTCAGAGTAATCCGGAAACACATAATAAAAAAGCGACTTCCCGATACGTAGTGACAGACCTATTAATAAAAGCCCCAAAAAGAAAGGAGAGGCTAGCTGCTGTCTTTTTCGAAAAATGAGGTAGGTCCCTAAAAATACGCTTTGCGCAACCGCAATCCCTCCAAATAGGGCCATCCAAATTCTAAGTTCTTCCATGGTTGATATCAATTGTGTCTTTCTCTCCGGCTAACAAGTTTAAAACCTTCCCGGGCAATTCCAAAGAGCATTGCCCTTAATTTTGGCATGTATTGGCTCATTTTTTTGCGGATTTTAGAAATCAGAAAGAATTTAGCCTATTCCGGCCCCTCCATTATCTCCCATTCCGCTAGCTTTTTGAGGGCCAAGGGGCAAAATCAAAGCCTAAGTGAAATGACGGCCTAAGCTTGCTTGGCTTAGGGATAGAGCGGCATGTTTGAGCTCGTGTAGGCCCAGCGGGGAAAGGCAGCGAGTAGCGAAAGCCCGGCCCGCGCTGAAACCCCTTGAGCTGGTTGCCCCCCAAACTTTCTTGGCGCGGGCAAGCCCCTCATCTTATTTTTCTTTTTTTTGTATGCGGTCGGGGTTTTGTTTCACGAAAGAACCCCAACCAGCGTGCCTTTGGGGTTGTACGCCCGACTGAAAATAATGACAAAGGGCCACTCCTAGGGCGTCGGTGGCATCAATCGGATAAGCATCGGTAGCAATTTTTAAAATAGAGCTCAGCATAGCCGCCACTTGTACCTTGGAAGCATTTCCGTTGCCGGTGACCGACTGTTTGATTTTCCGGGGGGCATATTCATGAATGGGAATCTGCTTGATGAGTGCCGTGGCCATCGCTACTCCCTGAGCCCGGCCTAATTTAAGGGCTACTTGCACATTTTTACCTAAAAAAGGGGACTCCAGCGCCATCTCATCGGGTTGATACTCCTCTATAAGGCGAAGCGTTTCTTCTGATATTTTTTTAAGCTTAAGAGCTTGGTTATCCAGTTTTTTTAGGTTTATAACCCCACAGGTGAGTACGTTTAACTGCCGGTTTTGATGATGGATAAACCCATAACCCATAAACTGCGTACCGGGGTCAATGCCCATAATGATTTGATCTTTTTGTAATTTGCTCAAGTTTTCCAAGTTTTAGCCGATCTACAAAGGTATGGGGATTTTTCTTAGTATCCTGACTTTCTTATACATCATCTTGACTCTTTTACTCTCCTTAGGCTGGCGTAAATCCCGGGTGTTTATGCCATCACTCCCAAGCCCAGAGGAAGTAGCCCCTTCCCCAGGAACTTTATTTAGTATTATCATCCCTGTGCGTAATGAAGGAGCGCATATATTTGACCTTCTTAGCGATTTAAACAAACAAAGGGGCCTATCTTATCTATCTTATGAGGTAATGGTGGTCAATGATGAATCGGAAGACAATACTGTGGCCGAGGTAGAGCGGTTTAGGCCCCATAGCCAGTACGCTTTGCAGCTATTACACCGTCCGGGCCGTATGCCAAGTGCTCCCAAAAAAGAAGCCATTACCTATGGCATTGAGAATGCCCAGGGTACTTGGATCCTCACGACCGATGGCGATTGTCGGGTGCCTGAAACCTGGCTTTTTAGCTTGCAAAGGATGATAAACCGCCACAAGCTGCAATGCATAACGGCTCCGGTAAGCTTTTTAGAAGAGAAAACGCTGTTTGAGAAATTTCAAACGATTGAATTTGCCAGTTTGGTGGCGAGTGGGGCAGCTACCCTTACGTGGGGGTATCCAACGATGAGTAATGGGGCCAATTTTGCTTACCGCCGGGAAGCTTTTCTCCGGGTGGGAGGTTTTAGTGGCTTTGAGCATTTGGCCTCAGGAGATGATGAGTTTTTGTTACATAAAATAGCTAGGGCCTATCCGGGGCAAGTCCGTTTTTTGAACCACCCCGATGCCTTGGTAAAAACCCAAGCTCACCGCTCTTGGGGGGCTTTTCAAGAACAAAGAAAACGCTGGGGAAGTAAATGGCAATATTACAAGGATGGGCGTATCAAAATACTAGCATTTTTTATATTTGCGGTTCACCTTAGCTTTGTATTGGCAGGATTATTGGCGATATTCGGAAAATATAATTTGCAATGGCTTGGTATTCAGTTATTGATGAAGTGGGTGGTGGAGTGGATTTTCTTTTATGATATCTTGAAAGATATTCGCAAATTGCATTTGATTAGATACGTACCCTGGGTACAATTGCTATATCCTTTTTACGTATGTTGGTTTGCCTTGGCAAGTCAGCGGGGTTCGTATGATTGGAAAGGAAGGACCCTCCGCTAAAAAGCCCAGCCATCCCATGGGGTGATCTGTTAAACTATGTAAGCAGCGATGAGCGATTTGGAATTTGATATACTAGATGAACTGTATTTTGTGCAGTCATTTTCATACTTAGAAGAAACTCTTGAGTTGGATACTCCCACTCTACAAAAAGCTTTGATCAGTTTATTGGACAAATCTTGGGTAAAATGTTTTTTAATTGGCAGTGAAGAGATATTAAGTCCTGAGGAAATTCAAATGGAAACAGAATACCAAAATTATCGTTATTTGGCCACCAAAGAAGGCCTAATGGCCCATAATACCCGCTAGTCCCTACCCACATGATACGTAAAAAGCCTCGGATACAAGAAGGAAAAACTCCTTTTTATTTTGTCAAGAAAAGACTTTTGGCAAATATCCCCGCCGTATTTGGTATGGTGATCATATTGTTGGCTATTCTGACTGCGCTGTTGGGCTACACGATTATGCCCGATAGCACCCCGTATGCCGATGACCGCATGGATGCTATCAGCCAGAAGCCCCCTGGTTTTCAAGTACAGGTCCTCCAGAAGCGAAAAAACCTCACTTATACCCAAGAAAATTTCTTTGTTCGTAATTTATTCGGTCAAGAAAGCGCCTACCAAAGCATCCCGATAGAAGACTACCGGATAGATGAGGCTTCACAATTGCTTTACATCCAAGAATATGACAAACCAAACTCCGAAGTATCTTACCCCTTGATCGATGTAGTGAAGGCCGTCTATGTGGGAAAATCAGAAAACTCTCCCACAAAGGAAAAAAACTGGGTTTTTATCCCCGCTGAAGGCAAGGTCCGTTACTTAGACCTGAAGCAAAAGATGCAAGAAGTCTCCCTGACTGAGCTCTTGAAGGAATTCCAAGCCCATTGTATCGAGACACGTACGTATGTACTCGGGACTGATGTAGCCGGGCGGGATATGTTAAGTCGTTTGATGTTTGGGGTGAGGATTTCCCTAGGGATTGGCTTAGTATCGGTCATTATTTCATTTGTTGTAGGGTTTACCTTAGGATCTTTGGCCGGTTTTTTTGGTGGTTGGGTAGATAATCTTATCATGTGGTTTATGACCGTCGTGTGGTCTATCCCGGGTATTATGTTGGTTATTGCCATAAGTCTGGCTTTAGGCAGGGGAATCTTTGTAGCCTTTATTGCTATCGGCCTCACCACTTGGGTTGAAATTGCCCGGGTAGTGAGAGGGCAAATCTTGAGTGTAAAACAAAAACTATACGTGGAAGCAGCCCGGGCCTTGGGTGTGGGCAATATGCGAATCATTACCGTTCACATCTTCCCGAATATCTTTGGGCCCTTGATTGTTATTTTGACATCCAACTTTGCCTCGGCTATTTTGACTGAGGCGGGTTTGAGCTTTTTAGGCCTTAGTGCCCAACCGCCTGTGGCTTCTTGGGGAGTCATGGTAAATGAAGGATTTAGCTTCATTATCAATGAAGGAGGGTTTTACCTGGTTTTATTTCCCAGTGTTTGTATTGCCCTACTCGTACTTGCTTTTAATTTATTTGGAAACGGATTACGTGATGCTTATGACCCAAAAAATACCGTCTGATCTCGATGCCATCAAAGCCCGTTTTCATCAAACCGAACTCGAGCTAAACTCCATCCTGGAAATTACCCAAGCCATCAACAACAATGCTTCGGAAGATTCTTTATACGCTATGTATAAATTTACGCTTCGAGGTAACCTGCGGGTCGAAAAAATGGCCCTCTATGTCTTGGATGAAGAATGGGAATGCAAGGTGTATTTTGGCACCCAAAATCCATTTTTGATGATTGATTTGGACCTGGATGCCTTGCAAGATATTACAGAAATTTCTCGCTGCGCCGAAATACCATTTGAAAATGAGATATTTAAGGAGTTTGAGATTGTGATCCCCGTGATGCACAAAGACCGGGTCTTGGCCTATGTTTTTATCAATTCTATTGGTAAAGTGGGGCAGTTAGACACGCGCTTTGTCCAGGCCTTGAGTAACATCATCATTGTGGCCATTGAGAATAAAAAGCTGGTTCGGCGCCAAATCCGTCAAGAGACCATCAAAAATGAGATGGACATTGCCCGAAAAGTCCAATCCATGCTCTTTCCCCAAAGACTACCTTACCGGGAAGACGTGATGATCAAAGCTACCTATTTCCCCCACGATATGATTGGGGGCGATTACTATGACTATGTGGAGCTAGACGACAATAAATTCATTATCTGCATTGCAGACGTTTCGGGAAAGGGTGTGCCCGCGGCCCTTTTGATGTCTAACTTTCAGGCATTGATGCGTAGCTTACTCCGACAAACGGATGACCTTACCCGAATTGTGGAAGAACTAAACCTCTCCATCTATGACAATGCCCGAGGGGAACACTTTATCACGTTCTTTATCGCTCTCCACGACCGCAAGGAACATACCTTACGCTATATCAATGCCGGACACAACCCGCCTTTCTTTTATAATTTTGATCGTGGAGAAGACCAATTGCTAGAAGAGGGAACTACCGTGTTGGGGGCTTTTAGTCCTCTCCCCTTCATTCATGAGCAGGCTCTCGAAAATATTCAGAATTTCTTTTTATTTACCTATACCGATGGGGTTACGGAGGTAAATAACTCGGATGATGAGCAATTTGGACTGGAGCGGCTCATCCGCTTCCTACGGACCTGGCAAAAAAATGACCTGGCCGAAATACACGGAAATCTCATTAGCCGGATCAATCAGTTTAAAAAGTTAGAAAAGTACGTAGACGACATCACCTTGCTTTCTTGCCGGGTGAAGAACATTAGCTGATTATGTATTTGTTCAAAACCCCTACCTTTATTCCTTGGGTATATCCCCATTGGGAATGGAAAAAACGGGTCAAAAGCTCGCAGATCTTCCTGACTTTTGACGATGGCCCCATCCCCGAGGTGAGTGAGTTTGTTTTGGATACTTTAAGAGAATTCCAAGCCAAAGCCAGTTTCTTTTGTGTGGGTGATAATATTCGCAAGCACCCCGAGATACTACAAAAAATCTTAGAGGAAGGGCATCACATTGGTAATCATACCTACCATCACCGGAATGGCCGTCACTTAAGTAAGGAAGAATACTGGGAAGAAGTCAGGCTTTGCCAGGAACAAATCGAGCGTTTTGTGGGGCCCGAGTACCCCAAACTTTTCCGGCCACCCTACGGAAGACTCAAAGCATCCCAGTCTCGTCAGGTTCGACAAGATTATCGTATTATTATGTGGGATGTCCTAACCTATGATTTTGATTCTCGGGTGAGCCCCGAAACTGCCCTTGCCAAGGCCCTACAAAATACCCAAAGAGGTTCTATTGTACTTTTTCACGATAGTCTGAAAGCCGAAAACACCCTACGCTACGCCCTCCCTCGTTTTATGGAGCATTTTGCGGAGCAAGGCTACCAATTTACCTCCTTATAAATATGGCAAGGCCTTCTGTAAGCATTCTCTTGGCCGTGCGTAATGAGGCCCAAACTATTGAGAAATGCCTCCAGGCTCTATGCCAATTGCAAGCCCCCCCTGACACTTACGAAATATTGATTGGGGATGACCAATCTAGTGATCAAACTGCCGAACTGCTTCTACCCTTTCAGGAAAAGCACCCCTATATTACTGTCTACCCCATCCAGGAAGCACATAAACCACTACCGGGTAAAGCTGGGGTATTGGCCCTGCTTGCCCGCGAAGCCCGGGGGTGTTATTTTTATTTTACCGATGCGGATGTGCAAGTACCCCCTAATTGGCTAGATTCTGCCAAGCTCTTTGATGATGACCCTATGTTAGGCGTGCTTAATGGACGTACCCTTATTTGCTCCCAGAAGGCTTTTGAGTTTTGGCAGTCACTAGAGTGGATATTTGAGATAAGCTGTATAAAAATACTGGCTAATTGGGGTATACCAATAACCGCTTGGGGCAACAATATGGCTATCCGAAGAGAAGCGTATGAACAAACCGGCGGTTATGAAACCTTAGGGTTTAGTATAACTGAAGATTTCCAGCTATTTAGGGCTGTTTTGCAAGAGGGCTATTCCTTTAAAATTGTGGATACACCCGAAGCATGGGTTCTAAGTGAGCCTTGTCGCAATTGGGCCAGTCTTATTTCTCAAAGAAGAAGATGGATCAGGGCTGTCCCAAACTTGCCCTTTGGCCTAAGAATATTGGTCTATACGCGCATGCTGTGGTTTCCTTTACTCCTCGCCCTGAGCATTCTTTGGCCCTATCTTGGATTTAGTTTAGCCTTGATTACGATATTGACGCAGTTCATTTTGTTAAGCTACAGCCTGTCCCGGCTAAATCGTTTAAAAGACGTAGTCTATTTTTTTGGCTATGTACTTTATTCTGTAATTTTAAGTATCATTTTGCTCGTGTATGAACTCATAGGCCGGCCTATTTCCTGGAAAGGGCGGACGTATTCTTAATGTGTATGCATTCAAACCGTATCTTATCCTTTACTTTTTGGGCCTTTTTGCTTGCCTTTGCTTGCCAAAGTCCGCAGGCACCTGCCCACAGTGAAAACACTTCTCCCCGACCCGATACAAATCAAACCACAGCGCTTATGGCCCCTAATCAAGCTCCACCTGACAGCCTGGTATCTCCGGCAATCATCAAATTAGTGCGGGCGATGAGCCAAGGAGATAGCGTGAAAATCTTGTGTTATGGGAATAGCATTACCTATGGCTTTGATGTGGATGATTTGGGGCAGGTGGCCCGGCCTTACCCCAAAGTATTGGAGAGTTTGCTCCAAAACCACTTTCAAAATCCCAACATCCAAGTCATCAATGAGGGGCACAGCGGTTGGACCAGTGATCAAGCAATGAAAGACGGAGATTTCTACCTACGCCAGCACCAGCCTGACCTGATGATCATGATGTTTGGGATCAATGACGTATATCACGGCTATAGCCCCCAGTATTATAAACAACGCATGCTTACCCTGGTACGCAATACAGGCTTCATGGAGGTATCCCCTATGATTTTAACCCCTACCCCTATCCTGACCCATTATGATGAAGCTTTATCAGTCTATCTTCCCATCTTAAAAGTGATGGCCCAATCGCTTGAAATTGGCTATTTGGATATCAATCAGGCCATCCGTGACCGGGTTGAAAACCGCAAGCTAGACTGGAAGAGGGTGCTCCCCGATGAGGTTCACTTTGGCGATTTTTATTATTCTTGGATTGCCGAGGAAGTATTTACCTATTTTAAGGGGGTTCACGCCAGCTATTCTGGGCAGAAAGCAGGAGAATAGCCTTACAGCAAGAATTTGGGGCTTGCCCGCGCCCAAAAAGAGGGGGAGTGAATTGACAATATTTGCCGGCGCGGGCCGGGCTGGCCTGTTAAGCCGGCTCCCCACATACCAGCGGCGGTCTCAACCCAAAGGGCGGCCATCCCTAAGCCGATGTTTCCACGATAAAGCTTGTACCCGAAGTGTTCCCTAAGTTCGTATTCGGCAAATCTTAAAGCTTTTTATCATATGTATGTATAATTGGCTTAGGGATGGAGCGGCCTGTTTGAGCCCGAAGTGGGCCGGGGGTGGGCCGGTGAGTAGCGAGAGCCCGACCCGCGCCACTACCTATGCATTTCAGGTAGTTATTTCCTTTCGCGGGGAAGCCCCTATTCTTTTTTTTACAATATTTGAGATTAAACCGGTTTCTCAAATGATAGGATAATTGTTAAAAAAGGGGGCTTTATTCAAAATTTCCTTATTAAATCATCTTATGACCTAGAAAAGTTCTATATTTAAGAAATACCTAAAAACCATCATTTAACCATTCACCTGAGTGACCCTAATTTACCATGCTGCTTATCCGGAAAGCCGAGAAGCTTGAGAGATTTTATTTTTTTTATCTACCCCCAGTCTCCGTATTTTTCTTATTGCTGGGCTTGCAATTAACTAATCCTACTGCTCTATCCGGGCAAATTCCATCTATAGACCTTCCAAATAACTGGCACGAACAAGCCGAGATATGGCTGGATAGCCTCATTGGTATTGAGAACAGTCCCTTGTTTTCGGGCCCTCAACACGTGGTAGAGTTTGTAGGGGTAATTTCACATCCTTTTTTTATCAGTAAGAAATGGAAGGAAGGTACAGTCACGATAGATAATTACATCTATCATTATCCGAAGCTTTTATACGATATCCATCAAGATCTCCTGCTTATACAATTTTACAATCAGAGCGGGCTCCCGGTCAGCCTGGTCGTACAAGAACAGCAAGTAGATGCCTTTAGTATACAAAATTACCCGTTTAAGCACCTTAAGCCCCAAGGCCCAGAAAGTCCCCTCAAGTCTGGTTATTACCAAGTTTTACATGCAGGTACCTACTTAAATCTGTATGCCAAGCGAGCCAAAACGGAATATCTCAAAGACTTTCGCAAAGAGTTTGAGCCTGACCATCAAGTATTTGGCAGTAAAAATGACCAGGTCTTTTTCCAAATAAAGTCTGAGAAAGATATAATTAAGCAATTCCCCGAGCATACGGATGAAATTGCCCGCTATATCAAAAATAATAGATTAAGGATTAAAACCAATCGTGAATCTGAAATCGTCCAATTGATCCAGTTTTGTGAGCAGTTTGCCCCAGCGTCCCCCTAGTTTATGAAAAAAATTATACTGTTTTTTCTCTTTTCTTTTTTTCTCTTTTCACTACAAGCTCAAGAGCCTGAGACACAATATACCTTGCGTTTTGATCAAGACACTTGGGCAGAGGTATTTGAAAAACTAGAGCAGGAGACCAACTACCCTGTGTTTTATACTCCTGAGTGGATAGGTCCGCAACGTATTAGCCGTTCTTATGAGTCTAAAAGCTTAAACTATATTTTGAGTGATTTGCTTCAAGGTACTCGCTTAAAGTATCTTGTTTACAAAAACCGTATCATCCTGAGTCGAGATATTGCTATTGTGGATGAATTGGCCGATGGTTTCCTCGAAAAGGGTACTGGAAGCTCGGACACCTCAAGGACAAACGGTACTGCTTTTACCTACGAAAGAGAGATTCCTCGCCCTGAGGAAGGGAATCAGGCTGACACCTCCCAAATTATGGAGGTTGGCGACCCAAGTAGATTTAACGAGCCTGGCCAAGTACAGCTTAGCGGCTATATCCGGGACGCTGAAAACGGAGAAAGTTTGGCGGGAGTCGTGGTCTATGCAGATGATGGACAGCCCATCACGACAAGCGATGTAAACGGATATTATTCTCTACGTTTAGAAAAAGGGCTTCATATCATCAAGACCCAGTTTGCGACCATGCAAGCGTTTT
Source organism: uncultured Microscillaceae bacterium (assembly GCA_963922455.1). Classification (GTDB taxonomy): domain Bacteria; phylum Bacteroidota; class Bacteroidia; order Cytophagales; family Microscillaceae; genus CAWUIO01. The sequence goes on from CAWUIO010000011.1 coordinate 76,690, forward strand.
CCCAAGAAGTACAGGTATACTCCAGTGGGAGCCTGGACATTGATCTGCGTAGCAAAATAGTTTCCCTTGAACAAATAACCATTGAGTCGGAAAGAGATGTCAACATCATGGGTATCGAGATGGGCCGCTACAAGATTGATATAGAAACCATGAAAAATATCCCCAAAGTCCTGGGTGAAAACGATATCCTTTTGGTCATGCTAAGTTTACCCGGAGTACAAAAACTAGGGGAAGGAGCCGCTGGTTTTAATGTGCGGGGGGGCGCGGCCGATCAAAACCTGATTTTACTGAATGAGTCTACTATATACAACCCCTCCCACTTTTTGGGTTTTTTTTCCATTTTCAACGCCGATGTCATCAAGGATGCCGAATTGTTCAAGGGTTTTATCCCGGCTGATCAGGGAGGACGCCTTTCTTCCATTTTTGAAGTAAATCTAAAAGATGGGAATAAAAAGAAATTTTCGGCAGAGGGGGGTATAAGTCCCATTACAAGCCGCATGAGCTTTGAAATTCCCCTAAAAGAAAATAAAACATCGCTGCTTCTAGGAGGCCGGACCACGTACTCAGATTGGGTGCTTAATTTGGTAGATGATGTAAGTATTCAAAATAGTGAAGCGTCTTTTTATGACGTGGTAGCTCGCTTAAGTCATAAAATTAATGATAACAACAGCCTATCCCTATCTGGTTATCTAAGCCGAGATCGCTATAAATTATCCTTTGACTCCCTATTCCGCTATCGAAATTTAAATGCTTCTTTACAATGGCAGCACCGGTACAATTCAAAATTACAAAGTGAATTGAGTGCCACATATAGCCAATATAATTACCGAGTGGAGTTTGATGCCCAACCCGAAGAAGCCTTTGAACTAGGTTTTTTGATAAGGGAGGGTAATCTCAAACTTGACTTTAACTTATTTCCGGGTAGTAGGCACCAGTTCAACTTTGGGGCTCAATCTAAGTTTTATTATTTGGAGCCCGGTTTTATTGAGAATTTTGGCAGTGAATCGTTGATATCCAACCGGGTTTTACCCACTGAACGAGGTCTTGAAAGTGCGCTGTACTTTTCTGACCTTATTGAGTTTGGGCCTCGTTTCTCAATTAATCTTGGCTTACGGTATTCTATGTTTAATAGCCTGGGAGCACGTACGGTTTTCCAATACGATCCCAGTTTGCCCCGAGAGGAATTTGCGATTGTAGATACCGTCCGGGTGGATAACCTGCAAGCTTTTCAAACCTATCATGGGCCTGAGTGGCGTATTTCAGGACGTTATTCCTTAGATGAGCTTTCCTCCATCAAATTGAGCTATAACCGCACCCGCCAATACATACACTTATTGTCTAATACTGTTTCGGTGGCCCCAACCGATACCTGGAAGCTGAGCGATAATAATATCGAGCCCCAAATTGGCGACCAGATATCCTTGGGCTATTATCGTAATATCAAGGAAAATACCATAGAAGCTTCCTTGGAAATCTACTATCGATGGTTACAAAACACCCTGGATTATAAAATCGGGGCTGAGCTCATCTTAAACCCCAACATTGAGACAGATGTCATTCAAGGTAGGGGCAAAGCCTATGGCTTGGAATTACTTTTCCGTAAACGTTCGGGGCGCTTGAATGGCTGGTTGAGTTACACCTATTCTCGCACTTTATTACAATTGGACAGTCCCTTTCCGCAAGAACGAATCAACCAAGGGCAATTCTTCCCCGCCAATTACGACAAGCCCCACGATATCACCTTGGTTAGTAATTATAAACTATCGCGCCGTTACAGCTTTTCCTTCAACTTTACCTATAGTACCGGTCGCCCCATAACGTTTCCTACCGGTCAATATCAACTGGCGGGCGAGCAAATTATTTTATACTCCGACCGGAATGATTTCCGAATTCCAGACTACTGGCGGGTAGATATAGGGTTTAATGTTGAGGGAAATCATAAAATTAAAAAATTGGCCCACAGTTTCTGGACCATTTCCATATATAATTTATTCGGGCGAGACAATCCATATTCCGTCTACTTTGTAGCCGAAGAGGAAGGTATACAAGCCTATTCTTTAACCATCTTTGGATCACCGATACCTACCATTTCTTACAATTTTAAATTTTAAGCCAAAGCCCAAGTACTAGATCTGGATAGAAAATAATATGTATGAAGACGTTTTCTCTTAAAATATTTATTGCCCTTTTTTTACTTTCCAATACCCGTTGCATTGAGCCATTCGAAACTGGGCCTCAGGGTTTTGATGACCGCTTGGTGGTAGAAGGTTTTCTGAGCGATGTTACCAAACAACATCAAGTCTTACTCACCCGCACATCCCCCTTAGACTCCAACGAAAGACGTTTTGAAACCGGTGCCCAAGTTCGGATAGAGGAAGAAGGAAGAACCAGTACTACCTTTCAAGAAGTAAGCCCAGGTGTGTATTTAAGTCCCCAAACCTTCCGAGGGTTTGTGGGTAATACGTATCAATTGATCATTACCACCCAAGATGAAAGACAGTACCAATCTACCCCGGTCACCCTAAAAGCCACTCCGCCAATTGATCGCGTCTATGCTGAATTTTTACCCGAATCGGTGGAGCAGGAAGCCGGCATTCATATATACCTAGATACCGAAGATCCGACGGCAAACACCCGCTTTTATCGTTGGGAGTTTGATGAAACCTATGAAATCAGGCCCCCTTTTCCTTCCACCTACCTTTGGACTGGTGGAAATAGCTTTGTATTTCGTGAACCTTCGGTAGTTGGGCTATGCTGGCGGACAGATCCTTCCCAAAATATTTTAGTACAAAATACCACCAACTTGGTACGCGATGCGGTCAACCAATTTGAATTACGGTTTATCCCCGAAGAATCGTTTATTATGCGGTATCGTTATAGCATGCTCGTCCGTCAATTTGCTTTAAATGCTGAGACCTACCTCTTTTGGGAAGCATTACGGGAGCTTAGCGAAACTCAAGGTTCCCTTTTTGATATTCAACCCGGGACCATACCGGGAAATATTTTTTCGATAGATAATCCCGACGAGCTAGTACTTGGATATTTTGATGCTTCACAAACCTCCGAACGCCGGGTATTCTTTACTCCTCAGTCTTTTACCCCTCAGGGCTACATCCGGCCCGATTATTTAGAAACTTGTGAAGAGAACATTGAGGATGTACCCGTTCAAGAAATTGGGGCTTTTATGAGTACCGAAAATAATTTTGAAACCAAAGAAATATGGGCGGCTTTTGGCTTTGCTGAGACGGTCTTTAGGATTGTCCCCCGAGAATGCGGTAATTGCACGGATATTGGAACTACAGAACGACCCGATTTTTGGTAGTTGTTAATTGAATTATCCTATGATAAAAATACTTCAACGAACTATCTTGATATGCATTTTCAGCTTGTCTTTGAGTACGTGCATCGAACCTTTTGACACGGAGTCAGATACATTTACTGATTATTTAGTCGTAGAAGGTTTTTTGAGTGATAAGGCAAGCAGGCATCAAATTAAACTAAGCCGTACCTCTCCTTTTGACTCGAGTATTAATCGCTTTGAAGAAGGAGCACAGGTTTGGTTAAGTACCAATAATCAAGAAGTTATTCCCTTTACTGAGACTCAGGCGGGCATCTATCTCAGTGATCCTAGCATATCGGGAATAGTAGGATTGACTTATCAACTTAATATCCTTACTCGGGATGAAAAAACCTATCAATCATCTCCAGTTATATTAAAACCATCCCCTTCCATTGATAGTGTTTATGCACATTACTTACCTGCTTCTCTTGAACAAGGGGCTGGCATATTTATTTATTTAGATTCTCATAACCCTAGCCAAGGAACACGCTTTTACCGCTGGGAATTTGAGGAAACATATGAAATTCGCCCACCATTTCCTTCAACGTATGTTTGGTTGGGTGGAAATGATTTTGAATTCCGTCATCCAGATGTAGTAGGCAGGTGTTGGCGGACTGACCCTTCTAGTAATATATTAGTAAGTACTACTCAAAATCAGTCGGAAGACCGTATTAGTCAATTTGAGCTACGTTTCATTCCAGAAGAGTCTTTTATAATGCGTTTCCGTTATAGTATTTTGGTCAAACAATATGCCTTAAACCAGGAAAGCTATTTATTCTGGGATGCTTTACGAGAGTTTACTGAAAACCCAGGCTCTCTATTTGATATACAACCAGGTACAAGCATAGGAAATATTGTAAATGTTAATAATCCAAATGAATTAGTACTCGGATATTTTGATGCATCTCAAAGCTCAGAATTAAGGGTATTTTTTACCCCTCAGAACTTTACTCCTGATGGTTTTATACGGCCTCCCTACTTAAACACATGTGAAGAGTTTACGGAGAGTGTACCTTCCACGGAGATCGGAAATTATATGACGCAAAACAATAATGCTGAAACCCGGGAAATATGGGCAGCATTTGGATCAAATCCAGCCACATTTGTCACTGTACCCAAAGACTGTGGCAATTGTACAAATATCGGTACTACCCAAATACCTGACTTTTGGGAATAGTTGCAAATCATAAAAGTGAAATTAATGAAGTCTAAAAGTGTCCTGTTAATTTTTCAATTTCTTTCCCTTAGTCATATTTTATGCGCCCAGGATATGAATACCTTCCAGGACAGCTTCAAAAATTATTTTGACCTTAGGCAGCCCGAAGAGATATATTTACATATCAACAACAACTTTTTAATTTGTGGGGAAAGTCTACAATTCAAAGTATTCTGCCGAAAATCTCAAAGTCAGGAGCCTTCTTTACTTAGCCGTTTGGCCTATATTGAGCTTTTGGATGATAACCATGATCCTATTTTACAAGGGAAAATTGACTTGCTGGAAGGTAGTGGTAGCGGCGAGTTTTTTCTCCCGGCGAATATACCCTCTGGCAATTATCGGCTCCTGGCGTATACCAATTGGATGAAAAACCAAGGCTCTTCCCGTTTCTTCGAGACTTGGCTTAGCATTATTAATCCGTTTCTTCCATTGGAGGTCTCAGAAGATGGTAATTTGCCCCTCCAAAGACCACTTTTCTGGGTTGAGGGCAGTAACTTGCTTGAAGGAATTCCCAATCGAGTTCATTATCAAATCCCAAGGGAAGGAACTAAGCAATTACCCCAAACAGCTCATTTGCTCAACTCCCAAGGAGATACTTTACAAAAAATCACCTTAAATCCTGAAGGTATAGGAAGTTTTGAATTCATACCCCAAGAGACCTCCTACTCTTTTGTTTTAATCAATCAAAACAAGCAATCCTTTTCTTTTACACTGCCCCCAGCACAAAAATCAGGTATTCAAATATGGGCCGATCGCAAGCCTAATGTCTTAGCTCTTAAAATTTCAGCCTCACCCTCCCAAGCAGCTATAGGCATTTTGCATCACCAAGGAACCTACATCCAAGAAAAAAAATTAAGCCTTAGCCCCCAAGTTGAATCTTGGGATATTCCCTGGGATTTGCTGCCTGAAGGAATTAGCTGGCTCAGCCTCTTCAATACCCAGAAAGAACTCATCTGGGAAAGGGCGCTGTATAAAGAAGCGGTTGATACCGAGCCATTGATTCAACTAAGCCCTCAAAATTCCCGGGTGAGCAATCGGGAAAAAGTGCGATTAGAATGGAAATCTTCCGGAGAATTACCCCCCTCTGAAATATTGGATGTATCGGTATCAGTACGAAAAAAAATGCCCCAAACGTATTTACCCCCCCCAAGAATCTTAAGCTCTTTTTCAAAAAATCAGTGGTCTTCTAGAAATGCTCCCTATACCTCCCAGGAAGGCAAGAAAAGTTGGCAAGCTATCCGTTTATTGCAAGAAGAAAACCATTTAACGGATTGGCAAAAGGTATTCTTATCCAATTTTAAGCAAATACAATATTTACCTGAACTAAGAGGAGATCTTCTATCTGGTAATTTGAGTAGGGAAGGAAAACCCCTCAGCAATCAAATAATGACCCTGAGTGCTCCTGGGAAAGATTATTATTTTTTAGCCGCCAAGACAGACACCTTGGGAAGGTTTTACTTCCATTCCCAACATATGCGCGAGGATCACGAAGTTGTGCTCCAAGCTCCCAAATTACTTGATAAATCCTATCAAATAACACTAGACCCCGAATTCTGGCCCCAGCACACCCCAAATCCCCCTCCTCCTCTCCAGCTTGGCCTGGAATGGCGGGATTACTTAAAAGATTTAAGCACTCAAGTGCAAATAGAAAATGCTTACTACCGAAAAAAAACAAGTGCCGAAGCGCAAGCCCCCCCACCCCTGCCCTTCTACGGGGAAGTAACCGAATTTTATTACCTAGACGAATATACCCGGTTTCCTGACTTGATTGATGTAATTAGAGAATATGTTAAAAGTGCAGCCCCTCACCCTCAGGATAAGAGCTTTCCAATTCGGGTTAGAAATAAGCTTAACGGACTTTCATTCAAAAATCCGCCGCTGGTTCTCTTGGATGGGATTCCTATTACCAATATTGATAGTCTTTTAAATTACAAAGCCTCCCAAATTAAAGCTATATCCGTCTACAACGAGCATTTTTACTATGGCCCTTTGGAATGTGAAGGTATCCTAGATTTTAGGACCTATGACGGAGATTACAATAATTATCCTCTTTCAGACCAGGTAGTGAAGCTGCCGCTGATTTCTAGACAGACTTCAAAAGCTTTTTATCAGCCAGACTATGCTCAAAATGAGCAAGATACCCGGCGCATACCTGATTTCCGTCAACAACTGTACTGGAATCCTCACTTAAAAGGAAAACCCGGTGAACTCCCCCTTATCGAGTTTTACACCGGGGACGACACCGGAGTTTATGAAGTTATCCTGGAAGGTCTTAGCCAATCAGGGGAAATAATATATCACACAGCAGAATTTCAAGTTAGCCCAAAACCCTAAGCGGTCTACCAGAAGCTTACCCACGTTTACTACACTTTTTCGTATTTCCAACGCTTATGGGACCAAAGCCAATGCTGGGGAGCCTCGCTCACTAGCTTTTCGGCGGCCCGGGCATAGGCTTCCAAGACGGCAAAAGAATCTTTTTCATACGGGGGCTCAGCCAGTTCTTCAAAAAAGATCTCATAATACCCTCGCTTGAGCTTTCGCATGCCCACAAACATAACGGGGCATTTGGTAAGCTGGGCAATGCGCTGGGTACCCAAGAAAAATGAGGTCTCCCGGCCTAAAAACGTAGTCCAATACTTCTTTTCAAATTCTCCAGGAACTTGGTCGGCTACGATTCCGATGGCTCGGGCGGTTTTGCTGCGTCGGGCTATTTCCCGAAGGGCATCATTTTTGGCAATGGGTTTCCCCCCAAAGCGGCTACGGACATCCAACATTAAAGCATCTACCTGTTTGTTGCGAAGCGGTTTGTACAGTCCGTCCATGGGTTTTTCAAAATATGCCCCACAGCCTAAGAGTAGCCATTCCCAATTGCATTGATGGGAGGTCATCACCAATACGGCCCGTTCTTGGGCAAATTTGGCCTCCAATGCCTCCGGGTTTCGAATCTTCACCCGTTTCAAAATGAATTCTTTGGAGATGGTAATGGCCTTCATCGTCTCCACTACGACATCGCTCAGGTGGCGATAGAAATCCCGAATGAGTTTCTCTTGTTCCTTGGGGGTTTTATCGGGGAAGGTCTTCTCTATATTTTCTCGCACTACTTTCTTGCGGTATCCTAGCACATAATAAGCCAGTACATAGATTATACTCGATACCCCATACAAGAAAGGCATAGGGAGGCGGGAAAATAACTTCAAAACATGGATCATTCGCGAAGCTATTTACAAATTTTGACATGACATAAGTTTCTGAGTAGAGAGGCGACAGAAGAGAGGAGAGATTTTTCATACGGGGGGGCTGCCCCCGGCGGTAAAATTAGCTGGCTTTGGTCAAGGTAGGGTGGCGCCGGGGTCGGGCTTTCGCTACTCGCTGCCTTTCCCCGCCGGGCCTACACGAGCTCAAACAGGCCGCTCTATCCCTCAGCCATAAAGAAGAGTTTATCGTGCTTTACCCAATTCTATTTCAAGCAATATACCTGAAAAGATAAAGGTTTGGCTCTAAAAGGAGCCAAACCTTTGCGAGAGTAAAACTTAACAGGTATTATCTCTTCTCACTCAAATAATCTAAGGTTAAATTTAGCATCGTTTTCACCCCCGTTTTCATCCCACTATCGTCCACATAAAAATCGGGCGTATGGTGAGGGGCCGCGTCTTTGGGATTGCTTCCTTCCGGACATCCTCCCACAAAAAAGAAGAAACCGGGTATCTCCCGAGCGTAAAAAGCAAAATCTTCGGCTCCGGTGATAGGGTTTATCCGGTGCATGTTCTCCGCGCCAACCACCCGCTTAATTACCGGTTCGGCCCAAGCTGTAAGTTCAGGGTCATTGTAGGTAACTGGAGGGCCAAAACTAATATCGATTTTGGCCTCTGCTCCATAGCTCTCAGCAATGGCCGGAACCATCTGGCTCATCCGCTTATGGATGTCTTCTTGCATATTGGGGGCCAAGGTGCGGATAGTACCAATCATCTTGACATCCTCGGGAATGATATTGTTCCGGGTACCTCCTTGGATGAGCCCCACGGAGATCACTGCCGCTTCTTGAGTCAAGGGAGTATTGCGGCTGATTATGGTTTGTAAGCCATTGACAATTTGGGCAGAGACCATAATGGGATCAATCCCACCCCAAGGCTGGGACCCGTGGGTTTGTTTCCCGCGAACATTGATTTCAAATTTGTCGGCCGCAGCCATAATCCCTTTGGCCCGGTAGTTTATGTGGCCCACGGGCGTTTGCGAGTTGATATGCAAGCCAAAAATGACATCCACATCCGGGTTTTTCAAAACCCCTTCTCTTACCATAAGTCCGGCCCCACCTTCTTCTCCCTTGGGCGCTCCTTCTTCGGCTGGTTGGAAAATAAACTTAACTGTACCCGATAAATCGTCTTTTAACTGGGCTAAGACATCGGCAACCGCCATCAAAATGGCTACGTGGGTATCGTGCCCACAAGCATGCATCACGCCAGTTTCAATTCCATTATACTCTCCCATGACTTTGGAAGCAAAAGGAATATCTACCCGCTCAGTTACGGGAAGGGCATCCATATCGGCGCGGAGGCCCACTACGGGTCCCGGTTTGCCCCCTTTTAAAATGCCAACGACCCCCGTGTGGGCCACCTGAGTTTGGACTTCGATGCCCAGAGACTCCAAGTGAGCCGCTACTTTTTCGGCCGTTTTAAATTCGCGGTTAGAAAGCTCGGGGTTTTGGTGGATATCATGCCTCCAGCTAATCATTTTCTCTTCCACTTGGGCGGCAAGTTTTTCCGCTTTTTGGTGCAAAGGCGATTGAGCCAAGGCAGTCACGGAAAACAATAATAAGATACTAAGTAAACGTAGGTGCATACTATAAGAATAATCTAAATGAATATCTGAATTAGAACCTACAAATAAACAGATTATTTGAAAAAACCATGTGAATACCGAAGAAAATAACATATTCTAAGGGATTTACAAAGGTATAATTAGGTCTACCATGACAAAAGCATAACATAAACAGGCTCCCAGGTTGCATGCCTTTGCCAAATTAGAAAAAATTAAAACCTAAAATGATCCCATAAGTATTGTATACCGAATCAAAGTCCCCGTCGGCTGCCAATACATCCCTACGTATATTATAACGAGCTTCTAAACTTACCCGATTGTTAAAAGTATATCCTAAGCCTATGGCAAAGTTGCCCGAAGAAATAAGATCGATATAATTGGTAGAGAATACATTTCGGTCGAAGGTGATCCGGGAGTCATCCAAAACCAAATCTAAGACGATGAGGCCGTTGATAAACACCTTCGATTTTCTGCTAATAAAAGAATAGTGACGCAAACCCAAGGATATTAAAAAAGACTGATAATCAACGATTGCCTGATCCCCCTCGACCATTTGAGTGGTCTCAAATGATTGGAAAGCAGGTTCTAACAATAAAGACCACTTGTTTTTGTTAAAAGGGAATACATATTCGAGTTCAAGTCCAATTCGATAAGCAATATCTGAGTCGAAAGTACCGCCTGGCAAATTCCCCTCGGGTTGTACATCCAATTCAGCAATACTAATCCCAGGCCGTATGGATAAGTTAAACCCATCCCGTTTTTCTTTTTTATCGTAGCTAAGGGGTATGTGCGACTCACCAAAACAAGAATTATACTTTTCAAAATACCGTATGAGTGATTTTTGCTTATACTCCGTATTTTCAGCATCGGTTTGTTTAATTTCTTCACATTTCAAGTCATTCCACAGCTGTAAACGGTAAAACTTATTTTCTCCCATTTGACTAGAGGAAGCCCTATACTTCTTGTAGATAAGATACTGTAAGTCACCCTGGTCTTTACGATAATAGAAACGCGTGAAATCTTTCCCTTCATAGGTATATAGCTCTGCCTTCCCTTCCAATAAAGTATTCAAGAAAACAGTGTCTTGTTCTAAATTGGCCGCTTTACCAAGGCTAAGGTCACTCAAATTGTCACTTGAACGGTCTATCTCGATAGCAAATCGTTTGTATTTAGAAAAGTTATCAATTCCAAATTCTTGCACCTCCTCGAGATAAGCCGTGTTAGCCTTATCATCTGGATTACCTTTGTATTCAAATTTAACTGGATTGAACCGCCAATCTGTATTTTTAATCAAGACTTCCCGGCGATTTCCTTCATTGTCGATAAAATATCCTGGCTCGAAGCGAATCTGAGCGTACACGGTACTGGAAAACCATAGGATAGAAAGGAATACAAGTGTGTATTTCATCATGTGATCATTTGCCTATCTTACAGCCCAGATTTTACAAACAATAAGCAAATTTTTATAAAACATGCCGCTTGCATCATGAAGGCTTTAAGAAGTTAGTAAGTGAATAAACTGCTTTTAGTTGAATTTATCGAAGATTAGCATCTTCAATTGGTCTGTAATTTAGCTTGGAATTAGTTTTATTCATATACTTGAAAAAAACTTCACAAGGAAGTTTTATAGGTTTGGCTGGGGCATAAATCCCTACTAGATTACTGTATGACTACAACTGTGCGAAAAGTCCATATACGCATCTTATAAACCCAGAACTTCCTATGTAAAGCCAAACCTGGCTTAGGGATGGGCGCCCGAATGGGGTGAGACCGCCGCTGGCTGTGCG